>NZ_JYJP01000001.1 GCF_001012815.1 Vibrio mexicanus
AAGAGACAGCCTTAACGGAGCCTTTCTCTATATAGCAAACTGAATTACTTAGCGGCGCGACGCTTAGCGACTGCTGAAGCGAGTTCGCGAAGAACAAGCTCAGTATCTTGCCAGCCAATGCATGCATCAGTAATTGATTGGCCATAAGTTGGAGCACAACCGTCAACGAGATCTTGGCGACCTTCAACTAGGTGAGATTCGATCATCACACCGAAGATAGCGTCTTCACCACCAGCGATTTGTTGTGATACGTCTTCACACACATTCATTTGACGCTTGAACTGCTTAGAGCTGTTTGCGTGGCTGAAGTCGATCATCACTTTTTGAGGCAAACCAGAAGCTTCTAGCTCTTGCTTGATTGCACCCACGTGCTGTGCACTGTAGTTCGGCTCTTTACCACCACGAAGGATGATATGACAATCTGGGTTGCCCGCCGTCTCGATAATTGCAGAGTGACCGTATTTAGTTACTGACAAGAAATGGTGAGATGCACCCGCTGAGCGAATCGCATCAGACGCAATCTTGATGTTGCCGTCGGTACCATTTTTAAAGCCTACTGGGCACGATAGACCCGACGCTAGCTCGCGGTGAACCTGAGATTCAGTGGTACGGGCACCGATTGCACCCCAGCTGATCAAGTCGCCAACGTATTGCGGTGTGATCATGTCTAGGAACTCACTCGCCGTGGGCATTCCCATGTCTGTAAGGTCAAGCAGGAGCTTACGTCCCATGCGAAGACCGTCGTTAAGTTTAAACGTATCGTTTAGGTATGGGTCGTTGATAAGACCTTTCCAGCCTACGGTAGTACGCGGTTTTTCAAAGTAAACGCGCATCACGATTTCGAGGTTTTCGCCAAGCTCGTCACGTAGAACTTTTAGCTTTTTACCGTACTCTAATGCTGCTTCTGGATCATGAATTGAACATGGACCAATAATAACTAGCAAGCGATCATCTTTGTCTTCCAAGATATTGTGGATCGCATTACGAGTTTGAAAAGTGGTAGAAGAAGCAACTTCTGTAGCAGGAAACTTCTCTAAAACCGCTACTGGGGGTAATAACTCTTTTACTTTGTTAATTCTTACATCATCAGTTTGAAACATTGCTTACTTCTTCCTATTTATCTGGCTTTGAACAATATGCAACTCCTTTTGCTGCAAATTTGTTCATCTATCTACATCCTATTTCCCTGTAACTTATCGACTAAAAACGAGAAGTTCAATCATTAATTTCAACAAAATTCAATAATCACTGTATTTTTCGAATAACACCAAGGCGTAACACATAATTTACACCTCATTTTTTGCTCTTACAGCCTAATGAAAACCACTGTGAACTTGATGCAATATCCCTTTGATATTGCTATGGTATACCTCATCACGAACGCCATATTCTAAATTGGTATGAATGCGATAAAATTCGAAAACGTAGACAAATGGTATGGAAATTTTCACGCCCTAAAAAGGATCAACCTCACAGTAAAAAAAGGGGAGATCGTGGTGATTTGTGGTCCATCTGGGTCAGGGAAGTCCACTTTGATACGTACTGTGAATCAATTAGAAGCCATTTCTCAGGGCATCATTGAGATTTCTCACGAGCAACCTTCATCCGCTCCTGGGGCAATTGGTATGGTTTTTCAGCACTTCAACCTCTTTCCTCATCTTACAGTGATGGAAAACTTAACGTTGGCGCCGATTCGAACTCTCAAGCTATCTCGCACCCAAGCGCAAGACAGAGCTCGTCATTACCTAGAGCGAGTCAACATCGCGGAACAAGCAGACAAGTACCCTGTGCAACTCTCTGGAGGTCAGCAACAACGTGTCGCCATTGCACGTTCACTCTGTATGGAGCCTGAGATTCTGCTTTTTGACGAACCCACCTCTGCACTGGATCCAGAGACCATCCACGAAGTGTTGGATGTGATGATCGATCTTGCCAATGACGGCATCACCATGATGTGTGTAACGCACGAAATGGGGTTTGCTCGTAAAGTCGCCGATCGCGTTATATTTATGGATGAGGGGGAGATCATCGAAGTTGCGCCTCCCGAACAATTGTTCAACGAGCCGAATCACCCACGGACTCAACAATTCCTAAACCAAATATTGGCCCATTGATGATCATTAAAACGTTAAAGCCCGTCGGCTCTGCCATACTTCAAATCATCTTACTTATGCTAGCGATGTTTTTGCTGCTGGATTCGGGTGCAAAAGCGATGAATTATCAATGGCAGTGGCATCGAGTCCCCGACTATCTGTTCTTTTTTGAGGATGGCGAGTGGTGGCCTGCTGAACTGATTGAAGGCCTTATTGTCACTATCAAGATTTCAGCTATCAGCCTATTTTTCACTCTGGCAATAGGCCTTACGACAGCTATGCTCAAGCGCTCAAACTCTATCGTTGGGCGAACGATTGCCACCCTCTACATTGAACTGATTCGTAATACTCCGCTGCTAGTGCAGATCTACTTGCTCTATTTTGTATTTGGGCCTGTCATTGGACTCGATCGGTTTTCAACAGCAGTGTTAGCTCTCGCTCTCTTTCAGGGGGCATACACTGCTGAAATTTTTCGTGGTGGCCTCAATAGTATTCCAAAAGGCCAGTTTGAAGCCGCTAAAACATTGGGCCTATCTCCATTTCATACATATAAAGATGTGATCATCCCTCAGCTTCTGCAAAAGACGTTGCCACCGCTAACTAACGAAGTAGTGTCATTGATTAAAAACTCTTCTATTGTCAGCGTAATGGCGATTTTTGACCTGACGACTGAAGGGAGAAATATTGTCTCAGAAACAGCAATGCCTTTTGAAATTTGGTTCACCGTAGCCGGAATATACTTGCTCCTGACTTTATCACTGTCTGGTTTCTCGGCTTGGCTGGAACACAAGTTAGGATCTCAGTGGCGCAGCTTAACGTCAGGGCTTCGCGACAAATTAGCTAAATATAAACAACTTACAACATAACCTCGAACAGAATTGGCTTTATAACACGAACTTCACGGAGAATAGAATGAAGCGATTAGGAATGGATTTACTGAAACGCGCGAGCTTTAAAGCGCTGCTCGCCAGCGTATTAAGCCTTAGTTTTGCAACCAGTAGTTTAGCGGCAGAAACACCAAACTTAGACAAGATCAATGAACGTGGCACTCTAAGTAGGCATGTCGACTTTTGTCCCGTGGGCGATGAGAGACAAGCAAGGTGACTTAATTGGCTTTGAAATAGACGTTGCCAAACGACTCGCGGAAGACTCAGGATGGAAAGTCGAGTTTGTACCAACAGCGTGGGATGGCATCATCCCAGCCCTACTTGCTCAAAAATTTGATGTTATTATCGGTGGTATGTCGATAACTCCAGAACGTTCGAAGAGTGTTCTATTCACCTCGCCATACTCACACTCAGGTGTTCAAGTTGCAGCCAGCAAAGAACTTGCAGAAGGCTTTTCGGAGCTTAGCGATTTTGACTCTCGCCGAGTAAAAATTGCAGCAAGGCGCGGCGCATTCACGGTTCAAGTTGCGCGTGAAACCTTCCCTAAAGCGAAAATTCTTCAGTTCGATGACGATGCACAAGCCTTCCAAGAAGTTTTGAATGGCAACGCTCACGCGGTTATCGCTTCTAGCCCGAAGCCTGAGCACGAAGCAGTGAAAAACAATGATAAGCTATTCATTCCGTTTACAGAACGTTTGTCGAAAGGTAATGAGGCTTTCGCAGTTCGTTTAGGTGAAGAGGATAAGGCTGCTTTCTTCAATGAGTGGATTCAAGCTCGCACCGAAGACGGTTGGTTAAAAGAGCGCTACGAATACTGGTTCTCGACGTTAGATTGGCAAGATCAAATCGCATCCGGTCAGTAATACTTAAATTAAAAGCTGTGCGGCTAGGTCATCATTCCTAGCCGCTGCACATTCAAATCATCAATACAAAGATTAAAAGCTCAGTGCAGATAATAAAAGCAAAAACACCTCGCCAATCTAACGGTGCCATTCAAACGCAATGGAAACTGAACTCTCTTGATTTGATTCTGCTACTCGTCCTAGTAATAGCGGGAGTGTGGCTCTACTACCGTGCTGCTCATGGGATCAATTACCAATGGCGCTGGCAACAGGCCATTGATTTAATCTTTACTGCACGTTCAGACGGTTCGCTTCCTTACTTTTTACAGGGCTTGATCGCTACCGTTCGATTGTCCATTTGGGGTATGGTCCTCGCACTTGGGCTTGGCACAGTTGTGGGTATCGCTCGTTTTTCCTCTGTCTCTATACTGCGTGTACCCGCTAACCTTTTTGTTCAGCTGGTGCGCAACATCCCACCACTGGTATTCGTTTTTATCTTTTACTTTTTCATCTCTAATCAGCTGATTCCATTGCTTGGTTTACAAACTGTTCTTCGCGAATTCACAGGAGAACCCAATAGCTTCCAACTGGTGCTTTTTGGCCCTGCCTCACTATGGGAAAACACCTTATCGGGTGTTCTATGCGTAGGGCTGCTCTCTTCAGCATATGTCGCAGAAGTCATTCGTTCGGGCTTAAACAGTGTTCCTAAGGGGCAATGGGAAGCGGCTGATTCTTTGGGGTTATCGACTTGGACTAAGTATCGCTACGTTGTTGCTCCACAGGTACTGACTTTGATTACGCCGGCTCTTGCTGGCCAAGCAATATCCTTAATAAAAGACACGTCCATCGTATCGTTAATATCCATTCAAGAGATGACATTTGTTGGTACCGAAATGGCTAACTCATCTGGGCTAGTTTTTGAAATTTGGCTAATTGTTGGCGGTTGTTATCTGATGCTTTGCTTACTGCTCTCCCTTGGTTTCAAGAAAATTGAAAAACGCAGTTTGAGACATTTGAAAAGTGATTGATTAGAGTCAGCCTCACTTACATGCAAAGCCCCAAACACAAAACCCTACCGTTTTTCGGTAGGGTTTTAATGTAGTTTCAAATGCTGACATTAGATGAAGTAGTGGTCCAATAAAAGCGCGGTAAACAAGAGCATCAAGTGTAGATAGAAAACTTAAATGTGTCCATCGCTGAGCTTTCATCTGCGTTAAACTTCAGCTTCCAAGCCGAAGCGATGAACCCCGCGCTTAAACAAGATGAAACGGCTAAATAGAGTAAACCACTCATGCCAACCAATACTGGCATCAAACACACCAAGCTCAGTAACACGGTATAAAGCAGAATTGATGTTTTTGTATAGCTCACACCATGAGTCACGGGGAGCATTGGTATGTCGGCTTTCGCATAATCATCTTTACGATGAATCGCCAGAGCCCAAAAGTGTGGTGGCGTCCAAATGAAGATTATCATCACCAGCAGCCAAGCATTGGCATGAAGTTCGCCCGTTACGGCTGTCCAACCCAACAAAGGCGGCATCGCACCTGCAATACCTGCAATCACAATATTCTGAGGTGTCGCCCGTTTGAGATACAAAGTATAAACCGCAGCGTAACCAAAAAGACTTGCCAAAGTTAACCACGCGGTTAGCGAATTTGTCCAGAGCATTAATATAGTAAACCCGACAGCACCAATAAAGAGAGCGAATGCAAAAACTCTCACTGCATTGATATCTCCAGATGGCAAAGGACGTTTATAGGTTCTCGCCATAATGGCATCAATTCGGCGATCGATTAGATGGTTAAACGCGGCAGCGGAACCCGCCATTAACGCAATGCCTGACAATCCCGCTATTGTTTGGATAGGAGGAAGAGCGCCCGGCATCGCTAGACACATACCAACCAAGGCAGTCAGTAGCATAAGAGCCACCACCTTCGGCTTGGTTAATGTCAGGTACAAACGCCATGAGGACTTCCCTTCCCTTGGCGTCGCAATAACAGCAGACTTACTCATGCAACGTCTCCTTCGTTAGCTCAATGTATTCGTTTGGCTGCCAAAGCAGAACATTGGCATGCAGTACAGATAAGAGCAGCAGCGCAGCACCTAAGTTATGCGCAACAGCAACTCCAATTGGTAGACTAAATAAAACATTACTGACCCCTAATCCAATTTGAATTAGAAGCAGTAAAAACATAATCCAGCCCGTTCGATTCAGTGCACGCTCCGAGCCAGCGAGGCAACGAAATACGAATACAGCAACAACCAAGGCTGTCACAATCGCGCCGATACGATGTGCGACATGAATCGTCATTCGTGGGCCATAATCTAGAATTCCAAATTCGTAGTTATCAAAGCCCGGGTGGATCAATTTAAAGGCATTGGCAAAGTCTAGGTGGCTCATCCAGTCGCCTTCACAGATAGGTAAGCTTGTACACATGAGAGCTGCATAGTTTGAGGACGTCCATCCTCCCAGAGCAATTTGCAGTACAACAACAACGAGGGTCAACGCCGCCCATGGCCTTAGAGATTGAGATATCTGCAAATGATCGATGGGGTCTCGTTCTAATTGAGCTTGCCAATAGATCATCGCCAAGCAACTGAACAGGGCGAACCCGCCCAGTAAGTGGCCCATCACAACCACAGGCCACAGTTTGAGCGTGACTGTCCACATACCCAACAAAGCTTGGAAAATAACAATGGCTGTTGCTGCCACCGACGAAGTTAGCGGGACTCGCTTGGTCTTGATACCAATAAATGAAATCGCAAAAACCAGAAGGCCTAACGCTCCAGCAAAGTAGCGATGAATCATTTCAAGCCAAGCTTTTTCGGCTTCAACGGATAAGTCGGGATACAGCATATTTGCCTTGTCCAAGGCTTCTGCAGATGTAGGTACAGTCAAATGTCCATAGCAACCGGGCCAATCAGGCAACCCAAGCCCGCATCGGCGAGTCGGGTATAAGCTCCAAGCATGATGACTACGAATGTCATCACCAAAGTGACTCTTAGCAATACGATAAATTTCATAGGCGTTCCTTGCTCATCGATTTATATTGCATTTATCTCGTTATTCACTGCCTGATTTAGCCCACTCGGGAAAGCTTCAATAGCTTTCTCAAATCCGCCAATAAGCCTTTGTTTTGAATCGAGAGGTTTTCAGTGTCTTCTATTTCAGGGTAGCGCATGACTAACTGACCACGCGGGTCAACGATCACATAATCAGACGGTGATAATTCTGTTAAAAACTGTTTGGATACAGGTATTTGTATGAAGCCTTCCAGTGGTTCTATACTGCTATCGCTATCGCTACTCATTAGTAGGACTGGCTCAACGCGATTGCGATAGCGGCCGAGTGCGATATAGCTTTGACGCATGATGTCGACTTGAGCCTGACATACATCGCCACATTCAGCCGGAACAAGATACGCTAACTGCCAACTCTTGTTTTCTAATGGGTTCTCTGCTCCTAATGAGTCATAACTGGCAGTAGGCTCAATCAGTACCCCTTTGTTGGTTACCCCCGAGTTGTACCAATTGTTCATCAGTATTACCTTTGCCAAAATCGCAGGCAGAGCAAACAAAGCAATCAGCGACAGCAACTTAATACGGCTCTTTCTCACCGCTTCTTGATCATTGCTAGACTCAACCGAGTTTTTAACCTCTTCACTCATTTGTTATCTCCTTCACGACGACTCTGTTTAACTAGCCTAAACAACACGTAACCACTCAAAACGAACAATGCGGCTGCCATGGAAAACCACTGAACTGCGTATCCAAAGTGCTTCTGCGAACTCAAAGGGACGGGCTGCCAAGGCTGAGGATAAGGCCAACCTTCTAGTTGAGGTTGAACAACAAAGTTGAGTAGCTCTACACCCCATACGTCACCTAACTCCGGTAAATTTAAGTTCTGGACCCGATTTGGCGACGTCAGTTCAAGATTCAATTCTTGGCTCAAAGGGTTACTGCCCTTTTGATACACTCGACCCACTAATCGAATTGGATCCACTAGCCAATCCACCATAGGTAACACGTCACGACTACTTTTGGCATTGACAAAGCCACGTTCTAGCAAAACGTAGTGACCTTGCGACTTCACCAACTGGTAGGCCAAATAGCCCACTTTCCCCTGGTATGTTTGGTTATCAAGTAGCAGGTACTGCCCCGCAATCGGTACTACATCCATCTCTATGCGCGTGCCTGTAATCGGTGACAGCGCGTTATTCTGGCTAACATCAATGCCGCGTGATGAAAAAGACTCAAGCAAAGCATCCATACCCTCAAATATCACTGACTGTTGCTTTAGTAGTTGCTCTTCGAACAACTGTTTTTCTTCACCCCGTGACATCTGCCAAAAACCCAATTTGACCAATAGACAAAACAATCCCACAGTTAGAGTTAACCCCAGCCAAAAACGGCCAGAACGAACAAAAGGATATTGTGAGGATTGCATGACATTACTATTCAAAATTGCGCTAGTCCTATTACTACTTTTCGTCATCGTCAACCTAGGTTTTGCACTATTTCAAATGGTTAGAGAACCTCAAGAGAGTACATCTACCAAACCGATGAGCTTTTATTTAGGTCGACGACTCGTCATCTCCACGGCGATCATCATTCTATTAATCTCAGCACTTTTGCTGGGCTGGATTGAACCCAACCCACGGCCTTATTAACACCCTCGTTTTGTTTTCAGTTCCTCTACTCACTCGACGCTCCCAAAGCAAATTCAAAAAGCGATGTTTAGAGGACGTAAACAAACACGAATAGACACAGCCACACCACGTCTACAAAGTGCCAATACCAGCTTCCCGCTTGAAAAGCGAAGTGATCCTTTGGAGTGAAATGGTCTTTGGCAATTCTAAACAGCAACACCAGTAAGAAGATGGTACCAAGCAATACATGTAGGCCATGGAATCCTGTCAGTAAGAAAAAGGTGTTGCCATAAATACCTGATTGGAAAGTTAACCCAAGGTCTGCATAAGCGTGCGCATATTCAACCCCTTGGTAATAAAGGAAGAATCCAGCCAGAACAATCGTGATTTCTAACCAAACGATGAGTGCCATACGGCGATCTTTTTCCAAGCTGACGTGCGCCATATGCAAAGTAATAGATGAAAGCAGCAACAAAATGGTGTTGGTGAGCGGAATACCTTGCCAAGGCATGCTTTGGGTTGTCGTGCCATCTGGCGTTGTTGTCAAAGGCCACATCGCTTCAAACGTTGGCCAAAGAACCTCATGGGTCATCGCGTTATTGTCTGCGCCGCCAAGCCAAGGTATAGAAAGCATTCGAGCGTAAAATAGCGCCCCGAACAAAGCACCAAAGAACATCACTTCAGAGAAGATAAACCAGCTCATGCCCTGCTTGAATGACCGAGCAATTTGCGCAGAATAGAGCCCTGACATAGATTCTGACACAACGTTGCTAAACCAGCCTGCCAACATAAACAGCAGCACAGCAAAGCCAATAAACAGCACCACTTTACCAAACACGCCGCCACCATCCGTTTGGGTGCTTTGAACCGTCAGCCCCGCCCCACGGCAACAAGGAACAGGGCAATAGCGCCCACTAAAGGCCAACTACTGTGGGCAGGTACGTAATAGGTTTCGTGCTTTGAACTCATGGTATTGTTTCCTTATTCAATCACTCCGTGAGAGCATCGCTCTATTGTGAACGAACCTCGTCTTGCTCTTTACCTGATTGCTTTGTAGTAAAGGGATCTGCAGTTGAAAGTAATGCTGCTACCACCTTGCCTTCACCCGTGGCCTGAGTAGTCTCGACCGAATCCGTTATATTGTAGAGGGTGTAAGAGAGGGTTAGCGTATGAATGGAGTCAGGAATATCTGGCTCTATGTAAAAGATCAGCGGCATCTGAGCTTGTCCATTGGCCGCAAGTGGCTGCTGGTTAAAACAAAAGCACTCGATTTTATTGAAGTAGTTGGCACCTAAGCCGGAGAGACCGATGGCACTGCCTGCCCCACCAAATCGGAAGACGCTTTGTTCATGGCGACATAATGGGTTTGAATCACTTCTCCGGGGTGGACTTCCATCACTGTCACTTCTGGTGTGAACGACCAAGGCATGCCTTTATTGATATGAGCCATAAATTCAACCCGCACCGTTCGGCTAATGTCTGCGACCATACCCACGGGCTGAACGGCCGACGCAGTATTGGTTTTGCCATTTATACCCAAGGCATCACACATGATGTCGTATAAAGGAACAAGCGCAAAACCAAAGCCAAACATAGCCACCACTGCACCCACTAACTTGAGCGTGAGTTTTTTGTGCGATTTCTGCGTTTGATTTTGGTTTTCCATAGGAATCCCCTAGTCCACTTTTGGCGGTGTTTCGAACGTATGGTGCGGTGCTGGGCTTGGAACCGTCCACTCAAGACCTTCTGCTCGATCCCAAGGTTTCGCTTTGGCTTTTTCACCGCCACGAGCACATTTGATAACCACCCACAAGAAGATCAACTGCGACAAACCAAACGCGAAGCCGCCTATCGACACAATTTGGTTCACGTCAGCGAACTGGATAGCGTAGTCGGGAATGCGTCGTGGCATACCCGCCAAACCTAGAAAGTGCATAGGGAAGAACAAAATATTGACCGAAACCACCGACGTCCAGAAGTGCCATAAACTCAACTTCTCGTCGTACATGTGCCCCGTCCATTTAGGTAGCCAGTAGTAAGCCGCGGCCATAATCGAGAAGACCGCTCCCGATACCAATACATAGTGGAAGTGCGCTACCACAAAGTAGGTGTCATGATATTGGAAATCCGCTGGCGCAATCGCCAGCATCAAGCCAGAAAATCCACCAATAGTGAACAGTACGATAAAGGCAATTGAGAACAGCATTGGCGTCTCGAACGTTAATGCCCCTCGCCACATCGTTGCTACCCAGTTAAACACTTTCACCCCTGTCGGCACCGCTATCAACATCGTGCAATACATAAAGAAGAGTTCAGCAAACACGGGCATTCCGGTGGTAAACATGTGGTGCGCCCAAACAAAGAATGAGAGGAAAGCGATACTACAAGTGGCGTAAACCATGGAGTGATAACCAAACAGTCTCTTACCAGAGAACGTAGGAATAATGGCAGAAACGATACCAAATGAAGGCAGTATCATGATGTAAACTTCTGGGTGCCCAAAGAACCAGAAAATGTGTTGGAACATCACTGGATCACCGCCACCAGCAGCGTCAAAGAAGCTGGTTCCGAAGTACTTATCGGTAAGCACCATGGTCACCGCCCCGGCAAGCACGGGCATCACCGCAATAAGCAGAAACGCAGTGATTAACCATGTCCAAACAAACAGCGGCATCTTGAACCATGTCATTCCCGGTGCACGCATGTTTACAATCGTCACGATGACGTTAATCGCCCCATGATCGAGCTGATACCCATGATGTGAACGGAGAACACAAACAAAGCGGTACTATCCGGTCCGTATGTCGTTGAGAGCGGCGCGTAGAATGTCCAACCAAAGTTAGGGCCGCCGCCTTCCGTGAACAAAGAAGCGATAAGGATCAAAAACGCGAAGGGTAAGATCCAAAAGCTCAAGTTATTCATTCGCGGTAAGGCCATGTCTGGTGCACCAATCATCATCGGAATCATCCAGTTAGCAAGGCCTGTAAAGGCTGGCATTACGGCACCAAACACCATGATCAAACCGTGTACCGTGGTCATTTGGTTAAAGAAATTAGGCTCGACGAGTTGTAAACCGGGTTGGAAAAGCTCTGCACGAATGATCATCGCCATCGCACCGCCGGTTAAAAACATCGCAAAGCTAAACCACAAATAAAGCGTTCCTATGTCTTTGTGGTTTGTCGAATAGAGCCAACGGCCGATACCTGAGGGAGCGCCGTGATGGTGATGATCATCCGCTTCAATCGCAACAGAGTTAGTACTGACCGATTGCGCTTCATTCACCGCCGATGACTTCACTTGTTTATGTACGGACGAGTTGGGTGTGGACGTTTTCATTGTCACTCCTTGGACTGTTCCTTAGTGGACTACTGCCCTTGTTCTTTGAAGGCATTCACATCCGATGCTTGAACCACATCACCAGTATCGTTACCCCAAGCATTTCGCTGATAGGTCACGACTGCAGCTATTTCTTTATCGCTCAACTGGTTGGCAAATGCTTGCATCGCCGTTCCTGATCGGCCATTTACAATAATATCCAGATGGTCATCCAACGGGCCCAACGCAATAGCGCTGCCTTTGATCGCAGGGAACGCCCCAGCCAAGCCCTCACCATTGGCTTGGTGACAGACAGCACAACGCTCTACGTAGATTTTTTCACCCATTGGCATCAAATCATCCATTGTCATCGAGCTTTCAAGAGCCAGTTGCGCGGCTTTTTTCTCTTCAGCGATTTCAAGTTTTTTGTTTGCTAACCACTGGTCATACTCTTCTTCTTCCATGGCATGCACTACAATCGGCATGAAGCCATGGGCTTGGCCACAAAGCTCGGCACACTGACCGCGATAGACACCAGGTTTATCGATTCGAGTCCAAGCTTCGTTAATGAAGCCCGGAATGGTGTCTTTTTTCACGGCAAAAGCAGGAACCCACCACGAGTGGATAACATCATCAGAAGTCATCAAGAATCGTACTTTGCGGTTAATTGGCAGGACCAAAGGGTTATCCACTTCCAATAGATAGTGCGCCCCTTTTTCATCGATGCCATCGATCTGTTTTTGGGACGTTGACATTAGGCTGAAGAACTCAACCTCTTCGCCAAAATAACTGTAGTGCCACTTCCATTGTGAACCTGTAATTTTTACCGTCAGATCTGACTCGGAGGTATCTTCCATCGCCATTAGGGTTGTGGTGGCAGGTATAGCCATACCGATCAAGATTAGAACGGGGATGACCGTCCAAATGATCTCTACTTTAGTACTTTCGTGGAAATGGGCAGCAACCGCTCCCTTAGATTTTCGGTGTTTGATGATCGAATAGAACATCACGCCAAAAACGACTAGAGCAATGACACAGCAGATATAAAAAATCAGCATGTGCAGCTCGTACACTTGCTCACTGATCTGAGTGACGCCTCTGGTTAGGTTGAAAGTCTGCGCTTCTTCAGCAGAGTATGCAGGGGTAGTAAGGCAACCCATTATAAAGCTCAACCAGAGCCAGATCTTTGCCTTTAGCTTTCTCACACGAGCTCTCCTCAGTATCGAGCACCTTCCATAATGCTCTTGGATTTACTGGTCGATCGATTAGTGCTCATAGGCCGCTTTAGGGCGTAAAATGAGCCTAAATTAATGTTATATTTATGTTAATAAACGTTAGTTAATGTTTCTAAATAGCGCAAGAAAGTGCTAAACCAAAATAAAAAAGTACTACTCTGGTCACTAGGGGCACTGCAATTAAAAGCAAGCGATGGCTGTTTTTTGAGGAAGGTTGGATAGAGAGGAAAAAGTTGGTACGAGCTGAAGAAACGTCGCACAAATGTAAAAGAAGTGGGTTAGACCCACTTCTTAATTGCTCTTATAGTTGTTGCTGAACGATCTGCTCGAGCTTATCGTATGGGAGATAACCAGGAACCACTTGATCGCCCATGATCATTGCTGGCGTACCTCTTAAGCCCAGCTCAGTGAATAAGCGGTAGTTCTTATCAACCACATCCATCATAGAACCACTTTCTTCAAGTTGTTTAACTGTCTGCGTTTTTTCTGCCACCGCTTTTAACGTATCCTCGTTATGCATAGTGCGATTCGCAACCAACAGGTCATGCACTTCCTTGTATTTTTCAGGCTGATCCTGCCAAACCTTCAGCGCATAGGCTGCGGTGTTGGAATCAGTCCCTTGCATAAGCTCCTTTAGCGGCGTAAAGAAGTTTACCACTTTGACTTGAGGGTAATTAGAAACCAGTTTTTCTAACTCCGGCTCTAACTTTTTGCAGTACGGGCAGTTGTAATCTGTCACATTGACGATGGTCAATTCAGGTTCGTCATTTCCCATAACAGGGTGAACCGAACTGGTGATATACGAATCCAACTCCACCAGGGCTTTCTTGAACTGCTTCTGTTGCACAACATAACCATTTAGGCTTTCGTGTAAAGTCCCCACGATTTCTGGGTGACTCTTCAAAATCGAAACAATCTCTTCGATTTGATCATCAGTGTTGTCTGCCAATACAGCAGGGCTAAACAATGGCGTGGCAGCAAACATTGCCATCAGAGTCAGAGACATTACATTTTTCTTCATCAGTTTCTCTTTCATTCAATCAAATTAACCACGAGTAAACAGACCCGAAGTCTAAGGGGTTACATTCAGAACAACCATAAAAATTGGATGAAATTAGTTTTTATTGATTAAAGTGGTAAAAATCACTCAGCAACCCACTCAATTTCAATTAAGGTTTTGTCACCGTACTTTAAACGGCCCAGAAAGATATCGCCTTGGTGTACCTCACCGACTCCCTTGGGTGTGCCCGTCATCAAGACATCGCCATCTTCAAGTGGTGTGTAGCTGCTCACTTCATCTAAGATGGTTTCTGGTGAATAGATCATTTGTGTAACTGCGCCGCATTGAACTCGGACACAGTTGATGTAGAGCTCAACTTGCAGTTGCTTAATGTCGATACCATCAAGAGCAATAAATCGGCTCATAACCGCAGCGCCTTCAAAACTTTTCGCCCTTTCCCACGGTAAACCTTGGTTCTTAAGTTTTGACTGCAATTCACGCTTGGTCAGATCTAATCCAATTCCCACGGCATAAAGCTGATTATGTTTCACCACAAAACAAATTTCCGCTTCGTAATGCAAAGGCTCTTGATGGAAAGAAGTCAGGCGTTCAGAAAGGCTCGCATTGGTTTTGTTGAATAACACCATTTGCTCTGGAACAGCATTATTAAGTTCCTGAATATGCTCTAGGTAATTTCGCCCAACACAAACAATTTTTGATGGTGCTATGAGCTCGTCACCCAGTCTAATGGTACGCATATCCGATCCTTTATCTTCATCAACATGATTCAAAAACAAGGCGCATAGTGTAATGCAAAGTGTTTACCGATTAACCTAACTAAAAGCACTTTATTGCGAAAATCAGATCTTGGCTCAACTTTGCAATGGGCGATTTAACTGTTCGAAAAGTAGAAGGGACAGATGCAGGAAAAACAAAAACGCCCACAACCGAAGTTGCAGGCGTTTTCTATAAGTTAGACAGGGTTAGCTGACTAAATTATAGGTAGAAACGAGCACCGATAACCCACTTGTCATCTGTAGCTAGTTTAGCACCCGAGCTGTCTTTGTCGTTTAGGTCGAACTGGTAACCAGTGTAACCAACTAGCTTAGGAGTGAAGTTGTACTCAGCTTGAAGAGCTAGCTCTTCGCGAGTTGTTTCTTTCGCGCTGCTTTGAGTATCTTTAACGTCAACTGTTTCGTAGTTGATGCTTAGGTTTAGGCTGTTCGCTAGAGCGTATGCTGCTAGTAGTTCGTAAGCATCAGTTTCTGCTTGGCTAACGTACTTGTCTTCAGAAGTTTGGTAAAGACCAGCAAGGTATAGACCGTTGCCGTAAGTACCGTAAGATGCAGAGAATGCGTGTAGGTCTAGAGCGCCTTTAGCAACACCTTGAGCAACATCACCTGTGCTGTATGCATAGCCTAGGCTAGCACCCATGAATTCGTAACCAGCAGCGATTTGTACGCGGTCTTTGTATTCAAGACCAGCAGTACCTTTGCTATCAGTAGTACCCTGCCATGCAACACCTAGGTTTAGAGAGCCAGCGTCACCGAAGTCATAACCGTTGCGGTAAGAAGCCATGTTATCTGCACGAGTCAGACCAATCTTAGCGAAATCGTCGCCTGCGTATAGGAAATCGTTCGCAAACGCGATAGGAAGGTCAGTAACGCCAGCTACGTCGTAGTATGGTGCCCACTGAGTACCCACTACTGCACGACCTAGTTCGTCGTGAGTAAGACCGATGTAACCTAGACGAGTTGTGAATGCGTTGTCTGAGTTAGTTAGGTAGTTAAGAGCCCACTCACCGCGTGCGTCAACTGTGAAACCGTTACCCATGTCTTGAGTAGCAGTAAAGTTTAGACGTGGAGAGTTAGTACCTACATCAGTGTTACCTTCTTCTGAACCGTTTAGGTTTACAGAAACGTGGCCGCCCATTGCGAAAGTAGTACCTTCGTTGTTGTAAAGTTCAACAGCGAATGCTTGAGATGAGATTGCAGCAGCAGAGATTGCAACAGCTAAGATTTTTTTGTTCATTTTAAAGTCCATATATAACAAAAGTTATGTCCACCATTTAATCGAACAATGTTCACCAATCGCTAATGTAACGACTGCTTCACAGCTCGATTAACAAGTGGTTAGGACTTTACCCACTCAACTCCAAAAAGTTGCACAAAATAATATAAAATCTACAATAAAAGTTGAGCGAGAAATATAAATCATTCAAAAACAATTATTTAGCGGTTATTTTTGTTAAAAAATGATGTTTTATTTTTAGATTACAAAATGAAATATTTAGATTTTTGACCTAAAAACAATCAGTGAAATAAATATAAAAACAACAACCTATAAACCCAACTTTAAATAGTTTGCATTTATGTAGACACCTCGTTAATAAAATCCAATAGATGAGGCGTATATTGGCGAACTAGCATAAAGTTTTGGTAGCAGAATTCCCTTCTTAAAGCTGTTTATTTATTCACCACAGCGACATAAAACCAAAATAAAACCGTAATATTTCAGACACGAAATCGTAATCCAGTCGTTCTACCTTAGTGGCAACTCATTTGATTCGAGCAATGATGCTCACAATACTAATAAGGTACTTTCAAAATGAATAAAGCAGCGATAGCAACAGCAGTGTTTTCCGCGTTGGTTTCAGGTTCTTCTCTTGCAGCAACAGTTTACGATAACGATGGAACTGAGCTAAAAGTAGGCGGCCGAGTTGAATTCCGTGGCGATTTCATCGGTTCAAGTGGCGCAGAAGTTGACGGTACAATGAAAGACAAGTCTCGCGCTCGTCTAAACCTTAAAGGCAGCACAGAAATCGCTGACGGCCTAAAAGGTTTCGCATTCTATGAAGCAGAACAAGGCTCAGGTGACTCTGAGTTTGATAACCGCTACATGTATGCTGGTCTAGACACCAATATCGGTGCTTTCTCAGCAGGTCGTCAAGATATGGCAGCGGTCATCATCTCTGACCTAACGGATGTGACTGAGTTCTCTGGTATTCAACAGTACATCGACTCAGCGTCTGATAAAGAAGATTCAACGTTTGCATACCGTGGCAGCTTCGATGCTCTACAAGTTGAAGCGACTTATACTGCAAACAGCACAAAGAGCACTGACGGCTACAGTATCTCTGGTCTTTACTCACTGCCAATGGGCCTAGACCTAGGCCTAGCGTACTCTGGTGCAGACCTAGGCCAAGATGCTGGTTCTGAAAGCCAGTTCCTACTTGGTGCAGGTTTCACTTGGGAAGCACTATACCTAGGTGCAACTTACTCAATGGGCGACATCAACGACAAAGCCAAAGAAGAGTTCAACGCTCTTGAAGTGGTTGCTGCGTACAAAATTACTGACCAGTTCACGCTAAAAGCGCTTTACGCGAACGCTGAAGTAGAAGACAAGAGTGCGAACACTAAAGCGGATTCTGATGACTTCTTCGAGGTTGTGGGTTACTACAAGTTCAACGGCAACATCAGCTCTTACGTATCTTACATGTCTAACGGTCTAACTGACGTGAAAGATGCAAACGGCGTAGTAACTGCGGGTGAAGATACGCTTCGCCTAGGTCTTAAGTACAAGTTCTAATCTTGCTTTAAAGCCTAAAAAACAAAAGACCGAGCCTATGGCTCGGTCTTTTCTATTTCTAACGCTTGTTTCTCTCACTTTCTTAGTGAATCAAGCGTACAACTAACGCACCTGGTTCACGCATTGAATCGATGTTGTGGCTGAGAACAATCCCATCACGCGGTGCAAGATACTTGTCTTGTTCGTCACCAAACACATCATAAGCAATGGCAACAAGATCGCCCTCTTTAACTGGTTGCATCAACGTCACCTGCGGTAAGACAAACGCGCCTTGTTTGGCTCTAATTGAGGTGATCGCTTGGCCTTCAACCGCCTGCGAATACTCGCTTAGTGTTTCACCCTCAAGCACGCCTTTACCACGTAAGACCTCTTCAATGCCCTCGACTGTTCGGTCAATCAAAGGCTGTTCAATCACCTTTGCGGTGCCGACTTCAATAGTGATACTGGGAATCCCTGATTGATTCCATACAGTTTCCAACACACCTGCATCGCCGGGATCGTTCAAAATCGCGTCTGGTTGGATTTGACGCGCCATTTGCAGTGATGTCTCGATACGAAAATCTGCAAAGACATAAAGCGGATAGATAGCACCAGACGTTTGGGTATGAAGATCGATGGCGAAATCTGCATTCGGACGCAATAGATTAGTCCAAAGATTATCAATGTAACGATTCGCCGCATCCCCTTGACTATTACCAGGGAAGAAACGGTTCAAGTTACAGGGTGACGCGTCAGGATCTGAGCTGGAATAGTCGCGGCTATGGTTAAGCATACCCGGAAGGTTGACAGTAGGCACGATGGTTACCACACCAGATGTTACTTTCCCTTTAAGAGTACGAGCCAGTTTCTGCGCGGCTAATACACCGTTAAGTTCATCACCATGAACCCCCGCTGTCACCATGATTTTCGGCCCTTGAGCTTCGCCCTTTAACACGATCACTGGCAAATATTGGAACTGTCCGATTGCCGTACTGGCAACCTGAAACCAAAATCGATGTTCACCGCTGGCGAGTTCATCCACATTTAACGACTCAATAACCGAATGCCCTTGAATCACATCCTGAGTAACGTTCTGATTAGCCACAAAAAATCTCCGAAAACTGTCTACTTACAGCAAATTGCCGAATTACAGATAATTAAAAAACGCAAAAAAGGCGAGTCTCCTCGCCTTTTGAATAAGTTTAGCTGAAGGGAGTAGGCCTATGCAAAGCCTGCTAAATGCGCCCCAACAACAACAAAACTTGAAAGCACAAATAGCAGCACAATGAAGCGCCAACAGAACTTCGCCCAGTCACCCCAGTCGATACGACATACACCGAGTGTTGCCATTAGCGACGCAGAAGTAGGAACGATAATGTTAGTAAAGCCATCACCCAACTGGAATGCTAGAACCGCCACTTGGCGTGTCACACCCGCGATGTCTGCCAGTGGTGCAAGAAGTGGCATGGTCAGCGCCGCTTGGCCCGAACCTGATGTCACAAAGAAATTAAAGATCGACTGGAAAACATACATTAACCAAGCGGCTACCACATCGGGTAAACCAGAGATCGCCACACCTGCGCCATTTAAGATAGAGTTAAGTACGCTCGACTCGTCCGTAGACCCGCCGCCAAGGATTAGCAGCACGCCTTTCGCACAACCTACAAGTAATGCCGGAGCCAACATGATGCTTGCGCCATCTTTAAAGGCTGCCGCAATATCGTTAGTCGTCATGCTATTTAGGCGGAAAATCACACCGATAATACCGACGATGAAACCCATTGTGAAAAACTGGGAAGCAATTTCAGGAATGTACCAAGCATGAACAACCACGCCCCACACCACCCAAGCCATGCTGGCGATCACCGTAAGGATTACGAGTGTGTCACCCAAGTTCCAGCGCGAGCTTTGCTCACCCACTTCTTGATTACGGAAGTAGTCGTCACTCTTATAACTAAAGGACAAAGTTGGCGATGCTTTAATTCGTGACGCGTATAGCATAGTGAACGCAATACCGATCAGTGTGAACACCACCCACATCACCATACGAGCTTGCATACCCGAAAGGACTGGGATACCAGCAATACCTTGTGCAACGGCGACCGAAAATGGGTTCATCCAAGAGGTGGCAAAACCGATCTGCGTTGCGACGTAAGTGACCATTACGGTAGTGATGCCATCGTATCCGAGTCGAACCATTAAAGGTGCAATAATGATGGCAAAAGCAACCGCTTCTTCACCCATACCAAAGACGGCACCGCCTAAAGAGAACAGAGCAAACAAAACTGGGATAAAGAGCGATTCACTGCCTTTGGTTTTATCGATTAAACGGAGAATACCGTTATCGATGGTTCCCGTGCGCATGACAACGCCGAATGCGCCACCAATCACCAGCATGAACATGATGACGCCGATTGCACTGCCCCACTTTGAGCCTGATACCAAGCCTTCAAATGGGAAGTTCATCAAGCCAATGCCACCACCAGACGCAAAGAAACCGACTTTATTGTAAACCAGCTCACCGTTATCATCCGTAGTGTACGTAAATGACTGAGGATCAATAACCGTTCTGGATTTCTCTACGCCATCAGCAATATAAGTGACTTGTTGGCTGTCGAAGTGACCTGCTGGAATTATGTAGGTCAGTAAGCTGGCAAGAATACCAACGATAAAAATCAGAATAAGCGTATCTGGCATCTGCCAAGATTTTGCTTTTTGCACTTGTGGCTGCACATCCGTTTGGGCTTGAGACATGTCTAAATCATCGAATTTTGAAACAGGGCATGAAATATCATTTATTTCGAATAAAAAATCAATACTAAGCAACAAACTAGTCACTAAAACCAAACTTTCTTTGATCTAAAGACAAAGACTCTATTCATTACGCCAGATGTAAGATTTGACTATTCATACCCAAGTGACTTCAAGATGCTGGACTCAGAGCGTTGTCACGGGCTCAAGTTCAAGGCAAATGACGCAGTGGAATAACGGGTTCTTTCCAAGTCATTTAACGTAGAAATTGAGTCCGTGACACGCTCCCGAAGGGCGAGTTTGCCTAGCTCGCATACTTTGTTAACGATTCTCAATATAGAACCACTAGATTGTCGAATCGTTGCCGCGTTTGCAAGCTAGGTAATTCTCGCTGAACCATGCACCTTGAGGTTACTTGGGTATAGTAATAAAACTCAGATTTAATGAAATTTTTTCGGTTTTGGTCTGTTCTTATTAAGGGACAACAAGCAAAGGGGGATGCAATGACAACACCAATTAAAGTGACACTATATCGCTGGGGCGGAAGCTGGGGGCCATTCAAAGTTAAGATCCCTTGTGGGGAATGTACCTTAACCAAGGATATCCTTGCGGACACTTTTAATAACGAGTTGGCAGGTATCCCAATCGACCTAGAAGTAAAAGACTGGCTATCACACTGGTGGGAGCCCCTTAAAGTTGGTGCTTGGCATGCCCAATCATCATGGTTGAAGGCAAAGTGATTAGCAAGGTGAAGCATTGAATCGCGGCGTATTAGTTCAATCGATTATCGGCGAGTGGACAAAGCAAGACGACTTAAAAGGCAATATTGTTTTCGGCAAAGAAACCTGCCCATTTTGTGTAAAAGCCAAAGCGATGTTAGATAAAGCGGGGGTTGAATATCAATACCATGACGTTGTAAAAGACGGCGCTGCCCTTTACCGAATGATTCCAGAAGTTAAAGCGCATATTGGCTTGAAGACACCCGTCACCGTACCGCAAATTTGGATTGACGGTCATTATATTGGCGGAGCAGACAACTTAGAAGCTTGGCTGGAACAGAAAGGCCTGACCGTTGTACCAGATAATGTGGTTGAAATGGGTAACGGCTAAAGAGCGAAACAGTTAGGCTAATGCCTTCTAAACTGTCGCTATATCAAGTTTCGTAGAGCCTCGGATTACAACCGAGGCTCTTTTTATACAGATTAATGCGTACGCTTTGGCTGCTTATAAGTTTTACCTGCCGCCTGATACGTCTCTTTCATTTTTACATCAAAGAAGGCATCAAAAAACCAAGCGACAAATCGAATAACGTCATCGCCTTCATTCATCACATGCTCGATGAACTCTTCCTCTTGACCTTCGTCATTTTGCTGCATTGTTACGTGGTAAATGCGTTTTTCGCCTTCGACTTCTGCCAATGCGAACTGGCCTGTTAGTCCTTCTGCAGCTTCCGCGACCTCTTGGTCATCACTTTCTTTAAGCAGTGCCAGCGCCTCTGGTAGGTTCTGTTTCTCACACAGCGCTTTCACTAACTGTTCAAATTCATTCTGTTGCATTGTCGACACCTTAAAATAATTTCGCGCATTGTATCCTTAATCGCAGTAAAGAGCAGCTACTTAAGCCCGCCTAAATCAAGAGTTATCCGCTAACTGAATTTCTCTAACAAGAAATCCACCATGACTCTTACTCGTCTCGCTTTTTGTGCATTCTTATGAAAATAAACGTAGAGCTCTGAATAAGGATACCAATAGTCTTGTAAAACCGGGATTAACTCACCGCTTGCAATGAGATCGGCGACCACAGGTTCAACGATGCGACCAATTCCCAAACCTTTCAAGCTAGCATCAATCATCACATCGGTGTCATTGACCACCAATGCCGTCGGCATCTCCACTGTAATATCACTTGCGACGCCTCGAAGAAATAAAGGTGCCACCTGATTCGATGCAATAAAGCGATACTGAATCAGTTTGTGAGACTTGAGGTCATCGGGCGTCTTGGGGGTACCAAAGGCTTCGAGGTAGTCCGGCGTGGCAAACAAAGCTTCATGCATGGCACCCGTCAAACGCCTCGCTACCATACCTTCTTCAACACGATCGCCAAACCGTATCCCCATATCAAATCCCTGATTTAAGATATCGACATTGGCATCAGAGATAGAAACCTCAAGCTCAATATTAGGATAACGCTGACAGAACTCAGCATAAACTGGCTGAAAATAGTGAACATAAACAAAGCGAGGGATCGTTAGACGCACTTTTCCCGAGGGCACCTTGCCCAAATCGCTAATACTTTCATAGGCGAACGCAAGCTCACTCATGGAAGTTGAAATATCATCATAAAGCCGCTTGCCAGCTTCCGTCACTTCAATACTGCGTGTGGTGCGAGTGAATAAAGGTAAACCGACATCTTCCTCCAGAGATTTGAGTGCGTTACTCACGGAAGGCGGGGCCATTTGAAGCCTTTTTGCAGCATTAGTAATGTTGCCTTCTGCCACAATGGCCTGAAATATCCTCAACTGATTAAATATCGCACCATTCATTGCTCACCCTCAATTATTAGCTCTTAGCTAACAATATATTAGACAAAGCACATCTAATCATTACTAATACTTCTCCTTATACTGCTCTCCATCGACACCAAAACCGAATTAAACCTGATGGGAGCGTCACTATGAGCCACGTAGTTGTTATTTCTGGTCATCCAGATCTTGAATCTTCAAACACGAATACCGTCATCTTGGATGAACTAAAACAGAACATTTCTAGCCTAGATGTCCGCCGATTAGACACGCTGTATCCTGACTACAACATCGATATCGAAGCAGAGCAACAAGCGTTAGTCAAAGCTGACGTGATTATTCTGCAGTTTCCTTTCTATTGGTACTCGGTTCCAGCATTAATGAAGAAATGGATCGACGACGTGTTTGGCTACAACTTCGCTTACGGTTCAAAGGGCGATAAGCTGCAAGGCAAAGACTTCATCCTCTCTTTCACCGTTGGCGGACCAGAAGAGTCTTATGATCCACTTGGCTATAACCACTTCTCAATAGAAGAGCTGATGCGCCCATTGCAGCAAACAGCCTACTTAGCAGGTATGAACTACCACAAGCCAGTTTATACTCATCGAATGGTTTATATTTCAGGCGTATACAACAAACTGGAAGAAGTACAGTCACGCGCAAGGCAGCATGCCAGCCGTCTGCTATCTCTTGTGAACGATTTGACTCAAGAGCCAAGTAACATCATCAATAAATTTGTCGCCCAGTGGTTTAAAGCCTTTGATCAACTGCCGAAAGAGACTGAGTACTTTGAAAAACACATTGGCTCTGACTTTTCGATGTCCATGCCTGAGGGCAAATTTTCGGGCGCGGAAGGGTTTAGGGACTGGTATGCCATCGCAACCAATGTGTTCAAGCCAAACTGTGACCACGATGTTGAGCAGATTGAGGTAACCTCTCAAGGCGACCAATATACTGTGGAACTGCGCGTTCGCCTTAAAGCGGAAACCTACCCCGACTCAGATTTTGAGGCGCAACCTATCAATATGCTAGTGAATGAAGTTTGGCAGGTGTCCATTGATGAAAACTCTAGTGTCGTCATCCACGACTACCAAGTTATGCTAGTTGATCATTCATAAAGCTATCGCTTAGGACAAATAAGCCTCAACCTCATCGGTTGAGGCTTTCCCCTAAGCGCTGTTTGAACGAAATGCTCGACAACAGCCATAACAAAACCCCTTCACTTACTGCTATCATGCTGTATTAGAAATCATTTCATCGAGTTGAGGATTAGCATGGATTGGATTCAAGGCGTTGAAACCTATCTTAAAGTTGTTGAGGAAAATAGCTTCAACGGTGCAGCCAGAAAAATGAATACGACCAGCTCTGCCATTAGCAAACGGATTCATTGGCTAGAAGAGAGAATTGGCGTTCAACTACTTATTCGCACGACTCGTTCGGTCACTCAAACCGAAGCGGGCGCTCTGTTTTACCAAAGAGCAAAAGATCAACTCGACGGATGGCAGTCGTTGGTCGACGAAACGCGCTCCGTGAATCAAAACCCTGCTGGCCTACTAAAAATTGGCGCCACATTAGCGGTTGGATCTAAGTTTCTAGCAAAGTATCTGAATGACTTTCTCTCCAGTTATCCTGACATCCGAATCCAGCTCACCACGACTACACCTGGCCAACTACCAGAACTGAGCCTTGATCTATTCATTAGCCGCGAAATTGATCAACTCAATTCATTAAGTTTCAAAGCCACGCCTCTGTTTGAACATCGAGCTGGGTTTTACGCTTCACCTCAATATCTTAAGCAGCACGGCACGCCCACCACGGTGAAAGAGCTCTCTGAACACAATGTGCTGATATGGGGCGAAAAACCGCACCGTGAAGTTAAGTTACACAAAGGGAAACGGGTCACGCTTACCGGAAACTTTTCAACAACTAACCCTGAAGCGCTGTTCTATGCCGCCAAGCACGGGCTGGGGATCCTACTTTCGAATGACGTAATGCTTAAAGAAGAGCTTGAACAAGGTAGCTTAGTTCGGCTACTTCCTGGCACTTTGGTCGACGAAACAACCGTCTACGCCTACTACCCTAAACTCGATTATCAACATACCCGAACAAAGGTGTTTTTGGAGTATTTAAAACGTCGCTTAGAAGAAGAGAAGTCCAACAGCGAGCCCTAGTCTGTCGGCCTTTTCACGCATTCTTTTGTTTTTCATCAAGTTAGCAAAATCGATGAAAAAAACATCAGAATACGGTTTGAAAAACAGTGCGATCTGACTCATATTGATAATGTAAATATAATTATAAATAACGATATGATGTCCCCCAAACGTGAGTTTGCACTATGGCTAGACGTACGATGAATAAAGCCTCTATCGGCTTAGACGTGCTTAACAGTATTTTACCCCTTGAAGGTGCTGCCCTTCTCGACCAGGTAACATTAGAACTGCACGCGCACTATCAATCTCATTGCACTTGTATCGTCTCAATCGATAAGCTCAGATACAACGCTCAAACTCTAGCTCATGCAAAATATGGGGCACTAGAGGCGGATAGCACTTTCCCGTTAAGTGGCACACCAACAGAATATGTTGCTCGTAGTGAAGACGACTACTTCTGGTGTAGCGACAACATTCAAGAACTATTTCCCAATGACCCAAACATCCCTCATGAAGCGATACGGAGTTACTTAGGTATCCCCCTCACTTCGCAAACTGGTGAAGTACTGGGGGTATTGTTATCTGTTTTCTGTGAACCATTAAAAGAAGCAGACAACCAAAACCTCATTAGCGACCACAAGATGTTTGCTAATCTTGTCGTACATGGTTTAAGAGCCGATTGGTTACTAGAACGATCAGACAGCTTAGTCAATCAATTGAGTTACGAAGTTTCTCACGACAACCTGACCCATTTGATGAACCGTAGCTACCTTTCAGACAAGCTAGAAGTGTTGATTGAGACTACCGAAGAACCGTTCAGTCTCGCGTATCTTGATATCGATAATTTTAAACAAATCAATGATTTTTATGGAACGTATATCGGTGACCAAGTTCTCTGTTTCGTTGCGAAAGTGATTCAGCAAGCAATCCCAGAAGAGCAGCTCACCTTTCGAACTGCCGGCGATGAATTCGCCTTCATTACCTACTCTGAAGATCCGCTCAAGATTTGCAGCAAGATCATTCGCCGCCTCGAACAAGGCTATTCTGACCCTGCCCATGAGATTAAAATCGATGCGAGTATTGGTATTGCAAGACGCTTCGAAAAAAGCGTTTCACCAGACCAGTTGATTCTCAATACCAGCTTGGCATTGAAAGATTGTAAGCGCTCACGCAGTTTGCGCATCCAGTGTTACGACACGCATCTGAGCGCTAAATACTATCGCCGTACTATGGTGATCAACGCTCTGAGAGAGGAGCTATTCAAACCCAACTCGTCACCAAGCGAAATCTACATTCTCGCCCAACCTATCGTGCATCGCGACAAAGAGCTATGGGATTATTTTGAGGTGTTAGCACGGTGGAAAAGCCAAACATTGGGGGATGTCTACCCAATTGAGTTTATTGAAGCGGCCGAACAATCTGGTTTAATCGTTGATCTCGGTGAGCGTATTGTCGAGCTGGCTTGTGCGGCGAAGCTAGAACTTGAACAAGGCCTAGGCTACAAAGTGCGATTTAGTCTCAACTGTTCAGCTCACGAGCTAAACGACTCGAGTCGTTACTTAGCCCACCTGATTGATACGATTGAGAATTATGGTTTTGAACCCAGTGAGTTTACCATCGAGCTCACGGAGACCGTGCTTCTGACTCAAACCAGTGAGGTCCGTTTTATTCTCGATAAACTACGCCAACTTGGTTTCCGAGTCGCGTTAGATGATTTCGGAACGGGTTACTCGAGCTTAAACTATATACACAGCTACCCCATTGATTGCATTAAGATAGACGCATCTTTCACTCGTAATATGTTAGATAGCGTGACATCCGAAAGTTTAGTGTGGTTAATCATTCAACTGGCCGAAAAACTCAATGTCTCGCTCGTTGCAGAAGGTGTTGAGACGCAAGAGGCGTTGGATAAACTGTTTGATATGGGATGTAACCAAATTCAAGGCTACTACTATTCCCGCCCCGAGTCTCCAAGCGCAATTATCAACTATTTTAAAAATATTCGGCCCTTTCATCAGCCAGACCACAGACAAAAATCAGCTAGCTGACCATAAGAATGACTAAAAAAGGCACTGATATCCGAGTGGATGATAAGTGCCTTTCATTTGTCTATTAGATCTAACCTCTACTCACTGGATGTTTATGATTAAGAAGCATCGATTTCTGTGTTTGTTTGCTGGCTCGCTAACTCAAGCTCTTTACTGCGCATCATAGTATCCAACTCATCACGACGAGCTATGAAGCTTTAAGCTGGTCCTTCGGCACCGAATTCGCCATCGGAATGTTTGCCTTCATCGGGTCAACTGCTCGGCCTCGCACGAGCAACTCATAATGGATATGAGGCCCTGTAACACGACCCGTTGCCCCTGCTAAACCAATTCTTTGGCCACGAGATACCTTTTGGCCTTTACGAACTAGTATCTTGCTCAAATGAAGATAACGAGTTTTGTAAGTGCTGCCATGCTGAATCACAACATACTTGCCCGCGTATGGGTGATTGCGCGTCATAGCCACAACACCATCGCCGGTTGAAACAATAGGCGTTCCCGTTGGGGTGGCCCAATCGGTGCCATTGTGTGGCGCAACCCGTCCTGTAACAGGGTGCAGCCGTTTAGGATTGAAGTGCGAACTTAAACGATAATTTCCGTTCACTGGTTTACGTTGGAAAGCTCGCTGTAAGCTTTCGCCGTTAGCATCGTAGTATTGACCATCACTGTGTAGATAAGCGGTGATCTCACGGCCTCGGTTGTAAATCTTAATCGCTTGAATTTCGCGATTGCCAGTTAGGGTCTGCCCAACAAATTGTCGAGACTGAACCACTTCAAACTTATCACCTGCTCTAAAGTCACGTGAAAAGTTGATTTTGTCTTTGAGCAGCGAAACCACCTGCTCTATTTCGGCGCTGGCTAAGCCAATAGCATTGGCAGATTGTGAGAAGCTACCGCGAACTTCGCCCACCAGCGCAGTCTCACGCCAAGTACCGGGGATAATGCGATCTTCAAAATCAAACGTACCATCATCTTGCTTGGTATAAACAGCACTTCTCACAACGCTGAAAACCAGCTCCATTTTAGATAACTCATTGGCGCTCTCACCTTTCCAGAACCGCAACGTATTTCCTGGTTGCAGAGTATCTAAAGCAAGAAAGTTGAGATCGGTCTCCATCACTTTCATCATCTCTTGGTAACCAAACCCAAGGTGATTGAAGATGGAGCTTAGATTGTCCCCTGATTGAATCTGATACTCGTAGTCTGGACGAGGTTCAACATTCACCACGCCTGAGATAGGAGTATCAATGATAGTAGACTCAGGAAGAGACAGTTCAATGGTACGTTGTAAGCTATTGTCACTAAAAGGAGAAAGGACAATAACGGCCACTAAAGGAAGGCAAGTTGCGATCAATTTCTTTCGCATAGAAAGCGAAGAATAACGCATAATTAGAGAATTAGGGCTCACATTCTGACCTGTTCATTACTGCTAGAAAGCCCTAAGACTAAGGGTTTCTCATAAAAAAGTCACCCTAGCGACATCAAAGTACATGCAATTAAAAAGTAAAAAAGGCGCAAAAAGCGCCTTTTAAAAATCTAACTAATCCAACCTATGAATGGGTCGAAACCAGTCCATTGTCTTCACCAAAATCGTTGGGTCTGTACAAATCCGCTTGAGGATCGTTTTCCCACTTTTGACCATCAACAAGGTAGCGAAATTCAAACTCGCTATCTTTTGGCAAACGAGTTTTAAACTTAAATGACTTAGTTTTCGCCACTTTTTTCATTTCCGTTGGTTGCCAATCTAAGAAATCGGCTACTAACGCAACTGAGTTTTCCGCTTGCGCTGCTGGTACTTCAAAGGTTACTTCGACCTCATTTTTTGTTTTAAAAAAGCGCTTATTAATCATCCTTAACTCCATATAAGACAGCAAATAATTTCATATTAACTAAACACCATAATAGGCAATTTATCACACAATACAACTGTGAATATGATATGGCGTTATAACGCCTTTATTTTAAGACGTGATGAAATATCGTACTGATAGATTGCTTGGGACTTTGGAGTCGACGATTTTGCTTGGTCAGTACCGTGTTCCAAAACGACGAGTTCAACTCGGCCATTTTGATAACGTAGCTCACTCACAGATACTCGGTCGCCCACAAAGGCGCTATCTTTGAGCACCATGCGCTGTCGATGATTATCGTATTCAAAGGTAGCTAAATAGTAAAACGCGCCGCTACCTTGATTGGAAACCACCAAGTACGAGGCATACTGTCTTGCCATGTCATCTGACCCCATCGACACTAGCTTGTCCAAAGAAACGGTTACCGTGCCTCTTTCCGCCCCAGAGTCATAATTTCCTTGAGCACTTTGGCGTGAAGCATCGATCGAGTTTATAAAGGAGAACGCTTGAGTTTCAGGTACCGAAATAGTCCAAGGGTTGGGAGTCTTAATACCGAAGACCTCTTCCATGACCAAATTCGCAGAAGCTGCGGGAGCCTGCGGAAACTTAGCGAGAATTTCTTCATCACTTAACGAAAACCGATACAACCCAGCAACGATAACAATAACTAACAAGACAATCGGTATAAGCAAGATCAGTGGAATAGGAAGGCGTCGTTTTTTCATGGAGTTAACTCAGTAAAGCTGGCGTGATAACGCGATAAGGACTTCCCCATACATTAACATAATCACCGAACTGAATTTCAATAATCATTTCACCCAGTGAACTTGAATTTGCATTCAGCGAATATTCCATCGCCTAAGCCATAGGTTACCGTTATACTTCGGCCTTGTTTTTCATCAGGCAGACTCGCAATGATATCTCGCTTACCAAATTGGGTTAAATACGGCGCATTCCTTCTCACTTTACTCGCGGGGATTGTAAACAGTGTCGGCCTTCTGAGTTTTCAGCATCAAGCGGTATCACATGTATCGGGGACTGCGACCTTGCTAGGCGTTAGCCTCACTGATTCACACTATGGAACAGTGCATCTTTTGATGATCATGGTGAGCTTTCTTATGGGGGCGATCGTCAGCGGCTTCTTTATCGAAGGAACGGCGCTCAAACTCGGACGACACTATGGCGTCGCCCTATTATTTGAAGTATTGCTTCTTATCGGTGCTTGGTGGTTGCTACGAAACGATATTTCTGGAGGCCAATATCTTGCATCTATGGCCTGTGGACTTCAAAACGCGATGTTAACCACATTCAGTGGTGCGATTATTCGAACCACGCACATGACCGGAATCATCACAGATCTGGGCATCATGCTAGGTGCTAGGCTAAGGGGTAAACCGTTCGATAAAACAAAAGCGACTCTGTTCTTTTCTCTTCTAACCGGGTTCGTTCTGGGTGGTTCGATCGGCGCTGTCTGCTACGCAAACTTTGAAATCAATACCTTACTACTACCTGCCGCAATAGCCCTTCTTCTTGCCACATTTTATTGGGTCATCCAAGCAAGAGCATCTCAATAAAAACATCGCAACAATATCGAAAACAACTTAACATTAATAATACAAAATTCTGTTTTATCTTTTTATTACAGAGTAACGTTATGCATATTTAAATGAATTTATTGAATAGTATTGCAATGAGTGCATCAAACAGTTATTCTTGCGGCATATTGAGTATTCATGACATTTTCATGCATACCTATGCCGGATAAAGCCGCTATTTTTTTGCGAATAGTTAAACGAGTAAAACAATGCAAAACAACGCTCAATCAATTGAAAAGCCTAGTAATAAAGGCAACTTTTGGATGTTTCTCATCCCATCACTGATCGGTCTATTTCTGTTTATGGCGCCAATTAGCTATAACGGAGACCTTACTATCCCTGTCGCAGTGCTAGCGAAATCAATTCAAGCCGTACTGGGTGATCACCTTGTGAGCATCGTAACGGTGATCATTGCATTTATGGCACTCGCGTCAGTGCTTACCAAACTGGCGAAACCTGCATTTATTGTTCAGTCACCATTCCTAAATGGTCTGTTCAACCCATCTCCGTTGTGGCTCGCAGTTCGAGTAATTGGTGGTATTTCGGTGGTGATGGCTTTCTTTCAAGTCGGTCCTGAGGCTATTTGGGAAGAGAACACGGGCGGATTAGTACTCGAAGGCTTGTTACCAACACTATTCTCTGTGTTTATTTTCGCTGGCCTTCTTCTCCCACTACTACTTAACTTTGGCCTACTTGAGCTATTTGGCACGCTACTTAGTAAAATCATGCGCCCTGTATTCAATCTTCCAGGACGCAGTGCTATTGACTGTATGGCCTCTTGGTTAGGCGACGGCAGTGTCGGTATTTTGCTAACAAGTAAGCAGTACGAAAACAAGTTCTACACTCAGCGTGAAGCGGCGGTTGTTGGTACCACCTTCTCAGCTGTATCTATCACGTTTAGTTTGGTTGTTATTGCGCAGGTGAATCTTGAGCACTTATTCCTGCCTTTCTACGGCGCTATCTGTCTAGCCGGTTTGGTTGCGGCAGTGATTATTCCTCGCTTGCCACCACTTCGCATGAAGAAAGATACGTTTATTGATGGCACTAAACCTGCCGCAGACGCTGATGCCATTCCTGCAGGTCACTCAACGTTCTCGTGGGGTTTAGAGCAAGCGCTAGTTAAAGCGGGTAAAGTTAAATCGCTAAAATCTGTGTTTGGTGAAGGCGTTCGTAACGCAGTCGATATGGTGTTTGGCGTACTACCCGTTGTCATGGGCTTAGGTACCATTGCCTAGTCATTGCTGAGTACACATCGGTGTTTAGCATCTTAGGTCAGCCTTTCATTCCATTCCTAGAGCTACTGCAAATCCCTGAAGCGGCTGCAGCATCTAAAACGATTGTTGTCGGTTTTGCAGATATGTTCATCCCTGCGATTCTTGCGGCATCAATCGATAGCGAAATGACTCGTTTTGTTATCGCGGCAATGTCTGTTACTCAGCTGATTTACATGTCTGAGGTTGGTGCGCTGCTACTAGGTAGTAAGATCCCAGTGAACATTTTCGAACTGTTCGCTATCTTCATCCTACGTACGCTAATCACACTGCCTGTAATCGCAGGTGTAGCGCACATGATCTTCTAAGTGATTGATATGACATCAAGCGCTTATAATTAAATTTCGATAAACAAAAGGCTTTGTACTAAGTACAAAGCCTTTTTTGTCTTCAAGCTATTTGCCTTCTACATCTAGAGAGGATCCCCAAACTGATCTTGGGCAATGAGTACATTGTCGTCTGGATTATCACTCACTTCATCTGCAATCCAAGGGCTTAAGCAGTCACGATCCAATACGCAAGGGTCGGTCAAAGCATTCAAAAAGGCTTCCAGTTGGGCTCTTTCATTCCCATTGATATTGGTATTATTGAACAAAGAGGTACCGTCATTTTGCTCATCACGGAGTTTGTTCAGCGCGCTAAATGAATTGCCTCGAGCATCAGAATATAGCCTGTTGCATACCGTGACGTTCACAAACTGGGGCAAGTCACACAGCTCGTCATTATCAAAGAAGTCATCAACGGTTCCACGAGGGTTATTATAGTGACGTAATACATCGTCTAGAGTCGCATATGCGCCAGCGTGGCCGTAAGGTGCCGTCGCTGCAACATTGAGCAAAGATGGCGTTCTGTAACGATAACGATCATCAGAGTCACCAGTGATCAGCTCGCACCCAAAGTCGTCATCGTCACCAACTCCTTGACCCGGTCCTATTTGAGGAAAGCCAACCGTGTGCTGCTGGCCGTCGCTAAATAGTGTGCCGCTATGGCAGTTTACACATCCTGCGCCGCCTTCACTTGTCGCGGTAAAGAACAGCAATGCTCCCTCAATAGCAGCATCACTAAGCGCTTCAAGATCCCCTTCCAAATAATCTTGCCATGGCGAGTTAACAAACACCATTGAACGTTGATATTCCCCCAGTGCGAGGGCGATATTATCGAAAGTGATGAGTGTTGATGCGCCAGCTGAACTATTAAAGGCCGTTTGGAACTCTGTCAGCCACTGGTTGGTGGCGAGCTCTCCAAAACCTTCGCCAAAATCACCAATTCGAGCTGCTAAGTGATCGCGAATCGATTCATTCGTTTCACTCGATTCAAAGGTAGTATCTTTCATCTCTTCTACAGACGTAACAGGAAAGCGAGCTTGAGCAGTCACTAGGTTATTACCAGCATTACTATCTGCAACGCCAAAGCCTGAATCAGGTGTGCTGATCCCAGAGCCTGCGCCATTTTGCCCCGCTTCTTTTCCTAAGCTCTCAACTCGAGAATCCCAAAACAGACTGGTATCCCACAAAGCGACATTAAACACTGTTGGGCTGTTTCTCGGTACGTCTGGCAGTTCATCGCCATCGACACGCCCTTGACCCATCACCTCCGGCTGAACAGCATTCACGCCAACAGGTAGACTCAAAGCGTCAGCACCGCCCAACGTTGGATGATGACAGCTTGCACATGCGACATCTTGGTCACCACTCAGACTTTTACTAAAAAACAGTTTCTTGCCCAGCTGTGGTAATGGATCGTTGATATCGGGGATTGTTCGATTTGCGGTTGGGTCGGTGTTTAAATTGAAGTTGGCAATGATTAACTCAAGTTCCGACTCTGATTGAGTCTGCTGATTTCCTGCATTCGCATCGGTAGTCGCGCCAGAGCCATCTCCGTCGCCACCACCACAGCCAGTTACAATAAGCGCAGAACATACTGCAGCTAACCATACTCGCGTATTTTTGCTTGAGATAAACATATCATTCCCTTGTTTATTGGCAGTTACTACAAGGCTAAACAACGAAAGTGCACATCTTGAGCAAGAAATGTGGATCAATTGTGCAAGTTTATCGAGATAGGTTCGCTTCTGAACGAAACAGCATATACTCTCTATGCGTCAAGATGTTGGAGTGGATATGTCGCTGTTTTTACGCTTATGGATGAGTTTTCTAGTCACACTAGGAGCGGTGCTACTGCTGCTCTATGTAGCGATTCAATGGAGCTTCGATCGAGGCCTGATACGCTACATCAACGAGCGTGAAGCAGTTACCTATCAGATACTTGCAAATAACATCGCGACATTTCACGAAATCAATGGGGATATCTCTCTACTCAAGCAGAGTTACTACTGGCGCAAAGCTATTTTTCTCTCTCAAGGAGGGAGCTACTTACCCCTGAAACGATGAAAAACTGGATCGCGGAGAAAGGCTCAGATACGAATAAGAAGCGCAGGCCTCCGACAAAATTTGATAAATCCGGTGAAAATCGCCCCTCTCAACCTAGCCAGGCCGCCGCCCGCCACCGCAAGATCACGCGCCAGTGTCTTTGCTCGACACCAATTTCGCGTCGATAAAAGGCCCATACAGAGAAGACTTCCGTACTTTGCCCATCATCGTCGATGGCACTACGATAGCCTACTTAGCTTGGCCGCCATCAAGAACACCAACAGCATCTTACGACATTGCATTTGCCGAAGGCCAAAAGTACGCGTTTATTTACATTGCAATGATTGCTTTGAGTTTTGGTGCCATTGCCGCGTACTTTTTCTCACGTGCATTCATTAAGCCTGTCACTCGCATCACCAAAACGGCAGGCCAAATTGCCAAGGGTAATTATGCTGCTCGCTCGAATGTGGCGGGCAATACAGAAATCGCTAAGCTGGCTGCAGACATCAACACGCTGGCGGTCACGTTAGAAGCCGCGGAGAGTGCAAGACGAGATTGGTTAGCCAGTACCGCTCATGAACTCAGAACGCCGCTGTCTGTAATCAAAGGTGAGTTTGAAGCCATCTTAGATGGCATTCGGCCGGCAAACTCGAAAACACTCGCCTCAATAGAAGAAGAGATCTTCCATCTTCAAAAGTTAATTGAAGACTTGTATGAACTCACAAATGCAGACATTGGCGCTTATCGCTATCAAATGGCGCCGTTTGATTTAAGTGAGTTGCTTGAAGAGACGTGTCAGAAGAAGTCCCATCAAATGGCGCAGTTAGGGTTCAGCTTAAACTGGCATATTGAAAAGCCCGCTTTGTACATTGACGGCGACGATACACGTATCAAGCAGCTCATCGAAAACCTATTGAGCAACAGCGAAAAATACACCGATAGCCCTGGTGAGGTATCTGTCACGCTTGATGCAAATGAGCAACAAGTCACCCTCATTTTTGAAGACACTGCGCCAAGTGTGCCGGATGCTGCTTTACCGAGGTTGTTTGAAAAGCTCCACCGCGTTGAGAGCTCAAGAAACCGAAGCAAGGGCGGGTCAGGACTTGGCTTAGCCATTGTGAAAAAAATTGTCGAGCCCCATGCTGGAGAGATCACCGCATCGCACTCTTCGCTTGGCGGCCTAATGCTTGTGGTGACATTGCCACGCTATATCGATTAAAGGAACACACCATGCCACATATTCTCATCGTAGAAGATGAACCTAAGCTATCTCAGCTACTTAGTGATTACTTGGTCCAAGCGGGGCATGAGGCCACACAGCAGTTTGATGGTGAGCATACCGTAAAATGGGTCGAGTAAAATCAACCGGATCTGATCCTTCTCGATCTCATGCTGCCCGTTAAAGACGGCCTAACCATATGCCGAGAAATCCGCGCCACTAATGACGTGCCGATCATAATGATCACCGCAAAAATTGAAGAGATAGATCGACTACTTGGCCTTGAGCTCGGTGCTGATGACTATATTTGTAAACCTTTCTCGCCGAGAGAAGTCGTGGCAAGAGTCAAAACGGTCTTTCGTCGTACCCTACACGCCAACAAGGGTGAGCAGGATTTGTATTCCGCACCAAAACCCGTACTTGAATTAGACAAAGAGCGCCTTGTTGCAACGTTTAAACAGCAAGAAATTGAGCTTACCGCTATCGAGTTCAACTTACTCAACCAACTGGCAAGCAAACCTGGCGGGTATTCTCACGTCAGCAGCTCATCGATCATATCTACGAAGATCATCGCGTCGTAAGTGAAAGAACTGTTGATAGCCACATCAAGAAACTTAGAAAAAAGCTCAATGCTGTTAATAACGACAAAGATGTTGTGCAATCTGTCTACAGCGTAGGTTACAAGCTGCTATTTTGATGTCAAAAGGAAGTTTAAAGAAGACTAACTCGCACTAACCTTCTCTGAAAAACGGGCTTCAGACTCTAAGTGGCAAATGTCTAGAGTCTGTTTTGGACGTCAGAGCAACAAAATAGCGACGAGCCTTTGTATTGATTACAAAGGCTTTTTTGTTGTTAACACTATGGCATCTGGATAAAAAGTGATATCTTCGTTCAAATTTTCATCACTCCAACGTATAATTACATTTATATCAATAATAAAAACAAAGCCTTTTTTATAGGAAACGCTGTATATGAAATGGATTTTGCTCTGTCTTTCTTGTTTGTTTGCCCCCACTCTGGTCGCCGCAGAACTGGTCGTTCGATTTGCTGACGAAAGTCACAAGAGTGTCTCTTTGAAGACAATCGAATCGACACTGCCACTGGACTCATTCACCACTCATCTACCTTGGTTAGATGGGCCTCACACCTTTTCTGGTGTGAAGGTAACGGATCTACTTGATTATCTTGGTGTCTCTGATGTCGCGTCCGTCTCGTTTGTCGCCCTTAACGACTATGCTTCATCCACTCAAATCAAAGATATTTTGGATTACGAGCCGATTATTGCCTATCACCTGAATGGCAAGAAAATGAAGGTTCGAAATAAAGGCCCGTTTTGGCTGGTCTTCAATCTGGATAAACATCCTGAAATCGACAACCAAATCTATTACACGCAGATGGTTTGGCAAATAGACGAAGTACTGATCCACGAAGCACCATGATAAGAAGCAAAAAAACCCACGCTTTAAGCCCAACGATTATTCGCACGAAACGTTTACTCATCGTGCTTTCTGTACTGCTTATATGCGCCAATATTTTCTATCTTACCGAGACGCGTAAGCTAGCTAAGTCATACAACGAGCAGCGAAATCAAGCCACTTGGTTTCTCTTTCAGTTAACTAAAGAGTTTTCTGAATTAGTTGCTATCGCCCCTTTTTCGATGAACGATGAAGAGAGCCTAGAAGAGACCAAACTCAAATACGAGCTCACTTGGAGTCGATTCGACCTGATTCTTAACAGCCACGAAGCCGACAACTTTCTGGAAACGGAAGGTGCAAGAGAGTTTTTTACCCAGCTGTTTATTGAGTTTCAACAAAGTGAGCAGCTGCTACTCGGTTTGAAAAACCCAGACGACGCCTTGAATTATACCCGTTACACCATGGCGCTTTACGACGACATGATCCAGTACGTCAACAGCAACTTCCGCATCCAAAGTCCGCTTTATCAGAAGCAAGCTGAGCAAGCGCAATGGCTAAACTATGTGCAGTATATGCTGATGATCTTTCTGTTTCTGTGCATGTTGCTCGTCACTTACATATTGCATAAAGAAGCGATATATAATCGGCAATTGGCCTTCACCGACCCGTTAACCGGTATTGGTAACCGACTGGCGATGTTTCACAGCCTGACTAAACTGCAAAAGCACAATGAGCCTTTTACTCTCATGTTGCTTGATCTTAATGGTTTCAAACCGATCAATGACCAATTCGGCCATCAGGCGGGAGACACCGTTTTAGTCGCTATTTCTCGAAGACTGTCTCGCGAGATCTCGGGCTACTCTTACGATATCTATCGTATTGGCGGAGATGAGTTCGCAATTATTCTGCATACTGTCGAGAATAACGCCATCATTAGTGTTGAGCATCAGATCTTCCGATCGTTCAAACGTGGAATCAGCCTGTCAGAGACCAACGTACAGTCCATTTCTACAAGTATTGGTCACAGCGTATTTCCAGATGAAGCGGAAACCATCAATGAACTTATCGCGTGCGCAGATATGAAGATGTACCAAATGAAACATTCTCGCGAGCAACGTCTAAGTAATGGTGTCGTGAATTGATCTAACTAGCGATATACTCGTAGAACCAAGGGTAACTTTCAACGTCGAGGATTGAGTTTGGATAAGCTAATTGCTGACATCAAAGCAGTTGTGTTTGATCTCGATAATACGCTAGTATCATCGGACATGGACTTTCAAGCGTTAAGGCAACAAATGGGTTGTCCGCCTCAATACGATTTACTCACCTTTATCGATGAGATTGATTGTCCAATCCAAACTCAGGCTGCCCACCAGCAGGTCATCGACCATGAAATGTCGGACGCTAAGTCCTCTGAACCTATGCCAGGTTGTATCGAGTTCCTTAAGTACTTGTGTCAAGAAAATCTTCAGACGGCGATCGTCACGAGAAATTGTGAACCCGCAACAGCGCTGAAGTTGGAACACAACAATATCACCATAGAGCACGTCATTAGCCGCGAACATTATCCACCTAAGCCTGACCCAACATCTTTGTTGGCGTTGGCTGAACAGTGGGATTACCCGTGTAAACACATTCTATACGTCGGTGATTACATTTATGACCTTCAAGCGGCCGACAACGCAGGAATGCCGTCTTGTCTGATGACACATGGACGAGACCTCGATTTTGCCGATATGGCCACCATCGCTCTTCCGCACTTGACCGATCTTCACCAACTTTTTATTCGCCATTTCAACAATTAAAGCTTGTCGTCATGCGCTATATTGCGTTAGGCTAAAAATTCACCATTCAAGGATCGTTATGCGAATTTTAAATCTTAACCTCTGGCTTCTTCTCTCTATACCCTGTAGCCGGTAGGTATTCGCACATCCTTAGGCTACGAGATTCGTAGCCAAGGCCCCTGTCTCGTAGCCATTTCTTAACCATCAATCAAAGGAAATGAGCTATGACAACCACAGTGACTGATAGCCCAACAGAACGAACTGGCCCTCCCCAAAGTTTGAATCAACATCGCTTTGGAGTCATTTTGGCGCTAGTGGGCTGCCTACTCTTTTCGCTAAAGCCCGTTATGGTAAAGCTCGCTTATCAAGCCGGCGGCGATCCTGCCTCTATCATGTCACTGCGAGCTTTTAGCTCACTCCCTGCCTATTTAGCTATCTTGATTTACCTTGCTAGAAGCGCAGAAAATCGAGCTAAGATACGCAGTAATGCTCTGCCTGCCATCGCTATCGGAGTACTCGGTTACTATGCAGCCAGCTACTTGGATATCGCAGCACTGGCGTTTATTTCTGCTCAACTGGAACGCCTTTTAATCTACTTGTTTCCAACCTTTGTGGTGTTAATTAGCTGGTTCATTTTCAAGCAGAAACCCAGTAAAAAAACCGTATTTGCTACAGCCATTGGCTATTTGGGAGTATCCATCATTGTGATGCACGACTTCTCGCAGCTTGGCAAAGACATTTTAGTGGGTAGTGGACTCGCTGTGGCCTCAGCTCTTGCTTTTGCATTCTACTTAGTTTGGAGTAAACCGTTAATTAGTCGAATGGGAAGTCAGATTTTTACCAGCATAGGCATGGGAAGCGCAGGGGTTGCGATCCTAATTCACTTGCAAGTTTCAGGCGCTGTCATTTCAGATTGGAGTGCGGAGCTGGTCACCATCGGAGTTTTACTCGGTATCTTTTGCACAGTGATTCCGTCTTACTTAATTTCAGCAGCGATGGCGCGGCTAACTCCCAGTGAACTGAGTCTATCAAGTAACGTCGGCCCACTAATCACTGCTATATTCGCGGTGACGATACTGGATGAACCCTTTGGTATCTATCACATCATCGGTATGGTGTTGGTAATTTACTCCGTATACAAAGTGAATCAGAAGTAGTGAAAAAGCCCCTTGTTAGCCAATACCTTAAACATCGCTAACAAGGGGCTCATCGATAAGATAAGTCAGTGGCTAAGCAGACTTGTTCGATTGCTTGCTCTGTTTGTTTGCCGGTCTGCGAGAGCGAGGCTTGTTTCCCTGAGATGACTTACCGTCGGCTCTGTGACGAGGGTTCTTACTCTTTGGTTTATTGCCTCTCGCATTGTTGCCGCTGCGCTGACCATCTTTGTGTTCACATTTAGCGACTTCACCACCCTGTTGAGCTTTAGGCTTTCTTGGTTTCTTTGGTTTTTTCGGCTTAATTGGGCGAGTATCTAACTTCGACTCTGGAAGCTTGTGAACAGGTACAAATCCTTCAAGTTCAGTTCTTGGCAGCACTTTTTGAATCAAACGTTCAATGGCGAATAGCTCTTTAGCTTCATCGGCGCAAACCAATGAGTACGCTTTTCCAGACTCTCCCGCTCGGCCTGTGCGTCCAATACGGTGAACATAGTCTTCTGCGACATGGGGTAAATCAAAGTTCACGACTTGCGGTAGCTGAGGGATGTCGAGGCCACGAGCCGCAATATCGGTAGCCACCAGCACTCGAATCTCACCCGATTTAAACTGTTCTAACGCCTTAGTACGTGCGCCTTGGCTCTTATTACCGTGGATCGGCAGCGCTGTGATCTTTTCTGCTTCTAGGAAACGTGCCAATCGGTTCGCGCCATGTTTGGTCTTGCTAAATACCAACACTTGACGCCAGTCGCCCTCTTTGATCAAATTGGCAAGCAGCGGCGCTTTGCGTTTTTTATCCGAGCAATACACATGCTGCTCAACGGTTTTCGCAGTAGAATTCTTCGGTGTTACAGAGATTTCGATTGGATCGTTAACTAAACCTTTCGCTAACTGACGAATCTCATCTGAGAAAGTTGCAGAAAACAGTAAGTTCTGGCGACGCTTTGGTAGCAAATCAAGGATCTTTTTGATGTCGCGAATGAAACCCATGTCCAACATGCGGTCAGCTTCATCCAACACCAACACTTCCAGTTGGCTAAACTTAATCGCATTTTGCTGATACAAATCAAGCAGACGCCCCGGTGTTGCCACCAGTACATCACACCCTTGTCTGAGTTTCATCATTTGCGGATTGATCTTAACCCCGCCAAAAACGACTGCTGATTTCAGATCTAAGTAGCGTGAGTATTTCTCTACGTTATCTTGGATCTGAGCGGCGAGTTCACGCGTTGGCGTCAAGATAAGCGCTCGAGCATTGTTACCTTGCACTTTAGGGCCATTGGAAAGCAGCTCTAAAATTGGAAGCGTGAAACCCGCAGTTTTTCCTGTTCCTGTCTGGGCGGCAGCCATTACATCTTGGCCTTTCAATACCGCTGGTATTGCTTGGGCCTGAATAGGCGAAGGCGTTTGATAACCTTGCTCTTCAACAGCTTTTAAAATCGAATCAGACAGACCTAGGGAGGAAAAACTCATACAGTTCTCTTAATTTAGTAGGGTAAAGCAGCACCATCTCTGAGCAGCTTGCAAAGGTGCGCTATTCTGGGGGTTTTACTCAGGAACTGCAACTACATCTTAATTGAGTGTATCGATTTGCTGACGATTCTTCTCAGCGTACATACGTTGATCCGCTCTCTTCAAAAGATGATCGATGGTTTCATAGTGCCCATCATACAAGGCGTAACCAATACTCGCATTAATATTAATCAGATGTTCTTCATAGATCACAGGGGTTTGGCGAATGGCCTTTTGAAGCTCAATACTGATGACATCAATATCTTCCGTATTTGAAATTCGATAAAGAATGATCAAAAACTCATCGCCTCCGACTCTTGCCACTAAGTCTGAACTTCTCAACACGCTGCTAATCCTCTCCGCGCAAGCAATCAGTACTTTATCCCCGGCCGCATGACCAAAGGTATCATTAATGGATTTAAATTTATCTAAATCGATGTTCATTACCGCGAAGTTTTCTTCAAGGTCTTTTTCCGACACTGAATCAAAATGGTGCTGTAACGAGTACATAAAGTATCGACGGTTTGGTAATCCCGTCAGCTCATCGTGCAATGCCTTTTCGTTGGCGGCGCAATACAACCGATAAATGATGACAAACGCTACGCACAGAAAAATTAGAACCGGATAGCCGACAATCCTCGGCGAGTTGACCCGATACCATGGCTGATTTTTTAATAGATCTTCGTTTTCAGAAGCTGATATTTGCCAACTACCATGAGGAAAATGCACAGTTTCACTGACGAAACTGTTATCAAACGATTCTTGGGAGCCATAAAACTGGGCCCCCTCACTGCCAGAACTATTAAGGCCACGTATACCTACGCTGTAATTATGAGCGTAAGTTTCTAAACCGGAATCAATCAGTAAAGAATCAAAATCGATCACGACACTTACTACCCCCAATATTGATTGTAAAAAGGAGGATCTAAAAAAATTGGAATGCGCGCGACCAACGCCTGCCCACCTTGAACGAGTTCGATGGGACCTGCAATGAAAATTTCCCTAAGCTCTCTAGCCAGCTTCACCGATTCCCATTGCTCTGGAATCGTGCGGTAGTCTAAGCCAAGTGCGGCCTCGTTTCCTGGAAAAGGATAGATATATTCAATGACATCGTCTGGGGCGAGACCAATGATACGAATGTGTCGCCCTTCCAAAATAATATTGGATGCAATAGCTTCCCAGTTGCGGATGTTCTCTATGGGGTTAAGCGTGACGATCGTAGAGAGGCTGTGCGCCACATAAATGTCAGACACAACGGCAGCTTCGAGTTCTGATCGAATCACTGAAAGCTCTTCTTTCGCTCGAGTCTGTAAACCATCTGCAATGAAACTTTTGTGACTATAATCAACGTACTCTATTAAGGTGATTGAGATAGAAATAAAAAGAATGATCAATGCATAGGACAGCCGTCTCCAGCTTTGCCGTTCATCCATTCATGGCCTCTTGTATAGTCAATATTGAGCGCTTTCCGCCTTTTTAAGCCTAGATCACCTAACCAACTAACATTGTCGCTACTTATAATTGTATCTTTTACTATAGTTAGGATTTGGACAAACCACGTCTATACAAGCACATCATAAACACATTTTTTACCTTTAACAGAGCGTTACTTCTCTTTAATTGATAGAAATCCTAATATTGAACCTAAGTACTTGAAGACCTAAAAATTCAGTACTGCTAACAATCTACTGACGTGAAGTTCGTAAAATGGCTTATGATTTAACGCTACATTAATCGCTAGGATGCACAATGTTGGGTAACAATAATCTTCAATTTAGCCAATCAGATAATACAGACCAGATTAACAAACGCCTCATGAACAGATGGCCGATTATTCTGCTAACAATGACTGTTTGCTTGCCATCTTTCGCCAACCCAGTCTCCAAAAATACGCTCACATATGAAGAGTCAGCCCAACAAATCAAAACCACTTATGAGCAAGTCCTATACACGCTTCCAGCTTTCAAAGCAGGTCACTATGGATTGCGTATGTACCGCCAAACGCTAGATAGTAAATACAGCGCTGCTATTTGGAGTGATATGGCAAGGGTGGCAAGTAAGCTTAATCAGTTTGCACACCAAGTTCATACTCCGGAAGAAATCATTTTGTATTCAGAAAATCGACTTCTCAGCTATGCAGACGAGACGGATGAGCGAAGTGTACGACGTTACAACATTACTAAGCACCACCCTGAGTACTTGTATTTAGGGGTTGACCTTCTTGGCTCTATGGCGCGAGCCGATGAGTATGGACTAAAACACCCAGGCGATGAGAAGCTAAGAGAAATACTGCGTCGATATGATTTCAAAGTATACGTGACTAACGAGTCCATGATCACCGCATGGGCCGCCCAGCTGGCCAATCAAGTGTATTGGTTAAGACAACTGGGTGAGCAAGATGTTGTGGATGAGTTCATTCATCATTTCCGCCTTGCCTACCCTGATGCCAAAGACTCTGCTCTCTCAACTCAGCAGTTCGGTAACAAGCTGTATGGCATGACACATATTATTTTCGGCGATTCGCAGTACTACCAATATGCCGTCAGCGAGGAAGAACATCAGTGGATCTATGATTACTTTCGCGCCAATATTGACACGATCTTAATCAGAGCCAAAGAAGACATCTTGGCTGAAGTCGGCATTGCTTTCCTACTCGCGGGATTAGATGACGACCCCGTTGTCGAAAAGATTCGCCAAGCGATTCAAAAATCCATCGACGCAGAACAGAAGATGATCCCGTCCATTACTGGCGATTTCAATATCGCCTACGGTGAGCATCGTAATGTTTTAGCCATCATGCTACTCGACTGGCAAGGTGTTAACGCCGCTCCAAAATTCTCGACTCACAAAAAAGTGTTTAGTTCTTTGCCCTATGGATTGACGGCCAAGTAAACCTCTCTAGTATGAGTTAATCTAGATACCTATCGCCAGTCTGTGTCATACTGACTTTCACTCAGTCAATATGACACACTGATTTGGGATAACACATGCAAGAGCTTTCTATTTCCACCCTCGTTGATATGACGATCGGCCTTGCCCAAGGCAAAAATGATCAAGAACGCTTCGATAAACTGCTCGACGCCATTCGAAAAACCATTCAATGTGATTGCATTGCCTTGATGTCATTGCAAAACGGTATCCTGACGCCGCTTGCCATGCAAGGGCTCACCAAAGATACCATGGGTAGACGCTTCAAGGTTTCGGACCACCCTAGGTTTGAGCAAATCTGCCAATCTGCCCGTGCTATTCGGTTTGACTCTGATAGCCCACTTCCCGACCCATTTGATGGTTTATTGATAGACCATGATGGCGATCTCCCTATGCATGCTTGCATGGGAATCCCTCTTATATTTGGTGACTCGTTACTGGGCGTTCTCACCCTAGACAGCCTTATGCCAAACGTGTTCGATAATATCTCGCCTCGCAGTTTAGAAGCGCTTTCAGCCCTTGCCGCCTCTACATTGAAAATGGCTTTGACCGTGTCAAAACTTGAACTCAAAGCTCAGCAATCGGAGCAGCGTATTGAAGAGCTCAACACGGAAGCTTGGGAGCGAGACGGCAGCAATATGATTGGCTCAAGTGAGATTATGCAAAGCCTCAATACCGACATTCAGGTCGTTGCCCCCTCGCATTTCAATATCCTGATTCTCGGCGAAACAGGGGTAGGAAAAGAGCTTGTCGCCCGCTCCATCCACCACCAATCCGATCGAAAGAAGCAACCTCTCATCTATGTAAACTGCGCCGCGATTCCAGAAAACTTGGTGGAAAGTGAACTGTTTGGCCATAAAAAAGGCGCATTCACCGGCGCAGATGCTTCCCGCTTAGGTAAGTTTGCCCTTGCCAATGGCGGGACCCTGTTTCTAGATGAAATCGGCGAGCTGCCACTCAGCGCACAAAGCAAAATACTGCGAGCGTTACAGAGCAATGAAATACAGCCCGTGGGCCAAAATCATGTCGAAGTCATCGACGTGCGTGTGCTTGCTGCAACTAACCGAGACTTAGCAGTAGAAGTGAAAGAAGGACGCTTTAGAGCAGATTTATTCCATCGATTAAGTGTTTATCCTCTCACCGTTCCACCACTTCGCCAGCGCGAGGGCGACGTGACGATTTTAGCGGGCTTCTTTTTGGAGCAAGCAAGAAGAAAACTGGGGATCCGAAACATTAAATGGGAAGCAGAAGCGCTGGATACTCTCTCTATCTATCAATGGCCTGGGAACGTTCGAGAACTCGAACATGTTGTCAACCGGGCCGCATTGAAAGCCAGAGCCAAATTTGGCTCGAATGCCATCGTTTCTGTCGGTAAAAACGACCTTGCCCTACTTGATGTACAAACTGGTAGCTCTGAATCGCAAACCACTCAAAGTACAGGAGCGGATGAAGTAAACACTGTCACGCTGAAACAAGCGACCGACGCCTTTCAGCGCAAGACCGTCATTAACGCCTTAGAATCAGCAGACTTCAATTGGGCTAAGGCAGCAAGAAAGCTAAGCGTTGACCGAGCAAACCTAATTCGGCTAGCTAAGAGATTAGGTATCCAAGTGACAAAAAAGCATCGTATTGAGTAACGTCTGGCAATATTCAATCGAAGTTTTGACCTCTTGCATTGAATCGCTACAATGCTGCAACAAATACTAATAAAGAGAGAAAGTCATGACCGTTATTCGTTGGATACTCGGAAAAATCATTTTACTGCTGAATGCAGTATTTTCACCGCGTGGAATCAAACGCACCCAAGAGCAACAAGCATCAGTGGATACTAAAGCTCAGTCTCTTGCCCTTTATCAGTTCGAAGCATGCCCTTTCTGCGTAAAGGTTCGCCGAGCAATGAAACGCCAATCGGTACAGATTGAGCTTAAAGATGCCAAGAGTAACCCACAGCATAGGCAAGAGCTAGAGCAAGGTGGCGGTCGAGTAAAAGTCCCTTGCCTACGAATAGAACGCAATGGTGAAATCGAGTGGATGTATGAGTCTTCTGATATTGTGAACTACTTGGAAAAAGAGTTCGCCTAAAACGCCAAAAATTAGAATGTAAAAAGGGAGCGAGTGCTCCCTTTTCTATTTCAATGGTGATACGACTAACTAAAGAATCACTTGAGTTTGAGCGGCATAGCGCTCAATAACATCAAAGCCTTCACCTTCAGTCGCCGCTGGCTGCCACATACCACGTTCCATACCTTTCACCACTAAATGGATGACGGCGGCATCAATCGCAGACATTACGGCAATATTGACGGGTTCATTGTTCGAATACCCCATTTCGATTTCGAGTAGATCTTTGTAATCAACAAAGCGAAACGCACCAGCACTGATTTGGTGAGAGAAAATCGTTTTACTTGTGGTGATACTCAATAAAATCTGTCCTGTTCGTACATTCACCGCACGCAGGTTAACCGTGACTTGATCAGCCCGATACTCACCCGACGAACCAACCCCCAAGTAACGTGCACCTAAGCCGCCCGTTCGAATATTCGAATCGTAAGCAATAATGCCGCCCTCAATCACAACGTTTGCTGAGCTAAGTGAAGAAAGGTCATCACCATGATTCGACGCACCTTCACCTTTCTTCTGTGCAGCGCGAATAATCTTACGCTCTGTAAGTAGATTCTGAAGACCTTCTCGCTCAAGTGGAATAAACCATCTTGAATCAAGCAGTGATGTGGTTAGCAAGGCTGTACCACCCTGAGGGACCGCGGTAGAGAAGTTACTGTTCGGTTGTGCTTTATACTGACCTGTTTGGTCACGAAAGTCATACACCGATACCAAAATCTTTCCTTTTGGCTCCGGTAATCTAACCAAATCTTGATAAGTTGCACCACGTGGCATCAAAGTGGGAGCTGAATCCGCTTCAGGGATCCCCATTGAGTTTGAGCATCCGGTCATGACCAAAACTAGGATGCAGGAAATTATGAGCTTCATGTTCATTCCTTTCTACCCTATTGGTCTGGTTGCAAGCCAGCAACTTGGATTTCTGTCGATTCACCGGAGATCTTGTCTACAATCTGAACCGTCAAGTTGCCATCGTTATCCACCACATTAAGGAAGAAGTCATCCGTTTCCAAATGGCCTGTATTTCCATTGCCGATGTCAGACAACAGCTGGCTAATCAGACGAGACTCCAAGCTGTTTGTTAGCCTGTCTAAAGCCGATTCACTTTCGAAGTCCAACTCATCTTCTGGCGGTTTATAATCATTGATAGCATTCGCCACACCAAACAGGTGAGAGCTATTAAGCGCGTTGCCTCCAAAGCTAGGATTTACGGGTTTATAAACGAGCTCAGAAGCCAAACTTGACTGCGAAACCACTATCCCTGCCACTAAGAAAAGACCTGCTTTCCATTTCATACCAATCCCTCTAAAACTCATCTCGTTCCAAGTCAAATGTATCCATAAAAGCTCTTTCCGCTTCCCAACGTACTAAATAGGAATTCATTACCCCCAAGGCCTCTTTCGCTTTATCTTGAGCTTGCCTTCTGCCGGGAGATAACGCTGTTCGATACAGCACTCGTTGTCGGTGAGAAACAGCGATAATGCTGCCTGACAACGCCGTTGGACGCTCTTTTACCGTAAAGTTCTCTTGCAATGATTCATGCTGTTCATTCATCAACTGAGAAAAAAAGAAGTAAAAATCTTCGCCTAAACGAGTCACTGTCCTATCGATAATCAGTCCCCCGACTTCTTCTTCAAGGAGACTGTCATCTGCGTTACTGGATAGAGCAAGTGAAGGTAAAAAGACCAATATCAAAAGCAAAACTCTCATGACTTTCTACCTCGATTTGCAAGTCCAGCTGAAACTAGCTAGGAGAATACGTTTCTTAAAGCCAAGTTTATTTCCACAAATAAACTCAACTCGAATATGCAGGTTGGAATACTACGCTCTAGACCATCTCAAAACTGAGACGGCATTTTCTATTTAGCCATCGACAATCATATTAATAGAAAAATAATTAATAATAACTAGACCTATTTTAGGTTCCATAGTTCTTAAGTTTATATGTAACAAAAATCCTCAACCATTAATCTATTTTTTTAACATGCATTTTACAGGGTAAGTTTATTGTCTATTTATCTCAGTAAAACATAATAAGTCCCAAGTCATCGGCAATGAGTTTAATAGTCATGGAAAGGGAAATATTAAAACTGATAAAGCAATTAGGGGCTGCAACACTCATATGTGTTGCACCTACTGCCTTCGCTTCTGTCAATTACTCTATCGACTCCCCTTCACAGCTTGGGAGCTTTTTTGACGGTTCTCTTGTATACGATGAACTCGAGAGCCTCAACACATCTGCCAACAACCACGCCGAAGTCGAACTCAACAACACCAATAACTCTAGCGTTAAGGTTATTCAATATAGTTACGGTTTTGGCACTAACAAAGCCAAGGTCATTCAAGATCAATCTTCAAACAGTGCAGCTTCTGTTGTTCAGTATGGCTATGACAATTTGGCATTGGTTAAACAAACCAACGGAACAGAAAATATCGCCGAGCTTACCCAGATTGGTCATGACAATACAGGTTATATCGAGCAAAACGGAAGTTATAACGAAGCTAATTTAATTCAATGCAACCACATTATATGTAGCGGAAGTTACGGTGGTAGTGAAATTAGTATTATTCAAAACAATGACGGAAATTATGCCCGGGTGGTGGATACAACTAATGCCAGCTACGGCATAGAACAAAGTGGGGGCGATAATATAACCCTCATTAATCATATGAATCGCAGTATTTACGTTAAACAGTGAACGTTTACGTAAAGGATATTAATAAAATAACGGATAAAACAAGGATCTATTCATGAAAAAGTTAGCAATATTAATCGCTGGTCTTATTGGGTCAACATCTGTGCTTGCAAATGTCCCAGAATTACAATTAACTCGAGACAGTGGTTATTCTGATAACCAAGCTGATATTGACCTTCAATCAGCTGATCACAATGACGTTCGAATCGTCCAAAATAGTGATGGTGGGTATTCAACTCGTGGAAACACGGTTCAAGTTGTTGTAAACACAGCAGATCGAAACACCGTGGATGTTGAACAACAAACTACATTCAACGAAGCTCGTGTGCGTCTTTATAACGGCGACAAAAACGTCGTAACCGTTGACCAAAACTTCCGAGAGGATGTGGACATTTTAGTCAATGGCGGTAATGGCAACACAATTACTTCAGATCAGCAGTCTTACTGGAATGACACATTAATCCAGGTTGTCGAGTCAGGTGGTGATGATTCAGATGGAAACACACTGTCTGTAACACAGACTGCTCGTGATAATGAAGCGAAGCTTGTTCTTAGAGCATCTGATAAAAATGAAATCACGGTTAATCAAAACTACGAAAACGTGACAGACATTTCCCTTACTTCGTCTAACAAAAACGTGATCACTTTGGATCAGGCATACGAAAACCTAGCAACTGTATCCCTATCTAGCTCTGATCGTAACGAAATCGACGTTGATCAAAACGGCAGCGAGTCTGGCGTCGAAATTCGCCTAGTGAGCTCAAGCGGCAACCGTGGCGAAAATACACTAACAGATTCAAGCGGCATCCAAGTCGTGCAATCAAGCTACGATTACGCAAATATTTCGCTTAATGATTCAAATTACAATGCTGTTTACGTAGAGCAAAACTAATATCAAATCTATCTAATATTTCTCTCTCAAAAGGTGAAGCTAGTCTTCACCTTTTTCTTTTCTACTATCTCTTAACTTTGTAAGCCAACCTATGATTCCAACTCCCTCAGTAGCCTAAAAGCAGAGTAGCCTTCGATAATTACCTAATCGACAACTGACCATTGTTCACAGGCACAAAAAAGCCCCTCTAGGGAGGGGCAAAAGTTTCCATCGCTTATAGTTATTATTTGCCTTGTGAATTCGATTAACCGAAGTCGCCGTTTACATAACCTTTAGTGCGGTCATCTTTCGGCTCAGAGAAGATGATTTGCGTATCGTTGTGCTCAACCAACTCACCCATTAGGAAGAAAGCCGTTCGGTCTGAAATACGACGTGCCTGCTGCATAGAGTGCGTTACGATAACAATGGTGTAGTCTTTCTTCAGCTCTTCCATCAACTCTTCAATTTTGTGCGTTGCAATTGGGTCAAGTGCCGACGTTGGCTCATCCATCAAAATGACATCTGGTTCCATTGCGATAGTACGAGCAATACATAGACGCTGCTGCTGACCACCAGAAAGACCAAATGCATGAGATTTCAGACGATCCTTTACTTCGTCCCAAAGCGCCGCGCCACGAAGTGAGCGTTCAACCACTTCATCAATATGCTTTTTATCTTTAATGCCTTGCGCACGAAGACCGTAAGCCACGTTCTCGTAGATGCTCATTGGGAATGGGTTAGGCTTCTGGAATACCATTCCCACTTTGATACGAAGATCTGCCACGTCGATGTTGCCGTAGATGTCTACTCCATCCATGTCTAGCGTACCTGTGATAGTGACACCTTCAATCAAATCATTCATGCGGTTTAGGCAACGAAGTAGCGTGGATTTGCCACAACCTGAAGGGCCGATCAGCGCCGTTACTTGACGAACGGGAATAGGAAGATTGATCGATTTAAGTGCTTGGTTGTCACCGTAGAAAAGGTCTAGATTCTCAATATTAAACTTGTTCATTTGCTTATCTCTCGTAATTCTTAAATTCAGTTTGTGTAATTGTTCGGTTCAGATAACGTTTAGTAAGTAGCGGTATTAAAACGCTTGGCAATCAGCTTAGTGAGCATGTTGATCAGCAGCACAACCACGATAAGCACTGTTGCTGTACCGTAAGCCTGATTCCATTCATCAACGCTGAATAGCTCAGTAGTTAACTTAAATAGGTGAACTGTTAATGTACGACCTGAATCTAATAGAGAGTCAGGAATACGAGCCACCATACCTGCGGTGAGGAAGACCGGAGCCGATTCACCAATTACACGACCAATACTTAGAATGACCGAGGTTAAGATACCTGGCATTGCACTAGGCAAGATTAGACGCCAGATAGTGTAAATCTTTGACGAGCCAAGGCCATATGAGCCTTCACGGTACGTCTGTGGTACTGCCATTAACGCTTCTTCCGTGGTACGGATAATGACTGGCAGAATTAGGATACTCAGTGTTAAAGCACCCGACAAAATGGAGAATCCTAGTCCTAGGATGACAACGAAGAATGTCATACCAAACAGACCAAAGATAATCGAAGGAATACCCGCTAGAGATTCGGTACAGAAACGGATGACTTTAACCAGTTTACTGCCGACCTTGGCGTACTCAGTCAAGTAAATCGCAGTCATAATTCCAAGTGGCGCTGCCACAGCAATGGATGCAATCACCATGTAAATGGTTGAGATGATCATTGGGAAAATACCTTGTGAGTCACCCGTGCGCGAGTAGTCACCAGTAACGAACGCCCAATCTACATGTTGTAAGCCATTAGACAAAATGTACCAGATAATCCAGAACAGAAAGCCCACTGTCACTGCAGCGGCAAACCATACGAACGCATTGAGAATCTTGTCTTTACGCTCGCGAGATTGTTTTAATTTAACTCTATCCATCATTGTTACTCCGAGCGCTTAGTGAGCTTTTTCGCGATTTAGGTACAGAAGTGCAGCGTTCAGTATCATGATGAATACCAAAAGAACAACACCTGTTGCGTATAGTGCATTTGCATGAACGCCACTTGCATACGACATTTCAATCGCGATGTTTGCGGTCAGTGTACGAGCTGAATCAAGAATGCCTTCAGGCATAGCAGGGGCATTACCCATTACCATGATAATCGCCATCGTTTCACCTAAAGCACGACCGATACCCAAAATAACGCCAGTCATGATGCCCGAACGTGCAGCCGGTACTAGTAGAGTAAAAATGGTGAAGATATTCGATGCACCTAGTGCAAGTGAGCCCTCTTTATAGGTGCGAGGCACTGCTCGGATTGAGGTTTCCGATACGGTAATCACTGTCGGCAGAATCATCACACCAAGAACAATAATACCTGCCAGAATGGTGTTACCTGCTGGAACTTGGAACACGTCTTGAATCAGTGGCACGATAATTACAAGGCCGAAAAAGCCATAAACCACCGAAGGGATACCCGCTAATAGCTCAACTGCTGGGCGAATTATATCTGCCACACGCTTTGGTGCGATTTCGGCAATAAAGATGGCAGTAAGTACACCAATGGGTACGCCGACAACAACCGCACCTAAGGTAGAAACCATTGAAGCTACAATCATTGTTGCAACGCCGTAGAGCGCTGGTGGCAACCAATGTGTGCCGAGAACAATACCTGTTACGCCCGCTTCTTGGAATGCAGGAATACTTTCCATAACAATGAAGTAAGCAATAACAGCCAATGAAACGATGCCGATAATGGCACTGGTTAAGAATAAGCCATGGAAAATACGTTCACGCCAATCAATACGTTTTTTTGAGCGCAGCGAGGCAGTTGGCTTAGCCTTAGTTAAATTTTTACTATCTGTCGCGATGGTCATAATAAATCTCTCAATTTCAAGCAAATGCTGAAATAGAAGCAAAAGGCTCAGCCCAAAAGCAGGCTGAGCAAATAATCGTAATTTAGTGGGTCACAGATTAGTTAACTGTGATGTAACCTTTTTTAGCTGCTAGGCCTTGAGCTTCGTCTTGAACCATCCAGTCTAGGAACTGTTGAGTTTCAGCTGACGGAGCGCCATCTTTGTAAAGTACTAGGAATGGACGTGCAACTTTGTAGCTACCGTTCTTAACGTTGTCTACCGTTGCAGCAGCGCCGTCGATCGCTAGAGGTTGAACTGTTTCGTCAACAGTACCTAGAGAAATAAAGCCGATAGCGTATGGGTTGCTTGCGACAGATACTTTCAGTGCACCGTTCCCGTTAGCTACTTGAGCTCGTTGAGAGATTGCAGAAACTTTCTTACCTGCAACTTTCATCTTAAGTTTTAGGATATCTTCGAATGCGCCTCGAGTACCTGATGCCGTGTCACGTGTGATTGCAACGATTGGCTTATCTGCACCACCCACTTCTTTCCAGTTTGTGATTTCACCCTTGTAGATTGCTGTTACTTGATCAGCTGTTAACGCGTTAACTTCGTTCTTTGGGTTAACAACAACAGCAATACCATCACGAGCGATAACAAGTTCTTTTAGGCTCGCTTCTTTCTCTTCATTTTTTAGGTTACGAGAAGAGATGCCTAGGTCTGCACTACCATTTTTCGCTGCTCGGATACCCGCAGAAGAACCAGGTGCTTGGATTTCGATAAATACTGGTTCACCTTTATTCATGTAAGTTTCTGCAAAAACTTCAACCAGCGGAGAAGCACTGTTTGAGCCCACTACAGAGATAGTTTCTTTAGCAGAAACTGAAGTCACTGCCATTGCGCTTAAAAGTGCGATTGCACCGATTACTGTCTTTTTCATCACAATTTCCTTTGTTGGCTGAATTGCCGTTATGTTTTACTTGAACGGTGCTCACTTTAGGATGCGAATATGACAGTTGTGTTTCACTAACTTGAAGGCTACATGACAGTTAAGATCTAGCCAGACCAGGTGCACAAAATTGATACAGATTTGTAAGGGAATATTTTCAATCACAAAATATAGCCTGCTAATTGTCTATTTTACAGTCAGTTAAGGTGCATATTGCTCTGTCGCAAAAATGAAACTCTTACTCCACATTGCAATTGATTTATTTCACTATAGAATTAGAATCAACCCCTCATAAGTAATAATGATAATTATTACGAAGTATTAATAGAGGGTTTACAATGCGCACTTTTCTCAGCAACTTGTCAATTAAGATTCAAGTTGTTGTCCCTGTTCTGCTCACCTTGGTACTACTTGTATCAGGCGTGACTTACAGTACCAATAATCTCAAATCCGTTTTTTCACAGGTTTCCCAGTCCACTGAAGACTTAGTGACTCATAAAGATCACCTAACGCAAATCATCGACAATACTTATGGCATGCGAATCAGCGCTATCTACAGCCTGTTTAAAGCCGAAGAGATTCGAGTTCTGCCTACGGTGCTAAATGAACGTCTTCGCGATAACCACACTTTGTTAGATTCCCTTAACAGCGTTGACGGCTTACAAAATGAAGTGCGCCAGATGCGCGATGCGATGACTCACTACGTCAACTACTCCAACAACACCATGCTGCCGCTACTCAAAAAGAAGCACAGTGGAATGGCACTAGATGCATCGTTTGACCAAGAGTATCTAATGGCCTCAGATAGCTACCGCGATGCGGGTAAGCAGATGGTCAAAGCAATCTCAGAGCTTTCAGACAAACTCAACAAGCTAGCAATAAGAAAAGTGCAAGCTAACGAACAAGAGCATGCTAGTGAATTAACGCAAACTCTAATGGGTCTTATCGGCGTTTTGACTCTTGCAGCTCTGGTGAGTTGGGTGCTAGCTGGCTGGATAGTTGCGCCAATTAAACGTCTTCAAGCAGTCATGAAAGAGGTTGCCTCTGGGAATTTAACTGTTGAAGCTGAAGTCAATGGCAACAACGAGGTGACGGCCTTAGCGAAAGATGTGAATAGTACCGTGGTTCAACTGCGTGAAACGGTCGACTCACTGGTCAGAATCAGTGTCGATGTCGCGTCTGCTTCGACTGAGCTTGCTGCTGTAATGACACAAGCAACGGTCAACTCCGATGAGGAGAAAAAGCAAGTTGAGCATGTGGCCTCTGCGGTTAATCAGCTTGATGGCGCTGCTGCAGAAGTTACCGATAATGCAGCCGCAGCAGATAACGCTTCTAAGAGTGCGAGCCTGCTTTCGCGTAAAAGTGTCGAGATGTTCGAGCAATCAAACCGAGCAAACGCAAACATGGCAGATCAGCTCACCGAAGCCGCTGATGTAGTTAGCGGGCTAAAACAGCAATCTGAGCAAATTGGTAAAGTGATTGAAGTCATCGAAAGCATTTCCGAGCAAACCAACCTGTTAGCGCTCAATGCGGCCATTGAAGCGGCTCGTGCAGGTGAAAGCGGCCGTGGCTTTGCCGTGGTTGCTGATGAAGTCAGAATGCTCGCGGCGCGCACACAAGAGTCAACCAAAGAGATCCAGTCAATCATTGAAGAGTTACAGAGCCAATCTGGCCGTGCCAACGACAGCATGACTTCTAGCCTTGAAATGCTGCAAAACAACCAAGCGCTTGCGGGTGAAGTAAGCAGCTCACTGGTTGAAATTGGTCAGTCGATTGAGCAACTATCTGGCATCAATACTCAGGTTGCAACGGCCTCTGAAGAGCAAAGCCAAGTCACCAAAGATATCAACAACAACTTGGGCAATATCTATGAGTTGGTGAGCCAAAACGTAACAGGCATTACCCAATCAGCTGCGGCAAGTCAGGAGCTTTCTCAATTAGCAGAGAGACAGAAATCTCAATTGAGCTACTTCAAGGTTTAGGGCTCTCCTGTAAGCACATCTAACGCAAAAGAGGGCAAACCATTGGTTTGCCCTCTTTATTATTGTTCAGATACTTACTGCTCTAATTATTATAGTGCTGGTACAGACTAGTCTTCTGCTTTCGGTGGCGTTTTCTTCTTCGGAATAAACACGCTATCACCCACTGCAACATTCTGATGGAAGCTCTTATCGCGTTTAACAGGCTTCTTCGCCACCTTCTTACGCTGTGCAGGCTTACCTTTGGTCGCTTGTTTCCCTTTACGGAAATCCGGCTTCTTCGGCTTAATTCCTTTGAATTTACCCTTTAGACCTTCCAGTTCAGAGAAGTTTAGATCTTGCTGAAGATATAACTCAACGCGCTTGAAGCTGTCCCAATCTTTAGGGCCAACTAAAGAGATTGCGTCCCCTTTATTTCCCGCACGACCAGTACGACCAACACGGTGGACATACTCCTCCGTGTGTTTAGGCATGTCGAAGTTAATCACGTGGGTCACGTTTGGAATGTCCAAACCACGTGATGCTACATCGGTAGTGACTAGAATCTTGAACACATTGCGCTCAAACTGACTCATGATGGTGTTACGTTGAGTCTGATTTAAGCTACCACTCAGGGCAATCGCTTTAAGTTTACGTTCGTTCAACTTTTCAGTCAGGCGATCGGTATCGACGCGAGTCGCAGTGAAAATGATCACCTGATTGTATTCAGCCTCATCGAGAACACGGTCTAAAATGGCTTCTTTATGATCCAGGTGATCACACAGGTAGAATTTTTGAGTGATGTCTTTATGTTCTTGGTTCGAAACACCGATAGAAATACGCTTTGGCGCATCCAGCATTTCCGCTGAAATATCGTTAACTTCCGCGTGATCTAATGTTGCTGAAAACATCAATGTTTGGCGGCGGCGATGTTTGGCTGCATTGTGGATACGGCGCAGTTCTGGTGCAAAGCCAAGATCTAGCATGCGGTCAGCTTCGTCTAGAACAAGCGTTTCTAAGCCATCTAGGTAGAGCGAACGGTGCTCTAGGTGGTCAGCCAAACGTCCTGGCGTTGCCACGATAAACTTAGGGTAACGGCGTAGCGCTTTCACTTGATCATTGAAGTTTTCACCACCAACGATCAAAGTCGCATCGTAAGATAAGCCGCCCAACATTGATCGCAGCTCACCGTACACTTGCTTTGCCAACTCACGTGTTGGTGCAAGAATAAGTCCACGCGGATCCTTTGCAGAAAATGATTTTGTTTTTAGAGACTTATGCAGCATTGGCAGTACAAACGCTAGTGTCTTACCAGAACCTGTCTTTGATGAAGCAAGTAGATCTTTTCCAGCAATCGAAACCGGAATGGCTTGCTGCTGAATTTTTGTCGCCTGTTTAAAATCAAAGTGCTTAAGGTTTTTTAATAAGCGGTTATCTAAGCCTAAATCTTTAAAGTGCAAAGGATTCTCCAATGGTATGAGTTTCAAATCGCCGCCTCATTTTTGCAGCGAAAAAGTTTTAACACGTAATGATACCGTGAAAACCGTCAAAATGGATAGAGATCACACTAAATTTAATCAATTTATGATGATTGCTCTAACCAATATTTGCTCCCAAGAATGAGACTTGCGTCAATTATTGCAGTAATTACCTAAAATCTTGGGTTTTTTTGACTTTTTATCGCTATGTGTTCTCTATGTTTATGACTACAATTTATGGCGTCACTATATGATAAAGAATGTATAGGACGATATTGATACGAACTTTAAAGCAAGGAATTAATCTATGAACAAAGTGTTAATCGCAGCTGCGGCGTCTTCTGTACTTCTACTAGCTGGTTGTGCAGCTCCAGACCAAGCAACAACAGACAAACTAGACGAGCTAAGCAACCAAGTAAGTCAACTTTCTCAAGAAGTGTCTTCACTAAAAGAAATGCACGCTGCTGATGCTATGAAAGCGAAAGAAGCGGCTATGGCTGCTCAAGAAGAAGCAGAGCGCGCTAACGAGCGTATCGACAACATTGCTCAGTCTTACACTAAATAGTAAGTCTGAAAAATGAAAAAGGGCCTGCATATGCAGGCCCTTTGAGTTTCTGGGAATCCTATTTATTGCTGTTTCCTACAGCCTTTCTGCCTTGCGTGGTGCAACTACTTCTACAGGCACTCCGTTTTGAGCCAATATTGCGGCTCTTGCTTTCACATCAGAAAAGTTCGACGCTTCAAGCCACCAGCTAAGTTCTAGTGGCACTTCCAAATCCTTCTTAGTGCCGTCGCTTCTGGTTAGTGGTTCATGAGCTTCTAGGAAAACACTTCTATCTGGCTCCAAACTCACTTTGATCGGCTCATCGACTATGGTAACGGGCGTGCCTCGCTCCACTTGAGCAAATAACCACTCAATATCTTTTGGCTCCATACGGATGCAACCAGCACTTACGCGTAGCCCTATTCCGAAGTCCTTATTGGTTCCGTGGATCAAATATTCACCCGAACCGTACGCTAATCGAAGCGCATACTCACCAAGAGGATTATCAGGGCCAGCAGGAACCACAGGCGGTAACTCTATGCCTTTGGCTAGGTACTCTTTTCTAATCGATTGAGGAGGCGTCCACGTTGGCTGCGGGCGCTTTTGGCTGATCTTAGTCGACATCTCTGGTGTGTCACGACCAATTCGACCAATTCCTACTGGGAAAATATGCACCAGCTCTGTGTTTGGTTCGAAGTAGTAAAGACGTAGCTCGGCTAAGTTAATCACAATGCTTCATATGGTGAGTCGGGCAAAATAAACTTAGTCGGAATAGTGAGTACGAATCCTTCCTCGGGCAAAAACGGGTCGACACCTTTGTTGGCGGCCATCAATGATAGAAAGCCCACATCGTATTGCTTGGCTATATTTGCCAACGTTTCCCCATGTTCCACCACATGATACTGAGTGCGGCCAACAATACGGCTTCCTTCAATAGGCAAATGGTAGGCTGCGGCCCATGCAGTACTCGATAAACAAGCGATTAACACTGCAGCCGCTCGTCCCCACTTCTTTGTAAACATCAACGCTTACCCTTCCCTTTATTATTCACTGTTAAGGTTAGCCTTGTTTAAGTGCTTGAATCAACATCTCATCAAAGATATGACCGACTATTCACACTCTAATAGACAGCAAGTTGCGCTAACAAATCGATTGCCTTAGCGCTTTCAACATATTTAGTTATCAAGGGCAATTATTCTGACTAAATGGCCATAGTTTGTGACCGACATCTCAAGAAACCCTATTTTATAACGCTAGTATTGCTGCAAATAGTCTTACGAATTTAAACAGAATTCGTTATATGCACAGATGCATAAACAACATTTGGAGTAACAACGATGGCAACCCCTCATATTAATGCACAACCAGGTGATTTCGCAGAAACGGTTCTTATGCCAGGCGACCCGCTACGCGCTAAGTACATTGCTGAAACATTCCTAGACGATGTAAAGCAAGTTTGTGACGTTCGCAATATGTTTGGTTTTACAGGTACTTATAAAGGCAAAAAAAGTATCGGTAATGGGCCACGGCATGGGTATTCCTTCATGTTGTATCTATGTTCACGAGCTAATTGCTGAGTACGGCGTTAAAAACGTAATCCGCGTAGGTAGCTGTGGCGCAGTACGTGACGACGTTAACCTAATGGACGTTGTTATCGGTATGGGTGCATCTACGGATTCTAAAGTGAACCGTATTCGTTTCAACAACCACGACTTCGCAGCAATCGCTGACTTCGGTCTTCTAGAAGAAGCCGTGAACCAAGCTCGCTCTCAGGAAGTACCAGTGAAAGTGGGTAACGTATTCTCTGCAGACCTTTTCTACACACCAGAAGCAGACATCTTCGAGAAGATGGAAAAACTCGGCATCCTAGGTGTCGATATGGAAGCGGCTGGCATTTACGGCGTAGCTGCCGATCTGGGCGCGAAAGCTCTAACTATCCTAACTGTTTCAGACCACATCATCCGTGGCGAGAAGCTGAGCTCAGAAGAGCGTCAGAAGTCGTTCAACGACATGATGCGCGTTGCTCTAGAGACAGCAATCAACATCTAATCTCCTTCAATAATAAATATCATTGAAAAGTAATATCGAAACGCTGCTTGTTTGCGCAGGCAGCGACTTAAATTCCCGAGGGGCGATTGTGTCTAACGGAGAACTGCCCAAGGAAGCAGACGGGTTACAACTCAACTTTTGTAAAACATTGGCGTGTGACAACTTTGGATTGAGTGATGCAAAACATTATGTCTTGCAACGCGCGAACCCTAAACGACCAGCGATGGTTTGCCGTGAATGTGGTGCTTTCCCCCCTTACTTAACAACCAAGACGTCCTCGATGAGCTGAGCCGTTTACGCCAGCAACATTGCGAAGGGCTGCCTGCCTGTAAAAATCAAGACTGCGAAAACGCTGGTCTTTCTGTCCATACTCACAAACATCTTTATCACGCATTCGGCTACAGTGGCGACAGACAACGCTACCGCTGCAAAAAATGTGAATCCACTTTTGTTGATAAATGGTCAGGCATAAACCACAAACTCGATTTTCAAGAGAGCTTACTCGGATTGCTGTTTATGAGCTATTCGGTGCGAGAAATCTGTCGCAAGCTTTCTATCAATCCAAAAACCTTCTATGACCACTTGGATCATATCGCGAGCCGTTGCCGTCGTAACTTAGCGATGATTGACGCTCGTTGGGTAAATCACGCTAGTGAGTACCAACTTGCCTCTAACTTTGCCAAGCTGCAGAAACACAGCGGAAATGGCGTTATTTGGATTGCGACCACAGAAGCGGAAACAGGTTATGTGCTCTGCCAGCACGTGAATTATTCTGCTGATGAAGAGCCTATTAGCGAGCTCGATCACGACCCATACCAATCTCCAGCTCGTTTTGTTTCCAGAGAGTACTCGTCCGAAACCAATACCGTTCCGTCTTCTCCTTCTGAGGACTTGAAAGAGCGCATTGACCAAAAATACCAAGCGATTTTGGCACGAGGTAACGTGGAAGACCCAATGGGTAACTTGAGCACTTTCCATTACCCCTCAAAAGGGGCTCTGGTTCGTCCACCGTACACTTCCTATGCGCACTTTTTGCACATTATGAGCATGCTCAACGATGAAAATAGAGTCGCATTATATCTCCCTCAAGATCCGCTTTTGCGATCTGCGGCATTAAGTGTCTGCTTATCGCGTATTCAGCGACAAAAAATTGACCTCATGTACGTGGAAAAAGATCCACAATGGGACAGTTTCCGTAGTTTTGAAAAAATCGACATCGTACATATGGGTTGGTGGCGCGACCGTTGGGCCATCGCGAAGCAGGGCAAGAGCTCGAAAGGGATTTGTTACCTAGCAGGAGATAATCCTAAGCCAAATCAATGGTTAATGAAGGCAAGCATCGACAAAACTCAGTTTTATCAAGATAGGTTTCAACTGCTGTTTTCCGAGTTCATCAATGAACCGAGACGCAAGCTTCGACCGGGTGGGTTGCTTCCAATGCTCGATATTTTTCGGGCATGGCACAATCTGTGCTACCAAGATAAAGACGGTAAAACAGCGGCGCAAAACTTAGGCTTAACGCAGAAACCTTTGACACTACGAGAACTGCTTTCATAATTAACGATAGTGTGAAGTCCCCCTGCAAATAGTTTAAGTTTTGGTACTTTATCTAGAATGCATATAAGCGGCCTCTTATACTGTTATTGATATCATTGAAGTTTTTGTGTTGTTGAAGGATTAACTCATTGGATAAAAACCAACATCTTCTGGAAATAGAGATTGAGCAGCTCAAACCCAGGATTGAAGCTGAACCCGAAAAGGTGTTGGCCATTGCTGAACAGTGCGCAGCGCGAGCAGCCCAGATTCTCTATCCAGAAGGCGCTATCGCCAGCCAAGTCATCATGTCACGATGTTACTGGTGTCTGATGGACTACCGCAGAGGGTTAAAGGTCATTAAAGAAGCCCATGGGCGCCTTTCTACACTCGACACCGACAACTTCTTACCCGAAATTCTCCACATCTATGCCCTACACTACTGGGGCCAAGCCAAGTACTACTCCGCCCAGCAATACTGGATCAAAGCCTTAGAACAATCAGCTCTGGTCGATGAAGTCGAAATTCAAATCGAATGTCTCATTGGATTGGGCAATGTTTGGCGAATCACCAGCGAACATAACCTAGCAAAAAGCACACACGAGTTAGCAGTCACTGTCGCTAATAACATGCGCATAGGTTGGTTGGAAGGTAAAGCTCGCATCTTACTGGCATGGGATCTGTATTTACTCAACAACTACGTCGAGATGCTAAGCGTGCTCGACGGCGCTGAAGAAATTTTGGAAGGTGTCAATAACAGTACTTGGCACGCAGAGGTATGGGATTTTCGCGGCCTAGCTCTACTCGGTTTAGAGCGATTGGAAGAAGCCGAAATTGCCACCAAAAAAGCTCATGACCTAGCGATCAAACACGAACTCGTCTGGATGAAAGCGCACTCTTACATCAGCCGTGCAAGGCTAGAGCTGCTTCGAAACCATCCAGATAAGGCAAAAGCTCTGTTAGAACAGGCGGAAACCTCCGCTAACTCCTTCGACAATGGGGAGCTGCTTTCTCAAATTTGTTTTCAACAGTCCCGAGTTGCCGAAGAGAGCGGAGACTATGAAAACGCGCTAACTGCGTTCAAAAAGTATCGCACCCACTCAATCAACATGCTTCGTGAGCAAACTGCTCGCGTTGGGTTAGACAAGGCACGAGCTTCAAAGCGGCAACTTGAACAGCGCGCTCGGAAACTGATTAATCGAATTCGTGGACAACACGATTTTGATTCTGAAAAATTGCTCACGCAAATGGTGTCGGAAACCTATTGGTGGGAGCAACTCGTCCTATTTAAGACGGAACTTAAACGCTCTAACCATGCAGTCATCATCATTCAGCATGATGATACTAACTACCTAGAAGTTTGCGCCGAAATTGCCCATTCACTGTGTAACAAACGAGACCTGCTTTCCCGCTTAAGCAGCGACCGCATAGGCCTACTATTAGCGGATAAAGGTGAAGAAGCGCATAACGTATTCCAAGTCTTAGCGAAAATGATCGAGATTTATCCTTGGCATCGCAAAGGACTCAAAAGCACTCTACCCATTGTGGAATACCAAGACATTTTGACCTTCCCATTTACCTTACAACAACTTGAAGACAGCAAGACACAGGATGCGTTGAATGGACACTCTGCTAAATAAAATCAGTGACTCTGGCTTAGATGCCTCAGCTGTCACAGGCGAAGAGGCCATTATATTCTGGAACCACATCAGGCAACATGTCGCAACAACAGCGATTGAACAGGCTCAATGCTTGATTATCAGCTCGGAGTATCGAAGCGAACTTAAACAAGCCCAAGCAAGTATTGATGAATTGAAAGCCGCATTGAATCTTCTCTCTTTACCGCAAGATGCAGAAGTCATGCTTGAAGTCAAAGCGAGCTTAAGTGAACGTTTAGTCGATTCCGGTGATTACCACGGCGCCCTAAACGAATACATTACAGCTTCCACTATCGCAGTCGAACATGGTTACATCGAGCTTACGCGATGGCTGTGTTAGGCATGGGTAATTTGTGCGATGCGTATGGCGATCACAACCGCGCGCTTCGTTACTACCAAAAAATCGATAGCATAGACCATGCAATTTCAAGTCGTTCATTGCGTCTACGCTACAAACTCTACATGCTATCTTGCTACATCGAACTCAATCGTGCTGCAGCAGCAAATGATCTGATTCGCGAATGTGAAGAGCTGAGCATCCTAGTGAGCGATAAGATCCTAACCGGTCAAATCCTCCTGTATCAATCAAAGCTCTATCGCATGCAGAAGAAGCCTGAAGAAGCGCTTCAAACCATAGGTAATGTGCAGTACAGCGCAGGTAATATTCATTCTGATTGGTTGTCGAATATGGTTCGATTGGAGCTGGCCCACTGCCTGAGCGAGACAGGGCGATCCCATATCGCACAGCTCGTGTTGCATTCCGCGGACAAGCGCATCAAAGGTCATTCTTCACCTATTCTTGCGAAAAGGCTAAGTGACTCCCTCAGCGATATCTATCAAGCTCAAGGCAACTTTAAAAAAGCGCTCAGCTATCAGAAGACTGGATATCGAATTGAATCGGATTTAATGAAGAACATTCCAATTACAGAGTTGGGGGCGAGCCAGCTTCGACGACTTTCGCGCTTCGAACTGCAGTTGAAACTTATCCTCTCTGAGCTTGAGAACAAAGAACTTAAAGAAACCACTGAGACACAGAAAAACACCGTGGCTCAGTTGCAGCAAGACGTATTTACCGATCCTCTGACTAATCTACACAACCGCCGTTGGCTAGATGTGAAACTCAAAGATCTCTTGCTCCATGACACACCGTTTGCTTTGATGGTGATCGACATCGACCACTTCAAATCGATCAACGACGAACTCAGTCACTTGGTTGGCGATAAGGCCATTGTGAACGTGTCACATGAGCTTTCTGCGTACTTTAAGTTCAGAGGTGCATCTTGCGTGCGTTTCGGCGGGGAAGAGTTCTTGGTTATCTTGGAAAAGTCGACACTTGAACAAGCGGAAATGCATGCTGAAAACTATCGAGAGCGCATATTCCAGTTCAAGTGGAATGATATCCTGGGCGAACGTGGCTTAACCGTGAGTATTGGTATTACGCTCCACAGAGAAGGGGAGAATACCCAGCGCACTTTCTATCGAGCCGATAAAGCCCTCTACAGAGCGAAAGCCAACGGCCGAAATCAAGTTTGTACAGAGTAGCGCAGTGCGCTACTTTTTTTGTCCTCACCAATGTTCTAGAGCCACTCCTAATCAAAGAAAGAACAGCGATATTCCCCCAACAGCGCAGACCGTACCAAAAATAGTGCGCTTGGATATCGACTCCCCTTTCACCAAAGAGATAATCAGAATGAACAATGGACTGGTTGCAATCAGTGTTTGAGCGACTGCAGGGTTCGCGTATTTCAGAGCAATTTGCTGTAACCACAACGCCAAAAAGGTACCGACAAAGATGGCACACAACAGCCACAGAAATGCTCGCTGGCTGAGGCTTTTTAGGTTCGACATCATGTTTTGTATTGGCGACTTTTCTAAGATTAAAACCACACCAACTACGGCGACAACCCCGACGCTTAACCGCACTAAAGCCCCAAGTAATGGCGACATATCGGCAGCAACCAGAGCATAGTGAGAAATCACAACGCCTGAGGCTTGGCAAACGCTGGCTAAAAGCCCGAAACCAATACCAGACCAACTCTGCTGCTCACCAACTTTCGATGGCTGAAATATCACAAAGGTAACCGCAACAGTCGTCACTATCACGCCTAGCCAAGCCTGAATACCGAGCACCGAGCCAAGTAATGCCAGCGCTAAAACGCCTGAAAGCGGAGGTGCGAGAGATTCAAGAAGCAAGGTTTTGTTGGCACCAATACGCTTTAGTGAAGCAAAGTACGCAGAGTCACCAATCGCAATACCAATCACTCCGGACAGCCCCAAAATGAGCCAGTGGTTGATCTCAATTGTTGAAGTATCAGTAGATGTAAACGGAAGCAATATCAACATCATCAAAGAGGCAATGACCCCTTTAACAATATTAAGCTGAAGTGCGCTAAATTGATGACTAAATTGCCCGTAAATCCAAGTTGCAAACGCCCAAACACAGGCCGCGCCTAGCGCTGCAATTTCGCCACCAAATTCCATCCGTACTCCCTTCTGTATATTTAGCCATCAGCTAGCATGCGCCAAGTTATAATATGTTGTTTTTTATATATACTTTTAATGGTGAATTACTTATCTTTTACATGATGCACATGAAAATCAAACCATCATAGACAAGGACGTTTGTATGTTTCTCGATTATTTCGCTCTAGGTATATTGATCTTTGTCGCGCTCGTCATCTTCTACGGTATCATCGTTATCCACGATATTCCTTATGAAATTGCCAAAGAGCGTGAACACCCACATCAAGACGCTATTCACTATGCTGGCTGGGTCAGCCTATTTACACTGCATGCAATTTGGCCCTTCCTATGGATATGGGCAACATTGTGGCGTAAAGAAAGAGGCTGGGGCTTCCAGAAGCTTGAAGCCGAACAAATGGATACACACCATCGTGTTGAAGCGCTGATTGATCAAGTAGCACAGCTTGAAAAGGAAGTTGCTGCACTTAAAACACAATCGCAAGAGTCGACTACTGTCACTCCCCGCCAAGGAAGTAATGAGGAGGAACAATAATGGACTTACTTTTAGTTCTTACTTACGCCGCGATCTGTATCACGATCTTCAAAGTCTTTAAGATTCCATTAAACAAATGGACAGTTCCGACAGCCGTACTTGGTGGCATCGTACTCGTCGGTACCTTGATCTTACTGATGAACTATAACCACCCGTTTACAGCAATTGGTAACCAAGTTTATTCAACGACACCTATCGTTTCTGGCGTTCGTGGCCGTGTGATTGAAGTTCCTGTTGAACCAAACACCCCGCTTCAACAGGGTGATGTGCTATTTAAGATTGACCCTATTCCGTTTGAAGCGGAAGTGGCCAAGATTAAAGCGCAAATTAAGGAAGCAAGCCAAGGGGCTTTAGGTCTCGAATCTAACTTCCAAGAAACGATAGCCGCCAGAGAAAAAGCCGCAGCCGAACGTGATAAAGCCAAACGCGAATTTGACCGTTATCAACGTGGTTTCGACAAAGGCGCGTTTACTGAGCAACAACTGGATACTCGCCGTCAAGCCTACAAAGCTGCAGAAGCACAACTTAGCGTAGCCGAGGCAAACGTAAATCAAGCGCAGATCTCTTTGGATTCTGAAATCGGTGGTGAGAATACAACAGTGGCTCGCTTGCTGGCAGAATTGCGTAAAGCTGAGTTCGATTTAGACCAAACGGTTGTACGTGCCCCGACTGAAGGCTACGTCACTCAATTAGCACTGCGCCCGGGTGTTATGGCCGTACCTCTGCCATTAGCGCCGGTGATGACCTTTGTGCACACTGAGAAGCGTTTGTATACGGCAGCATTCAGACAGAACTCACTTCAGCGCCTACAGCCGGGTTTTGAGGCTGAATTCAAGTTCCGCGCGATTCCAGGCAGAGTCTTCACAGGACGCGTTATTGAAGTGATTCCCGCAGTTGGTGAAAGCCAATTCCAAGCCCGTGGTTCGCTTCTAGGCACCAATGCACTGCGTACCGATGGCCGCGTGTTCGTTAACCTAGAGATAACCGATGATATGACCGAGTACAACCTGCCAATGGGTACCGCTGTAGAGGTTGCGGTTTATTCCGATAAGTTCACTCATGTTTCTGTGATGCGTAAGGTACTGATCCGAATGAAGAGTTGGCAGAACTACCTCTACCTTGATCACTAGTTTCCCTTGAACACTAGTCTCGGTTATTCGTAACCCGCAAGCAAAAAGCCTCGTCAATTGACGAGGCTTTTCTCATTCTACTCACTCCAAATCACATTGAAGTGCCTACTCGCATAACCGCAGAATACTCTGATTAATCTCTATCAATCGCAAACGGTGACCATGCTTGGCGCGTTGGCATCACTTCGAGTCGATTGATATTGATGTGCTCAGGAAGTGTAGCGACGTAAAACATCTGCTCGGCAATATCTTCGGCACTGAGTGGTTCGGTACCTGAATATAAGTTATCTGAAGCGTCTTGATTACCTTTTGTACGAACTAAAGTAAATTCCGTTTCTGCTAAGCCAGGAGCGATGTCTGTCACGCGAACGCCCGTACCTTGTAAATCACAGCGCAAGTTGTAACTAAACTGCTCGACAAATGCTTTGGTCGCGCCATAAACATGGCTTCCCGGGTATGGCCATGAACCCGCAATTGAGCCAACATTGATGATTGAACTACCTCGGCCCGAGCGAATCAAAGTGGGTAACATTGCATGAGTCACATTGACCAAGCCAGTTACATTAGTATCAATCATCGTGTGCCAGTCTTTAAGATCCACATCAGGGGCACCTTGAGGTGCAAGTGCTAGACCTGCATTGTTGACGAGTAATGACACCTCAGCAAACTCTGCCGGTAAAGACGACACTGCTTGCGCAACCGCATCCGAATCTCGAACATCCAATTTGATCGTATGCACAGGCACATCCAATTCACTTTTCAGAGCGGCTAAACGCTCTTCGCGTCGGCCTGATAGAACCAAAGCCCAACCGTCTTGAGCAAAACGTTTTGCTGCTGCACGCCCAAACCCTGACGTTGCACCTGTTATGAAAGCGATCTTCTTCATTATGACTCCTTAACCAACCTTTGCTTTGTCCAGTGCCTACTGGCATTTAATTCTATGTGACAAACTACCGCAGATGGGCAATTGAAGAAACATTAAGTTATCCATTACTATTCACTTATGCCACAATACTGCACTCTTTGGTCGCTATAGCATCTTTGAAACGAAGGCTGCAGAGACTTTTCATTAAACCTCGCTGTATAAGAAACTCAAATGAATTTTCACGCTGCTATTTTTGACATGGATGGACTGTTACTCGACACGGAACGCGTTTGCATGTCGATCTTTAAACAAGCCTGCGAGGCGCAGAATGTGCCTTTTCTGGAAGATGTTTACCTTTCAATTATTGGCCGAAACTCGGCGGGAATAGAACAAACTCTTCGCGAGGGTTATGGGCCGAGTTTAGACTACCCTGCCCTGCATAACGAATGGCGTGTCCGCTATAACGCTGTGGTGAAGCATCACGCGATTCCTGTTAAAACTGGCGTTGTAGAGCTATTGCAATGGCTGAAGGATCAAGCATACCAGCCGCCGTTGCCACCTCGACCAACAAAGACGTAGCGGAAATAAAACTGCGTTTGGCAGGCCTTGACCAGTACTTCGATCATATCACCACTGGCTGTGAAGTGAGCCATGGTAAGCCTCACCCAGAAATTTACCTACTGGCTGCTTCTCGGTTAGGTGTCGACCCAAAACTGTGCCTTGCATTTGAAGACTCAAACAATGGGGTTCGCTCCGCTATTGCGGCGAGTATGCAGACCTACCAGATCCCAGACTTGGTCGAACCCTGTGCAGAGGTGAAAGCGCTTAAACCAATTATTCGACGTTCACTTTTGGATGTATTGAGCGAGCTAAAACAGAATCAGTAACTACGCTCACTGATTACTTTATTTGCTAGTATCCAATGCTAGTAACCAATAATGGTTTTGACCGCTTTATGGTCGGAGCCCGAAACACTTTCACGGGTTGAGCGAGAACAGATTCGCCAACCCGTTTTTTGTGACTTTATCCATAGATGGTCGATACCGATCATAGTAAACGCCGGCGTAGTAAACATGTGATTCCAATTCGGCCAACTCGCTACGGCAGCCGAATCAAAACCGGGGAATAATTTCGCATACCGAATACTTGTTGCCGATAAATTAAAATCGCCAACGATTAACATCTCATCACTTGAATAACTCTCAACCATCCGTTCTACCGTGCTGATAAGAGCATTCCGTCGATGCCAAAGTTCTAGACTTCTTGGCGAAGGCGGATGTGCGGTTAAAAGGTGTACCTGCCTGCCGGGACTTAACTTCCAAGATCCTGAGATCACATGCTGCCTATCTGGAGTGGTATACACCGACATCTCTTCAAGCGGATGGCGACTAAGAATCATTTGGCTAGACGGATACCCTACTCCTTCCTGACCGCCATATTGGTAGGGGTATAGATCGCCGAGCAGTTTAAGCTTCTCACCGATCTCTGGCGCTACCTCTTGCATAACCACTAGATCGCTAGGATGCGCCATTAAATAATTAATAAAGGCGTTGGGATCTTGGTTCTCGTAATACAGATTAAACTGGACGATAGACACTGGGCGATCGCATTGGTGGCGATGAAGCGTTGTCGAAGGCAAAGTCAGCATGTAATAGACCGACATCGCAATCACACTGACAACGAGGTGTGCCCAACTTTTAAGAAACAGAAGTAGGCAAGACGCGAGCACGTAGTAGGCTAAAAACAGTGCGGGAAACGCAATGATGTTTTCCACCCACCATATATTAGGGTAGAGACTGAGCCCTCCCCAAACCAAGACAGGGATAGCGACCACCAGCCATAAAATCCATTTCTTCAAGGCTAAACCTCGTTCAGAACCTCTGACCCACTAAGTATTAGCGTAAATCGATGATTTTTCCTCAGTTCTTTCTCCATTTTGAAGCATAACGACATTTGAATGAGAATTTTCAGACTGAATCAATAATGAGATTTGAGGCATATGAATAAGTAAACCTAAAAAAAACGCTCTTAAACACCACATATTTCCTTCAAACTGAGCATTTTCGTATACGCTTAATAGATAAAACTATCAGTAAAGTGGTTCCATGAATGTGCTTAAGAGCCTGTTGGCTCTCTTTGTTATTGCCCCTGTTTTGCTCAGTTGCAGCCAAGAACAACCACCAATAAAAATTGGTGTCGTGCTGCCACTGTCTGGCGCGTTTAGCAATTATGGTCAGAAAGCCCTCAAAGGCGCGCAATTAGCGGTGGAACAAATCAACCAATCTGGGGGGTAAAGGGCCGCAAATTTGAACTCATTGTTCGCGATAACGAAACGACACCGGGAAAAACCGTCAAGTACAGCCGTGAACTGATTCAAATTGATAATGTATTGGCGCTTCTTGGCCCTGTTAGCAGCTCGTCGCGCTACGCAATGAGCGAAGTAGCAGAAATGCACAAAACACCCATGTTGTATGGCATCGACTACGAAGGTCGCCACTTCAACGAGTATCTAATTTGTTACAGCACCATTCCTGAGCAGTACATTAACCCGCTGATCCCCTATGCGGTTGATAACCTTGGCGACCAGTTTTACATTTTCGGCTACGACTACATTTGGCCACACCGCATGTCAAAGCGCATTATTGAACAGGTTGAGGAGAATGATGCGACAATTTCTGGGGTCGAGTTTGCGCCATTTGGGGTATTAGATTACACCCAAGTATTAGATAGGATCGAACAGTCTCAGGCCAATGTTCTCATGCTGATCCTTCCAGGTCGCGATGGATTTCGATTCCTACATCAAATACATCAATATCAATTTTCTAGACCGATTGAAGTGATCGCCTTCGCCGCTGACGAAACTTATCTTGCTAATGTTCAGCACGAAGCGTTAGACGGCATCTACACTGCACTTAACTTCTTCAGCGATTTAGAAACCCAAGTTGAACGAGACTTCGCCACTCAGTTTAGACAAATGCATGGAAATGACAGTATTGTCACCTACTCCACCAAGTCCCATTACGACCTGATTTATCTGCTCAAACAGGCCATTGAAGCGAGTGAGAGCAACGACAAACAATCGATCATGAACAACCTTGAAAACCTGACCCTATACCAAGGTAAGTCTATGATCACTCTAAGAGCTGATCATCACGTTGCATTACCCATGCATCTCGGTCAGTTTCAAGGAGACGCACTGAAAGTAGTGCACAGCTTTGGCATCATTGAGCCCGATGACCAGCGATGGGTGACGAATGAATAAGATAGGAATTCGTGCCTTCATCATTCTGCTACCGCTTGCCATATCCATCATTGCTTTAGGTGTGGCTTTTTATAATGCCAAAAGCACCTTACTTAGTGATCACTACAGTCAGTCCGCCCAGTTGGCCGCTACTCAAGGGGCGCAAGAGATGCGCCACTACATTGAGCAACGATTCACGGAATTCGATTCGATTAGCCTTACTGCTGCCAACTGCGCCATTTCACCAGAAAAACTTGATCTTCAGCTCAGTCAATCCGTCAGCCTACGCTCAGGGTTTTCAATGTATCTCACCACAGATATTGATGGCCGCGTAATTAACTCCGCACTCTCTTCGAATAAGAGCAATCGATACGTACTGCGTAAGAAGCTCTCCGGCACACCTATTTTATCTCGTGAAGGCCTCGCACTACTCAGCTACTCCCATCGGCTCTGGGAGCAAAACAGCCCGAAGTATTTTGTTAAAGCGGAAGAGTTAAGCCGACGTTTACATATACTCAAATCCCGTGGAGAAGAAAACTCATTCGAAGCAAGGCAACTCAGCCTCGAGCTGGCGCAAATTCGCAAATACAAGAAGCTGCCTCAAGCAGTTATCACCCTAGCGCCCGCCGCTCAAGTTGAGCAACTGGGGCTGATTTTTGATACCGCGACGTACTACTTTTCGCGCCCTATGATGAATTGCAAAGGCGAGCTTCAAGGCTATTTCACCGCAGTGTTAGACAGAACGTTGCTTGAAGATCAGATCTTTACCATTCGATCCAGCTTTGCCCAAGGCCAGATAGACGCGGTAGACATTGCCCTAGTCAATAGAAAGACGCTGCGAGTGATGTCTCCCATCACCTACTTGGAGGAGAAAACACTAAGAAAATATGGCCTGAATGAAACCGATGAACCCACTCAACGCAGCGAGCTAGGCGGTCTGCTGGTCAATCATCCCATCACGGGCACACTCAATCGGGTACTGACGGTGAGAGACCTTGAACACCTGACTACTGATAATCAAAAAGGTGTCAGCCTAATTATATTCATCCCGACCTTCTCCCAAGATGAGAAACGGAGCGACATTGCTAAAGAAGTTATCCTTTATGTCTCTGCAGCATTGGTGCTGTTTATTGGCTTAACCTTATATCTAACAAGCTACATTGCATCACCAATCAATGAGTTGAAGTCGCGAGTGAAAGAAATTGCCTTGGGTCAACGTCAGAAGTCCATGCTATCAGCCAGAACGGATGAGATAGGCGAGCTATTTGATGCCTTCAATCAAATGGCTGACACCATTTCGCAAAAAGAGCAGGAACTCACCACATTAGCCAACCACGACTCACTTACAGGCGTATTAAACCGACGCGCACTCATTCACGCGGCCACTAAAGAGGTGACGGTCACTCCCCACAACCCAGCTAGCATTTGCATGATCGATATTGATCACTTCAAGTCTATTAACGATCACTTCGGCCATTCTATTGGCGATCAAGCCCTGATTGAGTTCTGTCAATTAGTGACTCAAGAAAGCCGCAGTAAGGATATTTTTGGTCGGGTAGGAGGGGAAGAGTTTCTATTGATACTACCAAGTACCGACTTGGATCAAGCCTACGCAATTGCTCAGCGAATAAGAAGTCACTGTGAAAAGTACATCGCAGATGATCTAGGGCTGAATAAGGCGATCACCGTCAGTATTGGTGTCGCTCTATGGCAAGAAGGAGACTTTTTAACAGCCGTATCGCAAGCCGATAAAATGCTTTATCAAGCTAAACGAAACGGCCGCAATAGAATTGAATTGCAGACGAACTTGAACTAGTCCGCCTGCAATGAGGCTTGTTGCCTTAAGCCAATGAGGGTTCTGGCATTGGTTCAATAGAAGCTGGCTTTAAACGATGTTGCAGCAGCGCCAGCAATAATATACCCGTCACCCCAAGACCTATACCAATGCCCGCCCAAATACCACCTAGACCATAATTGGCCGCTAGTAGCCAAGCGGCAGGAAGGCCCACCAGCCAATAACCAATAGCGGTAATCACCGTTGGGAACATAACAATCTTCATGCCACGGAGTAGGTTAATAGCCAGCAACTGCCAAGCATCGACAATAAAGCTGATTGCCACTACCCAAAGTACCGATACTAATAGAGTAACCATCGCCGCATCAGATATTTGGAAGAATTGCGCGATAACTTCTGGGAATGCAATAAATACCGCAGACAAAACAATGCTCAGGCCTGTTACTAACTGGAAGCTCTGTACGGATAAACGCTTTATACCTTTCATATTGCCAGCGCCATATTCGCGGCCAACCAAAATCGCTGCTGCCTGTGAAAAACCGAAGTTGATGTTCCAAGTGAAGCTTAGGCACTGTAGGAGAATTTGATGCAAGGCCAAAGCGGCGACACTTATGGTACCCGCCATTAACGTACCACCGTAAATCAAACCGTGCTCCAACATGGCTGCCACAGCGATAGGCAAGCCCATTTTCAACAGCGGATTGATGAGAGTAATCGAGTACTCATTCACGCGATGCCAAGGGGCAAAGCCTACGTATTGTCTTTGGCTAAATACCCAAAGGCCGTAGCCAAGCATGACGAACAAAGCCGCAATCGCCGTACCATAGCCAAGACCCGCTAGCTTCATATCCAAGCTAAAAGCCAATACATAACTAATGGGCACATTCAAGATAACGGTAATCACTGACATCACCATGATAGAACGAACATTGCCGAGTGCACTGGTTAAGCCGCGCAAAATCAAGAGCGCCAAAGACGGGAAGATTGCCCATTTTAACGCACCAACATATTGCATCGACAAGGCAATGATTTCATCAGGCTGCTTGGCCATTTCCAGAACATTCGGAGCATAGGAAATCGCTAACATCAGAACCACAGTCATGATGATCGTCAATAACACCGCCCCTTTAACAGCAAGGCGGATCTGCTGATTACCGAATCGACGCCTTGCCACACGTTGGCCATAAGCAATAGCAATAAGGTTCGCTACACAACCCACCGTGCTGCTACCAATAATGAAGGCAAAGAAGTACACAGACGCCCCTAAACCACCCGCGGCGAGCGCCTCTACGCTAATGCGAGACATCATCCACACATCGGTTAAGACCAATGCCATTGCGATCAGCTGTGAAATGATGAGAGGAAGTGCGAGTTTGAGGATGTTCTTCATGTCAGTGTCATGCGCCCATTTCTATATACGAAGAAGTAAAAACAAAAGAGATAAGTCAGGCGGCAAGATTATTCTTTCTAAAACTGGCGTTCAATTAACATTTCTGCCACTCTTACATTCATAAAACTCATACGAATAAAAAATGAAACATTACAAGAATCTCCCCCACTCACATAATAGCCTCAAGACATTCGAAGCCGTTGCAAGAAGAATGAGTTTTACTCATGCTGCTTTTGAGCTTAACGTGACGCAAAGTGCAGTGAGCAGACAAGTTAAACAGCTCGAAGAAGAGTTGGCAGTGCCACTTATCGAAAGGCACCACCGAGCCATCACGTTAACACCCTATGGTGAGAACCTGTATCAAGTGTTGAAAACCAACTATGGCACGCTTGAAGCCGAAATCGCTCGCTGGCGTCAGCCCGAACACAAGCGAATTACCATTAAAGCGGCACTGAGCTATTCCACACGCTCATTGATTCCGAAAATTCATCAATTGTATGAGCGATACCCAGAACATGAAATTGTGGTGGTTCCCTCTTTAATAGAGGACGAAGAGTTAGAAAGTAATGATTACGACCTACTCATACTCACAACCCGTCAGAAACGCCGATACGAAAACCAGCCGGATATGTTTTTCATGCGTGAAGAATACATGGCTCCCGTTTGCGCCCAAAGCTTGGCTAGCGATGTGTCTGTTGACTCCATATTAACGATGCCGAGCTACACGCCACTCAAGATCATTACGATTGGAATCTGTGGCTCAACGCTCAATCCATCACCGAGAAAACCTCTCCACGAAGCAGTACGTTCTACTCTCTTGATCTCTCGTTGAGTGCTTGCTTGGCCGGCCAAGGCGCAACGGTGACCGATTTACTGTTAGTATTACCCGAACTAGAGAATGGGTTCCTTCAATGTCCGCAGCACATTCATGTTCAAAACAGCGCTTGGCGCTATTACTGCCATCAACGAACACACTCTGCCGTGCTCGATGAAATCGTTGATTGGCTATTAAGTGAAACTCAGAAAGAAATTGACCAGCTCAACGATTTAGCAACCCATCGTGGCTGGTATGGCATTAGCTAAATACGAAATACGAAATACGAAATGCTAGTAGATGTGCTGCTTAATGGCCAAAGTGTAAACATTCATTAACACCCCACAAACTTTGAATCCGTGCCACATTCTCGACATCGCCTTCAATTGACGCCATCTTTAGCGCCGAATAAATCCTTTGGATCAAAGGACAGGACAGTTTAGAAAAGGAATCATTGATGGATAACGACCATAGCCTTCGAGAAAACCTCTTAGCACTGATTTTAGGCAGTGCACTTGTATCACTTGGGGTCACCTTCTTTAACCAAGTTGGGCTTTTAACCGGTGGTACAGCAGGACTTGCGATTTTCATTACCAAGATCTCCGACTTTAGTTTTGGCCAAGTCTTCTTTGTATTGAACCTGCCTTTCTACTACCTCTCGTTTACGCGAATGGGGTGGCGTTTTACCCTCAACACATTCATTGCCGTTGCTATCGTCTCTTTTGCTGTAGACCATTTGCACCACGTCATTCAACTAACTCACATTGATGCCATTTACGCAGCTATCTTTGGTGGCGGATTGATCGGTATTGGTATGTTGGTCATTTTCCGCCATAAAATGAGCCTTGGCGGGTTCAACATTCTCGCTTTATACCTACAAGACAAGTTTGGGATTCGTGCCGGTAAGGTGCAGATGGGCATGGACTGCACGATTGTTATCATGTCGCTATTCATTGTCGACCTTCACATTATCGCTCTGTCTGTATTTGGCGCAGTGGCAACCAACCTCATCCTAGCGATGAACCACAAACCCGGCCGCTACCAACCTCAAGCTCACGCTTAGCCCTCATTTTTCTGCGTGCTACAACATTTGTAGCACGCAACTCTATTCATACTCATTGAATAATTAGTTCTCCTATAACCACCTGTTTTTCTGATCGTTTTCTAAACACCTCTGTTGCATATGTGGTGGTGATTTGTCCATGTGTAACTAATTGAAATTTAATTTGTTATATGGTTATAATTGTAGTCATAAAAACTATATATAAATGTTAATCCAGAGTTAAATTCCAGTCAAATCCAGTGATCCATGTCACATCTATAATTCCAATTCGCTTTTTTCCTTTCTTAAATTTCTTTTCGCCTGCTAACCTCCTGCTCGCTTTGAAATGATGTCGAAGTGAATAATAAAAGGAGTGTTCATGATGAATACCAAGAAACCAATGTCACTAACTGGCCGAATTATTTTCGGTATGATTGCGGGCATCTTGACAGGATTTGCCATTCGAATCCTATTTGGGGATGAAGGCTTTGTTAACACCTACGTTGTTAACGGGCTATTTGAGGTCGGTGGAAAAATTTTCATAGCAAGTTTGCAGATGCTTGTTGTGCCACTGGTATTTGTGTCGCTGGTTTGCGGTACAAGCTCCCTTAAAGATCTATCAACTTTAGGTCGTATGGGCGGTAAAACCCTTGCGTTTTACATTATTACGACGTGTGTAGCGATTACACTTGCCCTTACAATGGGCACGCTATTCCAACCAGGTGCAGGCGCAGATCTTACTGCTGCTAGCTCTTTCCAATCTGCAGAAGCGCCATCTTTAGGACAAGTCATCATCGACATGTTCCCTAAAAACCCAATCAATGCGATGGCGGAAGGCAAAACTCTACAGATCATCGTATTTGCGATTCTATTTGGTATCGCGATCAGTGCATCGGGTAAACCGGGCGAACGTATTGCGGCTATCTTCCAAGACCTTAACGAAGTGATCATGAAGTTAGTTGCGCTACTGATGAACATTGCCCCATACGGTGTGTTCTTCCTAATGGCGAAGCTGTTCACTGGCCTGGGCTTGGGCGCTATCATGAACCTTGCAGAATACTTCTTGGTTCTAGCGGGTACATTGATCCTGCACGGTCTGGTGACTTACAGCCTAATGCTGAAAACCTTCACGGGTCTAAGCCCGAAAATGTTCCTTAAGAAAATGGAAGATGCGGTTATGTTCGCATTTTCAACGGCTTCATCGAACGCGACCATTCCAGTGACTATGGAAACGGCGAAGTACCGCATGGGTGTAGACAACAAGATCGCTTCGTTCACCGTTCCTCTAGGCGCAACAGTGAACATGGACGGTACGGCTATCATGCAAGGTGTCGCGGTAGCGTTCATCGCTCAAGCGTTCAACATTGACCTAAGCATGGCAGACTACCTAGCGGTAATCCTAACTGCGACTCTAGCGTCAATTGGTACCGCTGGTGTACCAGGTGTTGGCCTTATCATGCTCGCCATGGTTCTAAACCAAGTTGGCCTGCCGCTAGAAGGTATTGCACTTATCATGGGTGTTGACCGTCTACTGGATATGATTCGTACTGCAGTAAACATCACAGGTGACAGCGCGGTATCGGTTATCGTTGCAAAATCTGAAGGTGCGCTAGACGAAGAGTGTTTCAACAACCCGCAAGCGGGTGAGAAAGAAGAAACGGTAGAGTTAGCGAAAGCTTAATCAAGTCTAAACATTAAACCGTTCCAAATAATAAGCCCCTAGATGCTTTGTCATCTAGGGGCTTTTTACATCCACTGAAATAGATTTCAAACGGCCTCACTTCATGCACGACGTTAAACCTGCAAACCGTTGAAACAACAAAGGAAGCCGAGGCTCACTTTTTCATCAAGTCGTCAAGTTATCGTGCGTGTTTACCTACTCACTACTCACCTTTTCGCTGCGCCTCTTTGCGCGCTAGCTTTTCTTGTCGACGCTCTGCAATGGTGTGTTGAGCATCGCCACCAACATGGACTTCACCGCGCTCACGCGCCAACTTCACTTGCTTTTCACGCTCACGAAAACGCGCTTTTTGCTCATCGGTATGTTGACCAACACACTTAGGGCAACTCACACCCTCTTCATAGTCGGCAGAATTGATATCGTCTTGAGTGATCGGCAAGCGGCACGCACGGCACATCTCGTACCCACTTTTCTCAAGCTGATGGTTCACTGCAACTCGGTTATCAAATACGTAGCAGTCACCTTCCCATAGACTTTCTTCTTCCGGCACTTCTTCGAGATATTTGAGAATTCCGCCTTCAAGATGATACACATCCTCAAAGCCCTGCTCTTTCATGTAAGCTGTCGATTTCTCACAACGGATGCCACCGGTACAGAACATAGCCACTTTCTTATGCTTGTTGGGATCCATGTTTTGCGCTACATACTCAGGAAAATCACGGAATGTTTCCGTTTCTGGGTTCACCGCATTTTTGAATGTGCCGATCTCAATTTCGTAGTCATTACGCGTATCAACAACAAACACCTCAGGATCTGAGATCAATTCATTCCAATCGCTCGGTTTCACATAAGTGCCCACCACATGACGCGGGTCGATCCCTTCTACGCCGAGAGTCACAATCTCTTTCTTGAGCTTTACTTTCGTGCGATTAAACGGCTGCTGCTTATCGAATGACTCTTTGTAAACAATATCAGCCAAGCGAGAGTCTTGCTTAAACCACGCAAGAAGCGCATCAATGCCTTCTCTTGTCGATGCCACCGTACCATTAATGCCTTCATTGGCGAGTAGCAACGTACCGCGAATCTCATGCTTGTTCATTAATGTGGTCAGTGGTTCTCGAAGCTCTGTATAGTCTTCTAGTCTTACGAATTTATACAGGGCGCAAACTACGTAGTCAGTCATGCTGTGCTTAGCCTTCTCATCTTGATTTTGCGCAGAGTATAGCGAAGTGCGAATGGGACAAATACCGATAGAAAATAGGGTTAAAAAAAGCTCCCCATCGCTGGAGAGCTTTTTATCAACAATATCATTGTCATCGATCACTCAATCAATGACCGCATCGATGTTTAGCTTAATCACTACACCAAGATGTTCATTAACAGCATTGCACCAAAGGCATTAATGATTGAAATAGCAATCATCACTGGGATGTGGCGTCCCGCTGTACCGATAGGGCCAAGGATACGACCCATATACTGAACCTGAGAACCCATTAGGTAGATAGCCGGAGCAAGAATCGCGATATGTGAACCGTTTAGAATGCCTTGGTCGAACAGTGTGATAACCACACCAACTGCACCACCCATTGACATCCAAGCGCCAATCAGTACCGCTGCTGCTTCGCCCGGCAGACCAAAAACCGCCATCACTGGAGAGAAAACGCTGCCCATCAAATCAAGCGCTCCGGTAATTTGCAGCGCTTTGATGATCACAAAAGCCATAAGAACGTTTGGCACAGTTGATGTTGTAGCGATCACCCAGCCTTTCTTTGCACCTTCAACGAAGATGTCTGTCACCATAGGTTTTTTTGCTTTTACTTCACTCATTATGCTGCCTCTTGTGCTGTTTCTTTCTTCACGTTGTTTTGCTTTTCGTTATCTTTGCCTTCCGTAATGTTTAGGTAGATACGGAACAAGTTTGCGCCAACAAACTTAAAGATGAACATCACAGCAACCGCGAGACCAATCGATGAAGTCACAGCCAAAGAGCCATCCATCATAGTTAAGGTGAACAGTACTGCACCTGATGAGAAGAAGTTAACGATAGCGGCACCAGCTGTGAACTGGAACATAGTGAATACGTCTGTTTCACGTTGAGTAAGATGGCCTTCGTCTTTCAGTTGACGAGTCATCGCAGCACCCGCATCGGTACTTTGCAGAGAAGCAATCAACGCTAGACCTGAGTTACCCGGAATACCCATAAGTGGACGCAGAAGTGGCGTTAATAGACGACGAGCCGCATCAAGTGCACCGTAGTGCTCAAGTACGTTAATCATACCTAGCGCGAACATCACAGTTGGGATTAGGGTTAACGCGAAGATAAAGCCATCACGAGCACCACTACCGCCTTGACCACGAAGCGTGGTGGAAGCGACCTGAATACCATCAGCCGTTTCTGTCACTGTGCCCGCAACGCTACCAAAAGCACCATTAAGCGTAGTGAAGTCGAAAACGCCATACCATTCGTTTGATTGAAGTAAACCAGAAAAGAACACCACCGCGAAGGCTAGAGCGACGTATGAACCTAACGTCACCTTGCGGTCAGTCTGAGAAGGACTAGACATATTGCTACCTATTTATATTGTTTTTCGGAACAGGAGTAAGTGTGACGAAAAAGAACGTGCCATAACGATGATCAGCATCAATGCAAATCCCGACTTTAGACTTGCTGCACCAATACAGAACAGATCTATGATTTTGATCAAAATCACACTCGGTAGCGCAGTTGATGAAACCAAGTTCACCAATTTGGCGCTCCTTGGTAACAATTTGAAATATTTAAGAGTAAAAGACAATCACCCTCACAGAGAAACTGTTTGGTTCACCATAGAATAGAGCCTCAACTGAATTCAGGGAGTGAATCAATGAAAAAATGGTGCTTTGCGCTAGCGTGTTTATTTTGTCTTACGCCAACTCTGGCTCTGGCCGCTAGCTCTGTCGGAGAGACCTTAAACCTTACCCAATCAACCATTGGCTATGCCGCTTTGTTTATCTTCTTCATCGCATACGTCATTGTTATGCTTGAAGAATATTTGCAGCTGAGAAAGTCCAAACCCGTATTGCTCGCAGCGGGCTTAATATGGGCCATGATTGGTTATGTGTATCAACAACATGGGCAGATTGAACTGGCGAAAGCAGCGCTTGAGCATAACTTACTCGAATACGCCGAACTGCTACTCTTCTTGCTCGTCGCGATGACCTATATCAGTGCAATGGAAGAGCGTAAGCTGTTCGATGCATTGCAAGCCTGGATGGTGGGTAAAGGTTTCGATTTTAAATCGCTTTTTTGGTTGACCGGTATTCTCGCATTTTTTATCTCCCCTATAGCCGACAACCTTACCACCGCCCTACTGATGTGCGCCGTGGTGATGAAAGTGGCTGGTGATAATCCTAGATTCATTAACCTCGCCTGTATCAACATTGTCATTGCAGCTAATGCGGGCGGCGCGTTTAGCCCCTTTGGTGATATCACCACGCTGATGGTCTGGCAGGCTGGGCACGTGTCTTTCTCGGAGTTCATGCCGCTATTTCTTCCTTCCGTGGTGAATTACGTCATTCCTGCCGTCATCATGTCGTTTTTCATTCCTAAAACTAAGCCTGATGTTATCCACCAGCACGTTGAGCTAAAACGTGGGGCGCGACGCATCGTTGGGCTATTTATTTTAACCATCGCCACAGCCGTAGCCTTCCATGCAGTACTGCATTTCCCGCCTGTTATTGGCATGATGATGGGCCTTGCGTATCTGCAGTTCTTTGGTTTCTTCCTACGCCGCACGCTGAAGCATTCGTTGGCAAAAAAAGCCGCCGTGGCGATTGCCAATCGAGACGACTACGCGCTAAAACGCCTCGGGTCTGTCGTCCCGTTTGATGTTTTCCGTCGAGTCTCTCATGCAGAGTGGGACACCTTACTGTTCTTCTACGGGGTAGTAATGTGTGTGGGTGGCTTGAGCTTATTAGGCTATTTGAGCGTTATTTCTGGCGTGATGTACACACAATGGGATCCTGTCTGGGCCAACATTATGGTCGGGATATTGTCTGCGATTGTCGATAACATTCCTGTGATGTTCGCGGTACTGACCATGGATCCGGTGATGTCGATGGGTAACTGGCTGTTAGTGACGCTAACGGCGGGTGTGGGTGGTAGCTTGTTATCAATTGGTTCAGCTTCAGGTGTTGCACTTATGGGGGCAGCTCACGGCAAGTATACCTTCTTTGGGCACCTCAAATGGGCACCGGTAATTATGCTCGGCTATATCGCAAGTATCTGGGCACACATGCTACTTAATGATTCTTTGTTTTAAATACGACGTATAATTTTGATTCGCCAGCAAGCTATTGCTGGCGTGTCCAAATGCTTGCTAGACGGTGTTTTGCACAAGCATTGCAGCTTAGAAGTTCCCCTTCCCCATGAATAACCATGACAAGGTCTTCCCGCTTCTCCTTCGAACTATTTCGAAACTGTACGTAAAGGTATTTACCTTCCACACGAAATGGACGGCTAACCAAATTTCCGTTGTTCATTTGGTGTGTCATCACACCGTTTTTAAAACTCAAAATCTGATCATTGTAGTTGTTGTCATAAGTTCCGATCATTGCGTAGGTCTCGCGATTTACGTACTTATCTATTTCCTCTTCTAAACAACCACTCACTAGCAGTACCACGAGCACGCCGATCATTACTTTAAAACTAAACACTGCGCTCATACTACATCTCCTTCATGTCATGAAAACACATTGACATTCAATGACACTGCTTCACTCCCCTTCAGCTCCATTTGAATCGTTCACTGTTAATTCTAGTTGAAAAATCCATGTCACATAAAAGTTTCATACTACTTATCAATGAGGGGCAGAACTCGGGGTAAGCGCCGAATCCTAAGAGTTACATTCACCAAGTCAATCAGTTATATTTGAGTTATTCGTTACTAAAATTTCAAATGAGGAAAAACCGAGAAACTCTAACTCACTCTTTAGTCGTAAAGACCCTGCTGATTGCTTGCACAATCTACACTTTATTAACTACATTTATATCTAAACAGTTACACCCAAAATTAAACCTATAACTAAACCTATTAACAAAAAATGGACGTTGGCTAATGGAACTACACGCTTGCAAGATTCGTCTTAACGACGATCAAATCCTTACCTGTCGCACAGTCGAACAGTCACTGACACTCATGGAAGAGATGAAAGAAGGGGCGATTTCTCACATAGAGATTGATGCCACTGACGGCCATCGAATTCATACCTACACTCTAATGGATTACGAAGAGTCCATCGAAAGTTTAATGAACTTGTAAACGGTCGCTTGCCGCCAAGCACGGTTATAAATTCAGCTTTGATCTACCAGACCAAATATAGAAAAAGAGGACACCTTGTATAAAGGCGTATCCTCTTTGTTTTGATTATGCGCGTTTAACGTTCAGAGATAAACGTCACGTGAGGCTCATCGGGTTTAGGCGGCTCAAACCAAGACCAAAAGAGTTCAAGCATTTCAGGTGTCATTTGATAGGCATCCCCATTAGTCTGCTCGTTTCTCGCTAATGCACGCTTCTTACACTCCTCGAAGTCAACGTCCAAATAAAGAATCGACAGTTCGAGCTGATTTTGCTCCGCCCAACGGGCTATAGCCATGCGATCCTCTTGCTTCCACAAGCCAAAATCAAGGATGACGGGAACATCTAGCTCTGCCAATTGCAACGCTGACTGCTTGAACAGGCCTTGTAACGTGTTTAAGCGCGCATCGAATACGTCTCGCTCCATATGCTCCCCATACAAAGGGATCATCCACTCATCCATCGAAAAGCGAAATGCCTTTTTCTGCTTTGCCAGTTCTTTCGCAAAAGTCGTTTTTCCCGACCCAATAAACCCGCAGGTGACGTATAGCTTAACCACGTAAGTCTTTTCCTTATTTAAAGCTACACAAAAGGCGCTTCAAACTTATGCTGCTTGTAGTAGTACTCTCGATCACGATCGCTGACTTCTCTTAGAACTCGGCAAGGATTCCCCACTGCCACTACATTTTCCGGAATATCTTTAGTCACCACACTGCCCGCTCCGATAACGGTATTCGCACCGATCGTCACTCCCGGCACCACCACGCTATTTGCGCCAATCCAGACGTTCTCACCGATAGTAATTGGGGCATTGAACTGAGTCACCTTGATACGCTGCTCAGGATCAACCGGATGCCCTGCCGTCGCTAGCGTGACATTCGGCCCGATCATTACATGGCTTCCGATGTAAATATGGGTGTCATCGACTAGTGTTAGGTTGAAGTTTGCATACACACAATCGCCAAGGTGTGTATGTCGGCCCCAGTTTGCACGCAATGGCGGTTCGATATAACAATCTTTACCCATTTCAGCAAAAATTTCCGAAAGCAGCTCTGTGCGTTTCGCACCTTCACTTGGACGTGTTTGGTTGTAGTCGTACAGTCTTTCCATACATTCAGCTTGCTCTTTAACCAGCTGAGCATCATCGCAAATGTAGAGCTCTTGGGTGTGGATTTTTTCTCTTGCTGACATGGTGGTTCCTATCCCTTAGATGAGTTGCGTATACTTCTTATACTAATTGAGATATCAAAAAACTAAGCCGATCAGGGCGACAGTTTTCGCTCATAGGTTCAATTAGTTAATACACACACAACGAAATAACCACTGAACAGCTGCGCGAACCAAACTTCTAATTGCAGACACATAAAAGCTTTCCTGACCCAACGGCAACGTAACTAGAGTCAGACACAAAGGCGACTACTCCAAACCGACCTCGACTCTTGATAAGTTTGATAATAATTTGAGTCAGATCTCATTTAGCCTATTAACCCTTAGATAAAAGCGGTTATTGTGCACCATAGATTGATCTAGATCATTTTTGAAACCAAAAAGAAACGATACGTTAACAAGACATTATCATAAAAAAGGAGCAGGACAGATGGAATTGAAACAAGACCCAAGATGCTACACAGACGTTTGTGTGAACGGGAAATGGTATCACCATGACCACTGTACAACGACTGCTTATATGTTGCGTGGAGGCTCATCAAGCCACGTCGAACTCGCTAAGATGCCATCAACTGAAAGTGAACTGATCGATTTGCTTACCAGTGCGGATAAATAAGCCTAATTACTCAATATCGACAAAATGCGCTGATAACAAACAACAAAGAGCCAGAAGTCTCAATGACACTTCTGGCTCTTCTATTAGGAAGGATTTCGTACGGCCAGTTACTCTGTAACGTCCGCTTCACCGGCTTGTTGAATCGAGTAAGCCGTAGACGGGTCAATCTGTTTGACTAACTCTTCTACCTGACTGATCGCATCAATCGACGAGCTGTTCTTTCTGTAACTCAGATAGATAGGCCTTTGCCACTCTTCACTTCCAGCGACTTTTTGCAACTGCCCTGTGTTGATAAACGGTTCAACCAACGAGCTCGGTAGATACGCACTGCCTCGTTTCTCTAGGATAAAGTCCAAAGCAATACGGGCGGTTGAAGTACGTAAATAGGGCGCAGGGATCTTTGGATGTCGTTCCGAGTGCTCCGAAGCGAAGCGTGTTCCCCAATCGACATAAACATATTTGTGCTCGAATACTTCATCGATGGTATCGGCATCCGTAGACACTAAAACTAACGTTAGATCCGCCACCTTTTTACAATGCAGCTCTTCTGCTTTGATTTGATCAAAGGCGAACGCCATATCAAGAGTTCGTTCTAGCAGGTTGCGATTAAGCTGTTCACGGCCCATGACTTCGGCCATAAAGCCGTAGCCACTAAAATCATCAGTGACGATACTTAAACAGTTTTGCAGGTACGCGTCCCAAATATTTGGTGTTCCACCCATCGTTAACTGCAAGGCTTTACCACTTTCTAAAGAGAGCTCCAGTTTCGCTTGTTGCAACGTGGAAACCATCACCTCAGCATAGCTAATCAAACGTTCACCAGAAGAAGTCAGCTTTATACTGTTGCGATCGCGGATAAACAGCTGAGTATCAAAATAACTTTCAAGCTGTTTAATGCGCGCACTGACCGCTGCTTGAGTAATATAAAGGTTCTCAGCTGCGCGGCCAAAATGCCGTGATTTCGCTACTTCTAAAAACGTTCGAAAAACTTTTACATCCATTTCTTAGTCCTGTCATTAAACTGAAAACTAAACAAGCAAAATTAGCCCTGACGACAAATATTATTCGTTATCAATTTGTGTCGTTTAGCAATACCTTCGCTAACAAATGAACCCACTACCTATAGCGTCATTGATTTGAGGTTAATATGTCTGAGACTGAATTTCGTCATGGAAAAAAACGTTTTTATGACAACACTAAGTTTCCACGCGGCTTTGCTAAGTCTGGTGATTTTACTCTTGCTGAAGAAGAAATCCTAACGATTTATGGTGACACAATGCTGGCTCTTGAAGCTGGTGATATTTCTCCAGAAAACGGGGAAGAAAAGCACTTTTTGAAAGTCTTAGCTCATCCTCATAAAGCGAAAACCAAGCTAGAACGAGTATGGCTTAAATACACTCAATTGGCTCGCGGACGCCGCCGTTTCCACACACTAAACGGTTGCAAACGTTCGTCGGTGTTTGAAATCGAAGAGTATGAGTCTGACTCTGAACCTGAGCTAGAAACCGCTTAATTAAACAGAATGAAGCCTGCCCCCAAGGCTTCATTCTTCTCTTTTTACCTTGGATAAATGTTTTAGCGCTAACAAAAAGCTGTCTCGGTGAATCTGAGAATCAAAATCAATGTGATAACTTTTTGGCGAGGTGACTTTCAGTGTTACTCCCTCTGCACACAAGCATATCTTGTCGTAGGCATCCGTTCTGACCGCTTCGATACTTTGATACATCATGCCATGCGGGCTTGGTGTCCCTCTACTCATTATCATGTCATAAGCATCTGTGATTTGTTGCGGCTTTAAGTTCACTTTCATCTAACCGTCCCTGCAAGCTTTCTCAATCTAGTATGGGTCAAGCCTTCATCAACTGCCAACAGTTTTCTGACTGCAGTTTAACGATTGCTTTGATTGGGTTTTGAGCGATCTGGCATATTCGTTGACAAAGAAAATCGTAAAAATTGACCTAAAACAATGGCAGATCGAAAAAACTTATTTTATAATGCGAATTAATGTTTCAGCACATCAGAATAATTCCAATTTTTAGGGGCAAAAAATGAGACTTATCCCGTTAAACAAAGCAGCACAAGTAGGTAAGTGGGCAGCAGCACATATCGTTAAACGCATCAACGATTTCAAACCAACTGCAGAGCGTCCTTTCGTTCTTGGTCTACCAACTGGTGGCACGCCACTGGCTACTTACAAAGCACTTATCGAATTGCACAAAGCTGGCGAAGTTAGCTTTAAGCACGTTGTTACTTTTAACATGGATGAGTACATCGGCATCCCAGCGGATCACCCTGAGTCATACCGCTCTTTCATGTACAACAACTTCTTCAACCACATCGATATCCAAGAAGAGAACATCAACCTTCTAGATGGTAACGCTGAAGATAACGAAGCGGAATGCCAACGCTACGAAGACAAAATTAAGTCTTACGGCAAAATCAACCTATTCATGGGCGGCGTAGGTAACGACGGCCACATCGCATTTAACGAACCTGCATCTTCTCTGTCTTCACGTACTCGTATCAAGACACTAACTGAAGATACTCGTATCGCGAACTCTCGCTTCTTTGACGGCGACATCAGTCAAGTACCTAAGTACGCATTGACTATCGGTGTAGGTACTCTGCTTGATTCTGAAGAGATCATGATCCTTGTAACTGGTCACAACAAAGCTCTTGCTCTAGAAGCAGCAGTTGAAGGTAGCGTAAACCACCTATGGACGGTTTCTGCTCTACAACTTCACCCTAAATCAGTGATTGTATGTGACGAGCCTTCTACTCAAGAACTTAAAGTGAAAACAGTTAAATACTTCTCTGAACTAGAAGCAGAAAACATCAAAGGCTTCTAAGTTTTATTGAGTAAGTATTAAAGTTTCAACGTTTCGCTAGCACGAACCGTTATGAGATGAAAAGCCACGCAATGCGTGGCTTTTTTCTTTTTGTGATTCAGCCGTGTACATGATTTAAATGTAATGATTATGCGAGCCCCTGTGACTCCCCAATGTAATTTACAAAAGAGACAATCTGGTTTGCTTTGAATTCCCTTCCCTTTCTCGCTTGCCATCGAGCTGCCACATTTCAATGCCTATGCATATAAACGACCATGTATAAACCACAATACAAGGAGTTAAATATGCAAGTAAGCACACCAATTGCTAAAACGGCGATCGCCACGGTCATCAGTACGACTCTTCTCAGCGGGTGTTATTGGGATGATCCGGAAAAAGCCGCGAAATATGTCAGTAACCACATCGTTCAAGAAGATGTTGTTGAACACCTTGTTAATCTAGAGGCTCGTTCCTCAAAAACTTCGGATGGCAGCTCGATTACTCGGGCTGCTGGCACTCAAGGGTATAAACTTTCACTGGATTACATCATCGATGTCATGACAGAAAGTGGTTATGACGTGGTTACCCAAGAATTCGATTTCCGAGCATGGGAAGAGTTAGCGGGCACGACGCTGTCTGTCGACAATCAAACGTTAACGAGCGTCAAAGATGCGAACCAAGGTGTTGAGGCAGATTTTGCCGTCATGTCTTATTCAGGCAACTCTAACGGCGCAATTGCAGGCGAACTGGCGTTCATCACACCCGATTTTCGTTTTGATGCGCCCGATTATGACAGCACAGACGGATGCGAGGCGAGCGATTTCACCGACCTTAACGTTACGAACAAAATAGCGGTGATTCAACGTGGCGGATGTACATTTAGTGCCAAAGTTGTCAACGCCCAACAGGCTGGGGCGTTAGCTGTCATTGTTTTCAACCAAGGTAATGCAGAGGGGAGAAAGGACGTCGTCAATGGTACCTTGGGTAGTGATAGTTCCGCGACCATACCCGCATTTGGTGCCACTTTTGATCTAGGAAAACAGTGGTATCAAGCCAGCCAAAATCGCCCTGTATCGTCAACGCTTTCAATTACGGTAAAAGACGAAATGGTACTTACCCAAAATGTCATCGCCGAAACCAAAGGGGGCGATGACAAACAAATTGTGATGCTCGGTGCCCACCTGGATTCAGTCCCAGGGGGTCCTGGTATTAATGACAATGGCTCAGGCACTGCGGGGCTATTGGAGTACGCTACAACCCTTTCAACACTAAAAGCTCCAGTAAAAAACAAGATTCGTTTCGCTTGGTGGGCTGTGGAAGAAGCGGGATTGGTGGGGTCGAACTATTACACCAACGACCTATTTGCGCCTATCTATGAGAACGCTAAAACCGAGATTATGACAGAGCTAGAAATTGGGTCGGAAGATCAGTTAACAGAAGCGCATTATGACCTAATCGAAGAGCGCTACACTGCATTAAACCCAGTTAAGCTCTATCTCAACTTCGACATGATTGGTTCTCCAAACTACATATTTGGCGTAATGGATGGCGACCTCTCAGACACCAAAGAGAGTCCGGACAACGCGTACACGGGCACTTTCGAACCACCATTTGGCACTTCTGATATTGAGTCTACTTTTATTCAGTTTTTCAACGACAGGCAGTTCACAACCATTCCACAAGCGCTCTCTAAACGTTCGGATTATGCTGGCTTTGCGGATTGGGGCGTAGCCTTTGGCGGCTTATTTACTGGTGCCGAAAAAGCGAAATCAGCACAAGAGGTCGAGCAGTATGGCGGCGAAATTGATGTCGCGTATGACGTTTGTTATCACAAACCTTGTGACGACCTAAACAACGTCAGCTACACCGCTTTGTACATCAATACACAAGCGCTTGCCTACGCGACAACGTACTACGCATTTAGTACGCCTATCTTCCCTGTAGAGCCTGAGCTACCAAATGCCTCAAAGCCTTTCTACATTGACGGAGGATCATTCGCATGACCATGGTCATGAACACTCCCATCGTATTGGTACGCCAATAAAAGCGGCCGACAGTGTGTCAGACCACGATCACTTCCACGGTGACTTCGACCAAGACCGACAATAGTCCCGTCTATGCCCTAACTTGATTCAGTTGGGGCATTTAAACACCTAGTCGTATTACTAACGCAAAGAAGAACACTAAATAGCCACTAAATATTAGCATCGCAGGAAGGTATCTTTTCACCGCCATTTACCCCTTATTGGTCTCGTTGGAGTAATTCTGCTTTTATTTTTCTACCCGCACTATGAATTAGACAAATTCACTTTTGTATATGGCTACTTGCCAAAAGTGAATTTCTCAAATTCATCGTTACACCCTTATACGTAGTAGATAATTGAAGAGATTGGCATGGAGCGCCCCCGTATACAACAAACAATAGAGGCCTGCCATGAAACAACTGATTGCTTGGTTTAAATCGATCGCGGTGTTCGCGCAAACCAACCCCACTCTAACCATGACTCACTGTTCGATCACATGCTGATTCAGCCCATCTACTTACCAAACAATACTCATACGGAAGAAGGTGCCGTTAAAAGCAACACCGGCATTACTCAAAACAATGAATGATAATAAACAGCGCCTACGCTGTGTTCGTAGCTTGTTCGGTAAAGACTATTCAATGAAAGTATTTAAGTACCTTTTCCCACTGCTGTTGCTTCTTTTCCATGTACCTAGTCTGGCCTCTTATGAGTTGGCGGATACCTCAAGCCCAAAGCACACTCTAAGCAGTTTTATGCACTCTTCAGAGCTGGTAATCAAATACTGGCAAAATGAGCAACTTGATGATCCACACGCTCAGCACGCATTAAGACAAACATTACGCACCATGGATTTGTCATTACTTCCAAACCGAAACCGTACGGTCGTGGTTATGGAGAGAGTCATTCAACTACGTGAAATACTCGACCGGCTCGAACCTTCCTCACTAGAACTAACTCTAGAATCTGACGAGCGTCCTATTGACCATCTAGAACAGTGGCGATTTGCCCATACCGACATCGTTATTAGTCGTCAGCTCGAAGGGGATAAATCGGGGCAGTATTTATTTTCAGCCTCATCAATACAGCAGCTCCCACGCTGGTATCAAACCATGGCGGTGTTCCCTTACGTTGAAGAAAATAGGGCAAATTATCACCATGAGTTTCTAATCAGTCCGGGGCCACTGTTTTCTAAAGCCTTTATACTGTCACTGCCCGACTCTTATCTGGATCTCTACGGCCCCTTCCCGCTTGGCAATGGGGAGCCTTAGCCATTGTTTTCATTCTATGTAAGATCATGATCGGGCTAAGTTTTTCTTTAGGAGACAAATGGAACCAAAAGTGGGAATCAAGAAGTATCAATTGGCATGCGGGTCGTCTTATCTCCTTAGTCAGTATTGTGATCATTCTACTGGTAACACGTAAGGTCATCGATGATGGTATTTGGATAACAGGCGGGGTTTATCAACTATTAGCGACGACTTTCCTAATCGCCCAGTTTTTCTTTTTGTCCTGGTTAATCATGGCAACCTTCAACTACTTCGCGAAAATCTATGCTTATAAAAAGCACAATGGAAAACACGTCGACTCCTCTTTAATTACAGTTTTGGCTCGAATATTCGGCGGCCTAACCATTGCCATATTAGGTATTTATGTAGTTGAGTATATGGGCTTTTCCATCTCCCCTATTCTTGCTGGTATTGGTGTGGGTGGTTTAGCGGTTGCACTTGCGATCCGCCCAGTGCTTGAACACGTTATCAATGGATTAACACTCTATGCTGATGGTGGTATTAAGATTGGCGAACTGTGTCGATATGGCGACAAACTAGGCACCATCGAAAGTATTGGCTTACGCTCAACCCGAATCCGAACACTCGAGCGTTCTCTCATCACTATCCCAAACTCAGAATTTGCCAACATGGAAATCGATAACCTAGAACGACGTGATAAACGCCGCATGGAGCATGTCCTACGAGTTCGGCCTGAAGCCACCCAAGACCAAATCAGGCTGCTTCTAGTTAACATTCGCCGGCTATTGCTCCAACACCCAAAGCTAGAAGAAGATCCAGTAAGGGTTCGTCTGCTTGGCGTTGGGGAGTACGCTATTCATATCGGAATGATGGTTTATATTCGCTGTCGAGATAATGAAGAGTTCTTGTCTATTCAAGAAGATGTTCTATTTCTTGTAATGCAGCAGATCAATACCGTCGGAACCCAATTCGCCTTTTCCAACCAGTATCAGTTTGCTGGGAAACTGGCAGCAATTGATGAGGAGACAAAATCACGCGCAGCAGAAACGGTAAAAGCTTGGCATGAAGCGAACAACTACCCATTCCCCGACTTTAGCTTTGAATATAAGTATGAGATCAAAGATACCATTCTTTATCCCGCGAAAACATCGGCCCAAAGGCTAGATGGGAAAGCATTACAACCATAAATGAATTCCTCTAATTCATCCCATAATAACGATATTTAGTGAATACTAGCCCCATTCAAGCACACACTACATGGACGTAGGTTGTACACATTACTACCAACCAAAGGTAACCTTCTATGTCCAACAATTTGATTGTTATTCCCGCAACGGCTTTGAGCGTTTTCTCACTCAACGCCATCGCGAATCAAGATATCCATACTGACAAACGTCATTTCGAACATCCTATCAACAGTGCTTTTGGCGAATGCCAAATTGAATCTATGCCACCATTAAAAGACGTTAAATACCTGACTGCGCAACGTGACGACACACACTGTATTGTTCACGGTGTTATTGAAGAAGAAATTAACTTTCAAGTCAGATTGCCACACGATTGGAACGGGATGTTTGCTCAAAGTGGCGGAGGCGGTTTTGCAGGTGTCATCGTCGACTACATTGATGCTGTCGCACTAGGCCCAGGGTATGCCACCGCGGGGACAGACACAGGACACCAGGCTCATCCTTTAGAATCTAATTGGGCAACTAACACCGACAAGCGTGATACTCGACTCGAGAACTTCGGCGGACGTGCCATACACTTAACCACCCAAACATCAAAAGCAATCATCGAATCCTACTATCAGCAGCAAAGCGAAAGAAACCTATTCTATGGCTGCTCAAGAGGGGGTGGTCAGGGTCTTTTTGCAGCTCAACGTTATCCTAGCGACTACGATGTTATCATTGCTGGTTCACCAGCCTACGACTGGACTCACCGCTTAGGTGGCCTCTTTTCAGCGATCGCAAACAAGATGTTCCCTGATCCAAACAACATTGATGAAGCGATACTGGGAACGGCAGAGATTGAGCTGATCAACCAAACGGCTACTGCGCAATGCAGCAACCAAGATGGCACAGACAACCGCGCTTTAAATGAACCTTGGAATTGTTCGATTGATTTCAAAGCGCTTCAATGCAGTGACGAGAACAACGAAAACTGTTTAACGGCCGCTCAAGTGGAAGTCTCTGAACTGATCTACCAAGGCCTATACGACAGCGAAGGAAATCAACTTGCTGAGGGTTACTATCTCGGAGCCAGCTAGATATGATACACAAGTGGGCGGCTGGGGGAACGAAAGTCAACGACATGGGGCCTTTTCAAGCTGGGTTGCGTGGCGCTGAAGACTTGGTTGCCCCTCACACACCAAACTTTGGTTATGCCTTTGGCAATGGGATCATGAAGAACTTCGTATTTGACGGCAGTTTCGATGGCACGAACTACAATTACGACAATCTAACAGAAGACAGCCAAGCGATCGCCACATTACTCAATGCCACAAACCCTGATCTTTCAGAGTTCAGAGAGCAAGGTGGCAAGCTTATTTTGTGGAATGGTATGCATGACATGGCGATCACACCCGCCAGCACCATTCAATATTACCAAGATGTTATTGCTCATGACGCAAGTGCCGCCAAGGATGTCGCCCTATTTATGCTACCGGGTGTGGATCACTGCAGTGGTGGAGTAGGACCTTGGTTGGTTGACTGGATGAGTGAAGGAAATCAATGGGCCGATTCAGGAGAAGCACCAAAAGAGATGACCGCACACTGGTTGATGAACAATTCAATCTGGATGGGAATCGTAAAATATGTGCATACCCAAAAGTGGCACATTGGGACGGTAAGGGTGACAAACGTAGCGCCGAGAGCTTTATGTGTAAATAGAACTTTATAAAGAACCCCCTCGCGCCTGAAATCATTCAATACGTTGTATGTTTCAGGCGCAACTTCATCCCTTAAATAAGCTGATTCTAGATGATGTTTTCATGGGCGCATAAAGTCTATATTCACAAAAAGGGCGTACACCTCAAAAACTCTGAGCCTAATAATCTATATCGTACATTTGCTCAGGTTGAACAAATTCATCAAAATAAGTTTGCATGGTTTGATGCAAAAGCTGATAAAGAGGAAACCCTCTTTTCGTTTGTAGATAGCCCCCTACAAAACCAATTGAACGCATGTATTCTGGCATTTTGGGAAGTGGGTACATACCCAAATTGGGTGCAAAGGATTTCATATAGTTGCTACCATACAAAATTGCATCGGAACTTTCCAGTTTACTGACTAAAACGCGTATGCTGTGGGTCAGCAGTGTAAAGTTCGCCTCGTACCCTTTAGATATATAAAACTCTTCCAATGGAACACGCTTATTATTTAGCCCATCGATAACAACTCGTGCTATCGGTAAATGATGGATATCTTCGAGCAAGCTCGTTTTGGTGAGTACCGGATGCCCCTTTCTCGCAACGACACACAGTTCAATATTTTGTAAGTGATGCTGATAGATTTCCTGTGGCATTGGAAAATGCTCAAACTGGATAAAATAATCCACTTCACCATTGAGTATCTCTTGAAGTGTATCTTGCTGCCAATAAACGAGTTTTAAATTCGCTTTAGGTAGGCCTCACGCAAAGCGTCAAATATGCCCGGACCATTGAGCTCTAGGAAAAAAATGTTCATTGCGATGGTGATCTCACCTTCAAAATTTTCCGGTTCAAAGCTGCGATAGGAGTCGACAACTTTTGCTAGTGGCAGCAGCATTTCACTGGATGCTTCCGCCAATTTTTCGGCCAATTCAGAAGGCTCTACTCCATGGGCCTTACGTATAAAGAGCTGATCACCAAACGTTTCTCTAAGTTTGGCCAAACCGCGACTAACACTGGTTTGTGAAACACCCAACTGCGCTGCTGCAGCATGGGTATTGCGTGTTTCAACCACCGCCTGCAACAATTTGAGAAGATTCAAATCTAAATCACGAAGTTCTTTCATATAAACCTTACTTTGTTCGCTCAGTGCTATTAACCAAGCATATTTGAAAAAGAATATTATTCAATCAGTTAATGTCTTTTGTGCCTATGAATACAAAAAAGCCTGCAAATGCAGGCTTTTCTTTATCAGTGAATAGAGCTCTCAAGCAACAGGCTAAGATCAATCACTATCTCTTCAATACCGACGGTAAAGAACTGTACGCCCATACAAATGAGTAGAAAGCCCATTATTCTGGTAAAGGCGTTAATGCCATTTTGTCCCAAAGCCTTAAGAATCGGGTAGGCCATACTCAGAATGAATCCAGCCGTCAGTGCTACCAATAAGAAACCAATAATCACTCCTGAATAGACACTAATCATGCTCTCATGGTTTTCATAGGTTGCAATTTCCGCCGCTAAACTAATGATCAAAGCCATCGTACCGGGGCCACAAAGTGAAGGAATAGTAAGTGGTACAAGTGCGATAGAATCTTGCCCTGGGCGAGCGTCAGCAATCTCGGGTTTTGGGAAGAGCATATTAAATCCAATTGCCAGTATCACGATACCACCACCCAAACGTAGGCTAGGAATTGAAATACTAAACAGCTCTAGTACCGAAGCTCCAATAAAAAAGGTCACACACAGAGCAATAAATAGATAAACACCGACGGTTTTCGCTTGTGTGACTATATAACTTTTGTCACGCCCTTTACTTAACCCTAGCAGTACAGTAGCTGCGGCTGGTGGGTTCATCATTGGGAGCAAGCCAATGACGGTCAATGTCATATAAGTGATAACAGTTTCTAAGTTCATGGATCAATTACCGTTGGTCGTTAAAGCAAAATCAGTTGTGCCAAATACAGCACGCTAAAAAAGGCGAATGCATCGGTCAGGGTTGTCAGAAGTGGACTCGACAACATGGCGGGATCTAAATCGCAATGTTTGAGTAGCAAAGGGAGTGTGCCTCCTATCAACACCGCCATTGTCGAGGAAATGGCATACGCTAAGCCGATCAGCATAGGCAATGCAACGTGCCCACTTGTCCCTAAAATCCAAGCAAGCCCTCCTAAAACCGTACCAATCGCTAGGCCATTCAAAGCACCAATAGGGACTTCTTTAAGCGCCACGTACAACAGATCTTTTGACGATATATCTCCTGTCGAAAGCTCTCTAATCGACACTGCAACAGCCTGATTCCCCGCCGCACCCGAGAGGTTTGCAACCAAAGGCAATAGCGCCGCCAATACGGCAATTTGTTCGATGAGTGGTTCATAGGCTGCGATAATAGAAACCGCTGCGTAACTAAGTACAACCGAAGGCAACAAAAATGCTAGCCGCCTAAGATTCCTCGTCACCCAAGGCATGGTTCGAGACTCATCGCCCCCAAACACACCAGACTGCTCCAAACGCTGTTGTTCAGATTGCAGATAAAGCGCCTCATTGAGATGTTTAAAACCAACAACACCAATTTGAAACCCATCACTATCAATAACGGGCACGACTGAATGTAGGGTCGCATCTAAAATAGCCTTTAGCTCCTGAAGCCCCAACTCAGGCGAACAAATAGGAATCGAGTCGTCGATGTGATATCGAAGCATTGCGCCAAATGGCAACATCATGACATCGCGTATTTTTAACGCACCCAGAAACTCACCGGACTCGCGAACGAGATACACATAACGCCACTCTAAGCGCTCCAAATACTTGTCTTCTTTACGCAGCAATTCCGCAAGATCCGCCACCACCGCATCGCTATGCAATTTAATCACTTCGCTCTTGCTAATTCCCCCTGCTGAGTATGTAGGGTACTGCAATGCGGCTCGCTCTTCTGTCTCAAAAGCGATGGGCAGCAATCGTTTTAACTCTATAGATTTGTCATGAGGAAGTTGCCCCAGAAGTAGGCGGCGGTCTGCCGAGCTCAAGCGCTCAAATAGAGGCACAATATCCTCTTGCGATAGCGCACTGACTAACGAAATCATGTCTGTATCAGAAAGGTGATCTAAAAGATTAGCGGCAAGAATAGGAGAATGATTAATCAATGCCGACCACAAGGCAATTTGCTTACCTTGTTCAAACCTTCGCAATATCGTGCGCAAATCAACAGGAGTAGCAGAATCAATTATGGTTACTAGTTCATAGGTATTCTTCTCATTCAGTGCAGACTCAATACTCTCAAGAAGACGATGAGCTGTTTCACTCGGTAAAATAGCCGACACCATTGTCATGACACTTCTCCATCTGGACTATTTTTTGAAGGCAGATTGGCTGGACTCTGGTTCTTTTTCCACAATCGTAAGAAAAGGGTGATGAATGCGCACACCATTAGGCCCAAACTTCCAATCAAGAACCATTTTGCAATTAACTCTTGATGATCGGTCAAAAGTGGATGCCTCATGACCCATTTGCCCGCTAATAGCAGACTGATTACCCAAATCAACGAGCTAGAGAAACTGATAGCAACGGTACGAACGACACTTAGCTTGGATAGCCCCATCAGCATTGGTGTAAGCACTCGAACAAACGGAATAAAGCGAGAAACAAACAGTGATAAGAAACCATATCGAGCCAACAAACTTCCCGCTCGATCGAGTACGCCATCGGGAAGTGCCTGCTCCGCCTTTATCATAAAACGTGCCCCCTGCAATAAGCGTCCTTGAACGTAGGCAACTAGGCTACCCAAACTTGCTGCAATGGATAAAGCCACCAACGCAGTAAAGAAAGGTATGACCCCTATCCCAACTAAACCACCGACAAACAAAACTAACCCATCTCCTGGCAATGGGAGAAAAACAAAGCTCGATTCAAACCACAACACTATCGTAAGTAGAAGTAACAGAAGGTGAAATGAATTGATTTCCAACAGTGCATCAAAGTCTTGCACCCAAATTGCGGCAATAATATCTTGCATAAACAACCCTCAGACTATTGAACCCGGCCAAGGCCGGGTTAAAATTATTTCGATTAATCAAACATTAAAATGATGTAAGCGAAGAAAAGGATTAGGTGGGTTGCACCATTGAGGGAGTTTGTTCGACCACTACTAAAGCTGACACTTGTCATTAATAGCGTTGCCGCCAATAAGATCATTTCTGCTGGCTCTAAACCTAAACGGATTGGCTCATCCATCACACCAGAAATCAACAATACGGCTGGAACCGTCAATGCAATTGTTGCAAGTACGGAGCCGAAAAACAGATTCATAGCACGTTGAAGCTGATTCGTTACCGCCGCTTTCACCGCGCCAACAGCTTCCGGAGCCAATATAATCAGTGCGACAACCAAACCACCTAGGCAGCTGGAGCGCCCATGACGGTGATTCCATCATTAATCGGAATAGCTAAGCTTTTCGCAAGCAAAATGACAACAACGAGGTAAGCCACTAGCATAACGGTGTGGAAAACATTACTTTGTAGCGGCCCATGGTGATGGTGTTCTTCTTTGTTGTCTGCATCAATAAAGAAATGTGTATGACTTCTTGTTTGAATAAACAGGAAGACAGCATAAAGGGCGATTGAGGCAAGAACTAAGGTCCAAGTCAGGCTTGTCGACATGCCACCAAACTCATTCATACTAGTAAAGTTAGGTAACACTAAGCACAACAATGCAAGAGGGATAATGGCTACTAAGTACGCTTTAATGCCATCTAGGTTATAGGTTTGGGTGTGGTATTTCATACCACCAATGAGCAAGGTAATACCAACAAACCCATTCAGAACGGCCATCACAACCGCAAACATTGTGTCTCTAGCCAGAACCGGATTCGAGTCTCCAGTCAGCATCACCGAAGAAACCATAATGACTTCCAAGGAGATAACAGAGATCGTCAAAATGAGCGTCCCATACGGGTCTCCGAGCTTAATTGCTAAAGCATCAGAATGGCGTACCACCGCAAAAATTGCAGTCATAACGACATAGAAGAGTACTGCTGAGGTAACAATATAAGAAACTGGGGACAACGCTCCTAAAAGCATGGTATCGCCAGTTGTTTTAAAGAAAATAATCGCGATCAAGCCAACGAGTAGGGTGTACTCCTGGCGCATGAGCTTTAACATGTTGAGCCCTTTGGTTTGATTCCAATCGCTCACTTCATCCTTTGAACTGAGGGAGTCTGGTACTTGAGAAATGGCTGCCGATCTTGCAACCAGTGAAGCCAATATTCTAAATACCGACAAACCCCAACACGATGGTTTTGTGAAATTCAAATCTGCTGCTTCTTTCGAATAAACAAGATTCAAAAATGAATTGCTCTAATTCCTGTCATTTTTATTCATAACAAAAATAATAGGCTCAACAACATTCACTAAGAGACAAACAATGGATCAAGATGTTTATTTAAATGATCGCCCCTACCGTATTTGTGATATCGGTGAGGGAGACTGTATGTTGGTGTTAACCAATGCAGAAGGAATTGAGTCCTTATACGAAACTTACAGTAACCGCTATTTGGAACTCGAAAGGATGATCGTTATAGATACTTCGTTAGCATGGCAAAAACCTCTACACGAACTGACGAAGAGAGAAAGCTACGGTTTAGCTTCAGATATACACCTGTTAGCCGACATCTACTGGCTTGATGAGATAAAGATCGAAGTTGAAAGCCTTGGTTCCTATCTAAACGAGATTCTAGAAAAGGAGTTCTCCCCTAGGGAAATTATCACCAATCTTCCTTAAATATTGCCCCAAAAGCCACGTATGTACGTGGCTTTTGGCTTAAACGTTATTCTACCCAATACTCTTGACCAATCATCTCGGTGTACCGTACCTCTTCCTCCGGGACTCCCTGACGCTCAGTCCATTCATAAAAGGCAAGTAAGCTGATTTGGTCGCCCTGTGTGGTCACCAAAGCAAAATGCTCAGTATCATCACCATTGACTATCGACAGTACCCCATCGTAATTTAACTGCCATTGAATAGGGGCATCAAAATCAGGTTCTTCTATTTCCCTTTCTTGATAAAGGCCACTACCGTCACTGTTTAAGATGTAACGATACAGGCCATCTGCGCCGTAGTTGACGATAGTTTGATTTTGCAACATATCCAGCGAAAAGGCTTGATAACTGCAACTTCGTGCGGCACGAACAAAATCAGCGTAAGTCACAACACTGGATTCTACTTCTCCACTATTTTGAGACTCACACAGCATATAGATGGGCATCGGTTGATTGACACCACTACGCAGCCAACTTTCAAACGTACCATCCTTCTTGGTCACCTCTCGTTGAACCAATCCCTTGGCATCAAACCAGTCATACTGCTGCTGGCGATCCGTTTCAAGCCAGCTTACATTTTCAAAAAGCTGTCCTTGACTACTTCTAAAGGAGTGGCAAACTTCTATCTGCTCAGTGGCGCCATTAACGGGTAGAGAAAGCACTTCTTTGCCTAGATAAACCTCACTGGATATGTATTCGGCATTATCCCAACTTCCGTACTGAGTATCGGGCGACACTGCTCTTGTATAGCGTGTATCCACCTCAGGTAAGCGATAACTACCTTCAAGCGTATCCATAAATCGTCGTTCAAGAACACTTCCCCACTTAACTTCACTGCTGCCACTTTCCCTCGCCTCCATGCCTTGGAAGATGTCTTGATCATCGGTGTAATACAGCTCTAAAAATTTAGCAATCGATGAACCATTTCTATACAGCTCACCGAATAAGCCACTTTCTACAAGTAACGATTTATCTTGCCATGAGACATCGGTATTCATTTCCAGATCCCAATAATAAATCCCAGTGATAAAATCACTGTCATTCACCCTTGTAATATCATACGTCAGCGTTTCAGCTGGCGTTTGGTCACTAAGTGAAGCAAGACACTGTTCCATCGTATTTGGTTGTTCATCAGGGACATGCCCGTATATTGGATCCAAGCCATAAAGGGTGTTATCCGAAACAAAGCCAGACAGCACCTTCACATAATCGGTGAAGCCTCCTGTTGGTGTCTGTTTTTGAGCGCTTGAGTATTCGAGATATTGCCGTTCGGAGCGATGGACTAACTTGTTGCTATCTACATAGTCGGTAAAGACTTCAGTAATGTAAACATCATCCAGATCTGGACTGGCAGCAGCTTTTTTCTCAAAGGCGAACTCGCCTGTGTATTGGGTAACGCATACCTCACGTTTGCCCCACAAAGTGTCGACAACGCTTTTTCCTTTGTATGTTACTTCAAAGGTATTGTTCGTTGGGTCGTCGATCGTTGGTGCCCATGGATTTACACGGTTTACTGCAAAGCTAAGCGGCGTATTAAGGGTGAGATCATTCCAAGTTTGATAGCTTGTATCAAATCCCCAATAACGATAATGGTGATCATTGAAACCGACAAACTGACCAGTTGCCGAATGTTCATACGCAAATTCAACGTTCGGGTTCCACTCGTCGGCACTGCCTCCCGTATCAGTGACAACCTGAGTCACCTCAAACATCTGATCAGGCATCACACCGTATGGGAGTCCTAATTGTTCGCGAACGAACAGCTCATGCTGACGATAGTTTAGTCGTTGCGACTGCCCTACATTGAGTTTTGAAACCTGATAGATCTTGCCATCGGTTCGCTGCATTAGGCCCTGTCCATCTGGCCAATCAGGCAAACTTGCCAAACATGCGTTGTAGCTAACGGGGACAATAAGCGCAACTAAACTGTCGTTATCCAACAGATCATCTACCCGTCATTGTCGTCATCAGAGTCAGCATTGTTACCAATACCATCAGAATCCGTGTCCAGCCACTCTGTTGGATCGGTAACAAACGCATCGTCGTCGTCAGGATAACTGTCATTGTCAAAATCATTTGGATAGCTATCTCCGTTATCGCCAATCCCATCACCGTCGGTATCTTCCCACTCCGTTGGGTCGTCATCGAAAACGTCGACATCATCGGGATAACTGTCGTTATCACGATCATAGGGTAGGGATCATCGATTGAGTCGATTCCATCTTGATCATGATCCCCTGCTCTACTGGCATCCGTTGGGTAGGTATCGTTGTCATCCGCGTAGCCATCATTATCGTCATCCAGATCGGCATTATTGCCAAGGTTGTCATCGTCCGTATTGATAAACTCATTCGGATCATCGGGGAATACATCCAATTCATCTGGCACACCATCGAGATCTCTATCTTGAGTAGGGCGCTCACCACTAACAGGTGGTGGTGTGGTTGCCAACTGATCTATAGGAGTATTTTTAATCGTTTCACGTATGACATTTGATATGACGGCAAGATTTTTCTCTAGGTCACTTTCGCCCTCTTGTGCCGCCTGCATTGACTGTTGAAGAGATTCAGGCGAATCAGGTAACACAGAAGACTCCACCACGCTTCGAGCAATAAAAGCCACTTCGACCAGATTGGTCGCAACAAAATCACCGAGCACTTGCTCAGGTTCTATGCCCAGTATTCCTGCTGCCTGGGTTACCGCTTCTAACTTGATTTGCACAAGCTGGTCTGGGTCACTGACACCTTGAGCATTTTCTTGGATGTAGAGTTGCACCATAGTGCTGAGCGGAGTGATTGCTTTCTCACCTGGAGGTGCTGTAAGCATCAAGTTTTTACTGATAGGTTGCTGTGGTGAATCTTCATCCACTGTTTGTCCCGCAATCGCTTCCACGACAATAGGGTATGACTCTGGCTCAACAATACCCGTGACATCGATAGTGGCAATACCGCCTTTGCCTGACATCACGAACGGCTCTAGCTGCTCATCGTGTAAGCAATCCTCGTTGATGTCTAACCAAACTTTTGCGTTGCGAAGATAGCCGTCTATGGCTCTGACTTCGTAGGTTTCAATCGTTGGCGTTGCCGCAGGACTCGAAGATCCGCTGCCGCTTGACGATGAATCATCACTGCCACATCCTGCTGATGCGATGACACCGCATAACGCCATTGCAAGAGTTATCCGATTAATATCCATGCTCTACCCCTATCCTTATTGGTTTTAATTACCAGAAGAATAAGAACAGACCAGCAGCCCATCATCACCCATATGGGGGAAAGAAAAACGTAAACAGACGCGCTATTGATGTAAGTCAATTTAACCAGGTAGAGGAAAGCGATGAGAATAATAGCGGGCTATAAGTTCATTTTGATGCTTACAGCCAGTCTTGTGCAAAACTTGCTTAACCTGACTGCGCACCGTTTCTTTAGACACTCCCCGAGAGGACGCAATTTGGCTACCGTCCAAGCCGCTGGTGAGCAGATCCAGTACAGCACACTCTGAGGGTGTGAGTAAATTCAATGATTGCTCCCAAGCCAATCCTTCTAATGACAACTTCTTCCATTGCTCAGCGACTTCTCGATTAGAAACCCAAGCATTCCCCCAGCTCACAAGAAACAACCAAAGCTGAACCAATTTCTCATGTTGTTTGGACGACAGCTTTCGGTAACTGTGCGTACTAAGCATTACGTGGTAACGGGACAAGAGTGGATGTAAGCCACTGTATGAATGATAAAGTTGCATGGTAGGTACCAAAACATCTAAAAAGATCTCATCACGAATTTGTTTGACCGGCAGCATATCTTGCATATAGACAAATTGTCCGATCATATGGTTCTGAAGGTAATGGTTAAGGAACACATCATGAGGTTGGTTGTGTGCGTATACACTTAGTTGATGCGCTGTAAATCCAATGGAAAAGTTCACCAGTGGCTGCTGACAAGGGTCGAGGATCATGACCACTGCGTGCTCCATACCTAAGGTACAAAGCTCGCGCTCCAAAAACTGCTGCACATCTAATGGAGAATGGTAACTGGGTATCGGTAAAAAGCCTGTTTTCGACCTCTTACTCAAGGCTTTCATAACGCCTCCTTTCGTTCTCTAACGAGTATAATTCACCGACTTCATCCGCATTAGTGCTTTGCTCAAAGTTCGTTCAACAATGAGTGATATTAAACTTATTACCATTGAATACTCGACCTAACTCACATTCAGCACTTAAATTAAAAGCCAGCAAACGTTGCTCGCTGGCTTGAGAGTAAAATTAAACTAGGCCGTTTCTAAGCGAGCTTCATTGGCTGCCTTTGCTCGGCTAATGTACGACTTCATCAGCATAGAAGTAATCAACGCCACTACGAATGCTCCGGCAAAGATGTAGAGCGTCATTTCATAACTGCCTGTCGTTGTGTGAACGTAAGCGGCAATTTGAGGGCCGACTAGTCCAGCAGCCGCCCACGCAGTCAGCACGTAACCGTGAATCGCTCCCAACTGTTTAGTGCCAAATAGATCGCCGATAAAGGCAGGCAATGTTGCGAAACCACCGCCATAGCACGTCAAAATGACATACAAAACCACTTGGAACATGATGACGCTGGTGAGATTTGGCAATACAAAGAAAGCCACAATCTGGATTACGAAGAACGCCATGTAAGTACTGCCTCGACCAATCACATCAGAAAATGAAGCCCAGGCGATGCGTCCAAGCCCATTAAATAGCGACATCAAACCCACTACCGCAGCAGCTTGGGTGGCAGAAAGGCCAATGCTCTCTTGCGCCAGCGGAGAAGCTGAGTAAATCACGGCAATCCCACATGAGATATTAATGAACATCATTACCCACAACCCCCAAAACGGCGCTGTTTTTACCGCTTCGTTTGCTGTCTGCTGAGTTAAATCCGCCACCACTTTTTTCTCACCTGCCTCGACGGCTGCCTTCATTGATTCAGGCATCCAACCTTCTGGCGGGCGCTCCAAATACGATGCCGACGCAAGCATGATCACAAGGTAGATCACCCCCATAATGAACCAGGTATACGCAATCCCATTACCGGCGACCGTAAAGGTTTCAATGATGAAATTGAATACAGGACCACCTATCATGCACCAAAGCCAAAGCCCATAATAGCAAGGCCTGTCGCAAGGCCGCGACGATCGGGAAACCACTTCACCAATGTCGAGACGGGTGTGATGTAACCAATACCAAGGCCGATACCACCGAGTACACCGTAGCCAAGCCAGATCACATATAAGTTCTGAATTAACGCTCCAAAGCCTGCAATAAGCAGCCCGCCACCAAAAAACAGTGCAGCCAGTGTTCCTGCGCGGCGCGGACCACGACTTTCCACAAAGTGCCCCATAATGGCAGCTGAAAGGCCTAGGAAAAAGATAGCAAAACTGAACGTCCAGGCGATTTCATTGTTACTTGCGGAAGTGATGAGCTCTCCCAATGGTTTTTTAAACACACTAAATGCGTACACCGATCCTATCGATGCATGCACCCCTACTGCTGAGGCTGCGATCAGCCATCTGTTTTTCATAAGTTGTCCTCCTTGAACATTAAAAAAATCCGTGTAATCAATCATGTAAAAGCAAAAGCTCACATCTCATATAACTAGCGTTTGAGCGACTGTGAACTCATAACAATTTGTTACATAAAGTGTTACATCGATGTAAATGGTCAAGATTGATACAAATCAACAGGGGGCAAAAAGAAGTGCAAATGGACGATTTATTTGTCAATAAAGGGGAGTGGTTCGCAAATCTAAATGGAAAGCTTAATTTGAGGAAATGAACAGCGATTACTATGTTAAATGTCAATAAATAGCTAAAAACAACACGGCCAGCGAATATATCTCGCTGGCCGTCAATTTTCTGTTTTGGAGCGCTCTAGTTAGACTTATTGTTTAATTGCTTCAACAAACGTAGCTTGCGCACCTTCAACCCCAATGCTTTTGCTTCTTCTAGCATCGACAAGGCTTTATCAATCAAACCTGCTTCAACCGCGCCTTTAATGCTGTCTCGGTAGTATTGCTGCTGAGATTCCGTCAATTGACTTTGTGGTTTGGCTGCTTCTTGACCCATGACAATCATTGGTGTACTTACCGCAGCTGCGGCAGTAGCAACCGACTCAGCTTGATCTTGCTTAGATTTTTGGTGCGCGGCATCACTGCTATCGATTGCAATTGCCTCTTCTACAACAATAGCCTCATCCACCTTTGCGATAATGCTCAGCTGACCATATGGCGCATGTGGAATGACTGGGTTTGGAACATCTGGTGGGTAGTTACCTCGAGCAATCGCATCAAGCTTCACTGGGTGTAAAACCTCGGATTCCCCTTTGATCAATTCTGGCGTGGTGTAAATGACAAGTTTAATTGGATCTAACCCGCTTGGCTGGATCTTTGCGGTCGCAGAAAGACGATCACCAAGGAAACCATAAGCGTGCTTGTATTCAAAATCTTCGGTCGTAAATGTTTTCACAAGTTGATTGCTGCTATTTAAAAGAACTGCATTCGGATAGAAAACAGTGCGCGTGAAATGGCTTAGGATTTCCAGTTCTAGCTCTTTACCTTTCACATCAATCTCGAATGAGGCGACAGCAGATTGACCTGAATCGAGCACATATCGCTGATTTGTTTCATCAATCGCAAAGTTAACTTGCTTAGATGGAACCACCGTTTGCCAGTTTAGTTGATCAAAGCTATCTACGACTGTTTGATTACTGTCTGCTTCAAACACAACTGTTTCAGTTGTTGTACAGCCCATTAACAATGCACTCGCAAGTACACCCATTATCCATTGTTTCTTCATACTATCACCATTTCAAACCACGAAAGCCGACAACGAGGTCGGCTTTATTATGGACTATTTAGGACTGTGGTTTAAGCTTACCACCAAGCTTCCATTTGGATACCAACACTAAATTCAGTATCGTCTGTGTTATTAGCAAAGCTGTCTGCTTCGTGGTCCATGAAGTACGAGCCGTACACACGGATTTCAGGGCGAGCCCAGAAACCAGAACCTGCAGACCAAGCTTGTGCGATTGTTAGCTTAGAACCTGACGCATCTGTTGTAGTGCCAGATTGCTTAGTTTCATCCGCAAAGTAACCTGCTTCGAAATAAGTCTTCATGTTGTCGTCCCACTTGTACATTGGACGCACAACTGCGTTGTATGCTGTGATGTCACCAACATCTGTATCGGACGCTTGAGAGTACATCACTGTGTGACCAATTTCCCAGTTTTCACCAGCGCCAATTACACCCCAGTTGATGATACGGAAACCGTCTGCATCGTTGTTGCCATCACCAGAACGGTCGTACCAACCACCGCCACCATACGTAGCCATTTGCTTACCGTAAGATGCCGTACCGTACTGAAGAACAGTTTGGTTGAAGCCGTTATCTAGACCTTGGCCAATAACTGCTGTTAGAAGCACACCGTCGTCAGCTGCAACTGTTTGACCTTCTGCTTCAGAAGCGAAGTCGTAAGCTAGAGCAAGTTCTAGGTTAGCATTTTCCCACAAGTCGATACCTGCGTAGCGTGCATCGAATGTGTAACCTGATACTGTCTCATCGCCTTGAGAACCATCATCATGCATAAGCGCTAGAGATAGCTTACCGCCGCCAACTGTTAGGTTTTCGATACCACCACCAGCACCACCAGATGTATCTAGGAAGTAGAAGTCAGTAATGTGGATGTCTTTACGTTGGTAGTAACGTTGACCGGCCCAAAGTACTGCTTCTTTATCACTGAATAGGCCTTGCGCTTGAACGTTCATTACACGTAAAGCGTTTGCGTTGCCTTCCCAATTATTGTTACCCGCTTGGCCGTATGCAACAAGAGACTCTAGCTTGAATGTTACGTCATTTTGGTTGTATAGCTCAGCGTTAAGACCTAGCTCTGCGTATAGATCGTCTTCGTTACCTAGACGACCTACTTTATTCTTCTCATAAGTTACATGAGAACCTTCGCCACTTAGACCAACGCCACCACGAGCGTAACCGTGGAAATCGACTGCGGCAGCAAACGCAGAACCTGCTGTTAATGTCGCTGCCACTGCTGCAGCAATAACACTTACTTTTTTCATTATTAACTCCATTTAGGGTGTTTTATCTTTATTCTTAATCTCTGTTGTGCTCGGGCTATAAAGGCAGTAATAGTTCGAGAAAAAGCAGAGGTAAGGCGGTATGCACCGCAATTTGTTTCAACGGTTGCCAGAATACGAGATGAGTTAGGGGGTGACTTCCTCCACCCTAAAAGAAAATTAGGGGGAGTACTGAGGAGGAGAAAAAATGAAAAGTAGGGAGTATTCGGGGCACATCACACTTTTTGGGTGGAGAACTAGCTGAGCAGATCAGAAAGTGTCGAACAAAATGCTAACCCTCTCACTTAATTGTCATTTTCATGGTCTAAAATGTAATTTAATTACATTTAAAAATCGAACAGAGGGCGCTTGACCAAAGAAGCTCAACGTTCTTTACTATGACTTTACGAAAACGATAACTAAAAACGAAGATGAAAAAGCAGTATTCACGCCCTTACCCGCTGGGCGCTACGTTACGCAATCAAGGATGTAACTTTTCAATCTACGCACCGGATGCCAAGTTAATCCAGCTCGCTCTATTTGACGACAACGACCTATTTCAAACTTACTCACTAGACGGTGAGTATGCTGGTATTCGCCATACATTCATTGAAGGCATTAAAGCGGGACAAAAATACGGCTATATCGTTAAGGATAAACAGGGAAAGAATCAGCTTATTTCTGACCCTTATGCCCAAGCCATTGAAAAACCGCTCACTTACACCCCTCCGTTTGACGCAAACAAAAGCTTTGAGCTCCCAAAATGTTTAGTGATTGATGGGCAGTTCGATTGGCAAGGCGTAGAAAGACCTTACATTCCACGCGAAGAAACCGTCTTATTTGAAACGCACGTAAAAGGCGTATCTAAGCTCAACCTGTTGTCAGCGACAATACGAGAGGAACCTATCTTGGCCTGATTGATGAGAACATGATTGAGTTCTATAAAAGCCAAGAGATCAATACGATACAACTTCTACCGATCGCCGCTTGCATGCATGAACCCCATTTGTTGAACATGGGTAAAGTGAACTATTGGGGTTACAACCCTTATGTTTTCATGGCGCCAGACCCTCGCTATGCAAGCGCAGACGCGGTAACAGAACTGAAAACAGTAGTTCGAGAACTGCATAGACATGGCATCGAAGTCATTTTAGATGTGGTCTATAACCACACCGCCGAAGCCGGACAAGATGGTCCAGTCTTCAACTTAAAGGCGCTTGATGAGTCTTATTACCTCAAGCATGGTGAGCATTTCGACAACTATACTGGCTGCGGTAATACCGTCGATCTCGCGTATCAGCCCTCTCTGAATCTGGTGATGGATACCCTTCGTCACTGGGTCAGTGAGTATCACATTGATGGCTTCCGATTTGATCTCGCCGCGACGTTAGGTCGCAACGGTGATAACTTCAATCCAGACGCCGCATTCTTCAAAGCGGTCGCGCAAGATCCGGTTCTCAAAGGCGTTAAACTCATTGCGGAACCTTGGGATATCGGCCCTAACGGCTATCAAGTGGGTAACTTCCCATTTGGTTGGAACGAATGCAACGACAGGCTTCGCGACATAACCCGTAGCTTCTGGCGGGGCGATCAGGGTTACTTAAAAGAGTTTGCCACTCGCATCATGGGATCGCGTGATCTCTACAGTGCCGCCAATTGGCCCTATAAACTCACCGTTAACTACATCACTTATCACGATGGTTTTACGCTGCAAGATCTTGTTTCTTATAAACATAAGCACAATGAAGCAAATGGTGAAAAGAATCGAGATGGCCACGGTGATAACCGCTCTGATAACTATGGTGTCGAAGGCGAAACCGACAAAGCCAGCGTAATTGAAATTCGCGAAAAGCAAAAACGTAATTTCATGGCCAGCCTGCTGTTCGCTTTTGGTATTCCCCATATTTTAACCGCCGATATTTTGTCTCACTCACAAGGTGGCAATAACAACGCCTACTGTCAGGACAATGAGATCAGTTGGCTAAATTGGGAATCAGATGGCCGAGTCAGTGCCTTTAAAAACTGGTTAGCTGAAATGGTCAAAGCCCGCCAAGAGTATATGGTTCCCTTCATCCGAGCTTTCAGTGGCGAAGACCGCAACAGTAACCGAATATTCTGGCGTCGCGTAGATGGAACCATGATGGAACACGATGATTGGAACCGTCTAAGCTCAGTCGCCCTGCATCTGGGTATCGATAAACAAGGTAGCGAAATGGTCTATTGCATCAACCAGACCAACGCACCTGCTCGATTCTCACTGCCTTATGAAAATAATCAATCGTGGACAATGATCTGTAATACAGACGACCACAAACTTCACCAGCCGATTAATAAGAATCAGGTTTTGATAGCCCCACTTTCTATGGCGATCTACCATTACTCGCCTTCATAACCTTTTATAAATTATGGATAAAGGCATGATGCCCATGCCTTTATCCATAAATAGCGCCAACATTTCTCTTTAGATGCAACTTAATGCATTGGAATAGATCGCAAAAAACTTTATTATAGGCAAAAAATAACTGCGGCTTTATTGACTAGCACGTAGAAAACAAATAAAGAAGTTGGCTCAACAAAATGACACTCCCAAAACTCCTCATCCGACTGCTGAGGCCGATTATTATCGTCCTGGCTTTGATGATGGCTTACCTGGCTTATCAGAAGCTTGTTGCTTCTGAACAACGTGCGTATACCCAATCGCGCGAAAATACCGACATGGCGGCTCAATTAATCTCTTCTCAAGTAGAAGCGGCAGTGAGTAAGCTCTACCTATTGGAAGAGTTAGGCGACAATAAGAAACTCAATGACATCGCGACAAGCTTCATGCATAACATGCCTGCCTATGCAGACATCATCATCTACGACTATTCAACTCAAAGCTATGAGTCGGTTCGCAACTTGCCTCCGCCAGTTACGCCATTAAATACTCTGACTTGGAGCCCTTTGTACCAATACGCGGATATGATTTGGATCTCCTCTATATATCAACGACAGCTGGGCAATGGGTGTTTGCAGCTAAATATGTCACCGGCTCAAATCGCGATATCTGGATGGAGTTTGACCTTATTGGACTGACCCAGAACCTTAAAGGTTTGCGAACACTCAGCCAAGCTACGTTTTTGCGGTCGACCGAACCACTGGCCGGCTTGTTTTCCACCCAGACTCTCAAAGAATTGGTACTGAATCCATCAGTTATGCGGCAGGCATTAAGAGCTTGATTCAGGCTGGTGAAACCCGAGGCACGTATGAGTATTACTATCAAAATAAGTTTAAGATTGCCTCATACAGCACCAATAGTGCCTTTAACTGGGTATTCATATCGGGTACTGATCGCTCTGACATACTCAGTACCTCTCACCAATTCTCACTAACAGGAGTCATCCTAGCTTCTTTGGTGCTAATCACCATTGCCGTTAACTACTTACTGCATAACCTTAACCAAAATTTAGGAAAGCTCAACGGTATCCAAGATATAGCGGACTACAAGTCCCACCTGCGCCTGTTGTTCGATCGCTTTTGCTTTCATCAAGGTGTTCAATTCTGTTTGTATGATCAGCAAAGCGGGGATTTCAGCGTGGTTGATTACCATGGGAACCAGCAGAAAGTTCACAACAGTTGCACACTGCAGCAACAGTTCAAACGTGGTGAACTCATTTATACCAGCAAATACTATGCAGATGAACTGGCAAGAAAGTTAAAAATTAGCGGGCGCCACTACACCATTCCACTGTTTAATGATTCTGGACTCATTGCGATTATTTATCTGCAGGCAAAGCTTCCTACTCGTCAGATGGTGCTCAAAATGATTCAAAACTATGGGGAGTTGTCTCTCACCAATCTATTGCTCAACAAAACCATGTTGAACAAAGATGTGATGACCAATCTCGATAACAAACTGACCATTCGCGCCAAGCTAGACTCTCGCCTTGGTGAGCAAAACACCTTCTTTGCCTTAATGGATATTGACCACTTCAAGCGTATCAATGACAGACTTGGGCATCATTTTGGCGATGCCGTAATCAAGCACACCGCAAAACTTATGAAGAAGAGCTTTCCCATACCGAAAGCCATTAGCCTGGCTCGCTATGGTGGAGAAGAGTTCTGCATATTGTTCAATGCCAACGATGAAAATCATGCCTACGACATGTGTGAAATGCTAAGACACATGGTAGAGACAAGCTTGGTAGAGTTCGATGGAAAGCAAACGCAGTATCACGTCAGTATCGGAATTACCAACGTGATTGAAACCCAACACGCCACGATAGGACGGGCAGACAAAGCACTGCGTCAGGCGAAGAGTTTTGGCCGAAATCAGGTGATCTTGAATACCTTTTCCTAATAGCTAAATCGGCTTAATTCAACTCTCACAACAGGAATCGTTGTGTTGAATGACAATAAGAGAGGCGCTCGACTAGGGCGTCTATCTTGCCCACGCATTCTGTATCAAACTGCACACCAAACTTTCTAAAGTTCGCCGTCGTTTTGGTATTACGAATCACGCCATGAACCGTGGTCGATTCACCATTGTTCTCCATGTCCTGTATCAGCAGCGAAATAACATTACCAACTTTGAACCCAGAGATGGTTTTGTCGAGCACAATCTGACAGCCACTGTTGGAAATATCACGCACTTCGCACAGGTACTTTTTAGTATCCGGTTCAAGAATACCGTCTAACTGCAGCTCCAATCGCGCTTCAGAACGCATGCCTGGGATCACCTGAACCGCTCTTGGCAAAGTAATCACGCAAAGGCTGATATCACCTGTCTCAACCACATACTCAATCTTACTCTTGAAGTAGATTCGTGCACCTTCCCCTTGAGAGTTAATCGCGCACGCTTTAATGGAAAAGCCTCGTTGGAAAAAGACATTATATTCTTGAGGTGTCACGTCGGGGGTCTCAAGCACGATAAGGTGTTTAGAGTGCAGTCCAACATATTGAGAGCGGCATTTTAGAACCTTTCCTGTAGGCGTCGTGATATTAAACGCCACAATACTGAGTGGCTTTACGTGAGAAAATGCATCCTCACCGTATTTTACCGACCCTTTCACTTGCGGTTGAGGTTCTTCTTTCTTAATACCATCGTCTTGTGATTGCTCAGGATTATGAGATTCATCATCTAGTTCAATTGGCTTTATCGGCTCACTCATGTCACTACACCTCAGTATCAACAACCTTTTAAGATTAGGACAAAATCTCAAAAGTAAGACCAAGAATGCGCTGCATTACGTGTCATAGATCAAATTTCTAAGAAATTAATATGACCATCAATTTAAGCACTTAACTCCCTTTTAAAACAAGTAAAAAGCTCTACCCAAAGGTAGAGCTTTTCATTCATTTGAAGCTCAGATTAAGCCTCAACTTGTAGACTAACTCTTAGTTAGTTGCACAGCTTGCTGGGCCGATTTCTTTCCAAACGCCCCATTGGCCTGCTTGCGATGGGTCTTCATTTGTCGTCCACCACTTCGCTTCCCAAACTTTACCAGCCCAAGAAACTTGGTCGCCACCGTTGTACACAGCGCCCGCGTCCCAAAGGTTAGTACATAGGTCACCACCGCCAGTTGTGTGCTTCGCTACTACAACAGAAGTTGACGCCGATGCCTGAGCTTGACCATCACTTACCGTTACTGTGAACGCAAGAGTAGTATCTGCAGTGTACTCAGCAGCCACAAAACTTACCGTGCTGCCCGATACTGTTGCATTTAGGCCAGCAGGAACATCCCAAGTGTAAGTCAGAGTATCGTTATCCGCGTCAGAAGAAGCCGACGCATCAACCACAATCACATCACCTGCGTTCGCTGTGGCTGGAGCAGACACTGCTGCTACAGGAGCCGTGTTCACTGGGCCACCTGTGTCTTTAGGGTTAACCGTAACCGAAACGTTCGCAGTTGAAGACGCACCGTTGTTGTCTGTTACTGTAAGAGCGAATGTTAGCGTTTCAGCTTGAGCCACTTCTGCTACATCAAAGGTTGCCACTGCTGCGTTTGCATTCACTAACGTCACAGCAGTACCAGCAGTTTGAGCCCAAGCGTAGCTAACAATTGTGCCATCGCTGTCGGTAGATGCACTACCATCTAGCGATACGCTTGCAGGGCCTTCTACTACTTGTGCCGCACCAGCATTTGCTACCGGCTTACGGTTAACAGGTTCAGTTGTACCACCTGCTAGGCCCTCATGCATTGCATTTAGGATATCGCCGTTATCTGCATCAATTTCCCAAGAGAATAGACCCGCTAGACCAAGGCTACGCGCATATGCCCCTTTCGCTTTAACAGAGCGGTCATCATCAAAAGAAATTAGCTTACCGTTTGAAGGATTCCATACCCAGGCCGCTTGAGCTTGCTCATCGTAACCGTATTGGAAACCATTAACGCCAGTATTATCTGGACCTAGCATGTAAGTCTTAATACCTTTATAGTCAATAACACCAGCTTCCCAGACACCTTGCGCTTCAGTACCCGTCAGCTTGCCGTTACCCACACCCGTCATTGGATCTGAAGGATCAGTCAACGATGCTGGCATTACACCATCCCAGCCACGACCGTACATTGCCGTACCTAGAACCAGTTTGTTCGCTGGAACACCTTGAGCAAGTAGAAGTTGGATACCGTTATCAGACGTGTAAGCAGGGCCTTTGTAAGGAACGCCTTCTGCATCAACACCTGTGCCATCACATTGGCCAGGGCGCATGAATGAACCACAGTAAAGTGCTGTTTGGTGACCAACAACATTGTTCCAACCACCGTAGAAGTCGTACGTCATTGCGAAGATGTAATCCATGTATTGAATCGCATCTGCATAGTTCACGTCTTCAATTTTATCGTAACCAACACCGATTGCAGACGTTAGCTCGTAAGTACGGCCAGTTTCTAGCTCTAGATCGTCAAGCATTGCACGAAGTTCAGCCATTAGCGCGATATAAGCTGGGCCATCGTTTACTGGGTCACCTAGGTTAGCAGCAGCTCCGTCACCACCTGGGAATTCCCAGTCGATATCAACACCATCGTAGAATTTCCAAGTTTTCAGGAACTTCTTAACCGATGCAACGAATGTGTCACGGTTTGTTTTATCAACGAAATCGAAGAATGGGTCAGAGAGTGTCCAACCACCGATTGATGGGATGATTTTCAGATCTGGGTTACGCTGCTTAAGTGCCATAAGCATTGCGTAGTTACCCTTAATTGGCGTGCTGTATTCGTGACCAGCTTGCTTAAAGCTCTTCTGGAATGCAGCCCATGGGTCGTGGATAACAACTTCATAGTCGTTCACACCCTGACACGCAGTTTGAAGTGCATTAAAGCTGTTACCACCTACAGACTTAACCGATTCGTTTGGGCCACAAATTGGGATAAAGCCATAAAGGATGTGCGTAAGGTTGTCAGCTGGCAAGTTGTCCACAGTGTAGTCGCGGCCGTAAATACCCCACTCTACAAAGTAAGTACCTACAACTGTATTTGGATCCGTATTGTAAGATTTGTTATTCGGATCGATGTTCATCGTTAGGGCTTCAAGTGCGCGCCATCTGTATCTGCAATCAGAAGCTCTGCAGGCGCACTGCGGCTACAGCCTGTTGCATCACACGCTTCAATTTCAACTTGGTAAATACCGCCTTGGCCGTATTGGAAAGTTGCTGAAGTTTGGCTACCTGTAATTGGGCCTGTCGCGACTTCCGCACCATCAAAGTAGATTTTGTAAGTGTCGCCGCTTGTGCCGCTCCACTGGTTAAACTTGATAGTGATATCTGCAAGGTCGTTGTACTTAACCATCTGGTTATAACCAGCGGTTGTTTCCATAGCGAGTTCAATTTTTGAAAATTGAAGGTTGTTTGACCCATACACATCGATACTAGGAGCCGTTGGTGCAGCTAGTGCCATACCAGACAGTGTCATCGCGATACTGGCGGCGCACGTTGTCATACGATTCATGATAATTCTCTCATTCCTTTGTTGTTTCACCACTTGAGCTATTGATAGAAAACCCAAGCAATTAGCTGTCCTACCCACTTGGCTAGAACTTCCTTACTAGTATTTGAGAACTTTTTTTTTTAATAGAAATAAATAAAAACTGTTTTCGACTCAGTGCGCCAAAAACAAACAATGTTATCAGCTTGTTACATCAATCAAATAGGACCGTGCCACAAAACTGCAATAATTTGACCAATAACTAGAAAATGGACGCAATTTATACTAATCATGAATATATTAAATCCAATCAATTAGTTACATAAAAACAACGATATTGCTCCCAAATAGCTAGAAACAACGGGGCTAGCACTTAGTGATAATTTTCACTCTTAATTTTAACCAATAAATAACAAAGCAATCAGAAAACAGAAGTATTTACGTGGATTATGAATCTAATTTATGTAGCACTTTAGTTAAGCCCTCCGCCCATACTGCAGGCTATTTATCGTTATTGAGGCTGACAACGTCTCACCATCAATATTCCTCACAAATACTTCACACTAGTCTGATTGCAAAGTATGCATATAGTTGGCAATATCGGACACTTAACGTTTGTTCTTGGACTAATACTAATGAAAAAAATCAAAGCCTTGTCGCTACTTTCTGCTCTAACATTGAGCACTTTTGCTTTTGCTGACGTCACCATCAAAGTGCCTGACACCATTGAAATTCTGAATGCCAACGGGGAGAAAGCCTCACTCGACGGTGGTTTTTTCTCTGCGACCAAAGATCTCACCCTACCGGATGGTGAAAACCAAATCGTATTTCGATACAAGCCTTACTTCGATCGTGGAGACGACCGTCAAACTTATGAGAGCTACGCGGTGATCACCAAATTCAACGCGGCGGATACTGAGCTGACGTTCGAGTTACCACAATACCGCAACCAAAAAGAAGCTGAACGAGACATCAAAAACTTTGAGTGGGCACTGGTTGATCAAAACGGCGACGCCATTGAGGTGAAGAAAGACAACCTGATCAAAGACGGCATGCAAATTGGTCGAGATTTCCCGCAAGAAGTGCGTGAATACAACCGTGCCGGTGGTGTTGCCGCTGTGGCCATTGCAGGAACTGCTATGCCAGTAACACTGCCTGCAATTAAAGACCAACCAAAAGGTGAAGCAACAGCCTCTGCTTCTGCGGCTGAAGAGATGCTGCACTTCTGGTATGAAAAGGCAGACGCTGAAACTAAAGCCCGCTTTAAAGCTTTCGTAAATCAGCAATAAAGCTGAAACATCTCGCGTCAATCAAATTAGAACATTGAAAAATGGCCTTGAAGTTCGATTTCAAGGCCATTGTTTTATTCATTGGAAGCGGACTGCTGAGAAATGTCCCGCCCGGTAGAAAGGGCATAGCAAATAGACGCGTTGGCTTCGATACATTCAAACACGTGCTTGTCTAACTTACCGTCTGCCACATCTTTGCGAATGATCGCCATCGTTTCATCTAAACTTAAACCTTTCCGATACGGACGCGACTGAGTCAACGCTTGAAAAACATCCGCTAGCGCAACAATTCGACTCGGCAAATCCAACTCGCTTTCTGTTTTACCCATAGGATAGCCAGAGCCATCCAACCTTTCATGGTGATTGACCGCCCACTCCACCAGCTGAGGATTTGCAATCACTTGCTTCAACGAAATACGTGAATCGGTAGCATGACGCTTAATGCAATTGTACTCAGAAGCAGTGAGCGCCTCTTCTTTGTGTAAAATGGTTTTTGGTGTTTTCAGCTTGCCGATATCGTGCAATAGGCCAGCAAGGTAGAGCTCTCTTTGACGACGTGGGCTCATTCCCAGCTGTTGACCTAAAAACTCTGTAAGCACCGCAACACATTGCGAGTGCTGGAAGGTAAAAGGCTTTTTGCGTCTACCACTTTCGCCATAAACTCTGCCACTTCAATGGTTTCGGCCAACCCTAGCGAGCGTGACACCAACGGTGTTTCAGGCAAACACAGCAACTCAGTTTTAATATGACAGCAATCTAATGCAAACCAAAAATCGTCGGTCTCAACTAAATAACACATCTCATCGACGATCGCTGGGCAGAACAAGTTACCCGATTGAATTTTCAGTTCAGTGAGCACTGCGTGCTTAGAGTCTTGCGTTAAATTGCCGTATTCATCGAGCGGCTGATGACTAAAGAGAAAGTCCACTCGATCAGCCAAAAAGATCAATGCGGCAAACTGCTTATCTTGCTCCGTCAAAGTAGTTAAGTTTTTTAACTGAATCCAGCGAGTGTGATGGTGCAAAATAGGCGGAGCGAAACTCGCCAAGGGTGAGCACGCTTTCAAGAATTGATAGCCTTGACGACAATGTTCATCAGTATCATCGGGGATCAATTGCGAGAACAAACGGGACAGTTCCTCCGATTGCGATACCCCACAATCATGAATCAAACCCAAAGCAAAAGCGTGCTGCGACAGTTCTTCATCCCAGCCCAATCGTCTCGCACAACGATAAGCAATGTATCCGACTCGATACCCGTGGTGGATCGCATCTACACCCACCGCATCGAGCGCTTCAGACACGCTCGTTAGGACGTAACGCAAATCCACACAAACGTTATCTAAACTCGCACTCATATCGTTAGCCTAATCAAAAGTGACAAGATAAACCCCACATTAACTCTAAGGGAAAAATATCTGGTCAGACTAATGGGACTTATTGATGATTTCTACTGATCGGAGGAATAATCATTGGGAAGCGTGATTGAGATAACGAAGCGAAGCTTTGCTTGTAGATCCTCGTTCAGACCTATGTTTGCTTGTAATGAAACATAAGCACCTCAAGGAACAATACATGTTTCAACGTACCATAGATAACGATATTTCACTCAGTTTGGTCCAAGAGTCCTTCGCGCCACTGTACGTTGATCTCGTTAGACGGCAGCAAGCCTATTTATCTCAATGGTTAGCTTGGCCGAAATTTTGTCAATCCGAGCAAGATTTTCGTCTATTTATCCAGAAGTCCCTCCACGATTATGCGGATGGAAAATCCATGACGTGCGCCATTTTCTATCGAGGCCAACTCGTGGGTAACTGCAGTTTCAACAAAATTCTCCACGATTTACGTAAAGTAGAGGTGGGATATTGGCTTAGCGAGGACGTTCAAGGTAAAGGTATTATGCAGAAAGTCGTCAATCAACTGATCCAAATAGCATTCGACGATCTGGATATGACCAAGTTAGAAATACGCGCCGCGACAGGTAATACAAAAAGCCGCAGGGTCGCAGAAAAATGCGAGCTAAAGTTAGAAGGTGTGATCACTCAAAGTGAGAGTTTGAATGGTGAGATTGTCGATCACGCCGTTTACGGCATCACCCGCTAGGTTGGCATCTAACGGGTGATTTATCGGTATAGCGAAGCGAAAGAGATAGTCCTATGACCAGAAGATCATCGCAATAAACGTGAGCGCCACAATACATGCGATGTTCAAAATGATGCCCACTTGCATCATCTCTTTTTGCTTAATATGACCTGATCCAAACACAATCGCATTGGGTGGTGTCGCAACAGGCAGCATAAAGGCACAAGAAGCGGCAACCGCAATCAATACGGACAAGATAACTGGCGATAAGCCAAACACTTCGGCAACCGTTGCAAAAACAGGGATTAACAACGCCGCGCTGGCGGTGTTACTGGCAAATTCAGTTAAGAAAACCACGAACGCGGCAATCACTAACACAATGAAGAACAGGCCAAAGTGCGCAATCAGATCGCTGAGCATGTTCGCTAAGAAGACACTGGTTCCTGTCGCTTTAAGCACATTACTCAAACAGATACCGCCGCCAAATAGAAGCAACACTCCCCAGTCTGCGGTTTTTTCAATATCTTTCCAGTGCACCACGCGTGCGAAGTTCACCATAACAATCGCGCCAAGCGCCACAACCGTGTCAAATTTCGCATAGCCGCCTAACATTGCATTAATCGGCTTACTAAAAATCCACAGCAGGACCGTTGTCGCAAAGATAGCCAGCGTCACTACTTTGCCTTTATCCCAGTCCACCGCATCGCGGTTGAGCTCAAAGTCTCCTTGCAGATCAGGTTTAAGTACCATAAATAGAACTGCAATTGCTACAGGAAGCAAAATCATAGCGGCAGGCACACCGAACGCCATCCATTCAGTAAACGTTAATCCTACCTCAGCCGCTGCTATTGCATTCGGTGGGCTGCCCACCATAGTGGCAATACCGCCGATACTTGCACTGTAGGCGATACCAAGCAGGACAAACACATACGTTTTATGGCCGCTTTCTGAATTTACTTTACTCAGAACACCAAGTACTAATGGCAACATCATTGCAGCAGTCGCAGTATTACTAATCCACATTGATAGCAGAGCAGTCACACCAAACAACATAAATACCGCAACGCTCATCTTTCCTTTGGCCAAGACGAGCACTTTATCTGCAATGACTTTATCTAAGCCTTGCCTATGCATCGCCGCCGCCAGAGCGAACCCACCTAAAAATAGGAAGATGATGGAGTTAGCAAAATTGTTAAGCGCTGTTTGAGTATCAAAAACGCCAAAAAGTACCGCCATCACGGGCACGAGTATCGCGGTAACCGTCACGTGCAGCGCTTCGGTTAGCCACAACACGGCGACAAATGTCAGCATACATAGCCCTAGGACGACATCTTTTTCGTACGGCAGCAAACGGTACATCAAGATGAACAGGGCAATGTTCGCAACGACAATCAGGCTGTTTCGGTTAAGAAACCATTCTCGGGTATTGGAGGGTAAAGGGACACTATCATTTCTATTCATTATTATTTCCTTATGAGGGCCATAGGCGAGAATATCTTCACATATAGTCAACAAGGTTGATAATAATCGTAGCGAATTTGTTAACCACATCAAACACAAGGTTAATATGGTTAACATTCTGTTTCTTGGAGAGTTATTGAATTAGGCTCTGCTAAATATCAATGAGAGTTTCGTCACTTAAGAAGCTATATAGGAAGTCAAGCTATCAAAACTTGCCATCACTTGAGGCGATTTCATCACACGGCCATGACCCTGTCCTTGAGTCGGAACCAATGTGACATTAGGCATTTCATTCGCAGCGCGCTCAGAGACATTAAACTGAGTGAACTTATCCTTCTCATCATGAACGATGAAGGTTGGTGCCGTACGCTGAGAAAGCTTATTGTATGGGTCTACTGATTGAAGCGGATAGCGATACTGCTGCTCAATATCTGACACCACCGCTTTAAACAGACGCATGGAGTAGCCAGAACGGGCAATGCTACCAAACAGGTTGTCCAAGTAGTCTAGAACCGGAGCAATCAACAACACTGGCACTTGTTCAATCTTACGATGTCGGCACTCCAGCAAGGAAGCCGTTCCCATACTATGACCGACAATGCCTACCACATCCTCAACCGAATCAAGCACCGCTTCAAGACCTAATACAAAACCCGGAATATGACCATACTGGCCATCACTTGCACCATGAGCCGGATGGTCGTAAGCCACTGCCGTAAACCCTTTACTCGCGATGTGCTCCATCAATGGGTAGAACTGGCTAGCGCTACCCGACCATCCATGCGTTAACACCCAAACTGGCCCTTGTCCAAGGTGGTAGCTCATTAACTTGCCATCTTGATATTGAACCGGAAGTTCACGGAGCCCTTGTGGCTGACTGTTTTTGGCCGATGTTCTGTTGGGCGTCAACAACAGATTTCTCGCGACTTTTTCAGCATGCTTAGGAGCAAGCCTATGATGTAAGCGAGTACTTACGTTCACCAACGTCTTTTTCATGCTGAACTTGTTTGATGTGTTGAAATAGATCTTTTCACTCATAATCGTTTCCATTTTCTCGTTTGATCAACAGCACACACTAAAAGTGAACGACCGTGCTATTTCTAGATAAATAAATAGCAGAGCACTGCCCTGCTATCCTGTTTTTACTTTACTTTCCAGCTCTCCATGAAACGTTCTACGCCGTTCCAAAAAAACTGTTCGCTCTTCTCGTGACCTTTGATCGAATAAAACGTGTGGGCACTTAAATAGAGCCCATAAAGTTCAAAGGTCGCCTGCTCGGCATCAATATCATGGCGAAACTCACCAGAATCTATGCCCTTTTGAATCTGAATAGACAGATACTGAACCCATGTCGCGACTGTCTCCTTGAGTGCAATTTGAATATCAGTCTGTTCTAACCCTTGCTCACGCCAGGCATCTAAGAACATACAACTGCCTTGGAAGGAATGGTTCCAACCTAACCAATTGTTGAGCAAAGTCCGCAGCTTTTGTTCAACGGAAATACCTTCAAGCACTCGGGCTGGTGTGATAACACGTTCTCTAAATACTTCATTGGCATGATTGAGTACAGCCAACTGCAAATTGTCCTTTGAGTTAAAATGAGCAAATAAGCCACTTTTGGACATACCGCAAAGCTTCGCCAAACCGCCAATTGTTAAGCTTTCTAGTCCATTCTCACTGGCCAGCTGAAACGCCGTCGTCAGTATGTACTCTCGCGTCACTTTGCCTTTACTCATTTACACCTCTTATAAATCTTACTTTCTATTTTTAGCACGAACGTACTTTTTTGCAAATAATATATAGAACCAATTTTGAGACTACGTTAAATCGGTTAATTCTGGTCGATAAACAAAACACCGGTGTCCATCCACATAGTTATTGATTGTATTAATCATTTCCAGGCAATGCATCCATGATAAATACGTATCGGCATGGTAAAGTTTTCGGCACAATAGTCTGTTGATGACTTTCACTACTACTTTACGAGCGCACTATGTCCGGACTTATCGACCAATTGCTGTTTTCGGCATCCATCACAGGTCCAATATGCCTAATGTTGTTTTTAGGCGTTTTTCTAAGACGAATAGAACTTATCAATGAAAACTTCATTGATGTCGCCTCTAAAGTGGTTTTTCAGGTCACTCTGCCTGCGATGTTGTTTTTAAGCATTGTCACCTCTGAACACGATTTCGCCTCAAGTAGCTCACTCGTCATCTATGGTATTGCTTCAAGCGTACTCTTTTTCATCTTTACCGTCATCACCACCAAACTGTGCTTCAAAAATGCTCAGGATACTGGCGTCATCATTCAAGGTGGCTTTCGCGCGAATACCGCCATCATTGCCCTTGCTTATGTTGCCAACGCTTATGGTGAGCCTGGTGTTGCTTTGGCCGCCATCTATGTCGCCGCTACAACAGTGCTCTACAACATCTTCGCGGTCATTGCTTTGACACCTAAGGGGGAAGACACGGGTATCAAAGCCGTTGGCGTCATCACCAAAACACTGACCAAGAACCCACTGATTATTGCTATTGGACTTGGCGTTGTTTGCTACTTACTCTCATTGCCTATCCCCGATATTGTGCTCGATGCAGGCCAGTACTTCGCCAATATGACACTGCCACTGGCACTTTTGTGTACTGGGGGCTCACTTAATATTCGTGCCTTAAAACAAGACAAAGCTCCCGCGTGGTTTGCAACGTCCTATAAATTAGTATTGGCACCAGTACTGATTACATTGGGTGCCATCTTCTTTGGCTTTAGAGGGTTAGATCTTGGCCTGCTATTTTTGATGAATGCGGCACCAACTGCAGCGGCGAGCTATGTGATGGCTAGGGCTATGGGTGGAAACTCGGAACTTGCTGCGAATATCATCGCATTAACCACCGTACTCTCCCTCATCACTTGTACCCTCGGTATATTCGTTCTCTCTTCGCTAAATTTGATATAGCTTTCACTCGCTATTATGGTTTTGTGCGCCAACCCGCAAGATGCAAATGTGGCGCATAAAAGCCTCAATGAACAACTGTATCCCCGCGTTTAATACTGATACTTTTAGCGGGTTATCATCGACAGTTTGTTAATTTATCGTTATGAAATTTAAAGAAAAAATCACAAGCATCGAACTTGGAAGAGTCGTCGCTATTTTTGCTATTTTGGCGATGCACTGCCAAATGTTCTTGAGCTATCTTTTAGTGGATGGTGAACCGTGGTTCGGCTACGTATTTAACCAAGCTACTCGATTCGCGGTACCGCTATTTTTCCTCATCTCGGGCTACTTGATCCAACCCAAACTCAGCCAAAGCCCTATCGATACGCTAGCAAGCTATTGCAAGCCACTGATCAAGATATGGGTTGTGTGGAGTGTTATCAGCCTTCTAATGCCTTTCAACTTAGGTACAGTTGCTGAGCATGGCTACTTAGCGGAGAGACAAGGCTACTGGGGTTACCTAATGCAAGCGCCTTTAAACAGCTTCCTTGAAGGCGGGTTGGTTCACCTGTGGTTTATTCCAGCTTTAATCATTGCTGTGGCGATTCTGGCGCTGTTCGTTCGCTACAATCAACAAAGCTTAATCCTTCCCGTTGCTGTTGGCCTTTTCATCTATGGCACTTTAGCGGGCAGCTACCAACCGATTTCTGGACTCGAAGCGCCGTTCTTTACTCGTAATGGTCCATTCTTCAGCACACTATTAGTGGCATTAGGCTTTGAAGCAAGAGCAAGGCAATGGAGCCTAACTTCCTCCAAAGCACTAATACTTTTAATACTCGGAATGACGATCCATTTTGGTGAAGCGTATTACCTAACAGCTTACAACCAGCCATTCAATGCCAATGACTTCTTATTCGGTACACCACTTTGGGGCTTAGGCATCTTCCTATTACTGCTCGCTAACCCAACTTGGGGCAACAATAATACAGTGAAGTCCCTGTCGGGCTATGTACTGGCGATCTTCGTCAGCCACTTACCAATCATCATTATCATGAACAATGTGGCGGGTATCCTTGAACTAGTAGGTCCAATGCGAGATCTCTGCGTCTTTGTTGGCACCGTTGTACTAACACTTGCGTTGGTTGTGGGCGTCAAACGAACACCACTCAATCGCATACTGTTTAGATAAACTTGTAGACCCACTTCTCTTGCTAGAAAGCCAGTTAGATTTCTCTAACTGGCTTTCTCGTTCTTGGTTCAGTTGAACAGTGCAGGCAAACACAAGCTCAATTACGACGCGCTAAATCTCTTGCCAGCAATAGGGCTAGACCAAACACTTGTAGAAACAAAGCCACGCTCTTATACCAAGCAATGCGGTCCTCTAAAGCCGTCACTTTCTCGCTAATGGCTAGGTTATCTAGGAAGTAGTCGTCAATCTTGTTGCGATGAGCTCTTTGAGCTTGGTCAATCAACATCATCAGTTCAGGCAAATGCTCGCTTTTAAAGTCGGGCACGTCCCCCAATACCCAAACCGACATTTGACCTTTCAGCGCATTGGAGAGGTTCTTATCCATCGCCTTATCTGGATTTTGAGCGGTCTGAATATGCAGCAGCAAGGCCTCACGTTTTCGCTCCAACGTTTCCACGCTGCTCCACGCTAATTGAATAGAGTGTTGGTTTTCCTCTTTCTGCTCTAAGTAACGCGTTACGTCGCCGCCCAATCTTTCGAGTACCACACTCGACATCAATATCGCCAACACATTCAGAATCAAACCGACCAGCACAAGCAGCCACGGCGGGGTAGTTTCAACGACACTCACAACTCCTCAAAATTCGTTTGGGGGCAGCGCATGTAAACAACAACTTTGCCCATCTATTGAGTGTAGGAAAGATTCATGAAGGCTTCAGTAATTGGGCATAAAGTGCCAACTCTGTGACGTCCGTGCAATTATAAAACATTCGTTACTTGCCTAAACGTTAGTTATCTACCAAAACTTGGCGAGCAAATTACTGAAACTCCCCACGATTTTGTAAAACATTGTGACTTTGATTAATTGTTGGCGTGCGAGTGCAAGCAATTTCACTATACCCATGTGCATTGAATCAAAGTACTATTGATAATAGCTATATTAAACAAACTCTTACATTCAATATTGATATATCAAAGGAATGACCATGCCAGATAAGCCAAGGTGGGCAAAAACGGCTCAAGAACGAATCGATGACACTCTCGAATACATCAAAGCCAAATTAGAACTTGTGGATTACAACGAAGTTAATTCCAAAATTAACACGATGAACGATAACCAAAAGAAAGCGCTCTCTAGTGCGATTTCGATTGGTTCTTCGGGCACATCGTCAAATGATAGAGAAACGAATCGAGAACATCGTCGTGCGAAGCGTGCACTTTTGATGGTCACCAAGCTGTTTCTTAAGAATGACGTTTATCTTGGGCAAGAGATGACAAGGGTGAAAGCTCTGTCAGAAACATCAAGCACCCACTTACTTAAAGAACTGAAAAGCTGGTTTATCGACCCAAGTGCGACACATGAAACTGTCGCAGATAAAGCGGTTGAAACCATTGAACAGATGCCTAAATGGCAGAACATCAATATTGATCCAACCAAAGCGGTTCGTGGGCAAATAGACACGCAAATGGAGTTTAACTGCTATAACGCGGTGGTCTTCTGGGCCTTTCAGGGTGGCGCTATCTCCCGCCGTTTTCTGTGGAACAAACTGCACGGCAAAGACGGTAATGCGTTTTTCCCTATCTTCGAGAAATGTGGTTGGAATACCCCGATTCACTACGATATCACTACCAAGCCATTCAAAGAGTTCACTCACGAGTACAAGAATCGTGACAACTGGGATATTCCAAAAGGTCAGGCGGTTTACTATGTCACACCGTATAAGAAATTTGGCCACGTGGCACTTTCTCTAGGTGGAGGCAAAATTATTAGTCAGAATGCCGTTATTCCAGCAAAACAGAGTGCCATAAAGACAGAAGATAGAGATGCAGTGAGGAAAATGAACCTCGCAGAAACTCACATGCTGGGCATTAAAAACTTCTGGGACATGCATTATCACCCTGAAAATGGCTACCACAAGCTACAGTACACAACAAAAGCTTTCTGGCTTGCTTATGAGCGTGCCGAACGATAAACATCGACTACCCAATGCTTAAGTCGACAAACGCCAGTGTAAAACGCTGGCGTTTTTTTATGACTATTCCAAGCTTTGATTCATTGTTTATTTCAACTTGAGATAAGTGTGTGAAGCGCTTCCCTGAACGCACATAAGCTAGCCTCTATACTTTTGGCAGCTTTTAACTCACTTCCATCATTGTGCCGCACCTGTTCCCCAGGGACATGACCGGCAATCAGAAAAAGGAACGCAATGGAAAATCTTACTGGCGGACGCGAGGACGCGATTTATCGTCAAGGCGATGCGGTACACCGGCCCGCTCAGCCATGGACAATCACCATTCACACACTGCTTAAGTCCTTGTATCAACAAGGGTTCACACAGTGCCCTACTCCAATAGCCCTGTCAGACACTCAAGAAACGCTGACTTACGTAGACGGTGCAACTTATAACTACCCGCTTGAAGGGCCAATAGCGAGTCATGAAGCACTTGTCTCTGCGGCCAAACTGCTTCGCCGCCTGCACGATGCGTCAGTTCCTCTACTTGAAGAGAGCTGGCTGCAAGAGCGCTCATACAAAGACAATACTTGGATGCTACCGATTCGAGAGCCCGTTGAAGTCATTTCTCATGGGGATTTTACGCCCTATAACGTGGCTCTGGACGGGAATACCACCGTTGGCGTATTCGACTTCGACACCGCACATCCAGCTCCACGAGTTTGGGAATTGGCATACAGCATCTATTGCTGGGCACCTTTTAAAACCGACGAGTACGATAAACTTGGCGAACTGCCCGACCAAATAGCACGTGCTAAAGCCTTTTGTGATGCATACGGCGCTAGGGACTCAGATAAGCAAGCCTTGGTAGACAACATGATCATGCGCCTAGAAAATTTGGTCGCGTACATGAAGCAGCAAGCGCAAGAAGGTAACAAGCAATTTGCCGCCAATATCGCTGATGGGCATCATTTGGCTTATGAAAAAGACATTGCTTATCTGGTCGCACATCGTAATGAAATCACTTCGAAGTTGTTTTGAAGTAAACCGCCGCGTCACTGACTGGGCTGTTTAGTTAAGGGTATATTAAAGGAAGTTAGCCAAAGCGCTTGTAGTCAAAGTGCGGGTTGTCCATCAGCACTTCCAGTTCGACGAGTTCATCAAGCACGACCAATCGCTCCACTTCTTCAACCATGACCTTGATGCACTCTTGTTTGTCATCATTACGAGCAGTATCCAATGCTTGGCCTTCGACCTTAGCCCCAGACTTTAAATGCAATCGAATTGGGTAGCGATACATACACACTATTTCGATGTAGTCGTAATCACTGCAACTGATCATTTTTGTCTCCCGTTCATGTAGTCGGATAGCAAAACGCATTGAATCTAAGTTCAATGCCGTTATTAATTTATCCTATACCCTATTGAGACTTAACACCCCAATAATTGGGTCTTTATCGCTTTCCATTATCTTTGGATTAACACCATAGTGGCGGGTAGTAAATGTATAATCTTGACCTTTGGTGTCGATATTATTCAACGCATTTTCGCCACAGTTGAACGACACGGTGATAGTACCATCTGCATTCTTATCCCAAGTGTGCGAGTTAACGTTTTTCACGCCGTCCATCAGGTACTTATCGCATCATAAGCCGTGATTGAAGTAAAGAATCGGTTTTCTGGGTCTTCGAACGTTGTGGTGTAACACACTTTTGCACTCATCTTCGGGCTGTTTGAATATTTGTTACCGACAAACGCTTCAGGGCTTGCGCCGCCCCAACCCGCTGCATTTTCCAAGTTCCATTGATGCAAGTCGGTCACTTTGTCGCTAGTACGTGGGAAGGTATAGGTAAAGTTGGTCATGCTGTTGACCTCTTAAAACGCGGGAACTCATGGCCGAACGGTTGTCATAGAATTTGAAGAACCTCAGGGCTATAACATCCCGATTGGTGCCACGGGGTCAGCTTGGATATCGGCAGACAAACCACACCCAGCGTTAGGCTTTATGGACATCATTGGTGCTGCCACCGTAAGACTGAAAGCACATAAAGCTTATCTAAGCGCACTCTAACCCTTTAAAATAAATAAGTTAGATACAACCCTATAATTGGCCACCTAAAACGGTGGCCAATTTGCACTTCATCTCTGTCCTTGTTGTATCCATTCCTTCTGTTGAATAGGGGCTTCGATACGCGCCAAAAATATGTTCGAAATTGTCGAACAAGATCAACGAATCTACCCCGTATTCTCATTGATTAAATGATCCTATTATTGCTTTCAAGATATCAAGCAGGCCAGTGACCTCGCCAGTTTGAATTAAGGAATAAGATTATGTCTAAACTACTTGTACTAAAATCGAGCATTCTTGGTGAGCACTCTCAATCAAATCAACTGATCGAGCTGCCATTGAAGGTAAATCAGATGTGGTCGTTCGCGACCTAGCCGCTAACCCACTGCCTGTACTTGATGTAGCTGCGATGACCGCCATCAACGGCGGTGATGACTTAGCTGACGAACTTAAAGAAGTGCAAGCGCTATCAAATACATTGGTTCAAGAGCTTAAAGATGCAGACACTGTGCTGATCGGCGCACCAATGTACAACTTCATGGTACCGACTCAGCTTAAAAATTGGTTCGATTTACAAGCGCGTGCAGGCGTGACGTTTGCCTACACTGAAAATGGTCCTCAAGGTCTAATCGAAGACAAAAAAGTGGTTGTAGTCACAACACGCGGCGGTATCCACAAAGGCGCGCCAACCGACCACGTAACAGGTTACCTAAAAACCATGCTAGGTTTCTTCGGCATCACAAGTGTTGAGTTCGTTTATGCTGAAGCACTGAACATGGGCGATGAACCAGCTGCGGCCAGCCGTGAGCAAGCACGCCAAGAGCTTACCGACAAACTATAACCCGTTCGCGATTGAGATTGGCTCATTTCTGTCGCGAGAAAGTTTTAGATATAAAGCCTAGGTGCTCTGCTGCCCCTAGGCTTTTTTGCGCGTTTTAAAAAACGCTTTGCAGCCACTTCATACTTAATTGCTCTAGTTGGATTATATTCACTGACAAAAAATGCTATAAATTAACCAACGTTAATAATGTTTGAATGCACATGAAAAAGTACGAAGAATTGGTTCAAGATATCATTAGTAAAATCTGCCAAAATGTCATTGACGTAAAGTTACCATCAGAGCGTGAACTAGCAGAAAAGTATGATATTTCTCGTTTTTCTGTCCGCAAAGCACTGTCCAAACTTGAAGCAATTGGTATTGTTAAATCCAAAGTAGGATCAGGCTACTTCGTCAACACTTCTATTATCGGCTCTCCTCTCATTTATAATTCAGTCACGGAGAACAAATTCGGTGAAATTGCTTATAAGAAAATAAAACTAAATAAGCGCCTACCCTCCACCCATGAAATGCAAATGTTTTCTATTGAAGAAGATGAATATCTTTGGAATATTAGACGCCTGCGATTAATTCAAGGTAAGGTGACTCAAATTGAAGAAACAAAATTACCTGTGAGTCTATTTCCTAAAATCACTGATGATATTATTGAAAGTTCACTGCAAAAGCATGTTTTATCTTTAGGCTTAGAGATTGATAGTTATTTAACCACTTATCAAGCTATTAACGTTTCAAAAGAAGATTCTATTTTACTTGGTTGTAAACGTAATAGTTCAGCTATGAATATAACCAACCGAGGATTCTTAAAAACTGGGGAAGTGTTTGTGGTGAGCGATATTATTGATATTAATTATCAGTGCACTTATCACACTAAGTTTAATCCAGAAAGCCTTAATTATCGAGATCAAAACGACCGCGAGTAGCGGTCGTTTATTAGGTCTAAATTTAAAGCCATAGCGAGAATAAACAAGGCTTTAAGGTGTGTGAATACTGCCGTCTGGTAAGCGACTTTGCGTCCATTCGTGTGGGCGGTATTCGACAGGAAAATCTTGCGCTGCTTCGCAGTTCATCTCCACACCAATGCCTGGAATCTCTGATGCATAGAGGTAACCATTGATTGGCTCTGCTGCGTTCGGGAATACGCGCTGGGTATTGGCTTTGTACTCGACGTGCTCTTGTATTGCAGCGTTATGCAGGTGAACATTTAAGTGAGTATTTACTGCTGCGCCAATCGGTGTCATATCTGGTGGGCAGTGCCAAGCAATACGAACGCCAAAGCTCTCACAGAAGTGACCGAGTTTCAGTGCAGGTGTGATACCACCGATTTGCGACACATGACAGCGGATGAAGTCGACACGGCGATTGATGATCAATGCTTTCCACTCTTCAGGGTTGTTAAACAGCTCACCCAAAGCCAGCGATACACTCGATTGGTTGCGAATATTATCCAGCCATTCTGTTTGACTTGGCGGCAAAATATCTTCAATAAAGAACGGGTTATACTGCTCGACTTGTTTCGCAAATTGAATCGCTTGATTCGGGAACAAACGCTCATGCACATCGTGAAGAATATGGAATCGCTTACCATATTTCTCACGTAGGTTTTTGAACATTTCTACTGTGTTTTCAATATATTGGTCTTGATCGTAATAAGAGCCTTGCGTTGGGTTTTGCGCCGTCTGAATATTTTCTGGCACACCACCGTAGAAACCTAACTGACAACGAATATGTTGATAACCCTGATCTAGGTATTTTTCAACTTGCTCATATAAGCCTTCCATCGTATCGCTAGTGGCATGGGTATATACCTGAATAGCATCACGAGACTTACCACCAAATAATTGATGAAGCGGCATATTAGCTATTTTTGCTTTAATATCCCAAAGAGCCATATCAACGCCAGAAATAGCATTATTGATCACCGGACCATTGCGCCAATATGCATTGACCATCATCATTTTCCAGAGATCTTCAATATTATTTGCATCTTTGCCAATTAATAATGGCTTAAGATATTCATCAACCATGGTTTTAACTGCCAATGGTCGCTGTTGGAATGTCGCACAACCGTAACCCGTTACACCAGATTCTGTTTCTACAATAACAGTAATCAGGTTATGTCGGTCCGGTTTGGTAATCACGCATTCAATATTTGATATGGTATTTTTGTTCACTTCAAACTATCTCTAGCTAACAGGATTTATTTTATATAAGCGTGAAAAAATCCAAATTACAAGCGGTAAATTATGCTTAAATTTAACTGGTTCGTTCCTGTTTTGAATTCGGCAAGAAAAACGAACCAATTGGCAAAAAAAGCCGAAAAATTAATTTTTGGCCGTTTTAATGTGAGTTTAGTCACTAATTTGTCGATTGGATAAATACCTCCAGTAGCTAAGATGGGCGCAGTGAATGAGCAAACAAAGCACATAGGAAAGTATGATGCAATTGACACAAACAATTGGAACTGGCGATGCTTCGCCGGATAAGGCAGACAGCTTTAGCATGAAACTACAAGAACTGGTGGCGGCACTTGGTGGCAACGAGAACATTGCTAACATCACCCACTGCATGACACGCCTACGATTCAAACTGGTGGATGAATCGAAAGCCAACAAAGAAAAACTTGAGGCAATTCAAGGTGTAAAAGGCGTGGTACTTGCAAAAGGTCAGACGCAGGTGATCATCGGTGTCGACGTTGAAAAATGGTACTTAGCCCTGTCTGGCGCTAGCGCTGCACCGGAAGACGCCGAAGTTGAGCAAGAAAAAGGAAAGCTATTCCAAAATGCAATGCGCGTGGTAGCCGGCATTTTTGGCCCTGTTGTTCCAGCCATTGCCGGCTCGGGCATGCTGATGGGTCTGCTATCAGGCTTGATTGCGACCAACGTGATCTCAGAAAGCTCAGATACTGTGTTTTTCTTCCGTTCGATTTCGCTCGCAGTGTTCTTCTTCCTACCAATGCTGGTCTCTTTCTCTGCGGCGAAAGTGTTTAAAGTCAATGAGTACATTGCTTTAGCAGTAGCAGCTGCAATGATGTCGCCAAAGCTATTGGAAAAAGCGACCATTCTTTCTGAAGCTGGCAGTACACCAGAACTGAGCGTATTTGGTGTGATTCCAGTTGAGCTGCTTAACTACGGTGGCGCGATCGTACCTGCGATTCTAGCGGTTTGGGTACTGTCCAAAATCACCCCTATGGTAGATAAGTTAGTTCCTGCTTCTGCCAAACCAGTATTCACGCCGCTACTTGCTTTCACTGTGACATCGACTGTTGTGCTCTCTGTTGTTGCCCCTGCAGGTATGTGGCTAAGTAATGGTGCAGGTTGGGTAGTGAGCTCACTATTAGAAGTCTCCCCAACGCTGACGGGCTTCGTGTTTGGTTTAACTCGTCCAATCACCATTGTGTTTGGTATTCACCACAGCATGACGCCAATCAGCTTGAACAACTTCGCGCTGTACGGAAAAGATTTACTCATGCCGATCATGTGTCTAGGTAACTTAGGTATTGCAGGCGCGACCATGGCGATTTGGTACAAGCAACGTAAATACGCGACTAAAGAGCAATCTTCAGTAACAGTAAGCTCAGGTGTTACAGCAATCCTTGGTATCACAGAGCCAGCATTGTTCGGCGTACTCACCAAGTACACCAAAGCTCTGTTTATGGCGAGCTTAGCGACGGGTATCGTTGGTGCCATTTCTGTGACGATCGATACACACCTAACAAGCTACATCCTTTCTTCGGTATTCAGTCTGCCTGCTTACTTAGCAAGCGGCACTCAGAACTTCGTACAAGCGGTATTGGGTGTGATCGGTGTGTTCTCACTATCATTCGCAATGACCATGATGTTCGTACGCATCGATAACAAATAATCCTCTCTTCTCTCTATGCAGACCTGTCGTATCCATTTTCGGCAGGTCTCATAAGCACGCTAAAAAGAACTGTTATGAAGACAATCGCAATACTTGGCGAATGCATGATCGAGTTGAACGGTAAGCCGTTTGGCGATATGCAGCAAACGTTTGGTGGCGACACCCTTAACGCTGCAGTTTACTTCAGCCGTTGCAGCCAAGCCTTAGGTGCATCACAGCAGGTGCAATATGTGACTGCCATGGGGACAGACCCACTGAGTGACGGCATGGTGTCACGTTGGCAGCAAGAAGGGGTAGCGACCGATTTTGTATTAAGAGACAAAGCGCGTACACCGGGTTTGTATCTAATTCAGTTAGATGAACAAGGCGAGCGCACTTTCCTTTACTGGCGTAATCAATCGGCAGCGCGCTACATGATCCAACATCCTGGATTTGAGCGTGTGGCAGAGTCACTCAAGCAGGTTGATATGGTGTTTGTTAGCGGAATTAGCTTGGCGATTCTGCCAGAGCAAGACCGCGATAAGTTACTTGAACGTTTGAATCACTTGCGAACAACGGGTGTTGAGATCGCTTTTGACAGCAACTTCCGACCAGCACTTTGGCCACAAGACCAAATGAAAACCGTTCAAACATGCTATCAAGCCATGTACCAAACAACAGATTTAGCTTTGGTCACTTTCGATGATGAACAGCTTATTTGGGGTGATGCAACGGCTTACGACACAATCACTCGCTTGCAAACGCAAGGAGTGAGCAATGTGGTGGTTAAGCTTGGTGCAGAAGGCTGTTTAGTGGCAGATGCAAACACATCGGAGCCGTATTCTGTGGCAACAACTCCCGTAGACGATGTCATCGATACCACATCCGCTGGCGATTCCTTCAATGGTGGCTTCCTAGCAACTTACTTGTCGGGTGGCAATATTAGACAAGCGTGTGCTAATGGCAACACTCTCGCTGGAGCCGTTATCCAACATAAAGGCGCAATCATCCCAAAAGAAGCGACCGATGCGGCTGTTGCTCAGCTCAAGAAATAAATTTACAGGACACAACATGTCGAACTTAAAAGCTCAATTAAAAGCGTTAAAGGTGATCCCGGTGATCGCCATTGATCACGCAGAAGATATCATCCCACTGGGTAAAGTATTGGTAGAAAACGGACTGCCAGCTGCCGAAATCACATTCCGCTCAGATGCTGCCGTTGAGGCGATTCGTCTATTGCGCGAAGCCCAACCAGACATGCTAATTGGCGCAGGCACAGTACTCAATCGTGAACAAGCTATCGCCGCGAAAGAAGCAGGGGCAACCTTTGTGGTATCTCCAGGCTTCAATCCAAATACCGTAAAGGCCTGCCAAGAGGTTGGCATTGATATTATACCGGGCGTGAATAACCCAAGTGCCGTCGAAGCAGCATTAGAGATGGGGCTGACGACTTTAAAATTTTTCCCGGCAGAAGCATCGGGAGGCGTCAACATGGTAAAAGCACTATTGGCACCTTATGGTGACGTTAACATAATGCCTACAGGTGGCATCAATCCTTCAAACATTAAAGACTACCTCGCTGTTCCACGGGTACTGGCATGTGGCGGTACTTGGATGGTCGACAAACAACTGATCGAAGCGGGTCGATGGGAAGAGCTGGCTCTACTGACTCGTGAAGCGGTCACCCTAGTTTCTAACTAATGACAATTAATCATGATTCTACATTCTGCCTAGCCCTGAATCTTTGGGCTAGCGCCGAAAACCAACTTCTGAAAACCAATTTCTCTAAGCCTTTCTTTCTAAAAGAAGGGACGTGGTTTGCTGTCTCTGAAATCAGCACATTTATACAATAAAATCTAATACATATGGGGTTTACCATGAACAAAACACTGAAGCTATCTCTGAGCGCCCTCGGCGTACTCACGGCACTATCGGCAAATGCAGGCATCAGCATTGTTGATACCGAAGAAGGCAATTTTTCAGTCGCAGGTAACGTTGAATTAAACTTCAACTATCAAGATAGGGAGTCGAACGAATCCGGGGATCATGAGTTCAACCAAGATGGCCGCGTTTTGATTGAGTTTGCCGGTGAAAAGTACACCACTGGTGGACACTACGTGGGTGTGAAGGCTCAACCACTTTTCGAAAGCACAGGGGCAGTTAACCTTGACGATGCTTACTTCGAGTTCGGAAAACAAGACGCATGGGCAATCAAAGCAGGTCGTTTTGAAGCATACGATATGTTCCCAGTCGGACTGGATGTGTTCTTAGAGTACTCAGGTGATACCTCAAACGAGCTTTACACCGACGGTGCTGTATATACATACCAGATGAAAGAAGCTCGCGGGCGTGGTTCAGATGGTCAGCTTATGTATAGCCAAGCTTTCGGCAACCTATACCTAGAAGTGAGCAGCATGATTGGTGACCGCTCGGATCTATTCCATGAAGGTACCGATGGTGGCTCTTATCATGGTCAAACCATTAGCAGCAGTAAAGACTCTTTCCTAATTCGCCCAGTAATCGCCTATCAAATGGGCGACTTTAGTGTTGCTGCATCGATGGAAACCAACTTAATCTCAGACGCTATCGTGACCGATCAAGGTGTCGATATTTCCGACCGCACCGGTTATGGCCTAACAGGTAACTGGGCGAAAGGTGATTGGTCTCTAAATGCCAACGTTGCCTACATGGATGCGGTTGACGAGAACAACTTCTCGGCAGGTGCTAATGCACTATGGAAAGGATTGGGTGTGGGTTATGTTTACGCCAACAATGAATACGAGAACAAACAGATTTCTGGTTGGGCAGAAGGTGAAGTATCTTCATCAACTCTGTACGCGTCATATGAGTTCACCGATGTACTCGAAGTAGAAAACTTCTCTGTACTACTGGCTCCTACTACACCAGTATTTCTAATAACCTAGAAAATACGCTTTCATCAGAACACTTTGCTGAAGAAGATGATTTTGGTGCTCGTATTCGCCTATTCTACGAGTTCTAGACCATTGTCCTAAAAACAGTCCAATAAAGGGTGCCCGTTCGGCACCCTTTTTTAGTTTAGCTACTTCTTAACGCTGTCGAGTCGACGGTCAAACACATCCAGTACTTCCTCTAGCGCCAAGGTTGCTTGGTTAAAGTATTCCGTTGGGCTAATTTTCGGGCAATCCACCAGCACCTGCTTATCGATAGTCTCCAGTAAAGCCCCAATGGCAGCATAGCCACTATCATCTTGAATTGATCCAACCTGATTTCGAGCAGTGCGGCGAATCGCTTGCTGCAAGTACTTCAAGCGAATCCTGTCAACGCTGCAACAGTTTTGCGCTGCCGCGACACCCGTACCTATCGCTCTTGCCTGTCCAATGTCTTCCGCTGCCACTAATATGTCTTTCCACAAATAACGGATAGAGCGATCTTGCTCGTCTTTCAGTTCATAGAGTTGGCAACTCTCTGCGCAGTCATCAATCACGTAAAGAATGTTCGCGATCACTTGGCTATGAGCACTAAGATTATTCATCGCCGAGCGCGATTTAAAATCGCGATAAACCTCAAGCCAATCTTGCTTAAGCGTTTGCCAGCTCTCCTGCTCTGTCAACCATGCAGCCTGATACTCAAGCGCCTCATAGCGGCGCTCTAGTTGTTTTTGTATCGGAGCAATTTTTTGAATCAGTGAAGCATCACCACACAAATAGCCATTCGTTAAGCCACGGTGTTGCTGGGTGAGCGTTAGCAGCACTCTAAAGTCTTTGAGCAGCGAGATACCCAATGATTGACTGGCAGCCTAACGCCGTTTATGTCGAATAAAGCTCGACAATAATAGGGTCAGTAATAAAGCAAGTATGCCAAGTATTGAAGCCAATAGTGACGTTTCCATTATGCTGCACTCCTTTTCGAACGAGTCAGGTTTTGCAAGTACATAGCCACACTTGCGTTTTGTTGGGCCATCAGCGTGTTGTGGCTAGCGGCGTCGGCCACTTGTTCAATGCTTTCAGATATCTCTTTCGTCGCGATGGATTGCTGCTCTGACGCTGCAGCAATACCGCCAATCTGGCTGGTGACTTCATTTAAACGCTTCAACGACATGATCCACCGATCGCAACGCGTCACCGACACTGGTCTGGCTAAGCTCACTTGAGCGCCCTACCCTTCTGACCTGCTCCACCACTTCCGACATGCTGGCCGTAACTTCTTTCACTTGTGAGGTAATGGAAGAAGCGGAATCATGGCTCGACTGAGCAAGGGTTCGTACTTCTTCTGCAACCACATTAAAACCACGTCCGTACTCCCTTACTGCGCTTATTCTTTTTGTAATTGATGAGTTTGCAACATTCGAACCATTAATCAGAAAAGGGATAGGAAAAATCGGGAATACAGTTAAGTAATTGAATTTATTTACTATTTGAAGTCCATAAGCCTCATTTAAATAGTTAAATGGTTTCACTGACGAACAAATGACGAGCAAAGCGCACCAAGAGAGTGCATAACAATCCAATTACTCACATTCCACTGTCATTTCGTCAGCCTGCCCCGCAAATAACTTTGTAATTTAGCAACGTTCATGACAAATTAATGAAAGTTTATAACGAGATCTTGATCACATTAGACTCCTAAACTATACTAATACCATACAGAACTGAAAATTAGTTACATGAGGAGCCCAGATATGCTAACTGTAATTAAGAACATTTTTATTCCTAAGAAAGACTACGCGGGTCGCAACATCAATACCGTGATTGAAAGACTTGCTGCGCAAACAAAAACGAACGTACACGCATGGTCTTACTTGCCAGAACTGGCTGCCTATGAGAACACGTTGACAGGTATGCGTGTTTACCGCCACGAAACATCGTGCAAAGCGGCATAATCTTCATAGTTCAAAGAGATTTAAAAACGGCTTGCACTACTGCAAGCCGTTTTCTTTTAAGCGGTGACCTCACTCATCGTTATTATCGGCTCGCTATTTAGCGCATTGTCGAACGCTGATGAGCAAGGTGATTGAACAAGGTGGCTAAACTTTTACAGTTCACTATTAAACAATAGGTTACAAATCTCACCTGAAATCTATTGAATACAACCTGACAGTTCTATACATTCATTTCACTAAAATTAATTAAATTATTTCAATAACTTATATTGAAACCTTCATTTATTCGCCGTGCCTTTGTAACCAAAGATTTGTACGTAGCTGCCACTAAGAACTCTTTACTTTTGCCATCAATAAGATGACGGACTGTTCCAATGATAGGACGTCGAACAATAAGGACTATTCACTTGAAAAAATTATTAGCACTTACTGCAATTGCGTCAGGAATGGCTTTTGCAAACCCTGCTGTGTCGGCAACTATTTCACCATTTGTTACTGGTGGCCAAGATGCAACACAGGAAGATTACAAAGACTATTTGGTTGGATTTACCGTTGAAGGTATCGCTGCTTGTGGTGGTGCACTTATCAATGGTAAGTGGATCTTAACGGCTAAGCACTGTACTCCAATCTGGTATCAAACAAATGGGGATTTAAATGCTACGGTACGAGTTTATCAAGGGTTAGCAGCCTACGATAACGATGACCTAGTATATGAAGGGCCAGCTGTTAGTTACCGAGAGTGGAACATTGCCGATCAATACGCTTATCGTGAAGATGTTTCTAAGTTCGTCGTAGCTCCGATGCTACGTGAGTTATTAAAGGTGGAAGAATTAACTGGTTATACGGAAGTTTTGTGGAACTTTGGTGATACAGAGCTAAATGATGATATTGTGTTGATTGAACTATCAGAACAGATTCCTCATAACGATACTGTCACACTCCCTTTTCCTAAAGTTCTTGAAGAACATTACTCACCTGAGTCTTGGGAAGACTTCCAATCTAGTTTGAATCAACAAGCTGGCAATGAGTATTTGTTCATGGGGTGGGGTTCAGATAGAGAAAATGGCGCAGACCCTGATACATTACAAAAGGTTCAGTTACAAGTAAATGAGCCTGAACTTAATGTGGCATGTCATTACACTGCTTTTGTTGGCAGCAATATGAATGTTTATGATTGTGACTTTGATGTTACTAACCCGAGCCATGGGTTCAGGTCCACTTTTGTAGATTACACGATAACTGGTTCTGCATTTACTGAAACACGAGGACTTCTAGCATATACTGGTACTGGTCCAGGCGACAGTGGTACAGGGTTGATTAGTCCAGATGGTGAGTTGTTTGGTGTTGTATCTCGGGGAGATAGTGTTCCTGATGATCAGGGAGAATATAGGACGTCATTTTCTTCAACATTATGGTATGCAGATTGGTTTAAGCAACAGATAAATAGCTTGAGCACTCCATCGATGCTTTCAAGTATTGAGGTAGAGGAAGGCGTACATTCACCTGAGTTTAGAGTTGCGATCCAAAACGTATCCAACTCAGAGCAGCTTATTGCTCCATACTTGTCTAGCAATAATTTCTTTGTTCTCGAAGAAAATCATTGTCCGTCACTGCTAGGCTCATACGAAACTTGTGAGCTAACAATTGTTTCCAACCTTGGCAACGACTATTTGACAGAAGGTGATTCGCATTCAGCAACACTGACACTAAACAGCGAAACTGATCTTCCAGTATTAGTTGCAGTGGCTAGTGAGGGTGATGATGATAGAGACGAAGATATTACGCCACCTACTGGCGACTCCGGTAGCAGTGGAGGCAGTTCATTCTCTTTTCTTTGGCTGCTAGGCTTAGTCTCGGCGCTTGCATTGCGCCGCAAATTTTAGCCCTTTACTAGTATTGAGTTCGTCGCCCAAAATCATTAAACATAAACGGCTTGCAGTCATGCAAGCCGTTTTCTTTTAAGCGGTTTACTGCTTGTATTTGTGCAGTATATCTTGGGGTATATGGCAATAGTCATTGGGGCGAAGCGTTAGGCGATCTTGGTGCTCATCGTCACTTTTGACGTAGTTGGTCAACGGCAGCACTTCAATAGCAATCTTGTCAGCGTCTGGTCGCGCAGCGATGTAGCACTTCACACGTGTTAAATGCTCAGCATTCAAGCTGTATACCCCTGTACGGTACTTTTTGCCAACATCCTCACCCTGTTTATTGATGCTGTATGGATCAATGATTTCAAAATAAAAATCCATTAACTGCTCTATGGTCACTTTCTCTGGATCGAACTGCGTTAGCACACATTCCGCATAGCCATCATAGTCACTTTGGGTTGTGTGGGTTGTGCCATTGGCGCGCCCTGCTTGGGTTAACATCACACCCGGAAGGTGGCGCATGAACTCTTGCACGCCCCACAAACAACCTCCAGCAAAATAGATCTTTTCCATATTCGCTCTTTCTCGACATAAGATAGACGGCAGGCAAGTTATCACACTTTTCGGTGAGATAGGATGCCTAAAACCAAACACTGATGTTCAAAAACATGCTGAAGGCCAAAATACCGCATCCGCTAAACATTCATAATGTCAATAGGTGTTCTAAACTATTAAAAAGCACTCAGTCTCGGTGCCTTTTAACTATAAAAGAGATTTTCACATTTCTTGTATTTCCCTATTAGGAGCCTTCATGTCATTTGTTTTTAAGTTCACTCAACTGAAATTGATGACCGCACTCATAGTTATTTTCGGTACGTTATTTAGCACACTGTCGATTGCTGATGAGCAAAGTGACCGTACTTTCGTTGTTGGTGTGGTTAGCTCCAAACCTGTGAAAGCCTTTGAGCGAGCTCAACCTCTTGCCAATTATCTGGCAGCGAATCTCAGCCAATATGGTTACTCCAAAGGAGATGTAAAAGTCGCTCGAAACTTGAGAGAGCTAGAAAGATGGTTAAAACGAGGTCAAGTTGATATTTTCTCTGAAACCGCCTTTACCGCCTATGAATTGGAGAGCTCTAACCTCGCCGATATCCTAGCAAGACACTGGAAAAATGGGTCGGCGGAATACCATTCGCTGTTTTTCGCTCGCGTCGATAGCAACATTTCCAGTTTCGACGACTTAGTCGACAAGATAGTAACTTTTGAAGATAGGCTTTCCACCAGTGCCTATTATTTACCTGCTACCACACTTGTTAATGAGGGTTACCGCCTCAGCGAAGTTTCCTCACCTAGAGAAGCCCCTCCAAAAGGTACCATTGGCTATTTCTTTGCGGATGAGCTTTCCCCCATGGCGATGAATCCAGCATGATGTCTTGGGTGGAAAAAGGCATCGTCGCCGCTTCCGCGTTCAGTAATGAAGATTGGGATGACGAAGTGACGCCTGAGATCAGCGCTAACCTAAATGTATTTTACCGCACGCCCAATATTCCCCGAGCCGTTATGATGGCGAGATCCACGCTGGATCCACAATTAAAAACAGACATTCAGACACTGCTGTTTTCCGCCGATAGCAACGAAGAGGGGCTCAATGCACTGAGAGCCTTTAAGAAAACCAAGAAGTTTGACCCAATACCACAAGAAGCACTCACCACTATTCAAGAAATTGGTGCAAAACGAACCGTGCTAGAAGATTGAGTGGTGGGCTATGAAGTTAAGGGGAAAAATATTAATGACCAGTACGGTGTTTATTGCCATCACCGTGCTCATGTTGTTTTATTCTCAAAGCCACGTTCGCCAGCTCTATACCGATGAGCTGCTCAACGCGACATCGAATAACATCTCCGAAAACGCCAAAAAACAAACGCTTGAAAGGGTAAAGGCAACACTGAACTACTTGGTTGACGCAACAATTGGGCCTATGTATTTCTTCGATCTTGATGGGGTAAGGTATGTCATTGAGCCTGTCATCAATGATGGCAATATTCATAAAGTGGCAGTGTTCGATAATGAAGGTAAGGTCTTTTACTCAAGCAGCCCTGATGATAGATATGGGCAAGCAGTCAACTCAGCAGGATTAGAAAACACCGTCATTCAGAATAGCGAAGTCTACACTCACCAAGACAGTGATACTTTAACCCTTGCGGCGCCGCTCCAGATCCAAGATAAAATCTTGGGGGCGTGCTGATCATATACTCTCTCAAAGCGGTTAAGGAGGATATTAAAAGAAACCAAGAGCTCGTGGTTGAGCTAAGCCAATCCAACAAGCAGCTATTTATTAAGCTCAACATTCTCGTATTGGTCACTACTTTGTGCCTTAGCTTGTTTCTTTCGTTGGGCCTTGCCAGCCGACTAATCACCCCACTATACGAACTCATTGCCCACTCCAAACGCTTAGAAAAAGGCAAGTACGGCACTTATAACAAAGTCTCGTCAAACGATGAGTTGCAAGAGCTCGCAGAGTCCATCAATGATATGGACCGACGCCTAGAACAGCGTACCGCCGAAATCGAGTTCATGGCATTTCATGATTCATTAACCAAGGTTCCCAACCGAGCCTGCTTTATTAATTTAATCCAAGGCCTGATTGAAGAATTAGATTCTGAACCACAGTCATTCTCCATTCTTTTCATAGATTTAGATGGTTTTAAAAGCGTTAATGATAACTTAGGCCACCAAGCGGGCGATAACCTACTGTGTGAGATGTCTTCCCGAATCAACCAAACCATACAGGCGTTCAACAAAGATAACGTTGTTGCTCGAGTCGGGGGCGACGAATTTATCGTTTACATAAATCAAACAGACTCAACCTCGGATGCAGAAGACATAACACGACAGCTGTTAAAAGAAATCCATAAACCAATTAACCTTGAACAATCGTCAGGCCTCATATATTCCGGCGCAAGCATTGGTATCTCTACCTATGATAGTTATACCGATGCGCAGGATGCCGAAGCGCTTATTAAGCAAGCGGATATCGCCATGTACGCCGCTAAAGCGATGGGGAAAGGGTGCTACGCCCGTTACTCTGAGGAGCTTGAAAGAGCCAGTAAACGAGCCGATGAGTTAGAGAATAACTTGAAAATGGCAATGTCCGACTTTAAACAGTTTCAAGTCTGGTATCAGCCGCAAGTCGCATTGCACGACGAATCCCTCGTCGGTTTTGAGGCCTTGCTTCGTTGGAACCACCCTCAGCTAGGAGAAATATCGCCTACGGAGTTTATTCCTGTGGCCGAATCGACAGGTTTAATTGTCGACTTGGGCAAATGGGTATTTAGTCAGGTAGTGGAGGATATCGCGAAGTGTTGTAATGAGCTGACATTCACAGTATCAGTTAACGTCTCAGCAAAACAGCTTAGGGATAAGGGACTGGCTCATCATTTACAAGAGTGCACAGCGGCTTCAAATGTCGCAATGAATCGGCTGCAAATCGAAATTACCGAGACAGCTTGATGGACAGCTGGCAAATGGCTCAAGAATCACTTAACGAGCTACGAACAATGGGGGTGGAAGTCTGGCTTGATGACTTTGGCACAGGCTACGCTTCATTGAGCTACCTACAAAAGCTAAAGATTGATGGTTTAAAAATAGATCGAAGTTTTATTTCTGGTGAAAATGTCAATCTCACCAATAACACCCTGTGCTCCGCCATTATTTCTATGGCCAAGAAACTGGATATTAAAGTCGTGGCGGAAGGGGTGGAAACCTATGAACAAGCCGAGTTTTTCAAACAAGAGCAATGTGATAGTGCTCAAGGTTATTTCTATGCTCGGCCAATGCCATTTGAAAAGCTCAACTTAAAACCGCGCTCTCACATTGCTTGAATTCAGCGTCTCCCGTCATAAAAAAACCTAGCTTTGCAGCTAGGCCAAACTATGAGGTGCTGGCACTACTTTGCGCACCAAAGCCTCAATGAAAACCAACACCTGTACTCATCACTATTGCGTAAGGGCTTTGTATTCCTGTTTTGCCGCGTTTAAATCCGTGACAAATTGTTCATCTTCCATCAGTTTATTAAATACGATGTGAGCGATTTTTTTACCCGCTTCCACATCACTCTCCCAGTGGGCATTACACACAATACGGCTGTAGCCGTAATCAGCACCGCGTTGGATTAACTGCGCTTCACTTGATGGGGCAATCGCGGCTGCCACTAGCGAAACGCCATATCCTGAGGCAGTGTGACCCGAAGGATACGATCCGTCTTTTGACAAATAGTCTTCCGCATAAGGTGTGCACGATGGCAAGCCATTCACGGCAAAAGGACGCGCTTTGTTGTAGTGCTTTTTAGAATCTGACGTTGCTAATCCAAACGATGAAACACTTCGCCCCATAACGACATAAATGGCTGGTGTTTGTTGAGCATTAATCTCGATACCCAGCACATCACCATAAATTTTCGCAAAGTAATCTGGGGTGATACGCGCATCTTGCGTGGCTTGCGCCATACGAGCGGGATCTTCCACTGTAAAATCAATCGCTCCGATACGCTTATCTTCCAAGTCTTGGTTGCTCCCTTCAACTGGCGGTGGGGCAATTAGATCCACGGTTTTCACCGCTTCAATGTAAGGCTGATAAAACTGGTAGTTACCGTAAGTAATTAGCTCTAACGATTCAATACTCGTTGGAGAGGCATGTTCAAGATTAAGCGAGTTAGAATCAGCCGCAAAAGCGCTAGAGAATGTCGCTGGAAATAACAGCGCCAAACCGAGTAAAGATTTCTTCATGTGATGTCTCTCCAAATCAAAAGTAAGGACTTAACTCCTTAATAGGTTCGAGATAATAGTACTGAAGTCATTTGTGGTAGGCATAGTTATATCAATTATTCCGAAGCAGAATACCTTCAGAAATAGAAGCAAAAACAAACACCTCTAGTATGGTTCAATCAAGCTTGGCAACCCAATGTTCGATTAAATCTCAAGTCCTAGAAAGATGAAATGAGGATAACATCCGTCATAACGCAGTTAGTGAGTTAACCGAAGTCGAATAATATTTCCCTCAAGCAAGGATGAGCGGGACACATTATTTACAGAAACTTTAAAATCCTAAGAGGTTAATTATGACTGACTACACGAAACTAGATAACGAAGTGACAAACATTGCCGATGAGCTTTGGGCAGTATCTTCAAAAGTTTGGGAACTGGCTGAACTTAGCTACCAAGAGATCGAGAGCTCAGCACTAGAAAGTGCGCTGCTAGAAAAGCACGGTTTCACGATTGAGCAGCGCAACATTGCGGGTTTAGAAACCTCTTGGATTGCCACTTGGGGTAGCGGCAAGCCAGTTGTTGGTTACATGGTTGAATTCGATGCTCTTCCAAGCCTAGGTAACGCAATTGCACCAGAGCAAACACCAGCAGAAAGCGGTAACACCAATGGTCACGGTTGTGGTCACAGCACGATTGGCCCATCTTCTATCGGTGGCGCGATTGCCCTAAAACACCATATGGAGAAAGAAGGCATTTCAGGCACCATCAAAGTGTTCGGCTGCCCAGCAGAAGAAGCGCTAAACGGTAAAAACTACATGGTTGCCGCAGGTGTGTTCGACGGCATCGATGTGGCCCTTCATAATCACCCATTCGATGTCACTACAGCGGTAAACTTCCACACAACGGCCTCGGTTGACCTTATCGTTGAGTGGCAAGGCATCACGGCGCACGCAGGCGTTTCACCGTGGGAAGGTCGCAGCGCACTTCATGCCTCTGAAATCTTCCTAGTATCTGCAAACATGATGCGCGAGCAGCTAGAACCCACTGCACGTCTGCATTACCAAATTCTTGAAGGTGGCGCGGCGGTAAACGTTATCCCTGACCACGCAAAAGTGCTCGTTCGTTATCGCGGCAAAAGCGCAGAAGATGTTCGCATGCATAAAGCATGGCTTGAAGACATGGCAAAAGGCGCAGCACTTTCAACACAAACAGAAGCTAAGGTAACTAACCTAGGTGGCATCTACGATATTTTGCCAAACGACACATTTGCAGAAAGTATCACAGGCCACCTAAACCGCTACTTCCCTATCGAGTGGACAGCGGAAGAACAAGAATTTGCACGCTCTATTCAGCGCGCAACAGGTAAACCAGAAGATGGCCTAACCACTAAAGTTATCCCACCACAAAAAGGCTTGGAGAATGGCGGCTCATCCGATGTGGGTGATGTAAGCTGGACGGTTCCTACTATGGGTATTGGCTTCTCAGCATGGCCACTGCACATTCCTGCTCACCAGTGGGGAGTGACGGCATCGGTAGGTTCAAGCATTGGCCGTAAAGGTATTATTCATGCAGCGCACACATTGGCCGCTCAAGGTTTGGAGCTTATGACGAACCCACAACTTCTGGAATCAATCAAACAAGATTTCGAAGAGAAAAAAGCAGGGCGTGAATACGTGACTCTGAACGATTTAGACGTAAACCCAGCCGCAAGCTTAACGGAAGAGCAGCGCGCTCAACATGAGAAGTTCGTAAAAACATCACTCGACAACATTCTGCCAAAAACAGGTCGTTAATCGAGAAAATCAGACCAGCCCTCAGTCTACACTGGGGGCATTTTGTATCGATTCATCAAGACCCAAACTGACTATCCAATAAAGTCGCTAATCTTTATCATCACTGCACGAACACCTTGTCGCGTAAGGTTGTGATGATAAGCTCTCTTAGCCACTGGTGAGCGGCACTCGCGGCGGTGCGTTTGTGCTCAATCAGATAAATGTCGACACCAAATTCTGGCTTATCGTCCATCGCAAATACAGGCACCAAGCGATCTTTTAGGTTAGCCATATCCAGCAGCTTATCCGATGACACCATAATGGTTTCGCTGTTCTCCATCACTTCAACCAGAGTGAGTAACTGCCCACTTTTGAACATCACATCTCGCTTGATTCCAAGCTTGGCAAGATGGTCATCGACAGGGTTACTCAGACCGACCGATGAGCGAATATCTAAGCTCATATCCACGAATCGATAGCTCAAGCACTCTTCTAGCGTCACATCTGTTTTCGAAGCCAGAGGATGCTCTTTCGCCACATAAAATACTGGATAGATGGAGCCAAGTTTCTCGAATGGAAACTCTTCCCCATTCTCGGGTTCATGGATGTGAACTGAAAAATCCACATCGCGCGACACTAATTGCGACACTGCATCTTTTCCAACAGGAAACTCGACAAGACTGGCTTTCGGCGCTTGTTGTGACAAAGCAGCGGCAAGAGGCACAGACAAAAATCCACTCATAAGCGGTGGCAATGAGACCACAAAGGTTTGGTCGCAACTTTGTGGAGAAAAGGCAGTTTGTGCGATGAGATGCTGAGCATTTCTTAGCAGCTCTTCGAGTGGGGCTTGTAGATCCAACGCTTTTTGCGTCGGCACTAAGCCATTGGATTCACGGTAAAAAAGTGGGTCATCAAACAAATCACGTAAGCGTCCGAGTGTGCGGCTCATGGCAGGCTGTGAGAGATACAAGGTTTGGGCGGCGCGAGTGACGTTTTTCTCCTTAATTAACACACTCAAGGAGACCAATAGATTCAAATCTAAACGGGACAGTTGCTGCTCTAGCGTTACCATAATCATGCACTCAAGTTATATCACTGAGTAGACTATGACACTGCAGTGCATAGATGTACAGATAGGCGGCGCTCGGTTGTGAGAACGCCACCTAAAAAGGCGAGTTAAGCTTGCACCGTATTCTCACCGACACCATAAGCAATGAGGCGTGAAAGCTCGGTTAAACTGCGGCCCGACTCTGCTTGCCAGTGGTTAAAGGCGCGTTGAATTGCCTCTAGGCTGCGCTTGCTGTACAAGCCACCTTCGATAATGCTATTGGCTCTGAGGTAGCTTTCAATATCCCGGCTCAAAATGAAGGTATCTTTACCTAACTGCCTCAGCGCATACGGCCCTGTGTTCCCCCCAATCGCTCGCCATGTTTTTTCAAATAGAGCCACAAGCCTACGATGTCCTCTTCTGGCCAATCGGCAATAAACTGGGCAAAGCTCCCGTGCTCTTTCTGCACATTGCGGATCATCTGCGCATTGGCTGGCACGGTCTTCACTTTGGTAAAGTTGCGCACAATTCGCGTATCTTGGCTTTTGCGCTCAAGCATGTCAGCCGGCATAAGCAGCAGCTTCTCAATATCGAATTCCCAAAAGACTTCTTCGAAATCGGGCCATTTGTTGTGAATCACACGCCAAACAAAGCCAGACTGAAAAATGGACTTGGTAAACTGCGCCAAAAAGCGATCATCTGAAATACTCGCTAACTGCGTATTGGTAAGCGGGCCTGGCAATAACATCTCTAATGCAGATTCGCCGCCCTTGCGCTCGGCAGCTCGATGGTAAATGGCGTCGAAAGATTCGTATTTCATGTTCACTCGATAAAATCCTAACTCGATAAAGTCGGATAAGAGTACCCGACCTGAGCATTTATTGCCTGCCATTTTTGCGCTCATCCATCCATCAAGAAATAACAATGAGTAATCAAAACGCAATAATGATATGCACAGGGCGGATAATTGATATCAGTTTAAGTCAGTAGCTTGAGCGCCAACAATTCGTAGAATGAACTTATCGAATCAATGAGCCACGGACTGCAGCGTTGATTGACTTGTTTAAATTACCTTTAACTGTCGAGGTTTATTATGAAAAAGATTCTACTTACTTCAATCGTTGCTAGTCTGATTTCTGGTTCTGTTTTCGCGAATGAAACTGAAATATCACGAGATAACTACGTTGTCGCTGAAACCAGTAAATACTTTGGTGTGACAGAGATGAAATCCGAAAATGGCGTGAATACATGGCGTCATTTCCGTACTCCACCAAAAACAGAAGACCAGCCAATTGTGCGTATGAACCGCGACACCATTTACTCCACAGCGGTTGTGGATACGGAAAAAGGTGCAACCATTACACTGCCTGATTTTGGTGACCGCTTTACCATGGTTCAATTCACCGACGAGAACCACAACACTTTCGATATGATTTACACCCAAGGTAATGAAACGATTGAAGTGCCACCAAGCACTAAGTTCATGTTCGTCTTAGTAAGAACCTACTTGGCAGACATTAATGATACCGCTGAAATCAAGCGCCTGAACGCTTTGCAAGATCAGTTGGTGATCACCGCTGGCTCAACCGACGATTACCCAATCTACGGAGGTTATGAACTGCCTGAACTCGTGAACAAGCTAGAGCCAGTGAAACGTGAAATCTTGGATGAAATCGAATCAAGCGATGTCGAAGATTCAGAGTTTATGTTCGGTACGCCAGACTACACCACTAAGATTGGTCGCGAATATGGTGCAGCTTATGGTTGGGGCGGTGCAACGTTCAAAGACAACGTTTATCAGTATTCGAAAAATTTCTCTTCAACCCAATGTCATCAGACAACGTTTGAAGACCCAGAGAACGTAGGGTTCTGGTCACTCACTGTCTACAACGATGATGGCTTCATGTTCAATGACCTAGCAAACATGAATAACGGTGTGGCTGAGAAAAACAGTGATGGCACGTACACAGTCAGCTTTGGTTGTGGTGAAAATGCAATAAATAACATTCCACTTGATGGTTTGAAAGAAGGTCAAAAATGGAACGTGTTAGTTCGTCATTACACACCTTCTGAAAAGATGTTCAAAGAACACATTGACCCAAGTAAAACCATCGAACGTGTTCAATAGGCAACTCTTCGTGTAGTAAACGACCAAGGTCTTAGCTTGGTCGTTTACTTTAAGAATCATTCAATCGTTGGTAAGTCTCTCACTACCTGTGTCCCTTAGCTAAAACAAACATGTGATAACCAAACTCATCAGCATGGTTAAGGCTCAAATTCACTTCGTGTTCGATGTCTTTGAACGCTTGCGTTTCAGCCATTGTCCCTCTTAGCTCGTCTAATCGTGCTGACAGCGGGCCATAGTAGTTCATCCAAGCTTCTTTGCTTTGTGGAAAATGAGCCACTACGTGATAACCGGCTTTTTCCATCTGCTCCAAACGTGTTTTAACCTGCTTAATGTCTGGATATTCATTGTTCCAAAAGTCGATAGCAGTTTGACTAGGGTCTTCGGTGCGCCAAACCATATCGCTCACCATCAGACAACCTTTATCGACTAGTAGCGGCTTCCACTGCTCGAGCGCTTTCTCAATACCCATGATGTAAGCACTGCCCTCTGCCCAGATCAAATCAAACGTGTTTGGGTCGAATGGCAGTGCCGTCATGCTTGCGCATTCCGTACTGAGCCTGTCATCCTGGCCATTTTGTTCAAATCGCTCACTTAGTCTGTCGAGTGCTGACTGCTCATTATCAATCGCCGTAATATGCGCTTGAGTGTTTTCAACCATCACTTGCGTGGCTAAGCCTTTACCGCAACCCACTTCTAAGATGTTGCTTGGCGCTTTAGGTAACGCATTAATAGCTTGTTTGGTATCTTCTTCACTGCCTGGCCCCCAGCGTTCAAGTGTTTCAAACACTGTCATAAAGTCAGCCATGTATTGTTCGTGTTCGTTCATGTCTTTTGATAACCATTTCAATCGCAACGCTTCTTTCTCATTAAAGCCCTGCTTCATTAACCAATCTAAATGTGCATCTGGCGCTAGCTCATCTAGCCCTTTATGCCAAGAGGTTAAATCCCCCTCGCCTAACATCGCGGCCAGAAGGTCACGAGATTGTTGCTTGCGCGAAATCTCGTCATCCAATGTTTGCAACCGGCTTTGCAACAATGACCGGTCAATCTTTGCTTCCAAACACGCCTTGCACTCTTTTAGCGTTAAACCGGCAGCCAATAGCTGCTGGATCAATCGAACCCGCTGCAGATCTTTTTCGCCATACACTCGATAGCCATTCGATAAACGCTGGCCACAAATCAGCCCTTGTTTTTCGTAGTAGAGCAAAGCTGTTCGAGACAACCCGACCTGTTTTGCTAATTCAGATATCTGGTACATACGATTTCTCTTAATGTTCGTTGATGACATGGAATGTAAACTATAAAGCTGTAGACAGGTCAATGGCTAATTTATTTTGAATAGAAAACTGGAGAATCTTGCGTTTTTTGATTGCAGATACTGTGATGAGTTAACGAGGAATCACATTGAAGCCCTGTCTGAAAGATGTATAAAATGGTCTGTGTGCAAGTCCAAAAAGCAGTCCCTCTACCATCTGCTCTGTCACTTTGGAGACCAAATCAATGTCCCTATTCTCCCGCCTCTCGTTCAATAAAACGCCTCATTTGGGCCTCACTCTATCTGGAGGGGGAGCGAAATGTTTGGCTCAAATTGGGATGCTGCAATATTTGACAGAACAAGGCATCAAAATCGACACCATTTCA
>NZ_JYJP01000002.1 GCF_001012815.1 Vibrio mexicanus
GTTTAGATACAGAATATTTAAGCCAACATCTTATTAAGTGGAAAAACGACCATGCACCCAATGCAAAGATCCTCTATGAAAAAGTAATATAGCGAACTATCACATTCAAACTGACTGTATCCCTCTCATATTTCTAGGATGTAATCACTGCATTTATTTAGTACTGTATTAGTTCTAAACAGAATTCAGATAAATGAATACTTTCCACAATTTCGAGGCCAAGACGTCGAGTATGATTAACCAATATGGCTTTATTGTTAAAGCAGAAAATTATGATGATAATACAGATTCTGCCACTTTGAATACTTCCGGTTTTTCAACTCAAGTTGTTGGCGTGAGTAGTGATGAAGAGGCTATCGTAGCCGCTAGAAAGATGATAGAAGAAGGCATTCAGGTCATCGAACTATGCGGCGGCTTTGGCGAAGAAAGTGCTCAGTATGTTTCACGCAGCTTGGATACAGACGTGCCAATAGGCTATGTGACTTTTCATGATAACGAGCAGTTCAAACTGGATAAAATGCTATCTAGACAACAGGACTCTTAAACCTTTATCTGGGTAGCGACACATATTTAAACCGTCAAACGAACTCTGTGGGAAAATACAAGGAGGTATTAAAACATGAGATTTTGGACCAAATTACTGATCATCGTTTCCGTTTCTTTTTTAAGCGTGGGTGTGATCAGAGCACAAAAACACTCGCCTCTAATTACTTACCAAAGTTTCAGTTTGATAGTTATCTTTTTGACCTATTCCGGATCGGCTACGCCGAAAACACGGGTGCATTTCTCGGCATAGGAAGCTCACTGCCAAGTGAGTATCGTTATGGCGTTTTTATCATCGCCGTCAGCGTTGTTTTGCTTGGGCTTCTGTCATACGTTGTTTTGTCCAAGAGCATGTCTTCCGCTAGGGTTATCGCCTTTACTCTGCTCATTTCAGGTGGCGGCAGCAACTTGTACGACCGTATCGTAAATAATGGGGCTGTCATTGATTTTCTAAATATCGGACTGGGCTCTATCAGAACCGGTGTTTTTAACATTGCTGATGTTGCGATTGTTGTTGGAGGCATCATCCTCTTTTTCTCCAAGTCAAACGCACAACAAGGTCGTAGACACCCTTTGGCTTAATCTCTTTCACTCGCGTTTTATCATCAAACGTTAGTTTTGTTTTTAGCGGTAAAACGGATGTAATAAATCTACCTAACGAATGAGTACCTTCACGAGGATTACATGGACAATATTGTTATTTCAGAGCTACGGGATAGTGATCGACGTGATGTCTTTGATTTATTACAAGATGCGCAGACCATGCGCTTTCTTGGGCCTAGGCGGGCTTTGACGGAATCAGAATCTGAGAAATGGTTCATTAAAGAGCAACAAGCTGAAAGCCGGTTTGCTTTTCGTTTTATAGAGACCAATGAAATTGTCGGCTTTTGCGGAATTACGCTCATTGATGGCGAGCTCGATTTTGGCTATTTCATTCGTAGAAAATTCTGGGGCCAAGGGTTTGCAACTCTGATGTGTGAAATTACGATTCATAAGCTGTCTGAAGCTTTCGATCTAAGCCAAGTCAAAGTCTTTATCGCGAATGATAATGTCGGCAGCCAACAAGTTGCAAATAAACTTGGGTGGCCACGAAAGTGCGAAGCCGAAAGTGAGTTTGAATCTGGTCATCATTATCAAATACGTATATAAGTAGCGACTCAGCTCTAGCCTTCTGCACTTTTTGTCGAAGCAATATGTCTAACTTATTGGAAAATAATCAAATTACATACCGTCTTCTAGCCTCTTATTTGAATCGACTCGTAACTATTCAAATCATAGATCTCACTTATTGACTGTTGCTTTAATATGCATTGAGTTTTCCATTAACTCAGAGGAAAAAAGATGGCCCAAATGGCAATATCCAGTCACCTTGGTTGGCTAATCGTTCTTATTGGTACTTACCCTTTTCTTTTGGTTGGCTGCTGCATTTTTTTCTACGACGAGCAGCGTAAACGAATAATATTCGGGGTAAGCGTTGTGAGTTTTTTGCTCGCCGCGTATCTCATGTATATGCACATGCAGATAGAGATTGTCTTCGGTTGGGAGCTTCTCGAAGCATGGTACCGTGAGCATCCTGAAGACAGACCAAAATAGAAGTGGCGCTACAGTTTGCTTTGCTCACTCTTACCCAATCATCATACTAACTGACAGCCCAAAATTACTCATTTACGCACCACTATTGCAAGGTTTAACCCAATAGAAACCAAGCACGATAAGGAAAGCCAATGTCCCCAATTGCTCAAACTCCAGCTCCTCCGTATTACGCAGTCATCTTTACCTCTACGCGAACGCAAGGTGATCAAGGCTATGGGCAAGTTGCTCAAAGGATGCTTCATTTGGCTGAGCAAGAAGAAGGTTTTCTCGGCGTTGAATCGGCGCGCGAAGACGTTGGCATAACCGTCTCTTACTGGTCAGATTTAGAATCGATCAAAAAATGGAAGCAAAATGCAGAGCATATTGAAGCTCAAAAAAGTGGCAGAAAATTGTGGTATGAGTCTTTCAAAGTTCGCATTTCGCTTGTAGAGCGAGACTACGGACTTTAGGCCACTCCTCACAAAAAGATTTTAACATGAATATACTTATTGCCGGTGCTACTGGCTATATCGGCAGCCACGTCGCTTCCCTATTTCGTAGCAAACTATTAAACATTTTTACCTACAATCGAGAAGGGCAAGTAACCAATCATACTGAAAGTTCCTCATCTCCTTCAGATTACTTCCACGGTTACTTCGACGTCATTGTAAATTGCGCGCGACCACATTGGTCTGCGCATTCACCAGATGAAATTGCAACCATCGAGCAGAACCTACTTGAACAGCTGGATAAACTAGCTGCTGTTAACGCAACGAAGATCCACACATCTGGGGTATGGCTGTTTGGTAACGCAAGCCGTGTTGAACTCGAAACGTTTAAACTAAGACCACTCAAAGCCGTGCAACCCGATGTTAAGACGATTCACAAAGCCCTGTGCAATGGCTGGAGCATCGTATACTGCCCTAGCCTTGTCTACGGTGGTGCTAACTGCCAACTCAAGAGAATTATCGAATCACTGCCACTAAGAGCTTTGCAAGTTGCCATACCAAGTGATGGATATAACCAGTACGTTCATGTGCAGGATATTGCGACGTTTTATCTACGGCTTGTTCATAACCAGCCAAAACCAGCGCAGTACTTTATCGCCGAAAACCATGCTACAGCCCCAAAGCGTTCGCTCAGCTCCTACAAAGTGTCGATGCTGTTCGCACCGTCACCGAAGTCTCTTGGCAGGAATATGAATCAAAGCATGGAGAACCAGAAACAGAAGTAGAACGGTTAAATCTGGAGCTTCCCATCAGCCAGTACTTTAAACCTAGCAATTCGATTAAACGGTATATTGAAGAGTCTCTATGACGGTCGCAATAGGCATGACTAAACTCACCTCACACACAAAGAGCAAAATAATGGCCCTCTGAATATCTTCTGGTTAGGGTAACTTCGTCTGACCATTTACTTAACTACAAGGCTCATTTGATTTGGAAGTACGACATGAACATGAAACAGTTTTCGGAATCGGTCGGGCTCTCTGCCCATACACTCCGCTACTATGAAAAGATAGACTTACTGAAAAACATCCAAAGAAACTCCAGCGGCCATCGAGTTTATACGATTCAAGACCTTCATTGGATTGAGTTTGTAAAACGGCTTAAAGAGACCGCCATGCCATTAGACGACATCTTAGCGTATTCGAAGTTAAGAGAAGCAGGTACAGACACTTTAAAGAGCCGGCAAGCAATACTAGAGAAACATCAAGCGACTCTTCAGCAACATATCGCCCAACAACAATCACACTTAAGCGCGCTAGAAAATAAAACTAGCTTGTACAAAGCTGGAAAAGTTCGTTGACTTAGAGTCGACTCTAACTTGTATGCTGTTGAAACACACTCATGCAAGGATTCAGTTAATGAAGCAATCACGATTCGAGAGAGGATTAGAACGACTCACCCAAATTGACGGCGATGCAGGCCAAGCAGTTATTGAAAGCCTACAAAGCATATGCCCTGACTTAGCAAAATACACCATCGAGTATCCTTTTGGTGATATCTATTCAAGGGATGGGCTAGACCTGAAATCAAGAGAAATCGCGACCATAGCAGCCCTCACCGCGATGGGTAATTGTGCCCCACAACTAAAAGTTCATCTTCATGCTGCGTTAAACGTCGGTTGCACCGAGGAAGAAATCAAAGAAGTCATACTACAAATGTCTGTTTACGCTGGCTTCCCATCGGCACTAAATGGCATGTTTGCTTTCAAAGAGGTACTGGAACAAAGGGGGCAACAAAGTTCGACATAAGAGGCCCCTTTTACTCATGACCCTACGAGGCCACTTTAGAACCATATCAACTCTAGGGTGGTCTGTATGCTTCGTGATGAGCTTATTAGACACATCGAATAAACAATAATAATAGCTACCACCTCTTGTCAGATTAACCTTACGAGGGTTTGCGCCTTTCTTAGGCTTGTGATACTCATATCACCACTCAACATTCCCCTTAGCGCAATCCTTTACCAAATGAGGCATATCATGCAGAGCAACGAACAGACGACCAAACCCGATATTGCCCAACTAGGTCATCCAGTTCTGAGACAAAAAGCCAACGAAGTCGTCGATATTCTATCTGAGGAGTGCCAAGTATTAATCAACGAGATGATAACAACCGTTGAACAAGCCAATGGCGTTGGAATTGCCGCACCCCAAATCTACCAAAGCTTGCGAATTTTCATCATGAGCTCAAAACCCAATGCACGATATCCTGACGCCCCAGATATGCCAGTCACTGCGGTGATTAATCCTGAGATCGTGGAAGCCAGTTCAGAAGTGGAAAAAGGATGGGAAGGCTGCTTGAGTGTACCAAGTATGCGTGGTTTTGTTCCAAGGCACAAAACCATAAGGGTTCGTTATTTCGATCAGCAAGGCCATCTTCAAGAAGCGGTGTTTACCGACTTTCTTGCAAGAGTATTCCAACACGAACTCGACCATTTAGACGGCATCACATTTGTGGACAGACTTGAGACCACAAAAGACCTCATCAGTGAAAGCGAGTGGTATCAACAATTTGTGCCTCAAGCTTAATGCTCACTTGAACGGGCACCAAACACGACAGAGTCTACATTCAAAGCAAACGGGCCTGCAGTCTTGTCGGCAATCAGCAGCCCTAACTGACGGATGTCGGTTGCAACAACCTTGGGTGCCTCAATCAAGCGGCCTCGAAAAACCGCTTGGAAGTTCTCAAAGTGAAACGTTCTCGTCGTCCGCTCTCCACGCACCGTTGCAAAATCATGTTTGTAGCGGGTCAAATTACCTTTGTTCAAGGTCATTAATCTGAGCTGATATCGACGCCCATCACCAACAAACGTTGCAGTCACGCTGTTTACGTTAGCAGGAAGGGATTCAACTTCACGATTAATCGAGCTAAAACCGCCATTGTTTTCCAATGAAATTAAGCCTGTGAAGACACTTGAGTATCCGTCATAAGTAAGCATTCCTTGCGAAATGCCCCCATCACATTGTCATTAGTAGCACGCCAGTTTTGGTGCTCGTTAGGTTGTGTAAGATCAATCATTACAGTCCCTGCCATGGTTGCGGGAATAAGTGCGAGAGAAACCGTAAACACAAGTAAAAGCGTCGAAAGTTGCGTGGCCAATTGGTTAAGAATTCTCAAGCAATGCTGTTCGTTCATTTTAGCGACGAGTCTCTGTTTACTACTGAAGCGGCTTGGAAGCCGTGAGTGCCAAACACTGCTTAAGGAAGACGGCATAGTTTGAAGCATCTTTATACTCAATTTTAAGAGACCCATGGAACATCAAGGTAACGGTGACATCTTTGTACCCTAACCAACAGGTGTATCCATCATAATCATGCCACGCTGCCATTTCCCCAATCATGTATTTGCTTTCTGCACGTTCTCCGGTTTCACGAATCGCATCAAACACTCTGAGAAATTGCATGATGGTTAGCCTGTTCTCCATACTTGTCTCCTGATTGCTATGAACTATAAACTTCAGATCAATATCGTTTAGCAATATTATCGCAGGTTTGCTTTATGTCTCTGTTGCTATACGTTCTTGTTGCTATACGTTTTTGTTAGAAAGCACGATCATATATCTCGTCCTCCCCCACCTCTTGCCAATTATCTTCCAATAAAATACACTTCGTATACGTTTTGTATATATTGTATATCTATGGGTATTGTTAAAATTTCTGAAGAGCTACATGAAGAGCTCAGAAAAGCCAGTGGTGCGATGCACCGCTCTATCAACTCTCAAGCAGAGTTTTGGATCAAGATCGGCATGATGGCTGAACTGAATCCAGAGTTAACCTTCAATGAGCTGGTCGCTGAGCTGTTATCTTCCGCATCGGTCAGTGCAACCAACATTAAAAGCAATCAAGAGGCGCCCGTTGAATAACTCAGTAATGATAAAATCAGAAGCTGAAATTGAGCTGATGCGCGAGTCTGGCAAACTGCTTGCTCAGGTATTCGCAGCGCTAGACACGTTTGTGAAACCTGGCGTTTCTACCATGGAAATCAACGACTTTGTAGAGAAGTACATTGTTGAAGAGCTGCAAGCCCGCCCGGCAAGCAAAGGGCAGTATGATTATCAATATGTGCTCAACTCATCCATCAACGAGGTGGTGTGTCACGGCATTCCGAAAACGACTGAAATCTTGAAGCCAAAAGATATTATCAACCTAGATATCACGTTGGAAAAGAGTGGTTTTATCACTGATTCCAGTAAAATGTATGTGATGCCTGAAGCCTCCAAAAAAGCCATTAAGCTGGTGAAGAAAACCTACCAAGCGATGTGGGAAGGGATTAAACAAGTCAAACCCGGTGCTAAACTCGGTGATGTAGCAGTGCCATTCAACGTTTTGCAGAATCCAATGGCTACAGCGTGGTACGCGAGTACTGTGGGCATGGCATTGGACGAGAGATGCACGAAGAGCCGCAAGTGCTGCACTACGGTAAACCAAACCGAGGCCTGACTTTAAAAGAAGGCATGACTTTCACCATCGAGCCGATGATTAATCAAGGCACCGAAAAGGTGAAAACCAAAAAAGACGGCTGGACAGTTGTCACGCGAGATAAACTTCTTTCGGCTCAATCTGAACATACCATTTTGGTCACAGCGACCGGTTATGAAGTGCTGACCCTCAGAGCAGAAGAGTCAGCTAATCGATAATGGTTTTGAGTGCGAGGCGATCTCTCGCTTGCACTCCAAGTCATTCATTTCTTCAAAGATCGATGACTGGTTCAAAGTCACTACTTTGACATGTTTACTTTAAATAGTGGATTGATCGGCTTATCGACAAAGTATGCCCAAACATGACGAAACGCTTCATGCTGGTTTGGAAATGGAGAAAGATCAATCGCTTCTTCGAGAGTGCACCACTTGTAGTCTGTATGTTCATCGTTTAGCGTCACCGGTTGGTTTGGCGGACATAAAACGGCAAACACTGGGATCAGTTCAATGACATTGGCATTGGCTTCATAGAACTTCTCCAAATATTGCGCGTTATAGAGTTCAGACACGTCAATATCGGTTTCTTCTTTAAACTCCCTTACCATGCTTGCCAACCCAGCTCCCCTTCTTCTACGCCACCAGCGCAATGACACCAATAGCCGCCTTTTACTCGTTTCATGAGTAGCATCTTCATTTCGCCATCAACTTCCGATAGCGCCACTCCAGCAACATATGAAGTACTAAATGGGATCATAACTATTTGTTCCTTCGATGATATTTATGACGAGACACTGTTTATCCTAATACGAAGGATACGTATGTCTAGACTTGTTTCGACTGTCTACTGTCGCAACAATCGCCAGCATCTCGAACAACAACCCCGTCTCAACAAACAACGAGTGCTGACATTCTCCATAGGCTAGTGCTAGACTAAGCCCATCAAAATAAGTACTTAATTAGAACACAAAGGGAATATCATGAACCCAATTCTGGCACTGTTAAAAGAGAACAACGTAAGTGACGAGCAAATCCATGCTCTATTCGAAACACTGACGCAAAACCCTCTTGCTGCAATGGCAACCATCGGTCAATTAGGCTTACCACAAGACAAACTGCAGGCGCTAATGGCTCAAGTCATGCAAAACCCGGCGTTGATTAAAGACGCAGTCGATGAGCTAGGTTTAGATTTCTCGAAAGTTGAAGCGGCTAAAGAGCAGCTTAAGAACCAACAAGGTCAGTAAACCTACTCGGTTTAGAACCTATTCAGTTTATAAATAATTAAAGAGCGCCTAAATGGCGCTCTTTTTATTCTCAATTCCCTAAATCTTTCGAGTCGCCTTGTACTTAGCTCATCTGAGTTCGATTAAGCTTAACTCTTCTGAAAATAGCCCAACCCAACCAGAGTGTTCCCGTCAGCATGGCCGCTGTAATTAAAGCAGGCTTGGGGTCATTGATGGTACTGATAGACCCTGAGTAAGCAGCAATGATGCAATACGGCAACGTGCTCATCAGCCACGCCGAAATAAATCGCGAGAACTTCATACCTGTTGCTCCTGCCAAACACGCTGTCACTTCAGGCAGAATCGGTACAGCGCGACTTAGCAATATCATCCCAAAGCCGTTATTTGTGAACGCCTGCTTTGCATCTCGAACCTTCTCTTCATCTTTTATTAAAAAGTTAAGCACCGCATCCCCATAGCGCCACCCTAAGCCGTAACCAGCCACGCCTGCCAAAGTCATTCCTGCTATTGCGGAAAGTGCTCCATAACCTGCTCCTAGAAAGAATCCCGACAAAATGGTGACCGTCAACGTAGGCATGGCAATGACGATATCAGCTAGCAATAACACTACCGTTAAGCTACCCACATATAGCGGTGATAGGCTTTGCGCATAAGTGAGCCAGTCCTCTATCTGCTCGACACTCAGAACACCCAACACCTTGAGTAGAATAAAGGTTGAGGCAAACACGGCGCCAATAATCAACATGGCTTTAATTAAGGATTTCATCATCCTTCTCCTTATGGATAGATCATTTCAATGGTTAGGCCAGAAAGAACTTCGCTGCCCAGAATTTTCGAGCGCTCATAGGTTGCGCGCCCGATAGAGTGACCTTCTGCTTGTTCGAGAAGCCAAGCCCTTCCGCCGGATAGATACCCGTCCAGTTCTTAGTAACTTTTCCATCTTCGTCTTCATCGTGAAGTACTTTGATCGCTAACTCTTGTTGAACGATGGGAAACTCAAACGTCATTTCACGGCCAGATACTTTTCGAACTTGTCGTTGAAGCGCCAAATCATGTTTCTTGGGAAACCCTTCCTCTGCCAAGATAAACACGATTAACTTTCCACCTCTTTCCTGTTCAATACCCGTTACGCGAATCTCTGCCATACTAATCTGTGTTTGCTTCCCAGTTTGTTGGTGATTCATTTCCTTTACTCCTTTATCTCCGGTGGCACTGTTTCCTAACGGGATCTCTTGCGCATGACCAACTGCTGCCAAGCTGCAAGTAGCCAGACTCAAGCAAAGCGCCAAATACTTTTTAAAACTGAGGTGCCTTTCCAAATTGAAGGATCTTGTTACGTTCTTCGGATGCCTTAAAGTGCTCATATTCACACCTCATTTACGCACGTTTCATCATGTTGAAGGCGACTGATGGTACAAGTCGAATCAACCACCTAAGCAGTCGAACCTTGCCGATGTCGTTATCTAATACGCCATTTTCCACCCCATTCAACAGAGCGTTAGCGGCACTGATAGGCGTGAGCTTGCCTTGGCCCCTTCCGTCGGTCATCTTGGTTTGAACCAGTGGCATCATGGCTTGCATCACTTTGATATTGCTGCCTTCCAGTTGATACCTAAGCGACAACGAGAACGCGTTCAATGCGCTTTTAGTCGCGCAGTAAACTGCCGAAGACGTTTTCGGTGCCAGTGCTAAGCCTGAATTGACGTTCACAATCGCCGATTCTCTCGCTTGCTTTAAGGCAGGAAGCAGCAAATAGGTTAGGCTGCATATGGATGTAAAGTTAGTGGTAATCTCGTCGCTGATCGTATGGTACGCAAAGTCGTCACTAGTAAATGCCGGCGTATACTGAACCGCAGCATTATTTATTAGCACATCGATTTTAGGGTGCGTCTCGAGAATTTCGCTTGCTGCCCATTCCACTTGCGCCATATCGCTCAGATCAACCTGATAAGGAATCACTGAGTACTTTTCCTTCAACTCGTTGAGCAGCGAAGCGTTTCGCCCTAACACTATGACTTCATTTCGTTGACTTAGGGACTTAACAAGCTCCAATCCAATCCCAGATGTGCCGCCTGTTACAATAATTACTCTGTTTTCTAGCTTCATACACTTCTCCCCTACCTAGGTATGCCTTAAGCTAGAAATGACTTTAGGGAATCAAACAACGTTGATCGTTAACTTGGGTTAAAACGAATGGAATTTTCGGCATTTATTGATAAAGAAGGACAAATCGTCCGCAAGGATACAGGCGAGCATGTGTTTATGCAGGGTGATAACGATTCATCGCTCTATTTGATTAAGCAGGGTATCGTCAAAGCCTATTACGTGACAGATGAAGGGCAAGAGAGAGTAAAGTCCTTCTTGACCGAAGGCGATGTCATCGGCAGTACAGCAGCTGCATACCAAAAACAGCCCACTTCATTTGGCTTAGTTTGTTTGGAGCCGACAACGTTGGTCAAATTCAGCTTCGAGAAGCTACACAACGCAACATTAAAGAATCATCAGCTCGCCAACGAACTGATCGAGTTCTTATTGCAATTTGCGATGAAGAAGGAAGGTCGAGAGCGAGAGTTGCTTTGCTTTTCAGCCGAGCAGCGCTACCAGAACTTACTGAAGAACCAACCAGAGTTAGTCGATAGAGTTACACAGAACGACATTGCCCGTTACCTAGGCGTAACCCCTGTGGCTTGAGCCGAATAAAGAATCGTCTGCTGTAGCCGTAACAGCCCAAAGTTACAGAGCATATGACACAGACCGTGTGCCTACCCTTTCAGGTAGGCACATATAACCGTTAATTAAAGTTTAATCTGTTTCCTCATTCCAGCTTCGTAGTGGCCTGGAATGTTACAAGCGAACTCAACTTCACTTTCTCCATGGAAATGCCAAAGCAGCTGCTTCGCCTTTCCTGGCTCTACCGTTACTGCATTGCCTGAATCATGCATATGGTCCCCTGACATTTCTTTCATCATCTCGCGATGCTCTGCCATTTCCGCTACTGAGCCAATGGCAAATTCGTGGTCAATTTTGCCCTTGTTCATTACAACAAATTGAACCACATCATTCGGTTCGATTTTGATATCACGAACAAAGTTAATCGACATATCGTCGTTAAGCACCACGTGGACAACTTTGTCCGGCTTCGCCCCTGTCGCCGGCATGCCTACCGCAGACATTCCTTCCATTTGCATATTGGAATGATCCATTTTGCTGTGGTCCATCTTAGAATGGTCCATGCTGCTGTGATCCATCTTACTGTGGTCCATATCGTCGTGATTCATGTGTGAGTGGTCAGAGCTTGCAACCGCAATACCAGTGGTCATAAGTAGGCTGAGTGCTAATACTGAATATTTCATCTTAATTTCCTTTTTTAATCTGTTATTTTTTAATCTGTTAATAGGCCGAGCATATATTCCTCGGCCACTATTTAGGTGTGTCTGTTATTGGGATTGAACTTCGCGAAGTTTCCAGAGTTTGAAAATGGCGGGGATCACCACCAGCGTGAGTATCAGCGCAGAGGCCATTCCCCCAATCATTGGCGCAGCAATGCGCTGCATCACTTCTGAGCCAGTCCCTGCACCGTACATAATCGGAATCAAGCCAATGATCACCGTGAGATCGGTCATCACCACAGGACGAACACGTTGCCCTGCGCCTTCGCGAACGGCTTCGATAAGGTCTTGCCGAGTCAACTGTTTAGCCTTCTCTTGAGCTTCTAATTTCTTGGCATGCCAAGCTTGATTGAGGTACACAAGCATCAGCACACCTGTTTCAACAGCCACGCCCGCTAGCGCAATAAATCCGACGCCAACCGCAATTGAAAAGTTGTAATTGAGGTAATACATCAACCACAACCCGCCTACCATGGCGAGAGGCAAACTCAGCATGATAATGGCGACCTCTCCAACTCTTCGGAAGCTGAAATAAAGCAGCAACATGATGATCGCGATTGTTACGGGAATGACGATACTCAAGCGCTCTTTGGCACGCTCCATGTATTCATATTGACCAGACCAAGTGATCGAGTAACCCGCAGGCAAGCTAAATTGCTCTGCGACCACTCGCTGAGCTTCTTCCACATAAGAGCCCAAATCGCGACCTTGAATATCGACAAATATCCAGCCATTAGGACGCGCGTTCTCGGTTTTGATCATCGGCGGGCCATCTTCATAACGAATATCAGCCACGTCAGCCAACGCAATTCGAGCGCCATTCGGCGTTACTAAAGGCAAGTTTTGCAGCTTAACCACGGAATCACGATAGTCCTGCGGGTATCGAACATTGATTGGGTAGCGCTCCAGCCCTTCTACCGTCTCTCCAACTTTCATACCGCCCACGGCCGTGGTAATCACTTGTTGAACATCACTGATATTCAGGCCGTAACGCGCGGCAGCTCGTCGTTTAATATCAATCGTCACATAACGACCACCTGCAACACGCTCTGCGTATACCGAGGCAGTGCCCGGAATGCTGTTCAGCAGAGGCTCTAGATCCGCGCCAATATCTTCGATGACCTCTAGATCTGGACCTGCGATTTTAATACCTATTGGGGTTTTGATACCGGTTGCCAGCATATCGATACGGGTTTTAATAGGCATTACCCATGCGTTGGTCAGCCCAGGGAATTGAATCAGTTGGTCAAACTCACGGCGCAAGGCCTCAGTAGTGACGCCGTCACGCCATTGATCACGAGGTTTCAACTGAATCACGGTTTCAATCATAGTGAGTGGAGCAGGATCTGTTGCCGTTTCTGCGCGTCCAACCTTGCCCCAAACCGATTCTACTTCCGGTACGGTTTTGATCAGTTTATTGGTTTGTTGAAGCAGCTCTCTTGCTTTACCAATCGACACACCTGGGAAGGTGGTCGGCATATACATGAGATCACCTTCATCTAATGGAGGGATAAATTCACTCCCCAACTTACTTGCTGGATAGTAAGCCGATGCCATAAGTCCCAATGCCAACACCAAAATTGTTTTAGGGTAGCGTAAGCTCACGTTCAACAATGGACGATAAAGTGCAATCAAACCTCTGTTCACTGGGTTCTTCCGCTCTGGTAACACTTTGCCACGAATAAAGTAACCCATCAGCACAGGTACAAGTGTGATGGCAAGGCCCGCCGCTGCGGCCATTGCATACGTTTTAGTAAAGGCCAATGGCGAGAACATCTTCCCTTCTTGGCCCTCCAATGCGAATACAGGCACAAAACTTAACGTAATGATAAGCAGTGAGAAGAACAGCGGCGCCCCCACCTCTTCGGCCGCCTTACTGATGACCTGCCAGCGGTTTTTGTCAGTTAAAGGGGTTCGTTCAATGTGTTTATGAACGTTTTCAATCATGACAATGGCACCATCCACCATGGCACCAATCGCTATCGCGATGCCGCCAAGAGACATGATGTTGGCATTCACCCCTTGCCAGTGCATCACAATGAAGGACATCAGAATACCCACAGGCAAGCTGATGGCGATAACTAGCGTTGAGCGCATATGGAACAGAAACAGCCCACAGACAACGGCCACGACTAAAAACTCTTCAATGAGCTTTTTCCATAGGTTTTCGACAGCAGAGTCAATAAGCTTGGAGCGGTCATAGGCAGTGACAATCTCAACGCCATCCGGCAAGCTGCGTTGCAGTTCTGCCAATTTCGTTTTTACATTAGCAATCACTTCACTGGCATTCTCGCCGTAGCGCATCACAATCACGCCGCCTACCGCCTCACCTTCGCCATTGAACTCTGAAATGCCTCGCGCATTTGCGGCCCTAGGTTGATATCAGCGACATCACCGAGTAAAAGTGGTGTACCCGTAGCCGTGACTTTTAACGGCAGAGAGCGAATGTCTTCAACATCCGTTAAGTAGCCCGTGGTGCGAACCATATGCTCGGCTTCGGCATGCTCGATAACCGACGCGCCCGCCTCTTGATTCCCGTTCTTAATCGCCATGTTCACTTGTTGCAGCGTGAGGTCGTACGCGCGCAACTTAGCTGGGTCTATTTGTACCTGATATTGCTTCACCATACCGCCAACAGTAGCGACTTCAGACACACCATCAACCGTTTGCAGTTCGTACTTTAAGAACCAATCTTGCAAACTTCTCAGTTCGGCTAAATCGTGCTGCCCCGTTTTATCTTGCAAAACATAGTTGTATATCCAACCCACGCCTGTTGCATCTGGGCCGAGCGTTGGTGTCGCATTTGGCGGAAGGTTTGGGGCGACTTGGCTGAGATACTCCAACACCCTTGAACGTGCCCAATACATATCCGTATTGTCGTCAAAGATGATGTAGACGTAAGAATCACCAAAAAACGAAAAGCCTCGTACTGTTTCTGCACCCGGAACTGCCAACATCGCTGTGGTTAACGGATAGGTCACCTGATCTTCGACCACTTGCGGCGCTTGCCCCGGATAGCTGGTTTTGATGATGACCTGTACGTCAGAAAGGTCAGGTATGGCATCAACAGGCGTATTCTTCACACTGTATATACCACCTAAAATCAGAGCGATCGTGGCTAAGACGACCAAAAAGCGATTGTGGATAGACCAACGAATTATTGAAGCTATCATTGTTCGTCCTCACTCATTTTAAGTTGTTTGAGTACGTAATCAGCTCCTTGCTTTTCAACTAGAAAATCAACGGATTGCCCTTCACTAAACTCAGACAAGGCCACATCGGAATCTACATTGAAATTCATTTCGCCCGCAGACCATTGCCACTCTGGCACATCCGAGTGAGCTAATGTGACCATACCGAAGTCGGCCATCAAAAGTGTAATCTCACCCGATACCCAAAGTTCTTTGGTAAGCTTTGATTCACTGTTCTTAAAGTCGACCACTTCGTACATGCCACTTGGCGATTGCTGCATTTCAAATTCGATGGATTGCCCTACTTCGAAGTCTGAAGCGTCGATGTCGCTAGCTAGGTTGAAGTCCATGACCATACCCGGCCAGCTCCATTCGGGAACCGGTTGGTGGTTAATGGTTAACATGCCATGGTCTGCCATCACATTGGTGATTTCCCCTTGCGCCCATACCGTCTCGGCAGGCGCTTCCACGCCATTGATTCTCGATAGATCCGCCGACTGACTCGACTCTGAATCCAACATGAAATGCGCCGAAGTGACAATGCGGTCACCTTGCTCTAAGCCTTGAAGCACCTCAATCTTTTCGCCCGCCTCTCGACCAACTTCGATTCTGGCTGAACGATATTTACCTTCGCCTTCAGACAACACGACTCGAGTCATTCCGCCCGAGCGAATAACAGAAGAAGCAGGTACCGTTAGAACCTTATCTGGGGATTGGGGTTGCAATGCGATGTTAGCGAACATATTTGGTTTGAGATCGCCATTAGGGTTGTCGTAACGAAGGCGAACGCGCAGTGTTCGAGTATTGGGGTCAAGGATCGGATAGACGTAGTCCACCTCTCCAATCCACTCCTGCCCTGGAAGCGCATCGAGCCTCATTGTTGCCTTGCTACCTTGTGTTACCCAGTGAGCCTGCCTTTCAAATACTTCAGCATCTACCCACACGTGACTGAGTGGCCCAGCGCTAATCGCAGCTTGAGCAGGTGACAAATATCCACCCTCGCGAACATTCAAGCTGGCGATGACACCATCCGAAGGTGCTTTGATATCGATGGTTTGCGATGCTTTACCACGCTTTTTAATGGCGTTTATTTGAGACTTCTGAACCCCAAGCGTCAATAAGCGCTCGGTCGCCCCTTTTACTAAACCCGTTCGACCACTGTTGTATGCGTTGAGAAGCTCTTCTTGAGCCTTCACTAACTCTGGCGAATAAAGTGTAAACAGAGTGTCACCCTTGTTCACACGGTCGCCAATAGCATTAATGTTGAGCTTTTCTACCCAACCTGCAACTCGGACATTGGTTTGCCAGAGTTGGCTTTCATCAAAAGCAACATAACCCACGGTTTCAATTCTCGGAGAAAGGACCTCAAACTGCACTGCTGTGGTTTTTACGCCCAGATTGTTCTCAACCGCAGGGTCAATTTTGACAGTGCCCGGCTTGCTGTCTCCAGCTAAGTCATCTGCATAGACAGGGATCAAATCCATCCCCATTGGTGATTTACCCGGCTGGTCTCTTTGATAATTTGGATCCATGGGCGCTACCCAATACAAAGGCTCATCAGCGCCTTTTGTCTCAGTTGACTTGCTCATTTCAGTAGAATTGTTCATGTCATGAGAGCCATGGTTACTAGTCGTCCACTGACTGATACCAAAGCCTAGAGCACCGCCTACTAGCAAAGCCACCGCCGTCATTTTGTATGTATTGTTCATCATCATTTCCAATTATTTCGCTGGCTGTGCTTGCACAGGTTCGACACTGTATTCGTAGCCGACAAGGAGTGCGGCTAGATTGTTGTTAACCAAACTTAAGTCTGTTACGAGACGTTGATATTCAAGGGTTAAGGTAAGCTCAGTGATTGATGCTGAGATAACATCACCAAACTGCGCTGTGTTGTTCTGATACCCGCGTTCGACCGCTTCGGTTCGAGCGATAGACTGAGGAAGCAAAGTGGATTGATAGCGCTCAATGCGCTCGGTCAGATTAATGCGATCGTTGATCAAAGCATTGGCTTTTGCATTCATCTGGGCAAGTAGAACATCTCGACCTGATCTGACCGCTCCCACTTGGTACTGGGCAGCCGATAGGTTTCTGTCTTGGCGATTACCAGTGAACAAAGGGATGTCCATTGTGACATAGGCACTAAGCAGGTCAGAGGCAGGTTCGCCACGCATATTGTCGGCTTGACGATAGGCATACATCACCTCAACACCAAACTGTGGCGTGTAAGCCTGTTCTGCTAATTCAACTTGGGTTTCATTCGCGGCAATGGTCGCATCCGCCATTTTTACCATTGGGTGTTGGGTTAGAGCATCAAAATGCGAAGTACTGTCCAAGCTTGTAGTTAAATAATTATCTAGCTGAGACCAAGGCAACTGGTTGGAAGCTTCAAATTGGCTTTGATTAGATAACCACTGTTCACCTAACCACTCAGAGAGCTGGGAACGCAAACGCTGCTGCATTTGTCGATTGGTATGCAACTTCTCATCGTATTGACTCACGTTTAGCTGGGCATTGAGCAAATCTTGAGCTTCGCTTTTGCCAATGCCGTAATTGGTTTGGACAAACTTTTCCTGTTCAATGAGCAGCTTCTGCGTATTTTCTAAAGTACGTTGAGCCAGTTGCAGATAGCCCAGCTCTAACCAAATCTGAGTAATGTTACTCGCGATTTCTCGTTCTCGATTCTCCGCTTGAAGAACCATACCATCGGCTTGCTGATTAGCCTGCTTTTCTTTGAGTGTGGTCGTCGAACCTCGCTCAAACTGCTGCATGAGCCCAACCGATATGTTGGTCATTGGGTCATCATCAAACTTGAAACTATCCACTGGTAGACCACCAACGCCCATTTTGAGCTTTGGGTCCATCAAAGTGGCGCTAGCAATGCCCATCTCGCGCATCGCGTTGGACTGAGCTTGATATTGTTGGCGGCCTTGGTCTTGGTGCAGGGCCGCATTAATCAACTCATAAAGGGCTTGAGCTGATTGGGTAGGTGTCATCGTAGGATTAACTTCCGTGCTATGCGCCAACACTACTGTAGGGAGCATAGCCACACTGACAATCAATCCACCGGTCATCGGTGTAATGTTCACAATCTAATTCCATATTAGGCGCAATGGGTGCGCAAAATAGATTCCCGAATACATCCTGAGTGCTACGAGCACGGGATACAAAGGGGCTTTTTAGGTATGGCTTTACGACCAGCATTGAGCTGGATTTCAGCCAAATGGATTAAATTATGCGGAAGGTGGCCTTAAGAAGAGATTAGGACGATTACTGGTTTCACCAATGGTTAAAAATTGATGTAAAGCGAGAGTATGTGAAGGGATCAATACATCACTTTTGACCAGTAATGGATAGGAAACGCTAGAACAGACGGAGGTACAGCAGTTGTGCACTCCCTCGCCTTGAGAGCATGAATGTGCGTTGTGACTCGAATGAGCATGAACTTGCGAATTTTTATGCTGACATTGAGAGTCTAAGCTAACGTCAGTACTTGTCTGTGTGGCGACGTTAGTTGAGTGACAATCAGATTGACTTGGATTGGCCTGCCCACTCGAATGCTGCGATGTATGCATCGAATGCTCTAACATCATAAAATCCATCTGTGGAGCGCTTGAAACATACGTCGACATCAACATGGCAATCATGCTGATGGCGGTAATCCAAATTGTACGGATTTCATGTTTCATAATGTCGATGGGATTTCATGGCGCAATTTGCAAAGTTCTATTTACTATAGACCTTCACCCTAGGTTAAGGTCAAGTTAGAAATTTCCTTGAAAAGTCTAACTGGATTCTTTTTGAGCACTCTGCGAACCAAGTCAAAACATTACTGTTAGCCCGAGAATAGCGCGGTAACTGACTCATAGGCGACAAAAAAGGCCCAACATCTCATTGGGCCTTTCTCTGGTTCACTTGTACAAATACTTATCTTGAATAACTAGGTGTTATTTCAGTGATGCATTCAGCGCTTCACATTCAGCAACCGTGACATTCTCACCACAGATCGCTATTTGATGCTGAGGTTTCGAGTCTGCATTATCCACCACTAGGGTATTGCCAAGCACATGATTCACTGCATTAAGGTTATAGCCATTGTCTTGTTCTGCCATCCAGAAGAAGACGCCAGCTAAACCCTTATCTTTCGCATACTGAGTTTTCAATGCGGTGGTTCTTGGTGTTTCAAGCGTGATGAATGAACCAATACTTTCATTAACCAAGTAGTCTGCGTTCGAAACTTTGTCGGTATACAAACTGTAACCATTGCGCGGCTTCATGTCTTTGTCGAGATAGTTGGCAAACAGGTCGTACCCTTCTAATACACCCGCTTCCCAACTGCCGACACCCGCAATCCCGAGGATCATCTCAGCACCTGTGGCATTGATGTCGCCATAAGTGGTTGTGCCGTTTAAGCCGTTAGTGTATTCAGTGACATCACCCGGATTCATCGCACGAGAACGATGGTAGTTCGCCACACCTATCATCAGTTTGTTAGCTGGAATACCTAACCCCATCAGATAGTTAATGGTGAAGTCCGCCGATGTGTTAGCAGAAGAGCCTTGCGCATTCGGGTTAGTGTAAAGCGGCGTATGGTGGCTAAGTTCGCGCTCCCATGCCCCTGTCATATCGTACGTCATGGCATAGAGGCGATCCATGTATGGATGCACCACTGACCAATCGATCCGTTCAAGGCGACCTTCCCCAGCAGGAATAGCTGACGACAAACGATACTTCTTACCGGTTTTTTGAGTTAGCCAATCCATGCCTGCACGCAGCTCTTGAATTAGGGTTGCATAGGTTTCTGCATCATCTGGACGCGCCATACCTGCAACCGCACCGTCTGAACCTGGATACTCCCAGTCGATATCAATACCATCAAAATCAAAACGCTCTAAGAAATGGACGATGGAGTCGACAAACACTTTTCGTCTAACCGGATCAGAAGCCATCCATGGGAAGCCTTCAGACAACGTCCAGCCGCCAACCGACAGATCGAGTTTAAGCTGCGGGTTTTGTTTACGAAGTTCATAAAGAACACCAAACACGCCACTAACGTTTTGCGGCTCCAACTCATACATGCTTTCTGTGCCAATCACTGAGCCTTGTGGCGCACCAGGAATTTTACGCGAGAATGCCGCTTCAAAATCGGCAATGGCCATTGCGCCATCAGGAAGATTGCTTTGAGTACAGGTTCTCATCACAGCTGCAGGTGCGGTAGTTGGGAAACCGCCATCTTGCTCATTCTTCGCATCTGGGAAACAGATGCCTGCAAAACCATACACGATTCGATCTAAGTTTGTCGCAGGCAATTTCGAGAAGTCATATTGACGGCCGTAGATTGCCCAGTCGCCAATATAAGTCACCACTTCCGTGCCGGAGCGTAGTTCATACACGTTATGCTGATTAGCAACCGACCCTGGGGTGACTTTCGATACGCGCGCGCCACTGTCTGCCGACAAGCCACCATGATCACCACCGTTGTCGCTTGCAGGATCAATCCCACCCACCTTGCCAGTTTGGCTTGAAGGTTGGTCAGAGATGATCGCGCCATCAACAGCGCCCGTCGGGAATTGAGTGGTCACATTCGGATTGCCCTCAACTGGCTGAGGAACGCCGTAATCGATAGTATTTGGGATTTTGACCGGACATAAGAACTCATCAGGATAACCCACGACAACATATTGCTCACCGTAAGTCTTGTTGTCTGGCGCAATGCCATAAGTCTCTTTAGTCGCTTGCCATGCGACACCGTTATAATTGACCACAGAACCTTCACTGTAGATCTTCGCACTGTCCCAATCAGGTGCACAGAACGGGACATCTGGTACCTCAACGCCGCCACCGACATCGGTACAAGCTTGTAGTGTTGAACTAGACCAAGCACTTTCCCATGCCCAACCGACTCCCGGCTCGTAAGACGCAGAGCCCGATGAACACCAACCTGCTACATCACACTTAAAGTAACTACCTTTATGGGCGACGATACTGCTTGTGTCGTAAGTTGCGGTGTTATCAAAAGCAGGACAATCTCCCGCGACAACTTCACAAGCATCGCCAATGCCATTGTTATCGCTATCAACTTGATCTGGGTTTGGCGTTGTTGGGCAGTTATCGAACGAGTCTTCAATGCCATCGCCATCTTTGTCCAATGGTGGCGTGATCTGTTCACAGGCATCGCCAATACCATTGTTGTTGCTGTCTGCTTGGTCTGGATTTGGCACGGCTGGGCAATTATCAACACTATCTAGAATACCATCGCCATCTGTGTCCGGGTCGATTACTGCCGAACATACGCCCTCTTCGTTCCACGCATCTTTAAATGCCCAGCCTGTCGGCGGCGCATAAGGCCCACCGACGGAGCACCACCCCGCGACTTTACAAGAATAGCATTGCCATCCACTTGTACTGTATCACCAACTTGAAAGGTATTTGCTTCGTCGTACACTGGCACACTGCTGCAATCGTACGCCATTGCAGCGCTCGGGGCTAAGCCTACCCCTGCCAGCACTAATATCGTTTTTATCATCGTTTGATCCTTGTGATGAGTTGTGTAAACCCACAGGTGTCGCACAACAATCTTTCTAACAGGACGTCAGAAAGATAAGCCTTCATATCCAGTTCGCTCGTCAGCGACACTGTAAAATATCCCATGGCATCAATGCTCATTTATTGAGCAATAAAATAATAGGAGCTCAGATGCTTATGAATGAAACAAGCGGCGCAATCTCAAACGTTGTTCGAGTGACATCACGCAGAATGGGTAGGTAATTGAAGCTTAGTTGAAGTAGTTCCAGAGCAGAATTGAAACAAGATTAACCGCTCTCAAGAAACTGAGAGTCTAGACCAAAAGTTTATAGAAGATATGGCTATTAATATTCAAAAGGCTCCCATGTAGAC
>NZ_JYJP01000003.1 GCF_001012815.1 Vibrio mexicanus
TTCATCGACTGGGTGTTTCTATGAACAATTGTTGCGACCATCAAAAGTAAAATAATGGGAATAGAAAACCCCATGAGTAGCTTGCGCCTCATGGTTAAGCTATCAAACCAAGTTGTCATCCTTGCCATTTATTCAGCTCTTCCTTTTCCTTATATACAGTAGGTAAAAGTATAGATGACGATTATAGATTTGAGTGCAACTTAATTTATAATAAACGCAGGCTTAGCTTAGGGTTTAGCTAATCTTTTCGGCCGATTAAGAGCCCAACGTTTTGTTGTTTTAGGTGGAGTAATCGCGATTTGAACACGCTTAAGTTACCAAATGCGTAAAAGGGGACATGCAGAATGGTTTTGAAGCCCGCTTCTATAAGCATGTCATGCCATGCACTTCGACTATTAAAGCAGACCCCAACACCTGCGGTATTCGCGCCCATTTTACTGGTAATGGGGGCAAGGATCTTGGAAGAGGTGGATTGATAGATGAGAGAGCTCGGTAGGTTGCGTACCACCATGCCTTCGTAAAAATTCTCGAAGATGATAACTAAGCCGCGCGCGTTCAATTGGTCGTGGGCTCGTGTTAAAGCACTTTGTTGAAGTTCAGTCGTGGATTGGTAGGTATGGCTGACAAAGTGATGCAACACCCAATTGAACTGAATTATGTCAAAAGGCTGCTCACAACTTTCTTCCTGGAATAGAGCTTCAATCAGATGTTTACGTGGATGGAGAACATTCTTACTTATTAGCGAACGTTCAGGCTCCAGTAAAGTGACTTCAGCTGTTGCGTACCTATTTAGAATTTTATCGGCATACAGGCCATTGCCTCCTCCTACATCGAGTAGGTGAAAAGGTAGATTAGTAGGAAAGAGCATATCGATGTGTTTGGTTAAGTTGTCGAACATGTTTTGATCGATGTACTCGGTGTCAAACGAAGTTGTTTGATCTGTCCTGAGTTTACGTACGCTAACATCCATGAGTTGTTCCTCGCAGTGGCTGGATCTCCTTAACTAGCATGGTATGTGCCATAAATTATTATCAACAATTTCAGTTGGTTGTGTCTAAGCTACGGACGGTGTAGAAAATGTTCGCATAATGAGTTTCAAAATGAAGGTATCTGCAATGATTATTGATAGATTTATTTTTTGGTGTTTATTCAAGCTAACAGAGATTCGCAATCTGTAATTTCGCTCTGAAAGCTTGTGCTATGAGTTTGTGGATTCGGTATATGAAGTGACTCGAAAGACAATGTGGCACGCCATTTCAGCCGACAAAAATGTTGGGAAGCACATGGGATTATTACTAATAAACTTCAAAATGTCGGAGCTAAATAACAATCATCTGTCTAGGTTTATTGGGCAATTATTCTAACGCTCAAAATATGAGCGATTTGTCAGTTAACCTTAAGGATGAATGATGAAAAGCAAATCGATACTCCCTTTAATGGGCTTAGGGGCTGTAGCGGCGTTAAGTTCCCTCTGCGTTCAAGCGCATGGCTGGAACGAGTTCCCAAATGCTCGTCAAAATGTATGTTATGAAGATGGCGGTTTTTGGACAAATGAGATCCCAAATGCAGCCTGTCAGGCAGCTTACGATATGTCGGGTGCTTACCCGTTTGTACAGCGCAGTGAAGTGTCTGCGAACGTACCAAACTACCGTGATATGGCCCACGTGACGGCGATCGTTCCTGATGGTGAACTTTGTTCAGCAGGTGATTCGGCTAAAAAAGGCTTGAGCATTGCTTCGACTCAATGGCAGCGTACTCAAGTCACATTGGATGAGAACAATCAAATTGATTTCGTGTTTTTTGGCCAAGCGCCTCATAACCCATCTTACTGGGAGTTTTACCTGACCAAACCGGGCCATGATTTCACTCGGCCGCTAAAATGGTCTGACCTTGATCTTATTGATACGGTTGGCGATGTCACTGTGGATGCAGATAAGCGCTACAGAATGAAAGTAACCTTCCCAGCAGACCGTAGCGGTGATGCGATTTTCTTCACGCGCTGGCAGCGAATCGATGTGGTGGGTGAAGGTTTTTACAACTGTAGTGATATTACACTAACCGCCAGTGGTGGAACAAACCCACCAACGGATCCGGGCAATCCAACCGATCCGGCAAACAATCTGACTTCTTTAGGTTATTTTGTTCCTCAAGGATTTGGCCCAATTGAAGCTGGCGATACTATTCGCTTTAGAACTTTCAACGCAATAGGTACTGAAATTGTCGACCTTTCTTTACCAATTTCTGCAACGAACACCAGCACTTGGCCGGCGGAACTTGCCGACCAGTTTAATTCTCAGCAGACTGGAGATTGGTACGTGGGTATTTGGCATGAAGCAATGAGCCATTACATGTTTGATACCAATAACATCTACGCCAACAAAGTGTTCGCACCAGATAACACCTTTAGCTATGCATTGTCGTTAATCAAAGCCGACACACCACCTGTCGACCCAGTAAATTTATGGAAGAGTGACGCGACTTACAATACCGGCGATGTAGTGACGCACAACGGCCGTGAGTGGACCGCGCAGTGGTGGACATCTGGCGAGGAGCCAGGAACCACAGGTGAGTGGGGCGTTTGGCGTTAATCGCTGTTCAGTAATCCATTGTTTAGATAGAACGCTTCGGCTTTTATAATCATTAAGCCTCTCGAACATCGAGAGGCCTTTTCAAGTTTGCAAGTTAGCCGAACCTTATTGCTGACGGGCCCGAAATGCCGAAGGTGTGAGTCCCGTTTCTTTGCGAAATGTTCGATTAAAGTTACTGACATCCATGTAGCCGAGTTCATAGGCAACTTTCTCCACTGACATTGTCGGTAGGGCTAATAGGGTTCTTGCTCGTTCTATCTTGGTTAAGGTGAGGTATTGCTTAGGTGATAAGCCAGTCGTTGCAACAAACTTTCGGTGTAGTGAACGCTCACTTATGTGGCAATGCTCAGCAAGTTCTTTTACTGAGATAGTCACTTTTTCTTCGCATAGCTTTTGGGCGTCCAAAATCAGTGCATCTCCGTGAGATAGGTTTGGAGCAAAGCGTTCATAGTAAGCTTGTAGTCTCCCGTTGAGATCCAGTAGAGAGAAGTCTGCAACTTGCTTTGCAAGGTCGTAGCCTGCACAGCGAGCAATCATATGAAGTGCGAGATCTTGATAAGCAAACAACCCCGCAGCCGTAACGATATTACCTTGGTCGACAACGATATCTCGCTTTTCGACCATCTCAATCTCGGGGTACCGCTTAGCCAATGCATCGCAAAGTTTCCAGTGAGTGGTTGCAACTTTGTCGTTTAAAAGCTTTGCACTGCCTAACCAGAAAACGCCAGCACATGACGCGGCAATAATGGCGTTGAGTTGAGATTGTTTATGAAGCCAGTCGGTTAACTCATTTTGTTCAAAGTTTGGTAACGGATCGGCACTGCAGGGGGGAGGAAGATAAGTCGCTGGTGGTGAGCCCTGTCATCCTGAAATGAATCTAACGATTTGACGCAGAGATGCTCCACCTTAAAGATGGGCTCTGGTGAGAAACGGTTCGCGATACCGAAAAGGTCCTCGATACCATAAATTGCAGCGCGCATTGCATCTTGATATTCCACAACGGTCACTGTCCACATGCTTCCCCCTAAAGACTCACCAAGTAAGTCATCCATTCTGTCTTAAAATGACCAAAATAAGTCTAATACGGTCATTAGTGAAAGGCAACGTTATTTGTAGACTGTCTTTAACGTCATAAACAGGGAAAGACACCATGAATAGTAAAACTGCTTTAGTTCTTATCGACATTCAAAATGATTACTTTGAGGGTGGAAAACTACCGCTTGAACACCCACTTGCAGCGGCGAATAACGCGCGACAATTGTTAGATAGTTTCAGACAAACTGGACAACTTGTTATTCATATTGAACACGACAATGTGGACGAATCACGACCATTTCTGCTTCGCGGTACCCGAGGGCAACAAGTTCATGAATCTGTTGCTGCACGAAGTGATGAAATTGTGATTAAAAAACAGTTCCCAAGTGCATTCTGGCAAACCAATTTGCAGGACGTACTTGAGGAACACGGTATACAGAATTTAGTCATTGCCGGCATGATGACCCACATGTGTGTAAGCACAACGACAAGAGCGGCAATGGAAAGAGGCTACATGGCAACCGTAATTACCGATGCTTGTGCGACGCGCGATTTGGAGATCCAAGGAGAGGTGCTGCCTGCGCAAACTGTTCATAAATCCGCTTTGGCTGAAGTTCAAATGCTGGCCAACTTGGCTACGACAGAGCAATATTTAAACGCTTAAGCGATACAATAGAGCCAGTCCTACATAGGACTGGCTCTATTGGTGTCTATAATTTGAGTAAAGCGTCGCTGAGTTTACAGACGCTTTACTTTCTTGTTACTTAAACTACTGACACTGCCCAATCGACTTCCATACTTCCCATTGCCCTGAGAAATCAGCTGGGCTGTCGCCTTGCGTCCACCATTTGGCTTCGTATTGAATACCAAGATGCTGAACTTGATCCCCACCCAAATACACCTGATTCGCTTGCCAGGTCGCAACACCATTACAACCCGTTGAAGGGGAATACTGAACGGAAACAACCTGAGTAGCGGTATCGGACAGGCCAGAGTCGTCCGTCACTGTTAGGCTAAGGGTATATTGACCTGCTGCGCCATAGCTATGACTGCCACTGATACTCTCGCTGGTTGAACCGTCGCCAAGCTTCCAGCTGTATGTGGAGATTTGGCCGTCACTGTCGTAAGAGCGACTAGCATTGAAAGAGCACGATAGCTGTGAACATTGAACATCGATATTGGCGACAGGCGCTTGCTGCTGACTTCCGCCACCACTGCTTGAGCCGACATTACTGTTGGGTACGCCTGCTGGGAAGTACTGCGAAATAGATGGCCAGATTTTGCTGATATGAGCGCCTTTGTTATAGCAACCACCTAAGTGGTGTAGCGCGATAACGTTGTTACTGCTTGCCGCTAGTACCGGAGATCCCGATGACCCGCCTTCGGTATCACACAAATAGCCTGCATCGGTATTGGCGCCGTGGCCATTGGTGATTGGCGCATCGACGATACAACGTGTACCTTGATAGTCAGTTTCAACGCCAAGCTCTTTTAAGCGGCCTCCAGGGTGCTGTGGAATATAGATCGTTTCCGATTGATTTGGGATGCGAGGGTCAAGGCCGAGATAGCCAAAGGACTCGATGGCGGCATAGTTGCTTACGGTGAATAAACTGTAGTCGAGTGTGTAGCCCGTCTCTAGTAGTTGATTGGCTTGTACTTTGGTGGTGGTGGCTCGGCTGCCGCCACAGCTGGCCAGCTGGTAGTTGAACCAAACCTCAGTGTTGGCCGCTTCAGCGGCGGTTTCGATACAGTGGTTGTTGGTCATTAATAGGTTGTCTGGACCTACTCGCCACGCGGTACATAAGCTTCGACCATCAATGAGCAGCCTTGCGACTGGTTTACTGTGTTGATACTCGGTCGAATGCGAATCGGCGTAGCAGACGGCTGCTCGTTTGTTATCGCTCCCACAGATGGACTCTTCCCCATTGGAGTTCGCGTTAACGATTTGCTCGATTTGTTCGTTAGGTAAACCCACCTGAATGGAATCAATGACAACGTTGGCATTAGCGCTGTTGCCAAGTAGGCGTACTTCAACCGCGTCTCCGGTCACTGACATGGCGGAAAAGCTTGTCGTGCCATTGTCACCTGCGGCGGTATCGATAGTTTTGGGTGTGTTCAACTCGTCGCGATAATGGAAGATCTCACTGCGATCAGGGTTAGCAATCTCTAATGTTGCTCCATCTGGCAAGCTCAGTTCGGCAATATGAACTTTGATAAAACTGGCGCCAGGCTCGGAAAAGATGATGAGATTCGCCGGAGCACTTTCAGTGAAAAGGGCGGAACCTAGTTGAGTGTTGACGGTGACAGTTGTCGAAATATCGGGGAGTTCAGTTTGACCATTGTAGAGTGCAAAAGATGAGTGGCTGTAGCCTGAAGAAAGTAGTAGGACAGCAGTAATGAGGCCCAACTTGGCCTTACGACGGTGAACAATTCTAGCCATTGTTATTCCTTTAAATATGATTGATTAACACGACGTTGTGTTACTTATTCACAGTAGTTTGGCCAGTTTGTTGAGTTGGATTATTTCAATTTCTTTACAGCGAGATTCGACGAGGTTCTATTTGATAAGTAACTGATATGTTTGTTTTACTCTAGCCTGACCTCTATGTAGCAGAGAATAAGTGCGCTGCGCTTTCTTTCTGCGAGAATGAATGGCTATAACTGTTGCAAGGCATGATTACCTTATGAAATGAGCAATGATGCTTCGGCTTAGATTAAAGTGGTATTGGGTGATTTCCACATTTTCAAAGCACTGACTCCAACATTGTTTTAGCGTGGTTTGTACGTATCAATTGCTGCGTTAAGCAGTTGCAAATGAACGGGTACAAGGTCATGGTGATTGCTCCGATAGCCGCCGCCAACAACACATCCAATTGGAATTCTTTTGTTTGTGGCAAGCTCGAACATCTTACAATCTCTCTCATATAGAGCTTGGGTAGAGACATTAAAAAAGCCAAGCTCGTCATCTACATGGATATCGACCCCTGCGTCGTAGATGATGAGATCGGGCTGGTGGAAGTTGATGGCCATTTCAACCACGTCAGCAAAATGGGAAAGAAATTCTTCATCGCCAGTCTCTTTAGCAAGGCCAATATCGTAATCAGAGCCAGGCTTTCTTGCAGGGAAGTTTTTTTCACAATGAAATGAGACGGTAACGATGTCGGGGTTATCTGCACAAAGAGTTGCTGTGCCATCACCGTGGTGGACATCGCTGTCGACAATCAACACCTTATCAACTTGCTCATGTGTGAGCGCGTGATTTGCGGCGATCACAAGGTCATTAAATAGGCAGAAACCGCTGCCATAATCTCGATGGGCATGATGATAACCACCACTTAAATGAATGGCGATACCGTGCTCGACTGCCAGCTCTGCGGTTAATAGTGTGCCTGCCGAAGAAGTGAGCGTGCGCTGAATGAGAGTGTCGCTCCAAGGAAAGCCAATGCGACGCATTTTGGCAGCAGGTAAGGAGCCTGTAACCAAGCTGTCCACGTAATCTTCGCAATGTGTTTGTTTTACTTGCTCAACCGACAGGGGCTCCGGCTGGTGAAAAACAAAGTGTTTCGCCCACTCTTTATCCGTGGCTTGAAGTCGGGTGATTTCTTCAAACAGTAAACGATACTTATTGATGGGATAGCGGTGTTCTTTTGGCAGCGGCAATTGCGAATAACAAGGGTGATAAACAAGCGGGATCATAATGAGTACAAGTAACAAGCAGTGAACGCTATGTTATCAACTTGCTTAATCAATGCAAAAGATATTATGATAATAATTATCAATTGCATTTTAAATTTTACTATATGAATAACATTAAGGTTATGTTGATTTTAGGCGTCATAGCGGGCTCGCTCGGCGCAATTACCTTGTTCTCCGCACTTATGTTTGCTTCTTGGTGGATGCTCGATTTTGTTAATAGTGCCTAGAAATAGGTTCTTTATGGCGCAGAGAACAGGTCATTCGCTCTTAAACGCCGCGATAATTTTCTTTTCAATGAATTGAATGACAACACCCTTGGCCGCTTTGGCTTGCGAAAAGAGTACGTAACCGATGCGTCCCTCTTGAGAGGCAAAGCTTAGGTTGAGTTTATGGTATGAGTTAGCATCGGCGTGTCTGCTCATCATGTCGCAGGATAGGGCCGTCCATCCACCATGTTTCAGAGTTTCCAGCAACAAATCGACATTGCTAATCGTTGCGATATCACTGGAAAAACGCAGCTGGTCTCCAAACGGAATTTCTCCGAGATCTTCTAGGAGATACTGTTTATGTTTGATGAGTGTTTCTAACTCGACAGATTGAGTTTTCGCAAGTGGGCTGCTTTGATGGCAATAAAGAGCGAACTTATGATATCCCAAATTCACAAAGTGAATTCCACTATTGGGTTTGTTATTGCCTTTGTTGAACGTGATTGCAAGGTCACAGTCTCGATTCTCGATCGCTTGTAATGATGCTTCCCGCCCTCGGTGTAACCAGTTTAACTTGGTGAATGGGTACTGTTCTGACGTGAGAGCATTAATCTTAGCAAGAACTGCTGGAGAGATGCTGTTGTCGTAGCAGATGGTGATTTCGACCTCTTCTTGGTTGGCGATGCTGTCACTTTGGCTCTCGAATAGTTGGCTTTGGTAGATGATGTGTTTAGCTTGAACAAACAGGTCGTTGGCTTCTTGAGTTGGGGTTGGGAGCTTCTTACTTCGGTCAAAAAGCGTGACACCTAGATCAATCTCTAGATTGCCAACATGCTGATGGACGGTGGCACGGTCTTTTCGTAACTGTCTCGCGGCGCTACTGAAAGAGCCTTTTTCGACAACTGCAACGAAAGCTTCCAACTGTTCAAGCGTAAATCTCATACTTCTACTGCCCAATAATGCGGTGAGTTTTAGAGTGCGAAAAACATACTATCGTTCCCATTAAACGGTGTCACCTCATTGTTGTTAAGCGTTGCCCAACGTTACTGAGATTACGCATCACACAATGTTTTATAAAGTAACTGCAAATCATGACAACAAAGGTATCGACATGTTAAATCAAGCACGTAAATCATTTTTGTCCTTGTTCGTTGCTGCAACAGTAACGGGTGGAATCGGCTATGCGGAAGCATGTTCCCGGATTTTATGGGAAACGGAAGACTATGGAGTGTTTGTGAGTCGAACCATGGATTGGTTCACACCGAGTAACCCAACGGTGGAAGTTCGCACGAAAGGACAGTCTTACACAGGCTATGACGGAGAGGGTGCATTGGAATGGACGTCAAAATATGCCTCAATAGGTATGACGGCGTTTGGCGTTGGCCTTGTAGATGGGTTCAACGAAGTAGGGTTTTCGGCCAATGGACTTTTTCTAGATGAAGAAAACGTCGGCGAGATTGATGATTCGAAAAAGCAGATCGTTAACACTCGCTTTATTGCCTACCTACTAGACAGCTTTGCGACAGTAGAAGAGGCTCTAGAGGTGGTGGAGCAGTTGCAAGTCCATCAGTTCGGTGAAGGTGCGCATAAACTTTCGGGACACTACTCATTACAAGATGCGAGTGGAGATTCGGCTATCATTGAGTTTGTGGATGGAGAGTTGAGCATCTTCCATGGTAAAGAGTACAAGGTGATGACCAACAGCCCGGTCTACCAGCAACATCTGAAAAACTGGGAAGAAGTAAAACCGTCCAACGCGAATGAATATCAAGGTACGTTTGAGCTACCGGGTAACGTAATTTCAAGTCAGAGATTCATTTGGAACTCTTACATGAGTGAGCAGCTAAAGGAGCCTACTAGCTATACCAATGGATTGGCAAAACTGGATTCCGTGACTTACAAGGTTCCGAATGATGCTGCAAACCGTGTCGTCGATGGTGAGATGACGGGGTATGACACTCAGTACACGTTAACGTACAACCTTGATCAGCAAATCTTGAATGTACGCTATCAATATCAAGATACTTACACGCACTACTTTGTTAATTTTGAGGAACTTAATGATGGTGAAAACTACACGTTGCAAGCTGACCGAGCGGATTTATTTGGTGATGTGACGAGCGAGTTTAAGCCAAGTTTAGGCACCATGGCGAATTACTACCAATAGGTCTTAAAGTCAGATGACTTGCTAAAAGATGCTCAGCCCTTCGTAGGCTGAGCTTTTTATGTTTTGTGGACTATTGAGATAACGGTGTTATTGGCGTGCAGCTGTTAATAGGTTCCCAAGGAGAGTGGTCTGTGTTTCCTGGAATCTCAAGCTGAGTCCACCATTTAGCGCGCCACATCTTTCCTTGAAAGAAAACGGTCTCGCCTTTTGGATAGGCTTGATGCGGCTGCCAATCATTGCTTGGGCAGAGAGTTAGAGCCTCCGGATCTTTCATCCAATCAATCAGTTCATTGTGGGTAACGAAACGAACTTCGGGTTTTGATAGCGCATATTGAATGAATCGTTTCAGAACATTTTGTCGGCTTTCAACCGTGGTTTCAGGCATACCAAAATGTTCGCCGCCATTGAGTAGCCCTTAGAATGCTGAGTGCAGACCAAGTGTGAGCGGCGCACGATTGCCTTCTAACCTCAAGTCTAAGTTGTACTGATAGATAGCAACTACATCGTCTTCACTGAGCCCAGCCGCGCCCCAATTGGGTGTAAAGTAGAGATTCCAATCAAAGTTGTCCCCCTTACCGTTATTTGGGTCGAAGTAACCAATGCGACCTGCAATCTTGTCGCGCAGAGAATAATTTAGGCCATAGTGCTCCATCTTTGAATCTGGTGGCACAATTAAGGTATGGAGAGGGATCTCCCAAAGGCCTGGGTAATTGTCGATAACAGGTTTCCATCCTCCTGACGCCGCCATTGCATGGGACGGGCTGCCATTTTCTAGGGTGTGCGGCCAAATATTATTGGTACCGTCTTGATCTGGTGTAATTCCTGCTGGAAAGCTCACGTCATAGCGGATGCCGTTGTTAACCACGGCATTCAGAGTGTTGTCGTTATAGGTCATGAAAGGGGCGCGAAAGCCAAAGACGGTTTCTACGCCTATTCCGCCTTCTTCAGTAGATCGAGTCAGTAGTTTGTTACACAAAGTCACTTCTTCTTGCCACTGCTCAGCAGTCATCCAAGACTGAAGCGGGTTGTAGTTCACTTTGTCGTCTGGGTGAGTTTGGCTATGGTTAGCCACTTCATGCCCGATTTGAACTAATTGACGCCACAAGGTTTTTACGTCTTCGTTTTCCATTGCGGGTTCACAATGCATGAAGAAGCTGGCTCTTAAGTCGCGGTTCGCGTAGGCGTCGTGTCCGTTAGGGTTATGATTATTTGCCAGTAGATCCATAATCCAAGAAAGTCCGTTAATCTCGAGATTGTCATCAAATCCGAGAGTGATAAACATGGGGGTGACTTGTGTGGCAATTGGTGATTCTTTCGAAGGAGGAAAAGCATCAAAACCTTGCTCTGCGAGAGAAAGCGGGGCAAAGAATGCAGAAATAATTAATGGCACAATAGTGCGTCGTAATGGTGTTTTCACAGTTAGCATGAAAGCAAAACCCTTTTGTTTGATTGGAGGATAGGTGCACTAAAAACCTAGTTGCTAATGAGGTATTTGCTTGAAGCAAACTTAGGAGTTCGAGTGATTTAAAGGATTTATGTAACTGACTAAAAGGTAATTTCTTGTCATCAATCGGTAATCATCATCTATGCTTGTGAATGAGCAATGGAAGACATTCACTATAAGGATGCACTATGAGCAAACCAGTCGTAGCCGACAACAAACCCAGCAAGGTTGAGTTAGTCGAAGGCAAAGATTATTACTTCTGTACCTGTGGCCGCTCGGCCAATCAACCCTATTGCGATGGCTCGCATGCGGGGACTGATTTTAAACCTAAAGCATTTACGGCAGATAAATCGGGTGATAGCTATCTATGTAAATGTAAACATTCCGCCAATTTCCCCTACTGTGATGGCAGCCACAAACAATTTACCGCAGAGCAAGTAGGTAAGGAGGGCGGGGTAAGTGCGCAAGTAAGTAGCGGTGCTCCAATCGCTACCGTCACGATCGAAGAACCGACCGTTGAGTTTATACATCAACTGGCAAGAGAAGGGCTCTCAAAGCTAGGTCATCACGGACCGATGACGTCAATGGGCGTTCCTAGGCATCAGCTACCGCATTGGGATGATATTCAAGTCATGGTAGCGCAAATGGCACAAAAACCCTTGATGGAGAATGTTGACGTTGCGACCGAGTTGGTTATTGGCCCAAATGCGAAAAAACCTTTGCACTTGAAAATTCCATTGTTTGTCTCTGACATGAGTTTCGGTGCGCTATCGGAAGAAGCCAAATTATCACTGGCGAAAGGTGCCGAGCTAGCAGGAACCGGTATTTGTTCTGGGGAAGGAGGCATGTTACCAGAGGAGCAACAAGCTAACTCTCGATATTTTTATGAATATGCCAGTGCTGGGTTTGGCTTTGAAGAGTCGAAGCTCAAAAGTGTGCAAGCCTTCCATTTTAAAGGCGGGCAAGGGGCGAAAACTGGCACGGGAGGTCACTTACCGGGCACTAAGAACATTGGCAAGATTTCGCAGGTTCGAGGTATTCCAGAGGGGACAGACGCGATTTCCCCGCCAACCTTTGCTGACCTTCACACGGCCGAAGACTTTAAGCGTTTTGCTGACAGAGTCCGCGAGGTGACGGGTGGCATCCCAATTGGCTTTAAACTGAGTGCCAATCATATTGAAGAAGACATTCAATTTGCGTTAGATGCCAGCGCAGATTACATCATTCTTGATGGGCGAGGTGGTGGTACGGGCGCAGCGCCAGAAATGTTCCGTGATCACATAAGTGTGCCGACGATTCCGGCATTAGCGCGGGCACGAAAATACCTCGATCAACATGATTCAACGGGTAAAGTAACCCTGATTATCACTGGTGGATTACGAGTACCAATGGACTTTGTGAAAGCGATGGCACTGGGCGCAGACGGTGTGGCGATTTCAAACAGTGCTATGCAATCGATAGGCTGTGTCGCGGCTCGAATGTGTAACACCAACAATTGCCCTGCGGGTATTGCGACCCAAAAAGCGGATCTTCGCCAGCGGCTCAATGTCGACAAGGCGTCCAATCAACTCAAGAACTTTTTTGAGGCTTCGGTCGAGCTGATGCAAGTAATGTCACGCGCTTGCGGTCATGCGAGCTTGGGCGACTTTGAGTATCGAGATTTAGCGACTTGGAATCAAGAAATGGCTAAGCTATCCGGTATTCATTATTCAGGTGTCTGAGGATTCATTGCCAGTATAGGAAGGAGCACTCCAATATTGGGGTATTCATTTTTTGTTTTTATGGAATTGAGGAGGGGGCCTTATCTTAATTGGCCGTAACTTGCCTCATATCCATGGACAAAGCTTTGGATGAAATGTAGATCAAGGTAAACGGTCCAAAACAAGAACGTGAAGCTGTGACTCAGTGGTTAAGAGAAGCGTTTGCTTAGCTCAAAATCTGTAGCCATGCGAGAAAAGAGCAGCCCCTAGTTATCAGGGAACTGCTCCAATAATAGGTTACGGCTGATTAGCTCTATTAGCGTGAAGTAATCAGTGCCAGAGTGAGTGCTGCGGGTAACAATTAGCAATTCATTCGGCCTATGACTAAACGCCATTAGCGGAATGGTTTGAGCGTGCACGCCAACTTCGACATCGTAATCCATGAGTGAATAGTGTCCTGACTGTGTTAGTGTAGCCTTATCATAAAAACGAATTCCAGCGATGTCCTCTTTATCAACCGCGGCGAACTGAGTCGCAGAAGCTTCGGTAATATGAATGAGCGGATGATCCCAACCGATACTCGTATCCAAGCGATCCATTTTTCCAGAGTAGACCATATCATCAGCTTCGACTTCCGATAGTGAAAAGCGGTTGCCGCACTGGTCAATCAATGAACTCGCATCTTCAGTAATCCAAAAGCTAGGACACATCCTGTATTCACCTATGTACTGAGAATCGACGGCGCCAGCTGGCGCGCTCGGTACACTGATGTCTGCACGATAAAGATCGCGAGGTGATCCTACGGTGCTCATGAGATAGAGCTGATTGCCATTTGGGCTTATCTTCATGTTAGAACTGTGACGATAAAATTGACCAGAGCTACTCGTAATCTCTGAGTTTGATATTTTTACAGTGGTAAGGTTTCCCCATTGCTCGGTGTTAGATATCGCCCAAAGGTATTCGCCCTTAACCGCTTGATCGTAAACTTCGAATCCTAAATCGATTGTCTTACTGCTCGTATTTGCTGGAGTGAGAGTATCAAGATCAAAAATGGTAACACTGTTGGCATGACCAATGGCAAAGCGACCAAGCGTATCAATTTCATCAATACTTAAACTTGTTGGTGCTGCTGCTAAGTCAAACTTTATGTATGTCCAAATTGATGTGTTATAGATGTAGACGCTATTCGAAGGTGAGGTAGAAGTTAAGATCAAAAAGCTAGAGTCTTTCATGTACTCTGCGTCTATTACATTATGGCTGAGAAGCACTTGCTTATTATGGGTAAGCTTATCTGTTGGAGTGTTTGGTGTAACATCTACCAAATTATGCTCTAAGGTTAATTCAAGCGGGCTTCCGCTAATTGGGTAAACGCAGGCAGTATCGTAGCAAGCATCAATGTAAATTTTTTCTGATGTTACCCCTTCGGACAGTTGATCAACGCTCTTAAGCGTTTGATTAACGTTTAGTTCATTGTTAGCTACCCACACAAACAGATGATCTATGCTCGGGTGATTACTACGAATTCGATAATGCGCGGCATGAGAAGCGGAAGCGTCGGGAAAGCCGCTAATAGTTGCAACACTGGATAGTTGGTAGGCTGTCTGCGTATCATCAGTTTCGCGAATAATCTGTTGTGTCGAAGGTATGTTTAAAGATACCGATTCGGGTAGGGAGACAGTATACGAGAAGTCGAGTTTGAAGGGAGATCCATCTATAGGATTCGTACAGGCACTATCCCTACAGATATTGAGATCTAGAGTTTCATTATGGGTGCCTTCTCCTAACTTGTAACCGGGTTCGAGTTCGAAGTAAACGATTACATTAGCAGCGTCTATTTCGTCAAAGGAAACATCAGAAACGTAGCTCTGAGCTTCTTGTTCATAAGTAAGATAGAAGGTGTTGTTGGCCTCACTTTCATTGAGTGTGAGTTGAACTGAAGTGTTTGGCGAGATTACACCGTTGTTCTGGGCTTCGAGCCTAGTCGTTGATAATTGAACTACTGGCTCTTGTTGAGAGGTTGATTGTGAGCCTGCGTTATTGTTACTTCCACCATTACTATCATCATCACCTCCACCACATCCAATTAACGTAGTGATAATCACTGCCAGAGTTATATTTCTCATCATCAATATCTATATCCATATTTCTAATCAATCAGTTTGGATTATGTAGAAAGTGACTGATTCTGAATATACCGATTGAGGCGAAGTTTATAAAATTGCGATCTCTAAGTGTCTTATTAATAATTATTTAATGAAAAATTTAACTACTTTTACTTGATTGACTGATTGGAAAAAGAAGCTGTCTTAAAGTCAATAATTTCTGCTAATAAGAGTCTTAATTATGAATTCTAATGTGTCGTAATTTTAAGATTTAGTGGATAAATATTCTTCACTCTGGAAGCGGGTCTAGAAAACAAAAAACCAGCCGTATGGCTGGTTTTTTATTAGGAAAAGATTTCGAAGTTACGCTACTGGTAGCTCTACGCCGTTTTCTTGGTGTAGTCGGCGGCATGCTTTGCCGTCTGAGTGGAATAGGTGACAACGGTGCGCAGGAATGCCGATCTCTAGGTGATCACCTGCTTCTACGTCTAACGTGTCTGGTTGACGATAGATAACATCAGCATCTGCGCCTTCTAGGTTTAGATATACTTGCGTTTCGTTTCCTAGCTTCTCAACAATCATCACTTCACCAGAGATTGTCGCATCGCCGTCTTGAGCCGAAAGTAGATGCTCTGGGCGTACACCTAGTGACATGCGCTCGCCGCGAGTCACAGTAGTGCCATCCACAGGAATCCAGAAAGACGTACCGTTTGAAAGTTGAACTTTCACTTGCTCTTTTTCTACTTCGTCAATGAACACGCTCATGAAGTTCATTTTCGGTGAGCCAATGAAGCCGGCTACGAAGCGGTTTTGTGGGTAGTGGTACAGCTCTAGTGGGCGACCAACTTGAGACACGTAACCTGCGTCAAGAACGACAATCTTGTCAGCCATGGTCATGGCTTCAACCTGATCGTGCGTTACGTAAATCATGGTGCAGCCAAGTTTGCGTTGAAGCTTAGTGATTTCAGAGCGCATCTGAACACGCAGCGCGGCATCAAGGTTAGACAGAGGCTCATCCAGTAGGAAAACATTTGGCTGAGAAACAAGTGTACGACCAATAGCAACACGCTGACGCTGACCACCCGATAGGCTTTTGGTTGACGCTCAAGAAGGTGGCTTAGCTGCAGGATTTCAGCAGCGTGCTCAACACGTTTTTCGATCTCGCCTTTGTCTGCGTTCGCAAGTTTTAGGCCGAAAGACATGTTGTCGTATAGGTTTAGGTGTGGGTAAAGCGCGTAGGATTGGAATACCATACCAACACCGCGTTTCGATGGTTCAACATCGTTCATGTGTTGGTCGCCAATGTAGAGATCACCAGATGTGATGTCTTCTAGGCCAGCGATACAGCGTAACAGTGTAGACTTACCACAACCTGATGGACCAACAAAGACAACGAACTCGCCCTCTTTGATATCTAGGTCTACGTTCTTGGAAATTAGAACATCGCCGTAGGCTTTACATACGTTTTTTAACGTGACACTCGTCATGTAGCTCGTCCTCGATCTTTATAAATTATACTTATCGCTATTCATTATATGAGTTATCTCGTTTGCGATAATAGTAGGAATACAGTTAGTTGGACAAAAATAAGAAAAAAAGGGTGATGAGCGTATTCTCTATCACCCTCCAGCGCTAAAAATTGAGATACCTCCCCCGAATAGGTCGCTCTCCCCCGTTTAATTAAAGCGTTAAACGTAAATGACCTATTACAGCAGCCCAATTCAGCGTTGTAAGCCAGCTCATGCGATACGAAGATCAGCAAAATCACTGGAAAGGGTTCTTACTATCCACTCTTGGATGTCTGTAGTTTGCTCGACCTAGCCAGAGCGAACATCCTCCTATCGATTTTTTTTAAAGGGGTAGTAGAAGGGGAGGAGGCGAAGGGGAGGATTCAACACTTCGAGACGTAGATCAAAAAAAATTAGATGACATTGGTGACTCCAATCACGCAATGCACCAATTTTGTGATTTTGGTCATTAGTCTGCACCGATGGTGATCACGAAAATACGCCATAATAGTTAGGGCGTAGGGAGTAGGAGGATGAGAGCTGACTCGTTTTCTTTAATGATGTATGACGAAATATGGCGAATCCTTCTGGTGAAGCCTACAACACAAAAATAAAAAGGATATGAACATGAAAAACGCCCTAAGCACAGTAGCACTTGGAACGCTTGTCGCTCTTGGCTCTTTTGGTGCTAACGCTGCTATCGAAGAAGGTCAACTAACAATCTGGATTAACGGCGATAAAGGATACAACGGCCTTGCTGAAGTTGGTAAGAAGTTTGAAGAAGACACGGGGATCAAAGTAACCGTGGCTCACCCAGACGGCCTAGAAGCACGCTTCCCGCAAGTTGCGTCTACTGGTGCTGGTCCGGACATTGTGTTTTGGGCTCACGATCGATTCGGTGGTTATGCAGAAGCGGGTCTACTGGCTGAACTAAAACCTTCGAAAGAGATTCAAGAAGGCATCGTCGATTTTGCATGGGATGCAGTTAAGTACGATGGCAAGATTATCGGTTACCCAATTGCAATCGAATCACTATCTCTAATCTACAACAAAGATCTTGTTCCTAACCCGCCGAAGACTTGGGAAGAAGTAGCGGCTCTTAACGAGAAGCTGCAAAAAGATGGCAAAACTGCAATCATGTGGAACCTAAAAGAACCGTACTTCACTTGGCCGTTAATGGCAGCTGACGGTGGTTACGCGTTCAAATACGGTGCAACTGGTTACGACATCAAAGATGCGGGTATCGCAAATGATGGCGTTAAAGATGCAATGAACTTTGTTAAAGGCCTAGTAGACTCTGGCGTAATCTCTCCAGACATGGACTACTCAGTTTCTGAAGCTGCGTTTAACCAAGGCAACACGGCGATGACAATCAACGGTCCATGGTCTTGGGGTAACATCGAAACGTCTGGTATTAACTACGGCGTAGCAACACTGCCTAAGTTTAACGGTAAGTCTTCTAAACCATTCGTTGGCGTACTAACGGCGGGTATCAGCACAGCTTCGCCAAACAAAGACCTAGCGGTTGAGTTCCTAGAGAACTACCTACTGACTAACGATGGCCTACGTAAAGTGAACGACGACAAGCCACTAGGCGCTGTTGCTCTAAACTCATTCCAACGTGAGCTAGATGCAGATACTCGCATCGCGGCGACGATGGACAATGCGATGAACGGCGAAATCATGCCTAACATCCCACAAATGAGTGCGTTCTGGGAATCGGCTAAGAATGCAATCATCAACATCGTTGACGATCGTCAAACTGTTGATGCTGCGCTTTCTGACGCTGAAAAACAGATGACTCGTTAATCCAAGTAACACCCCTTTTAAGGAGGGGTAACCCCTCCTTACTTTTCAATTTTGTTTCGCTAGCAGGTTTCAATATGCAGTCAGTCCAAGGTACCGATGCCATTGAAGGTGGTATGAAGACAGCACCGAGTAGTAAGAGTGTCTTTATTAAATGGTCCCTTTTAGGGACAGTTGGCCTTATCAATGGCTACGCCACGATTCTAATGTATTCACGCGGTGAAGTTGCTTTCGCGCTACTTACCGTTATTCTCACTGCGCTCGCCCTTTACATTTTCGGTAGCAAAAAAACATACGCTCATCGCTACATCTACCCGGGTATTGCCGGAATGATTATTTTCATTCTTTTCCCTTTGGCATACACCGTCGGGCTTGCGTTTACTAACTACAGCGCTAAAAACCAGCTCACCTTAGAGCGTGCGCAAAGTGTTCTTCTAGACAGAACGTACCAAAGTGGTGACAGCTACCCATTCTCTCTTTACAAAACTGAGCAGGGCCACAAGATTGTGATTAACGACGGTGACCAACTGTTGGTGACAGACGCCTTTAATCTTGGTGAGCTAACCGCAATGGAAATGGATCTCAAGCCAGTTGAAGAAGTGGTTGGCGAGAAAGAGGTCATCCGAACGATCATTCAAAACCGTTCCGCTATCACTGGCTTGGATCTTCAGTTGCCGAATGGTGATGAGATTCGCATGAGCGGATTGCGCAAATTTGCGGGTGTAATGCCTTTATATACGCTTCAAGAAGATGGCGAAACTCTACTAAACAACGATACTGGCGAAACATTGAAACCAAACATGGAAGTGGGTTTCTACCAAACTGTTGATGAGAACGGTCAGTTCTTTGGTTCAACAACTTCACCAGGTTTCGTGGTTGGTATCGGCACTCATAACTTCGAGCGTGTATGGAAAGATGACGGCATCAAACAGCCATTCATCAGTATCTTCATCTGGACAGTGGTATTCTCTGTTATCACGGTTATTGCAACACTGGTTATTGGCCTTGTTTTAGCAAGCGTTGTGCAGTGGGAAGAGCTGAAAGGCCGCTCAGTTTACCGAGTGCTGCTCATCCTTCCGTATGCGGTACCAGCGTTTATCTCGATTCTTATCTTTAAAGGTTTGTTTAACCAAAGCTTTGGTGAGATAAATATGGTGTTAGAGACCTTGTTCGGCATTAGCCTTCTTGGTTCTCAGATCCAATCCTTGCGAAAACCATGGTTCTCATCGTGAATACTTGGCTCGGTTTCCCTTACATGATGATTCTGTGTATGGGTCTATTGAAAGCGATTCCAGATGACTTGTATGAAGCATCAGCGATTGATGGTGCGAACTTCATCCATAATTTCACGAAGATCACACTGCCACTGATGATCAAACCTTTGACTCCACTACTGATTGCGAGCTTTGCGTTTAACTTTAATAACTTCGTAATGATTCAGCTGTTAACCGGCGGTGGTCCGAACATGATTGGTACGTCTGAGCCTGCAGGTTACACAGACTTACTGGTTAGCTACACATACCGTATTGCCTTCGAAGGCGCTGGTGGTCAAGACTTCGGTCTGGCAAGTGCAATCGCGACGCTTATCTTCCTACTTGTAGGTGCGTTAGCTCTGCTTAACCTTCGTTTCACTAAGCTTTCACAAGATTAAGGAGAATTGACATGGCAATGGTACAAGGTAAATCTCTAAAATATCGAGTATGGGCAACCCATATTGCCCTTTGGGTCTTCCTTGCGATGATCATCTTTCCTCTATTGATGGTAGTTGCGATTTCGTTCCGTGAAGGTAACTTTGCAACGGGGAGTCTCATTCCAGATAACCCATCTTTGGAGCACTGGAAGTTGGCTCTAGGCTTTACCGTGACACACGCAGATGGCTCAGTGACGCCACCTCCGTTCCCGGTTCTAACTTGGCTTTGGAACTCGGTTAAAGTTGCGGGTATCACGTCTATTCTTATCGTGGCACTGTCGACGACATCTGCTTATGCGTTTGCTCGTATGCGCTTTAAAGGTAAGAACACAATCCTTAAGGCAATGATGATCTTCCAGATGTTCCCAGCAGTACTGGCACTGGTAGCGATTTATGCTCTGTTTGACAAGCTGGGACAGTACATTCCGTTCCTTGGTTTGAACACGCATGGCGGTCTTATCTTCTCTTACCTAGGCGGTATTGCACTGCATGTTTGGACGATTAAAGGTTACTTTGAAACAATTGATAACTCTTTAGAAGAAGCGGCTGCGCTTGACGGCGCAACACCGTGGCAGGCCTTTAGATTGGTACTATTACCACTGTCTGTGCCAATCCTTGCGGTAGTGTTCATTTTGTCATTTATTGCAACCGTTGGTGAGGTTCCGGTCGCATCTTTATTGCTTTCTGACGTAAATTCTTATACGTTAGCAGTAGGTATGCAGCAATATCTCTACCCGCAAAACTATCTGTGGGGTGATTTTGCAGCGGCAGCAGTACTATCTGCGTTGCCTATAACCATCGTATTTTTGCTTGCACAGCGCTGGTTAGTCGGAGGACTTACGGCTGGTGGTGTGAAAGGATAAAAACGATAAGGGCGACCACTAGGGTCGCCCAAATTTTTGTTTCTCGTGCAACATATTTGGTTTGGCCGCCGACAAGTTGCAACAGAGAACAATCCTATTTTGGCGTTACGCATAGCTGGCTGTTAGCTTTTCCTTACGACAGAACATAACTAACAGTTTTTGTAACCAAAACCCGAGCTCAGCTTGGGTTTTTTTATGCCTACTGCATAACACCTTTAAATCCACAGCTTGAGTAGGGCTGTGAACCTAAGTGACTCAATTATAAGAATTTATAGTAGAAAGAATAACGAAGGCAATAAAGTGTGCGAGTCATAACAAGTTTTGTTATGAAACGAATTAATATGTTACATATTTAGAAGTGACAAAAGTGTCACTTTGTAGAGGAAGGTGTGCGTGAAGGTAAGCCCTGAAATCAGCTCAACGACTACAGAGCTAGGCTTTCGGTAGTACAGGTTTTTAGTTGTTAGCGTTTAGAACTCGCGACTAGAAGGCGCGCATCCTAAATATTGAAGCAGCACGTAGCGGCTTTCTTTGTGGAGAGCGACTTTGCGGAATAGATCGGCAAAGATATCATCACCTCCAAAACACGCTTGAATGTAGTGGTTGATCTCATCGGGTTGATAGCCTTCAACGTATAAGGTTCTTACCCATTGATATTCGACAGCTTTAGGGTTATTGAGTGTCGATTCACTCAAAGTGGTTTCGCCTAGGTTCAATCTTAAACCCTTGTAATTATTATTAGGAGCATGGGATTTAATCAAATCAAGATGAAGGTTTGATGACAGATTTTTAAAATTGATGAAGGTGGTATTGAGGTTATGTGACAGCGACCCAGATTGAGAAGAGTCGCTGCTTTTAAAATTATTGAGGACGCGTGGCTAGCTTATTTCAAGTACTTAACGTGGGCCTCCATCTCTTCTCCGATCTCTTTACGCATGTTCATTAAGCGAATAGCAGAGTTACGAAGCTCAATGTCTTCTTCTGTTTCTGGCACCCACTCCGGTACCTTAGTTGGTTTACCATTGCCATCAACCGCGACCATAATGACGATGCAGTGCGTGGTAAGGCGGTTGTTGAGCTCTTTCGGGTCGCTTGCTTGAACATCAAGTGCGATATGCATAGAAGAGCTGCCGGTGTAGATGACTTTGCCTGTGACTTCAACGAGGTTGCCGACAAAGATAGGTTCGACAAATCGAATACCACCAGCGTATGCGGTAATACAATATTTACCACTCCAACCCGCAGCGCAGGCGTAGGCTGCAAGGTCAATCCATTTCATGACTGCACCCCCATGGACTTTACCACCGAAGTTAACGTCTCCCGGCTCAGCTAAAAAGCGCAAAGTGATGTCGCGTTGTTGAGTGCTCATCGTGTACTTCCTTATATTGTTATTTTTGATAACAATATCATCAAAAAACCGTAATGTTTATATAATAGTTCGGCTCGATTGATAGTGCTCGCTCGCGTTTGAGCCTAAAACGCAAAAAGGCTGAGCAATGCTCAGCCTTTTAGATATGCCGTGGAAGTCGTTTATCGGTTTTTCACTTCTTCAAACTCGCCTTCGATTGTAGCGCCGCTATTTGCTGTGTCCTGCGCAGCGCCGTAGCCTGCTGTTTGATGAGCGGCGTAGAACTGACTATTCTGACGCATCTGCTTTTGAATTCGTTTGCCTGTAATTAATGCAGCAATAGTCAGAGGAATGGCCATCAGTAAGCTAAACACCAGCGCAAAAAAGCCAGTGATGACAGCAACGATACTAAGAATAACTCGATTCATATTGATTACCTCTTGTTGATGTAGCCACTATAACAGCGCGTTTCTGAACAAAACATGAACGCTCACAATAAAATTGTCAGTTTACTGCTGTGCTCTCAATTCTAGTCACCAAGAGCTGTCGATCGCCGCCGCCACGATGAGAATCGAGTGCCACTTTTAATCTTCTGAGTTTATCTCGAGAGCGATTCTTATGTTTAACCGCAAGCTCCATAGAGATCACATCCACTAACGCTAGCATGGCGTAGCGCGATGCTGATGGTTTGTAGATGAAGTCTGTTTCCATGTGCTTAATAGGAAGCGTGATATCGACGATCTTTGATAGTGGGCTGTCACTCGGCGTAATGGCGATGACTTTCAAACCGTATTGCTTGGCAAGTTCAGCGGTTTCGGTGATCACCGGGGTGTAGCCAGTCGCAGACATCATCACAAGGACGTCGTTGGCGTTGGCAGTGGCTGCCACCATGCGAGCATTAGTCCATCGTTGTATGCGACAATAGGTAGTCCAAGGCGAAACAGTCGATGTTGCAGCTCTTGGGAAGCAATGGTAGAGCCGCCACCCATACCAATTGAGATGATCTGACGGGCGTTTTGCAGCCAATCAACGGCTGTCTCAACATCTTGCTCTTTGATCAACGCTCGGTTGATGTCCAGACTCTGTTTGATGGACTCGTAGATGCCTTGATAGCCCGTGTGGTCAACGGGCTCTAAAATGAAGCGCTGGCCTATGGTTAAACTTTGCGCCAGTTTGATCTTCATGTCACGCACATTATTGCAGCCAACCGCTTTTGCGAATCGCGTAATCGTGGCTTCGCTCACTTGAGCCTGTTCTGCGAGTTCAGAAATACTGGCGTTTGCAGAAAACTGAATGTCATCCATGATCAGCTTAGCTACTTTTTTCTCAGCTTCACGCAAGGCAGGGTAGCGTTCGGATATTTGAGAAATGAGGTCTACTTTAAGAGTCAAACCTTTGATCCTTGTTTTTGTTCTTGTAATAAATTTGGGCCAATTATAGCCTAACTATACCGTCGGAATGAATATCGCCGCTTAGCTTACCATTGAGCTTTGTTTATCATTGAACGTCAATCAACTAAGCGGCTTAACACTACGTTAGAATCGTGTCTCTACCCACTCTTCGACTTGATATTCATCGTTACAAATTGCGATATAGCGCCATTTGTCGAACGTCAAGCATGGGTGAGATGTCGAGAAAGCAATCATATCACCGACTTGAATGTCTGAGTTAGGGTCGACTTTCATAAACGTATGCTGATCCATGACATCGGTTGATACTAATCCTTCAACTGATATTGCTTGACCATTTCGATAGGCACGCTCAGGGATCGGCAGGCCAGCATCGAAGGCGACATCGCGTTTGCCCAAGCCAATGATCACCTTCTCATCTTCAGGCCTCGAGATGACATAAGCCCATACTTCGAGTGAAGAGTTCAGGTCGCCACCCAGCTCGCAAGCGTAGCCTTGGTTTGTTTGGGCGCGCTGCATGACTTTGCTCTGCGCTTCTAAGTAAATCCCGGTGTCGTGAATGGCGTAGCAACCCGGTCGAATAATCGCGAGAGTATGGGTGAGGTTTGCAAAGCTTTCCGCCACGACATCATACCAAGCAGAACCCGCGCCAGACACGATGGGTTGTCCTTCGATAAGGCCAACACATTTCAGCTTTTGTACAAGCTCTAGTGATTGCGCCAAAAATTCGCGAATTTTCTCTTCTGCATTATTACCACCGATAACACCCTCATACACTTCGATGCCCGCTAGTTTAATACCTGCCATACCTTGGGTTGAGTCAGCTAGTTCGATCAATTCTTCTGCAGAGCGCACACCACATCGACCACCCGGTACGCCAAACTCAATGAACACATTCAGCGGTTTAGTCTCATTGGCGAAGTAGTCATCCAGAGCATCAAGATTAATGAGAGAGTCGACACAGCAATAAAACTCAACATCGTAGTCTCGAATAAGCTGGGCAACGATGGCCATGTTAGCTTTACCCACGAGTTGATTCGCCATGATGATGTTCTTAGCGCCAGCCAGTGCGGCAACTTCTGCTTGAGCGGGTGTGGCGACTGTAATGCCCCAAGCGCCAGCTTCTAACTGTTTGGAAAAGAACGCAGGGGTCATGGTGGTTTTACCATGAGGTGATAACTTCACTTGATGATGGTTAGCAAAACTCTGCATCCAGTCGATGTTACTTTTTAACGCAGAGCGTTTGATGACGGCAGCAGGAAGCGATATTTCTTCGTCAATAAGGCTATATGGTGTGTTTTGGGAAGCAGCAAAGCGGCCCTTGTGGCCAAAAGTAGGCAGTGTAGATTCAGAGTTATGATACTTTATAACATTTAGTTGGTTGTTTTCTATACTCATGATGTTTGCTCTAACATATTGTAAGTCATTGATTTTAGTGTCTAACTGCGAATTATCATAACTGTCGTGTTAGAAACTATCAAACAATTTAAGATTTTTTGTGTGTTTTATCACTGTAAAAGTTGGGGTGATTATTAATATGTACTCATCCAATTGAGGGTAACGAGAGAAGTAAATGTTGTTCGATACAGTGATAAAAAATATACAAGTGTTTGATGGAACGGGAAGTGCGCCATTTATTGCTGATGTTGCTATCAAAGACGATCGTATCGTAAAGGTAGGTCAGGTTGACCTATGCGAGTCTGAGGGTGTTATCGAAGGTTCAGGTTTGGCGCTTGCGCCAGGTTTTATCGATGTACATACGCATGACGATACGAATGTTATTCGTTTTCCTGATTGCCGACCAAAAATCACACAAGGTGTGACATCTGTGATTGTCGGCAACTGTGGCATTAGCGCCATGCCAACGATTCTAGCGCAGGATCCACCAGATCCAATGAACCTACTTGGTGCGAAAGAAGATTTTAAATACCCAACCTTTGCTTCTTATGCACAAGCCGTCGAAGAAGCGCAACCCGCGGTGAACGTAGCTGCATTGGTTGGCCACACGACGCTGCGAAACCAAGCAATGGACTCCCTACAGAGAACGGCTGACCAAGATGAAATTGGTGTAATGCAAAAAGCGCTAGACCAAGCGATGTCAGAAGGAGCGTTAGGCTTAAGCTCAGGCCTTGCTTATGCCAGTGCGAAACAAGCGAATGCCAACGAGGTGATGCAGCTTGCAGAAGTTTTGGCGAAATATAATGGTATCTACACCACGCACATGCGTACGGAATTCGAAGAGATCATCTCTGCAATGGAAGAGGCGTTCGAAACGGGCAAACACGCAAAAAGTGCCTGTTGTGATCTCTCACCTTAAGTGTGCGGGAGCGGGTAACTGGGGACGTACAGTAGAAGTGCTCGATCTGATGGACAAAGTGTCTGAGCATCAGGACGTCTCTTGTGATTGTTACCCATATTCAGCGAGCTCTTCGACGCTAGACTTGAAACAAGTGACGGACGAAATCGATATTTTCATCACTTGGTCGGAAGCTAAGCCTGAGTATGCGGGCAAAATGCTTAAAGACATTGCTCAAGAGATGGAGCTTCCTCTGATGGAAGCAGCCCGAGCGCTGCAACCAGCCGGTGCGGTATACCACTGCATGGACGAAGAAGACGTTAAACGAGTCTTGAAATACAAACTGACCATGGTGGGCTCCGATGGGCTGCCAAACGATCCACATCCGCACCCGAGGTTATGGGGCACGTTCCCGAAGGTTCTAGGTCATTACTGTCGTGATGAAAAGCTATTCTCGATGGCAGAAGCGATTCACAAAATGACGGGCATGTCTGCTGAGCGCTATAACATGACAGATCGAGGCGTGATTAAAGAAGGCGCATTCGCAGACTTAGTATTATTTAATCCTAATACGGTTAAAGATACTGCGACATTCGAAAATCCTATTTCTGTCTCTGATGGAATTGAACATGTTTTTGTGAATGGTATATCAACATATAAAAATGGTGTTGTAAGCGAAAAGCGTTCAGGCCGTTTTATATATCGAAATTGATATTAATGATTTAATTGGCTAGATAATTAAATTTGGCTGAAATTAATAATTAACTGTCTTTTTATAAAGGCAAATGTATTTAAAATTTATATTGGTAATTACCAAGTGTTAACTGGAGAATAAAATGACTATTAAACGTTACGGTGCAGAAGGCGGTACAGGTACTGGTGGTCAACATCTACCATTTTCAAGTGCGACTGAAGCGGGTGGCTTCCTATATGTATCTGGACAAACACCAATGACAGATGGTGAAGTGGTTGAAGGTGGCATCGTTGACCAATCGCGCCTTGCTATTCAAAACTGTATCGACATCATGACGACAGCTGGCTACACGCTTGAAGACGTAGTACACGTAAAAGTGGTACTAACAGATGCGCGTTACTTCCAATCGTTTAATAAAGTATTCAAAGAAGTGTTTGGTGAACATCCACCAGCGCGAATTTGCATGGTGTGTGATCTTGTTGTCGACGTTAAAGTAGAAGTTGACGTAACTTGTTACCGTAAAGATCGTGCATAAGCTTCACATAAACTAGTAATTCACGTACTGGGAATTAATTCTCCCTGTTATTATTTTTCAGTACGTTCATCCCCTACAAATAATATTCAAATAATAATTGAGCTTTAATTACTATCGCTCAAATTAAAATAATATACACAAAAGTGATTCTGAGAGGTGTTGAATGAATAGCACGTTGTTTCTCACAGGCTTTGGCTTGTATGTCTTGTTCTTAATTTGGTTAGGTTGGTTTGTTTCCCGAAACCAAAAATCTGGTGAAGATTTCTTATTAGGTGGCCGTGGCCTACCACTCTTTTTAGTATTAGGTACAACGGTTGCGACCATGGTTGGTACCGGCTCTAGTATGGGCGCAGTCGGCTTTGGTTATGCCAATGGCTGGGCTGGTGCACTGTATGGTATTGGCGGCGCGATTGGTATCTTGCTTCTTGCTCTGTGGTTTGCCCCTGTACGTAAACTCAATTTCATGACCATGAGTGAAGAGCTGGCGTATTACGTTGGCGCAAACAAAATCGTTAAAAACGTGGTTGGCATGCTTATTTTCATCGCTTCGATTGGCTGGTTGGGCGCGCACATTCTCGGTGGCGGTATGTACCTAGCATGGATTGCCGACATTGACCTCAATACTGCGAAGATCATCATCGCGGCAGCCTTTACTATCTACGTTGTGATTGGTGGTTACACGGCCGTTGTTTGGACGGACACCATTCAGGCAATCATCCTTTTTGTTGGCTTCATACTTATGGCAGTTCTTTCTGTGCAGCACATTGGTGGTATGGAGAATCTTTACGCGGCGATGGATCCAGCAGCGACTAGCTTCCTTGCGATTGAAAAGTTGGGCATTGTGCAGCAGTCTCTCTAGCTGTGGTTATTGGTGTGGGTGTACTTGCAACGCCGTCTTTCCGTCAACGTATCTACTCAGGTAAAGATGTATCAACCATTCGTCGCTCGTTTGTTGGCTCAGGCGTCCTGTACCTGTTTTTCTCAATCATTCCAGCAATCATCGGTATGGCTGCACATGCGATTGACCCAACACTCGACAACCCGAACTTCTCGTTCCCATATGTCGCTGCAACGGTACTGCCTGTAGGCATCGGTATGATTGTTCTAATTGCAGGCCTTTCAGCAACTATGTCGAGTGCAAGTTCAGACGCGATTGCAGGTGTGTCGATTCTTCTTCGCGATGTTTACGTGATGTTTACTGGCCGCGTTCCAAACAAAGAGTCAATGCTGAACTACTCTCGTCTTGCACTGGTCGTTGTCATCGGATTTGCGCTTCTGTTTGCACTTACATCTAACGATATCATCAGCTACATCACTAAGATGATCTCAACGGTAATGTCAGGCATGTTCGTATGTGGAATGCTAGGTCGCTTCTGGAAGCGCTACAACTGGCAGGGTGCTCTAGCTACACTGGCCGGTGCATCAATCGCGTCTTTCACTGTGATGATGAGCGCAGACCTAACCGCATATTGGGGCAACCCTGTGATTCCTTCATGTCTATTTGCCCTAACGGTTGGTGTGGTAGTGAGCCTTCTCACTCCGGCTAACGATGTCACGCCTGAAATGGCTCAAGCTATCTTAGATGATGAGCGCGCATTGATGGAAATGGAGCTATCTGACAAGGGTGTACTTGAAGAAGATACCTCTGCGGCGGGCCGTCAGGCAACTCAAAATAGCTAATGATGTTTTAGTGGGGCTCACGTCTTCGGGCCCCTTACTTAACACCTAACCTTATGTAATTGATGTAGGAATCTCATGACTTTAACTTCACGTTTAAATGTCGCATTCTTTGGCGAGTGTATGGTTGAGATCAGCGGTTCACCGCTTGAAAAACGCTTTGGTGGCGATACGTTAAACACGGCGCTTTATCTCTCTCGCCTTACACAATCTACGCCGATCAAAGTGTCTTATGCGACGGGATTGGGTGTCGACAAGCTCTCTGACCAAATGCTCGACCAGTGGACAGAAGAAGGCATTGCGATTGACCATGTTGAGCGTAAGAACAGCAAGTTACCTGGGCTATACATGGTTGAAACGGACGCGACAGGCGAGCGCCATTTTATGTACTGGCGCGACAACTCTGCCGCTAAGCATTACTTTTCAAACCTTGAAGTCACCAAGCTTGAGCAAGCGCTCGAATCAAAAAGCATCGACGTTTTGTATGTCAGCGGCATTAGCTTAGCCATTCTGCCTGATGAAGATAAAGCACGATTGTTAAGTGCGGTTCGCGGGTTCTCTGAGTGTGGCGGCCATGTCGTTTTTGACAATAACTTCCGCCCGCAATTATGGAGCGCAGAACAAGCAAAACACTGGTACGAGCAACTGCTTCCTTGGGTGAATATTGCCCTGATTACGGAAGATGACGACCAACTTGTTTGGGGTGTCTCAGAGTCCGTTCAAAGTCGCTGCGCTCGTTTTGGCGTGAAAGAGGTGGTGATCAAGCGCGGTTGTGAGCCTTGTAAAGTCATCATCAATGCAGACCGCAATGAAGCAAAAGAGGCTCAAGAGTGGCATGTCGCAGCCGAACGCGTTGCGAAGGTCGTTGATACTTGCGCTGCAGGTGATTCGTTTGCAGCAGGCTATTTAGCAGCAAGACTAACAGGAAAAAGTGCTCAAGAATCCGCAACTCTAGGGCATCGCTTAGCGTCCATTGTAATTCAGTTCCCTGGCGCGATTATTCCTATTAATGCAATGCTGCCCTTGTGTGAATAAAAGAGTTTAATGTCTTATTAAGCCGTGTTGAACTACTAGATCTTATCCAATTAGGTATTTGAAAATGTCTCAAGAAATTTTGAACAAACTGAATCAGTACAAAGTGGTCCCGGTGATTCAAATCAACCGCGTGGAAGATGCGGTACCGCTGGCGAAAGTACTGGTCGAAAATGGCCTGCCTGTTGCAGAAGTGACCTTTAGAACGGACGCAGCGGTAGGTGCGATTAAAGCCATGCGTGAAGCATACCCAGAGCTTTGTATTGGTGCCGGTACAGTTTTGACGCCAGAGCAAGTAGACCAAGCGATTGAAGCGGGTTCTGAATTCATTGTTGCGCCTGGCTTAAACCCAAATACGGTTCGTTTGTGCCAAGAGCGCAATGTTCCAATTGTGCCAGGTGTGAACAACCCAAGTCAGGTTGAGCAAGCACTAGAGCTAGGCTTAACCTTTCTGAAATTCTTCCCTGCTGAGGCATCTGGCGGCGTTAATATGGTTAAGTCCTTATTGGCCCCTTATGTCGACGTATCCTTTATGCCAACAGGTGGTATCGGTAAAGGCAATATCAATGACTACCTAGGGTTAGAACGAATTGTGTGCTGTGGCGGTACATGGATGGTGTCGCCAAAAATGATCGAAAATCAACAGTGGGATGAAATCGGTCAGTTAGTACGAGAGGCGGTGGAGCTAGTTAACTAGTTCTTCAACTCTTAGGATAATAATAACAACAAAACTCGGTTGTCTATTCACGTGTCCTCCTTCCCCCTTAGCAGCAAAGCGCTGTGCAGAAGAGGAGCGAAGCGTCACACAGGTGGTCTGTGTGGCGTTCCATCCAACGTAGAAAATGACAATAACAATGAAAAAAATAATTCCAACCGCAGTACTTGTTTTATTACCGATGACTTCAATTGCAGGAGGATACGTCGATTTAAGAGCGGAATATCGTGATACCACTGACCAGTATCGAAGCCGATTTATTGTGGGCAATCACTTCGATAATGGCTATGGCTTAGAGACGTTAACCAACGTTCGACATGCTATGGGGGCTTACGATGAAACCCGAGTGATTAATACCGAGTTTACTCACTATTACACTCACGCGATTAACGACAACCTAATGCTAAACCCAGGTGTGGTACTCAACTTTCAAAGTTCGAATACCTTTGTTATGCCATACCTGAAAGTGAATTATAACTTCGACAGTGGATGGTTTGTTCATGGCCGTTACCGTTACGACTTTTCAACTGAAAAGCTGATTAACGATTACGGTGATGAAGAGACAGCCAAGCGACACCGTTATGACATTTGGACTGGTTACAACACAGATAAATACATGATCTCTTATGCATTTACTTATTTTGACCAGATTACTCATCATACAAACGAGCTAGCGACAGGAGATTTGAATGCACGCGAACACACGGTGAAGGCCGTATATAAATGGAAATCAAATGTTCGCCCGTACATGGAAGTTGTGGATGCAGACACCATTCAATCGCACGATGACAAAACAGATTGGCGCTATCGAATTGGTGTGAATTTTTCCTTCTAACTTTTCATCACTTATAAACAGAACCAATTCGTGAATTGGCTCCAAGAAAACTATCAATATTTGAAGTGTATACGGACGAATAACAATGAAAAAAACGCTACTATCCCTACTCATCTCTAGCTCGGTACTTGCTCCTATGGCACATGCAATGGCTCCAAATACAGATCTAAATTTAATGCCTTACCCACAGTCGGTTGAACTGGCAACGGGTCAGGTGAACATCGATGGCAACTTTAAGGTTTACATCAAAGGCTTTACTTCTGATCGCGTTGAATACACAGCAAAACGCTTCATTGATCGCTTAGAGCGACAGACGGGTGTTCCAATGCTGAATTGGCAGGTGGACAACGCCAGAGACGCGAATCTGATTATTGATATCTCCCGCGCGCCTAAATCTGAAATTCAAAACATTGATTCAGACGAAACTTACAAGATCCTAACTCAAGGTCAGCAGATCACCTTAAGTTCAGAAAGCCCATACGGTGCGATTCGTGGTATTGAAACGCTGCTTCAGCTAGTGGATACCACGGCAGAAGGTTACTCGATTCCTGCAGTGACGATTGTTGATGAGCCACGCTTTCGTTGGCGTGGAGTGTCTTACGACACGTCTCGTCACTTCATCGAATTTGACGTTCTAATCCGTCAGCTAGATGCAATGGCATCGGCGAAAATGAACGTGTTCCACTGGCACTTCTGGGATGATCAAGGGATTCGTATTCAGACAGATAGCTGGACTCGCCTATGGTCTGAAACGTCAGATGGTAACTACTACACCAAAGATCAAGTTCGCTACTTGGTGGAATACGCACGTAACCTCGGTATTCGTGTGATTCCTGAGGTTTCCCTACCGGGTCACTCTTCTGCCGTGGCGTATGCTTATCCTCACCTGATGTCGGGTGGCGAAGGTCAAACTTACGAACAAGAGCGTAGTTGGGGCGTGTTTGAGCCTCTGATGGATCCCCTAAACCCAGAATTGTATGAAATGCTTGGCGATGTGTTTGATGAAGTCGTTGAGCTATTCCCAGACGAGTACTTCCACATCGGTGGTGATGAGCCAAACTACTCTCAGTGGATCAATAGCGAAAGACACCAGAAGTTCATTGAAGAGAACAACATCGATGGCGAACGTGGCTTGCAATCTTACCTCAACATTAAAGTTGAGCAGATGCTGGAAGCACGCGGCAAGAAGATGACCGGTTGGGATGAGATCTGGCATAAAGATCTGCCAACATCGATCGTGATTCAAAGCTGGCAAGGTCACGACAGTATTGGCCGCGCAGCACAAGAAGGTTACCAAGGTATTTTGTCTACCGGTTACTACTTGGATCAGCCTCAACCAACCAGCTACCACTACCGTAACGATCCAATTCCAAAAGGCTTAACGGTGGATGACCAACTCCATGAGGGTGAGAAGTTTGTGACTTACCAGTGGGTTAAACCGCGCACCAAGGGTGGCCCTCGTAACGGCATGCTGACCATTATTGAAGGGACGGATGGTGAATTCCGAGCATTTGTCGATTACAACGGTAAGTCGCGCGAAGAGATCTTCATTAAAGATTACCAGCCGGGTAAGAAGTTTGTTGGTCATTTCGATAACTTCATGTCGTACACTGAGTTTAACCTAGAGCTAAATCAAAACGGTTTCACGGGCAACAGTTACCAGCTGATTGGTAACGTGCGTTGGCCAACTACTGGTGACGTCATTGCCAGCAGCAATATTGAAGGTAGCAAGATCCCAGCGCCGGATGGTGGCTACCCTGCAGAGTTAACGGAAAAAGAGAAAGAGCTGATCTTGGGTGGTGAAATTACCATGTGGCTTGAGATGAAAGACAGCCACACGGTGGAGCAGTATTTGTGGCCGCGAAGCTACGCGATTGCAGAGCGTTTGTGGTCGGACGCTGAGCTTACCGATGAGCGCAGCATGTACAAGCGTATGAGTGTGATGGATACATGGTCTGAGGTTTCTGTTGGTCTGCGCCACCATGCAAATGCTGACATGCTGCTTAAGCGCCTAGCGAAAGGTCAAGATATTCGTGACCTGCAAGATTTAGCGAAGTACACAGAGCCTGCTCAGTACTATGCACGTAACTGGGAGAAGTGGATTGCAACAGATCCAGAAGGCATTCTCTACAGCCAATATGAGCGTCTAAACCGTTTTGTGGATGCGTTAGTGGTTGAGAGCTACGCCGTTTATGAAATGGAAGATCTTGTGGCGCAATACACAATAGGTAATGCAGAATCTTTAGAAGCATTAATAGTGCATTTCGAGAAAGCGAAGTCGGCTGCGATTGCCTCAAAACCACTCTTTGCTGATCACGTTGCTTCAGTTGAAACTGTGATTGTCGCCGATAAAACGGTGGAAGTGGCGGATTTAGCGCTGACATTGATTGCAAAAGCGCAAGCTGGCGATACTATTCGTAAAGCAGATGCTCAAGCTTACCAAGCGATCATTAACGACGCCGCGAAGATTTACGATGAAGCGATAATTGCGATTACGCGCCCAGCAGAGCAGTTGTTGCACTATCTAGTTAAATAAGGCTAGCTAAATAGAGTTAGTCATAAAAGCTGACAAAAAAGAGATAACGATTCTCACACGATTGCCGCCCGTAAGGGCGGCTTTTTTTGGTTTGAATTCATTGAGCGATGTAACGAGAACCCTGTAGTTTAATAAACACCACATGGGTGCTCGCGCTGAGGTAAAAAGCGAGTTTCTTTGAGCACAGATTGGGTGACTTCAGCCAGAATTCCTTGTTCTAGCGCCCAGCGATGCCAATAAAGATCGCGAGCAAACCCATGTTCAGGCAAAAGATCCACTAACTCACCAGTTTCCAATTTATCTCCAAGCATTAAATCGGGCACCATGCCATACCCGATATCCAACTCTGCCATCTTCACGAATGCTTCTGGCGAGCGCAGAGTATGGAAGCGCCACTCTCCTTCATTTAAGTCAAAATGGTGCTCGAGAAAGACATGATGCATTTCATCATATTGGTCAAAGATCACCGCAGGGGCGGACATAAGTGCTTCACGAGTCACCCCATTGGGGAAGTATCGTTTGACGAAATTGGGGCTCGCAATACAACGGTAGTTGAGCTGGCCTAAGTAATCGCTACTGCACCCCGTTAACGGTTTTTCATTGGCACTGATTGCGCCAAGTACTTCACCACTGCGCAGTTTATCAATCGTGTTCTTCTCGTCGCTTAGTACAATGTTCAGTGACACTTCATGCTCGCTTAACACTGCTTTAAGCGCTGGAAGTAGCCACAGAGCTAAGCTGTCGTGGTTAGTCGCTAAGGCTAGCTCAGTGACCTGTTGTTGCTCATTTGGAAGCCACTCTTGTTCAAGTAATTTAACTTGTTGATAGAGCCCTAATAAGCGTTGCCCTGCAGGCGTTGGGGCAGGCGGATTAGAACGAACAAGAAGGGGCTGAGCCATATTTTGCTCTAGCTGTTTGATACGTTGTGAAATGGCCGATTGAGTAATAAACAGCTTCTGGGCCGCAAGTTCAAAGCTACCCGAAGCAATAACAGCATCCAAAGCTGCCACAGCTTTATAATCAACCATAATTAGTAATCCTTATGAATCATTAAATTAATTAGCGTTACTTATTTTAGGTTAACTCATACTCTGTAGAAAATGAAGAGTCAGGCTCAGCAGGATGGAGGAGAAAACGATGAGCGCATGGATATGGCTACAAGGTTTTGGAATGGGTGCTGCGATGATCATTCCCATCGGCGCGCAAAATGCTTTCGTGCTCAATCAAGGGATTAAGAAACAACATCATCTGACGGTAGCGATGATTTGCGCGTTGTGCGATACCATTTTAGTGTTTGGTGGTATTTTTGGCGGCAGTAAGTTGCTCAGTGCCTCACCAATGGCACTAAGTGTTATCACATACTCCGGCGTTGCCTTTTTAAGTTTCTATGGCTTGAGTTCGCTGCATCGTGCATGGCGAGCACAGAGTGAATCGATTGAAGTCAATCACAAGAGTATGTCTCGCAAGGTAGTGATTGGCGCTACTTTGGCGGTTACTTTACTTAATCCACATGTGTATTTAGACACCTTTGTGGTGCTTGGCTCTATTGGCGCGAGCTACGCGGAACCTGATCGACTGCCATTTGCACTCGGTATCGTGGCGGCTTCGTTCTTTTGGTTCTTTAGCCTTTCCACCGTGGCAGCCAAAATGGCACCAGTTCTTCAAAAGCCAAAGGTTCAGCAGGCAATTGATATCATCATTGGTATGATCATGTTGTTTATCGCATGGAAGCTGTTTTGGTCTATGAACTAGTGCAAATGACGATCTTTAAACAGCCTCAAATAGATCTTCCTAATTGCTGTTGTATTCATTATTGTTATTAATCAAATAGCTAACGTTTTACGCGAATTAAGTTAGCTGGACTGCTCTGGTAAATGGTACGAGGATGTAAAATGGCTCGAGGAATTTTGAGCACACTAATGCTAGTGACGACAATGTTGGTAGGCTGTACGTCTACGCCAACAACTTCGATAGACCCAAATGATGAAACCGCTGTGCTGCTTGATGAAAGGCGTTGGCGAGAGCCTGATGACTTGACGCAAGATTACATCAAGTTGGCTTCTGAATCTCTGCTCCCTGTTCAGCCGGCTGAAGTGAAGGTTATTGGTACCAGTACAGAAAATGCAGTACAAAGTCTGGCGACCAAAATCTATTTGATCGAGAATGCTAAACACACCATTGATCTTACCTATTACATTTTTGCTGATGATCTTGCTGGAAACGCCATTCTTGGAGCACTTTGCGGCGCAGTAAAGCGCGGCGTTGATGTTCGTATGATGGTCGATAGTTTGGGTTCGTACAGCCTAAATAAAACCAACCTAAAAGGGTTAATGCAATGTGAATCTGAAGCGGGTTACGTGATTGATGAACAGGGCAATCAAACAGCGCATAAAGCACGTGTTCAAGCCGTTGTGTTCAATGCACTGACCGACTCTGATTCCCGCGTTAATAATCGCTCACACGACAAACTGTTGATTGTTGATGGCGCTTTCGCTGACTCTGCCTACGTGGTGACTGGCGGGCGGAATGTTTCATTGAGTTATTATGGTTTGCAAGACGATGGCGAGCTTAATCGCAGCGCATTCAAGGATATTGAAATAGTCGTGAAGCCGTTGGCAAGCGCGACCAAAGAAACGTCGCCAAGCCAGCTTTCGGAATACTACTTCTCGGTATTGTTTACCAAGCCGGGCAACAAGAAACTCTCGACGTGGTTTGCTTACAGTCGCACAGAAAATTTCATTGAGTCTCAACTTGAAGCACTTAAAGCGAATCCTATTTTCGCCCAGTCTTATGCAGACATGCCAACTTACCTTGAGCAAGATTTCTACTTAACCGATACCAAACTGGCTCATGAGCTCGATAATCTTAATGCGACAGATGTCGTTGAGCGCTATAGCTCAAACAAGAAACAAAATGCCAACTCTATTAGTGCCATCTTAGCCAAAGGCGCGATTGTGAGTGAAGACCTCATGGTGATGAAAGTCGTGTCGCCTTATCTTTTCCTGCAGTCGGAGCTACTAAAAGATGAAGGGTTAATCGAGCGAGATCTGAATGTCGCAAAGGCTTGGCTAGATAAACACCCAGATCGAAGAATTGAAGTTATCACCAACTCGGTGCTGACGAGTGATAACTTCTTCACGCAAGCGGTTATCGATATGCACACTGTACCGACCATGCTCATGGATAAAGAAATGCGCGAGGTTTGGTTAGACAGCGATTTAGACTTGAACGAAAACAATCCGGATTTTATTAACTCGGAAGCTTGGCAAAATCTTGTGGATCATCCGAGAGTGCATTTCTATCAGCTAGGTAAAGTTGATTCTGTATTGCTAGGTGGTAACAAGCACTACGGCAAGTTGCATGCTAAGTTTCTTATCTTTGATCAATCGGCGTTTGTAGGAACCACGAATTTAGATTTCCGCTCGCTGCTGTACAACAACGAGGTCGGTTTCTTCTTAAAAGGTGAGGAACTAGTAGCAGATTTGAACGAGGAATTTGAGCTTCTTAAGTCTTACTCAACGCGTTGGGGGTCAGAAGATTGGCTACGAATGCGTGCAGAGCTACGAGAAGTTGGTGGCACCAAAGGTACCACTACAGATAACCAGCGAATTATCTATAGTTTGCTTGAGTCCACAGGACTTAAATACCAGTTCTAACGGATGTACACACTCTCTCTAGTCGCAGGCCAAGCATCATGAGCTTGGCCTTTTTCTGTTTTGAGGCGTCGATTTACATAAATGACTTATCTTTGCGGCGGCACCAACTCATAAGCGAACTGAATTGAAGCCATAAAAAAGCCGCCTATCAGTTAGGCGGCAAATACGGGGGATATATCATTATTTTTATGTTGTGGAGAGTAAGTCGGCGTTAAGCTAGGCTTGGAAAAGTCTTGTAGCGCACGCCCATCATTTGTTCCATACAGTGCACCACTTGGCAGCTATACCCAAATTCATTGTCATACCAAATGTACAGTACACAGCGGTTATCTTGTGCAATAGTAGCCGTTCCATCAACGACTCCTGCATGGCGAGAACCAACCAGATCACTCGATACAATCTCCGTAGATTCGGTGTAATCAATTTGTGCAGCAAGTGGAGAACTTAAAGACATATCGCGAAGGTACGCGTTGAGCTCGTCTTTATCGGTACCGTGTCCGAGGTTAAGGTTTGCAACGGCCATCGAAACGTTTGGCGTAGGCACGCGAATCGCGTTACCCGTTAGCTTGCCAGTAAGCTCAGGCAATGCTTTTGATACTGCTTTTGCCGCTCCCGTTGAGGTAAGTACCATATTCAAAGATGCACTGCGTCCACGGCGATCGCCAGAATGGAAGTTATCGATTAGGTTTTGATCATTGGTGAATGAGTGGACAGTTTCAATGTGGCCTGACTCAATGCCAAATTTATCGTTAACCGCTTTCAAAACAGGCGTAATTGCATTCGTTGTGCAGCTTGCGGCAGAGATAATTGTATCTTCTGGTTGAATGACCGCTTCATTAACACCAAATACCACATTCTTGATGTCTCCCTTGCCAGGGGCGGTAAGAAGAACTTTTTCTGCGCCTGGGCAAGCCACGTGTTGGCCTAAGCCTTCGCTGTCGCGCCAAACACCTGTGTTATCAACGACCAATGCGTTATTGATGCTGTAAGCGGTGTAGTCGACATCTTCAGGCTTGTTGGCGTAAATGATTTGAATGTAGTTACCGTTAACGATAAGGGCTTTACGCTCTTCGTCGACAGTGATACTGCCGTTAAATTGTCCATGTACCGAGTCGCGGCGCAAAAGGCTAGCGCGCTTGGCCAAATCACCCTGTTTTCCACCACGCACGACGATTGCGCGCAGACGAAGCGGATAACCTGAACCACTTTTCTCAACAAGTAAGCGAGTCAGCAGTCGGCCAATACGACCAAATCCGTACAGTACAACGTCTCTTGGCTCGGTTACGCTTTTGCCATCCATTGCTCCTATTAGCGCTGTATGGAGAAAATCTTTAAGGCCGTGAGTGTCGTCGTGGCGTTTCCAAAACATGTCCGCCAACTGACCCACATCGATGCGACATGGAGACAGCGGCATGGCCTGCAAACATTGAACGATTGGCAGTGTCTGTTCGAGCTTTAAAGCTTCGCCACGGTGGCGGCGAGCGGTTTTGTGCGTCTTAATAATATCGATGGTATCGGCATTGACGAGTGTTTTACCGAATAAAATAACTTCGACGCCTTTTTCGCGATATAGCTGACCTAAAAGAGGGGAGATAGTTTCTGCGTGGGTTTGGCTGGTTTGCCAATCTAACAAGTGCTTATCTGGACTCATTACTAACTTTGGACCTTTCACGTAGTGGGGGAAATGTGATTTGTTGACCAGTGTAGGGAGTGGCACAACGCTCACGTTAATTGTTGTTATATTTTATGTGGCAGGATTGTAATGGCTGATATCTTATTCTGCTAGAAAAAATAATTGCGGTTATTTATTTGGATTTTTAGTAAAAGTTGGTGCTTAACACTAGGCTGAGGTCGACTTTTGGCATATTGACAAATGAAATGAAGCGGGCTTTATTTTCATCTCGAAATACTTACATCACATATCAAGTTGTAAAAGATGTGCCACAAACTTCGGTAACATGATCTAAATCTTTAATAACACAGAATAAGTAACTAATAACAAGGTCTGATGCTTCAAAATTCAACTAAGCGGTTCAGTCGAGAGGGAATGACTCATTACGGGGTGATGCAAAAACTAAAATTGGGATGTCATCACAACTTAATATGAACTTATGCGAATATTGTCTAATATAAATATGACAGATATATGTAAATTGGCGGAGCATCGATTTATGGCTAGGCTTTCGATAAAGCAACGTTTAGTGATCTTGTGTCTTGTGCCGCTTCTGGCAATTGTTGGATTTAGCACCTTCTACGCTTTAGAGATGCACCACCGCTTGAGTGCGCTTGACACGTTGCAAAATAAAGTAACAGCTGAACAAGACATCGCATCCATGATTGAGCAGCTCTACAATATCTCTTCTTTAACGGTGAAAGCCGAGTCTATTGATGACGCTCTAACTGACTTTAAACAGGACATTCTAACTTTCTCTTCAAAAATTGAGCTGGAATCGATTAGCCACCATCACGGTGATGGTTTAAATCAAAGTTTAATGATGAACCTTGCAAATCTCATGAAAGCTGTCGATTCGCTAGGTGTTGGCCAAAGTGTTCAAAGCATGATGTTTGAGCTTAATCGTGCCAATGACATTCTTCTGCAGATCACGAGCGATCTTCATCAAATAGAAAGCCATACCGCTAGCGTAAAAGTTCATCGTCTTGAATTGATGTTAAAAGATCTGCATTGGCTCTACTTCTGGATGAAAAGAGAAGCCATGCTCGCTCGTGAAATGCAAGTGATGGCAATCAGTTATGATGACTACTTAGTTGACTATTTCAGACTCACCGAGCGGCAGAATATATATCTCGATAAGCTGGCCATGAGTGCTATTGACAGTGACCTAGAAGGTGTAGTCAATCTATTTGAGAGTCGAGATTTCCTTCGCCTTGCTTTCACAGAAGCGCGTGCGTTGGCCGAACAGGCCACTCCGGCGCAGCTTGATCAATATGTTCAGCAACTTGAGCAGAGAAATAGTTATACCCAAGAGCAGTTTAAGGTTTTCTCAGACTTATTGAGTGAAGAGCTAAATGCTGCAATGCGTCATGATAGAATCACGATCATTGTCTTAACTATCGCACTCGTTTTGTTGCTGACGTTCTGTGTTCTGTGGGGGATGAGCGCATTTGTACGGATCAACAACAAACTTCAAGCAACCCTGAATGCGATAAGAAATCTTCGCTCAGAAGATTCATCAGAAAAAGTTACTGTTGATGGTAGCGATGAGTTTACGGATTTTGCCACTGAGCTGAACATGGTGATTTCGAAACAAAGACACCACTCTTCAGCATTGAAGGAGGCGAAGGATTTAGCAGAGGCGGCGAATCGAGCCAAGAGTTCATTTCTCGCTAACATGTCTCATGAAATCCGTACGCCTTTAAATGGCATCATCGGCATGACAGAGATCTTGGGTGATAGCCACCTGAATACCAGTCAAAAAGAGATCTTAAAGGACATCGATACCTCTTCACACGTGTTACTCGTGTTAATCAATGACATTCTTGATTTGTCAAAAATTGAATCGGGCAATATCGTGCTAGCTGAAAAAGATACGGACATTAGCCAAGTTTGTTACGACTGCGTCAACATGGTTCTGCCCAAAGCCCTAAAGCAGCATACCGAAGTGATGCTCTCGCTCGACAAGTCTTTGCCTACCATGTTGCTGCTTGATGAGTTGCGTGTGAAGCAGATCCTAATGAATTTGCTGACCAATGCGATAAAGTTTACCAAGAATGGCTTTGTGACCTTGGATGTGAAGTACGATTACGATCTGGTACAGGGCGGATTAATGATTCAAATTGTCGACTCTGGTATCGGCATCGAAAAAGATAAGCAAGAGGTAATATTCCAACCTTTCCATCAAGCGGAAGCTGGGATAACACGCCAATACGGAGGAACGGGTTTAGGGCTAACCATCTGTCGGGAGCTGGTCGAGTTGATGGACGGGAGTATTAGTGTCGAATCTAGCAAGGGAATGGGCAGTTGTTTTAGCGTGACCTTGCCTTTGACTCAATCACCGATTCAACCTAATTACCCAAGTATTTCATCAGACATTGTATTGGTGACAAACGGGTCATCCTACACTGAGCATATCGTTGCTGAGTGTAAGCGACTGAACATCGATATTACGCCTTACCCTAAGGTGGAACATGTCATCGACAATCATGAGAAGTGCAATGTTGTACTCTATTGTCAGTCAGAATCGAGCAGTACCCGAAAAGACATTGCTCAGCTGCGTGCTCGTTACACGCATGTTGAAGTTATTGCCTTACAGCATCATCTCATGCAAACCCCAGACAAAGCGCCGTTGGTGACCGCAATGGCGACTTTACCGATTCTAGGGGCGAAGTTTAGGCAGCAACTCGAGACTATTATTGGTCGATCTTCTTCAGACAGCGCAATGACCAGTTTGAGTTTCCTTAATGGCGCAGATACTCGCGGTAGCCAAATCTTGGTGGTGGAAGATAATTTAATGAACCAAAAGATAGCAGGCTTTTTCCTAGACAAAGCTGGGCTTAGCTATACTATCGCCAGTAACGGAGAAGAGGCGCTGAACTTGATAGTTGGCGGTGCTCAATACAGTGCGGTGCTAATGGACTGCATGATGCCAGTGATGGATGGCTTAACCGCGACGAAAAAGATCAGAGAGTGGGAAAAAGAGCAGGGCAATGAGCATCGACTACCGATTGTTGCGTTAACGGCAAGTGTTCTGGAAGATGAAATCAATAGCTGTATTGAAGCCGGAATGGATTCTTACTTGTTAAAACCTTACAAGTCGAAACAGCTATTTGAGAAATTGCAGGAGTTCAATATTGCCAGTTAATGACTTGCGATTGAACAACCCTGCTTAATTTCAATATTAGCCAAAAGTTGCTCAATTGGAACGCACTGAATCGTTGTTCGGTAGTTCACTCAATGGCAGCCAGCTGACTTTGACTCCCGCTTGCATAAACATGTCTTGGCTCACTTGGATCTTATCGCCCCAGCGAGAAAGAAAATCTTCCGATTGCTCAGGACAGTGAACTGCCGAGATCCCAGTTTGGATAATCTTCGCCGCGCAGTTTGGACAAGGAAAATGGGTTACCCAAATCTCACATCCATCTAGGTCTCTTTTTGCAAATAAGATAGCGTTTTCTTCCGCATGCAAAGTCTTGAGGTACTTCATATCGCGGTCATCAGTATTTGCACTGTCGGAAATACCGTGCGGGTAGCCATTAAATCCGACTGACACAATGCGGTTGTTTTTGGTGATTACAGCACCAACTTGGGTTGAAGGATCTTTACTCCAAGAACCGACAAGCTCTGCCATTTGGTAAAAGCGTTGCGCCCATTTAGAAATCATGTGGTATTCCTTTGCTGTCATAGGGGGTGAACCGATATCCGTATCATACATTAACTAGTCTGTGCTCCAAGACCAAACTGTGACTTTATAACAATACAAATGCATTTTCCGTATGAAAAATCGTCAAAGTCGCCTTTAAGTGCGATAACAGCACGAACCTCAACTTTGTAGAATGACGACCATTGCTCGTTACTTTGTGCGATATCTCTTACAAATGCGTAAGATGATCGTCGGTTTTTGTCTGAGCTAGTGCCCTTGATTTATATTAACTGACTGTTTTATATAGATTATGTTGTTTTGGTTAAGACTTGAGCATGCGTTTTTTTGAAATATCGAGTTGAGGTCTTTCTGAGAAAGCGTAATCTTAAGGGTGTCAGCAGGATGCAGACACGGAACAGGAAAGTCCCAAGGAACGGTCATCTTCAGGACGAAGATTCGATTATTCAGGATGAATAATTGGCAAGGAAAGCGAAGGACATTAGCTGGACGCATAGTAACTAGGATGGTTGCGCTACGGAAGGTTGATGGATGTTAATGGATTTAACGCTATAAACATCAGGATGATGGCAAGGACACCGCTTACGGATTAAGCGAAGTGAGTTAACTAGGATGTTAACGAGCAGGATTGCTATTGGACACCGCTAGGATGGCGATGATACGGAAAGTGCTGAAGGATTCAGCGTACTATCAAGGAATAGATGCAGGGAGCACCATTAGTAGCCGGATTGCTGCGAGTAAGAATAGACCCCTCTAGGCGAAAGCTTAGAGGGGTTTTCTTTTGTCTATAGTTTGTCTTTAGCTCCGTAACTGTTTGCTCCGTGACTTTTTGCTTGGCGATCTTTGTTCGTGAATTTCAGATACAAAAAAGGGAGCCATGCTCCCTTTTTGCTTTCTCATTGAAAGGCTTGCCAAATGGTCTCGCCGAGCACGCGTGATTAGCGCTTGAAAGTCACCGTTTCTTTCTCTTCAAGTACGATGTTAGTGACTGCAGGCTGTGTTTCTGCAATCACTTGACCATGTCGCACGGAGTAACGAACAGGCACTTGGCGACGAACCGCATCAAAGCCGTTCTCAGCAGGCAAGATCAGTAGGCTACCTGGTTTATCGACTTCAATCCCATGTTTGTCTTGGATGTGCAGAGTGCGTGCAGAGTTCGTGCTGATCAAATTCAAAGAGTTATTGATTTGGTCATAACCCATCACTTGGCACACATGCAGTCCCATGTGCAAAACTTGCAGCATGTTTGCAGTACCTAACGGGTACCATGGATCAAACACGTCGTCGTGACCGAAACACACATTGATATTCGCAGCCAGCATCTCTTTCACTCGTGTCACGCCACGGCGTTTAGGGTAGTCGTCGAATCGGCCTTGCAAGTGGATGTTAACTAATGGATTTGCCACAAAGTTAATGCCAGACATCTTCAACAAGCGGAACAAACGTGAAGCGTAAGCACCATTGTAGGAACCCATAGCGGTTGTGTGACTTGCCGTAACCTTTTCGCCCATTTCGTATTTATGCGCGAGTGCCGCCAGTGTTTCAACAAAACGTGACTGTTCATCATCGATTTCATCACAGTGAACGTCAATTAGGCGATCGTATTTGCGTGCCAGCTCGAACACATAGTGCAGCGACTCAACCCCATATTCGCGAGTGAACTCAAAGTGGGGAATGGCACCAATAACATCGGCACCAAGCTTAACCGCTTCTTCAAGCAATTCTTTGCCGTTAGGGTAAGAAAGAATGCCTTCTTGCGGAAAAGCTACGATCTGGATATCAACCCACTGTTTCATCTCTTCACGCACTTCAATCATTGCTTTCAGAGCAACAAGTGTCGGGTCAGACACATCAACGTGAGTACGGACGTGTTGGATACCGTTAGCGATTTGCCACTTTAGCGTTTGCTTGGCTCGTTGTTTAACGTCTTCAATCGACAGTGTCTCTTTACGCTCTGCCCAACGTTCAATACCTTCAAACAGAGTTCCGGAGATATTCCAGCTTGGCTCACCTGCGGTCTGAGTAGTATCCAAATGGATGTGAGGTTCACAGAAAGGGGCGATGGCAATGCCGCCTTCTGCATCAACGACCTTGCCGTCGAACTCAAGGTTTTCGTCGTTACTGACGATTTTAGTGAACTTGCCGTTTTCGATCAGGATCTGTTTTAGATCCGAACCTTGACCTAACTTAGCGTTCTTGATGAGAAGCGTTGTCATTATGGTTTCCTAAGCTTCCTGCGCAATGGCAGTTTTCTTGTTCAAAATAGGATTAAGTACAGCGTAGCAAATTGCGCCGCCCAGCACTGCGTTTAGCGGAACAATACCTGGAATGAACTTACCTGCCGCTACACCAATTGCAACCGCGATAATACCTGCCCAGTTTACTTCTTTGAACTGAGCATTAGTAAAGTCATGGTAGCGTTTACGATTTAAGATGAAATCAGCAATGATGACCCCGCCAATTGGCGGAATTGCGGTTGATAGGAAAGTCAGCCAGCCAACAAAGTTGTTGTACAACCAAAGTGCGAAGAGGGTACCAACTAAACCATTAATAATGGACATTGTTGTGCTTGAGCGGCCTGTAATGTTCGAAAAGCCGAGACCTGAAGCGTAGAGTGCGTTCTCGTTCGTTGTCCAAATGTTCAGACCCAACACAATAATGGCTGGAATCAAGAGACCTTGAGCGATCATCACATCAGAGATATCGCTTGACCTGTCGCAGCTGCGCCTGCCGCGCCAAAAATGAACATCAGTGAGTTACCGATAAAGAAGGCAATCATGGTAATAAGAACCGCTCCGGCAGGTTTCTTACCAAAACGGACGAAGTCAGCCGTTAGGGTACCGGCACTTACAAACGAACCCACCACCATGCTAGTGCCACTGAAAAATCCATTGGCGTTTCAGGTTGAATCAGTTTCAGCTCGGCTAGGCCACCTACGCTGTCTACAGCCGTCATTACGGAATAGCTGCCTAGTACCGCGATAGCTGGCACGGCGATAGCAGAAAGTACCATTAGCGCTTTAATACCGAAGTAGACAGTACCTGTCATGAGTAGGCCAGAAATAATAATTAGGGTATTGGTGTCGATACCCGTTGCGCGCTGCACAGGGATAGCAAACATTGCCACACCTACACCAAACCAACCCACTTGAGTGCCACCTAGAAGAGCGGAAGGAAGCCAAGAGCCTTTGGTACCAAAAGAGAAACGCGCGAGAAGGTGAGTAGAGAGGCCAGTTGAAGCGCCGATGTAACCTAGGAAAGAAGTGTAGATACCGAGAATGAGGTTACCAATAAGAACAGCAAGGAAGAAGTCGTTGAAAGAGAGTCCGGTTCCCAATGAACCACCGGTCCACATACTGGCCGAGAAAAACGTTAATCCAAGCATCACCATAGTAAGCGATGCGACCCCTTTCCTAGCCGATTTTGGTACCGGTCCGAGACTGTAGTTGTTATCAGCAGCCATTGTTCTCTCCGCAGCAAGTTACAAGAAAATTTGCCGTATTTCAGGCAAACGGGCGGTATTATGGGGATAAAAATAACGGCGTCAATGATAGATTTGTTAGCTAAACGTTTGGCTGAAACTTTGGTCAGTTAATTGATATTTAAATCATCATGTTAGGAAAATAAAAAATATTAAATTAGTTAAAAGAATGAACTTTAATGGAATGTTATCTTGTAAGGATGATGTTGCGTAACTGATAGATGTAAGTAAAAACAGATAAAGTGGGCAAAGCGTGGCAAGTCATATCGCCCGCCACGCTTTAGACATGAAATGATTACTTACTTGATCGCCGTACAGAAACTGACGTCAGAGACACCTGTTTGCTGATCATAGCTATGATAAAGCTCAAAGCACGGTCTTGAATCCATCTCAATCCCGTTTTCGACCACTTCACCAATCAACGCATCCCAAGCCGTTTTGTATTGAGACGGGTCAGTAATTGTTTGTCTTAGTACCGCGTATTTTCCGCCGTCAAAAGCAATGAGCTCAACACCGTTATTGGTGTCTACTTTCTCTGGGATCAGAAGGCCAATATCGGTTCGGCACTTTTCATTCGGGGTGATTTCTGGATTGTCGTGATACACAAAAATACTGGTGCTATCCGCCAAGCCATTCGGGCCTGCCCATCCATAAAGTTTTTCAATGGCCGGCTGATAATTTTCGCCATAAGGTCCGGTTACACGAATATAAGCAAACTGGCTTGCGTTAAACTCTTGAATTTCCATCATCTGTCTCCTTTGTTTGGGTTCGGAGCTAGAATAGTGCGGTAGAGACTCAAACTCGTGTCCATTCTTGCGCAGCGTGTGTCCAATCTTGCTATTTCGCAGCAGAGCGACAAATTCTTCTAGGCGCTGACATTTTCGCACCTGGCTGGGTGTTAATCCAAAGTATTGTTTAAACGCTTTGGCAAAACTTTGTGAGCTGGAGAAACCGAAATCGAGCGCCACTTCAGTAACAGGGGGCTTTTGATAGAAAAGATCATTTGCGGCTGATTCAAGTTTTAAGCGCTTCAAATATTCATTGAGCCTTTCACCCGTAACGGCTTTAAATATGCGGTGGAAGTGATAGGGAGAGAGGCAAGCGATCTTGGCGACCTGTTCGAGATTCAGATCTTTATGATAGCTCTGTTCTAAATAGCGAATAACCGGCGTTAAGCGTTGTAGATAATCCGTTTTCATTTCTTTTCTCTCGTTAGTAACGCTGAGGACATCCTTCTTGTTGAGGGGCAATGATACGCAAAACGACAGGAATAAAAAAAGCCAACCGCGAAAAGTCTGCGATTGGCTATATATATGTGAACAATTCGGTTCACTAACAACGTCAGTTGGCTAGGTGACCCTCGGCTTAATAAGGGTCAATATGTACCTTGCAGCATACGTGCCAAGTTTTACATCAATAAAAACGACGGTTTTTGTTGGTTTTGTGGCAAAACTTGGCGAATAGGTACTAGTTTTATATAAATCAGTTGCATTTTGGGATTTGCAAAATGCAATTAATCCGAATGTGCATTTAATTGTTTATGTCTTAGTGATGGTTTTATTTAACTCAGAACAGGGCGTCGAGTTATTTTTCGCCACGGCAAACTTAATAAGATAAAAACACCTATGGCATAAAACATCGACCAGCCAAGGCAAAGAAAGACCAGAATACAGAGAATCAAAGACACTATCGCGAGGTTTCGCTCAAATCCTCTCAACAGTTGGCAAGCCGCTAGCATTGCTAATAAATAGACAAAGACAAACACACTGTTTGCTAGCTTTAAGAAGAATTCCAAATCCAGCCCTGCAAGCTCGCCAATGATGCTGGAAATGAGGAGTACACCACCAACAATTAGCGTGGCGTTAGCTGGAACACCACGCTCACTGACTTTGGCAACGATACCGTCGGGGCGATACTGCCGTGCTTGTGCCCAAACCATGCGAGAAAGGCTCTGCGTATAAAGGTTAATGCTCGCGAAACAGGCAGCGAATCCGAGGACGCTGATAAGTAAACCGAACTTCTCACCAAACAGCTGCTGACTTAGCCAAGGAATAGAGGCGGTTTCAAAGTAAGCCGAACCGTAAGCCCCATGTTTTAGGATCACGACAGAGCACGCCCAGTATGTTGCACCCCCTATAAAGCAGCCGATAATGATGGCGAGTGGGAAATCGCGCTCAGGGTTTTTAAACTCTTCTCCCATATGTGCAAATGCTTCAATTCCTACAAAACACCAAAACATCACTGCGAGCGCAGAGGCAATCGGCCAAACGGCATCAGGAGTAAGGGCGGGCATGATGATGTCTGCGGTTGATACTTCTCCTTGATAGAGAAGAGCAATAACTAGCGCGAATATCGAAAGAGCAATAAGAGTTTGCAAACGCCCTGATGACTTAGTCCCTAATAAGTTAACGATAATAAGCAGTACGACCGTAATAATTTGGGCGATGAGTGGGGTGGCGATAGCAGAAGGTAACAGAGGCTGTAGAAAGCCGGCTGCGAGGGCGACAGCCGCGGGTACGCCAACCGGAATCACACTGACAAACAACCAGGCGACACTATTCGCTAGCCTTTGATTGAAGGCCTGCTGGACAAAGTAAGCCGTACCACCTGCGTTAGGAAAACGCTTACCGAGTTTGGCGAAGGTGAGGGCAATAGGCAGATAGCAATGAACAATATAAACCAAGCCCAAAGCGTGAGTTGCTGGGCAATACCTGCGGCAAGGGCGGGGATCATGAATAAGCCTGTTCCGAGCAGTGTTGTAGATAGCTGCCCGATACCCGATACCAATGTGATCTCTTTGCGTAATTCTGCCATTCACTCCTCCTTGAGTTGAACCATTGAGAATACGGATAAATCGTTAAAAAGCGAGGTGAATTTGTATCTTTATCGAGATAAGCTTCGGTTTCATGGTTTAACAACTCGGGTTTCATGGCTTGGCAATTTGTGTCACATTAAGTCAATTCGCAAGTGACTGCAGGTTTTGATTATGACGTTTACCGTTTGGCTCTCTTTGTTCACCATTTGTCTATTAGGGGCGATGTCTCCCGGCCCAAGTTTAGCCATTGTGGCAAAACATAGTTTAGCGGGCGGTCGATTAAACGGGTTAGCCACAGCGTGGGCTCATGCGTTCGGTATTGGGATTTATGCTTTCATCACTCTGATCGGTTTAGCGGTTTTGCTGCAGCAGTCTCCAATCCTGTTCAAGGCCATTAGTTATTGCGGTGCTGGTTATCTCGCTTACTTAGGATTCAACGCACTGAAATCCAAAGGTGGCGTAGCCGCCAAACTTGAATCAGGTGAGCGCGTCTCTGTTTGGCAATCGGCGAGGGAAGGTTTTTTAATATCTTTGCTGAGCCCAAAAATTGCGTTGTTCTTCATCGCCTTGTTTAGCCAGTTTGTTTCTGTGGGTGAGGCTTGGTCCGCTAAAGTTGTTATTGTTGCAACCCCTCTGATTGTCGATGGCCTTTGGTATACCTTGATCACTTTCTTGCTATCAAGTCCGCTACTGATCGAAAAGATACGCTCAAAGGCGCAGCTAATCGATCGTTTATCTGGGGTTGTATTGATTTTACTGGCTGTGCGAGTATTCATAACGGTATAACAGACCTAAAAACAAGAACCTTTAAGAGAATATTATGATTAAGCTTGCGGTAGTGGGGACTAATTGGATCACCAAACAATTTGTCGATGCGGCGCTCGAGACAGGTCGTTTCGTATTAAGCGCGGTGTACTCGCGCAGAGAAGAGAGCGCAAAAGCGTTTGCAGCTCAGTTTGAAAATAGTGAACAAGTCACTCTGTTCAGTGACTTGGATGAGCTGGGAAAGAGTGATAAAGCGCAAGCGGTTTATGTCGCTAGCCCAAATAGCTTTCATGCGCCTCAAGCCATGTCGTTGCTTCGCGCAGGTAAAAACGTGATTTGTGAAAAGCCGCTAGCGTCGAATTACGCACTTGCTCAGCAGATGTATCAAGTAGCTCAAGAGTCGGGCGCCGTGCTATTTGAAGCATTTATGTCACCTCATACTCCAAACTTCAAGAAACTAAAGGAAGAGCTCAATAACATTGGTGCTCTGAGACAAGCAAGTATTAGCTACTGTCAGCGCTCGTCCCGTTACGATCGTTTTCTGGCTGGTGAGAATCCAAATACGTTCAATCCAGAATTCTCAAACGGTTCGATTATGGATATTGGCTACTACTGCTTAGGTTCAGCGGTAGAGCTGTTCGGACGACCAACCGGTGTTCAAGCGCAGGCGAACTTGCTGAGTTCTGGGGTTGATGGAAATGGTACGGTGTCACTCCAGTACCCAGACTTTAACGTCGTGCTGCTTCACTCTAAAACCAGCGACTCTTATGTTCCTTCAGAGTTTCAAGGCGAACAAGCCGCGTTGCAAATGACCATGATTTCTATTGGTGAAAAGCTTGAGCGAGTGACACGCGGTCAACCAAACCAAGATCTTTCTTTGCCTCAACATGCAAACCCAATGTATTACGAAGCGCTAGAATTCGCAGAACAAGTAGAATCGAACACGATCAATGAAGAGTGCAAGGCTCGCTCACTAGTAGTTGCAGAGCTCCTGACAGAAATTCGCTCGCAAACAGGCGTGGTATTCCCAGCAGATAAATCAGAAAGTTTGTAATACTTTGGTATAAACTACGCATAGGTTGAGAAGTATTCCTGCGAGAAACAAGAGAGATAATCATGCAAGCAGAAGTAAAGTGGATAGAGGATTTTAAGTTCCTAGGACATTCACAGTCAGGCCACTCAGTTGTGATGGATGGAAATGGTGGTGCAACGGCACCGAGCCCAATGGAAATGGTGCTGATGGCCGCTGGTGGTTGTAGTTCCGTTGATGTGGTCGATGGGCTAAAAGAAGCAGGACAAAACGTCTCGGAATGTGTTGCCAAATTGACGACCGAACGTCGTGAGACTGCGCCAAGAATTTTTACTAAAGTGAATATTCATTTTGAAGTGTCAGGCACAGCTCTAGAGCCTGAAGTCGTTGCAAAAGTGGCGGCAGACTCCTTAGAGAAATACTGTTCAGTGTGCTTGATGCTCGGTGAGGGAATTGAAATGACTCACAGTTGGGAAATAGTGTAGATCACGCACTCCGTATTGAAAAACGCAAAAGGCTGAGTCAACTTAGCCTTTTTTATTGTTGGTTGTAAGACTGTTTGATTACCATTCGATGTAAATGGATGTTCCGGAAGGGACGAGATTTAAAAACTCATCCATTTCCTCATTAGTAAGTGCGATACAGCCATCTGTCCAGTCGAAGCTTTGAGTAAAGCTTGGGCTTCTTTTTTCACCATTCTTTTGTCCATGGATTTTGATATTCCCACCGGGCTTTTCTCCGCGAGACTGTGCCTTGAATCGGTCAACCTCATTTGGGTAATTGATGTGCATTGAGCGGTGAAAACTCGATTCCTCGATAACGAAGTCAAGCATGTACCAACCTTCAGGTGTTCTAAAGTCCCCTTCGCGCTGCTTGTGGCCTTTTGGTTGTTTGCCCAACGCAACCTTGTACTCCTTAATCATGTCGAAACCGCTAAACAGATACATCGCCCTTTTAGACTTATCAACCACAACCAAATCAATCTCAGGCTGTGCGTGAGAGAAAGTGGGTAATGAAAACCAAAGTAATAGGGCTAGAAGTCGGGTCATTTTACATTTTTGCAACATGCATGATCTTTAAGTAATTTTAGTGTTTTTAGTCCTAAATCGCCACTTGGGCTTAATTGTCTCAAAAATAAGACTTTTGTTATTTTTCGCGAAAGAAGCCTGCAAGATGGTGCAATTTATGGAAAAGAGATCATAAAAATGCGCCTTATATCGACTATGTGAAATATAGTTGTCACAATCTGCGAGCCACTTAACGCAGTCTATTTGAAGCGTTTGATTGCATATGCCGGATTAACTTATTTTTAACCTAAAATAGGCTCATTAAATCGGGTTCGCGCATATGCTTCCAAGAGAAAGACTGAAGGAAATAATGTCCACTAGAAGCCATTCTAGTTTGGTGAAATCGCTGTTTAATTTTCTTGATGAAATTGTCGAACCCAGAGCCTGCTTGATTTTCCGTGAGCCGACTGAAAAGAGCGATGCGCAGGCTTTGTATCAAACTGATGCAGCCACTAAAATTTCACACTACCCTTCTACCTTTTGGGCTTGGGTCGCTCAATTTGATACTTCTGATAACCTGCTTCCTCTCTTCATGCGACTTGCCAATGGGATTATATTGCGCTGATGGGCGGTGAATCCTATGTGTTTATGTTGGACAATCACCCAGAGTGTCGAACCTATTTGATGATCGAAGCGGTCAACGAAAGTAAATATCAAAGCGCGGCAGAGAATAGTATGTTCGATATTCTTCAGCTGTTTGCGTCGCGTTGGCAATGTGTCCGAGCTGAAACTGATGCCGCTCGAGAGTACAAAAACCGTGATATCAAAGAAGCCAAATATCTTGATGCCATCAAGCAGCGCGAGCAATTCATCGACAACATGAAGCTCGTACAACAACTGGCTGTTGAGATGTCAAACCTTGCAAGCTTGGATGAGTTGCACAGATTCGCAGTGGAATCGATTCGTGAAAAGCTGGGATTTGACCGCGCAATATTGCTACTGCTAGATATGAAAAAACGATGTTTCAGCGGGACTTACGGAACCAATGAAGAGGGTGATACGGTCAGTGAGCACCACACTCAATATGACCTCCATCAGCTAGAAGAAGATTACATCAACGCCCTTTTTGAGGGAGAGCAAAGCTTAGTTATTGTTGATGACGCGCCCTTATACAGTGCGGGTAAAGTCGTAGGTCAAGGCTGGAATGGTATGCTCATCTTACGCGATGGAGACGAGATTATCGGTTGGGTAGCCCTCGATAATTATATCAACCGCCTATCCATTACGAGTTATCAAAAGCAAATGTTAGAGTCGTTTGGGTCTCTGCTTGCTCAAATTTATATTCGCAAACGCCAAGAGCAGAACGTCCGCATGTTACATGCGAGTATGGTGGAGTTATCACGTTGTATGACGATCCACGATGTATGTCGTTCTGCTGTTGCTTACTCAATCAAGCGTCTAGGCATCGATCGATTGGCGGTGTTTCTTACTGATCCTGAATGTACCTATATGCAAGGTACGTGGGGAACTGACATCCATGGCAATGTAGTTGATGAGTCCTACTATCGCTCTGAGACCCAAGACCGCTCGATTGTAAACATGGCGCGTGCCCACCCGAATGAGGTGGTATTTGAAGAGTCAGTCCCAATCTACCACGACTTCAACATTGTAGGTTTTGGTTGGACAGCGATGACGATGCTCACCAACAACAGCGGGGAGCCAATTGCTTTCATCGCAGCCGATAATTTGATTAAGCGCACTCCACTTACCTCCCAACTTCGAGAAATGATTCGAATGTTCGCCTCGAACCTGACGGAAGTGATGCAAAAAACCAGTGCGCAAGAAGCGGTTCATCAATTGAACGAGAACCTTGAGAAAGAGGTTAAGAGTCGCACAAGAGAGCTTCAGCAAGCGAATGAAAAACTCGACTTGATGTCCAAAATGGATCCATTAACTCGACTTGGTAATCGTCGAATGTTGGAGCACCTACTTGAAGATTTATGCTGTAAACATGGCGGAGATGTGGTCGAGTACGGCGTCATCTTAGTCGATATCGATCACTTTGGTTTGTTTAACAATGATTATGGCCATCTCGAAGGAGATATTGCCTTGATGCGGGTTGGTAATATTCTTAAGCATCATGCGGAGATTGGCGATGAAACTTTCTGTCGCATTGGTGGCGAAGAATTTGTATTGCTCGTCACCAACAAAACAGAGCAGCAAATTGCGACATTGGCAGAGTGCATTCGCGATTGTATTGAAACAGAAAAGATCCCGCACAAAAGTAATACGGCGAGCGAGTATCTCACCGTTTCAATTGGTTACCATGTCATGCCATTTGAGCAGAACAACTTCAATTTTAACACCGTTTATGACAGCGCAGACAAAGCTTTGTATCTTGCCAAAGACCAAGGCCGCAACTTAGTGCGTGGTGTGACGGATGACTTAATAATCGATGCGTCTAAGAAAGTCACACGAAGCAGTGCTCGTGCAACAAGCCATTAAAGCGTCGATTGTTTTCAAGCCAGGCTGGGTTTAAATCGGACTATTGGGGTAGTGGATGATGTTGTGAAATACCGCATTTTCATCCCCGATATTTCGGTATCCGTGTAACTGGTGGGCGTTAAATCGAACCGCTTGGCCAGCTTCCAAATCATGCCATTTCCCATCGAAAAGAACCGACATCTTTCCTGAAATACACAGAATATGCTCAGTCACTCCTTTGCTATGCGCTTCTGACTGGTGTTCATAGTCAGGAGTGAGCGTGAGCTCGTACACTTCGAACCCAAGTGACACTTCAAATGGAAAGACTAAACTAACCAAAAAGCCTGGATTGTAATTCTCATGCCGGATCTCATTGGCGTCTCTGAACAAGCTAGACAGATCTTGCTTGGGCTCTAGCGAGATCAAGCTCGATAAGGACACTCCGAATCCGGTGGCGATTTGCCAAAGTTTGGCAACGGTAGGGCTAGATTCGCCACGCTCAATCTGACCGAGCATGGCCTTACTGACTCCTGTCTCCTTCGAGGTTTTATCTAAACTCCACCCCCGATCCGACCGTAAGTCTTTTAAGTTTTTACCAACAGTAATTTCTTCACTCATAACAACTCTTTCAAAAAACGGTTGTGCGTTATAGCGCACAAGTGCTAAGTTTTAATGACGGACGTTATAACGCACATTGAAAGAGATTGATATGACTCAGATAAAACTTTCCCATATTAGTACCGGCTTTCTCGCCGTGTTTGTTGGTTATGCGAGCGCAGCGGCCATTATTTATCAGGCGGCTTCTAGCGCTGGGGCAACTCAAACTGAAATTGGCTCTTGGTTTTGGGCGCTTGGAATAGGCATGGGGCTGTCGACCATCGTGATGTCGTACAAATCGAAAATGCCCATCGTTACCGCTTGGTCGACACCGGGGGCGGCTTTGCTGATCACGTCTTTAGACGGCTTAACCATGGCTCAAGCTGTGGGTGTATTTCTCTTTAGCTCAAGCTTGATTACCTTGGTTGGTGTTTTTGGGTTATTTGATAAATTGCTTGAGCGAATTCCCTTGTCAATCGCGTCGGCCATGCTTGCAGGGATACTTATCCAATTTGGCCTAGGGGTGTTTTCTGAACTGATGCAGGAAACACTGTTGATCGCCGTAATGCTCGGTATGTTTATTCTCACCAAGGCTTGGTTTAAAAACCTGCTTATTCCCGCCATATTTATAGTCGTCACCGTTGCTTGTATGGGTATGGGAAAATTGGATGTCACTGGTATCGAGTTTACGTTCACCACACCTGTTTTGATGACACCCGAACTCGATATCGCATCCATGATTAGTGTCGGGATCCCGCTGTTTATCGTGACGATGGCATCCCAAAACTTACCTGGGTTCGCAGTGCTAAAAGCGAATGGCTATCACACACGTTCGTCTGGAATCATAACGACAACGGGATTAACGGGTGTTTTGTTAGCGCCATTTGGTGGATTTAGTTTCAATTTGGCGGCAATCACGGGTGCGATTTGCATGGGCCCGAATGCGGACGAGGACCCAAGTAAACGTTATGTGGCAGCAATTTCAATGGGATGTTTTTACCTGTTAGCTGGTGTGTTTGGTTTGTCATTTGTGCAGCTGTTTACTGCCATTCCACAATCTGTCGTCATTGCCATTGCTGGGCTTGCGGTGATGGCACCGTTAGCGAACTCATTGACAGTGGCGATGAGTGATGACAACAATCGTGAAGCGGCTTTAATGACTTTCTTGTTCACAGCCTCGGGCATTAATATGCTCGGTGTGAGCAGCGCATTTTGGGGGGTGAGCTTAGGATTGTTCTGCGTTTGGTTCAATGGACTAAAGCAAAAACAGGCCAAACTCACATCAGCATAATGATGTTTGATTGCCAATCGGCAGCACTATCTACCTTTAACATAGTTAACGTGATTGAGGTTAACCTGCTTTCGGTACTGATTTGGGGTAACGCCCCTATGTTTTTTGAAATGTCGGTGGAACAAGCTTAGGTTGGCGTACCCGGCTTGGTTGGCAATCACATCAATGGGTTTGGACGTCTGCTTGAGTAGGTGGCTTGCGTGCCCTAGCCGTAAGTGTTGAAGGTATTGTGAAAAGCTCGACTGCATAGACTGTTTGAAGTGTCGTTTTAGCGTCGCGATGCTGAGATTCGCATAACGAGCTGTCTCTTCAAGTGTGATGGCATTATGGTAGTGCTCAGTCATGTAAGATAGGGCATCAAGCATGCGGGAATCTTCGAGCTGGGGAATCGATTTGTGCGAAAGGGCAATCGTATAATTTGGAGCTTCCGATCTAAGCAGCTCTAAGAGCAGTAAAAACAGCGAAAATCGGGTAACAGCTGATCTCCCCTCGCACAGTTGCTGAATAATAGGATAAGCTTTGGTCATGCATGTTGGATGATATGACCAAGCGCCCGGGCAGCGCTCAAAATAGCTCTGCAGCTCAACTAATTCGGTGAGCTGAGATTGAGCCAATTGAGTGAACCAGTTACTTGGAACCATCACAATATAGCTGTGGATCATGCCATCTTGTTGGTCTGTTTCTGTGGGCATTACTGCCGTGTGGCGCGCTCGGCCTCCCCAAGTATGAGCTACCCCCGGTCGAGTTAGCGTGAGATCCCAGCCAGACACTTCGCAAATATCATCCGCGATATAGCGCTCCCCTTGTACATTTGTCGTCAAGGTAATTTCCCAATCCCAATGATAGTGCCAATGGAAAGTCAGCTCAGGGCGGACTTTACGATAGGCGGTAAGTTGGAGTTGGTCAGGATAAGTTTGGATTTCTTTGGTAATCATCTCAGGACTGTTTCTTTACTATGTTCCGACTAAATGTGCTCCGAACTGTTGCTGATAATCGTTCATCTTGAGCTAATAGTACATATTATCGAGCTCTTTATGAACGTTATTGTCATTTAGAACGGGTAGAGTGTGATTTCTTGTCTTGCTTTGGAGCAAATAATGAAACAAATCCTTTTCCTCTGTTCAGGTAATTACTATCGCAGTCGTTTTTGTGAACTTTACTTTAATGCCCTGGCCGAACGTTCAAGGCTACCATGGCGTGCAGACTCTAGCGCATTGCTCCGTGATCTCAGTGATACGGGTAATGTCGGCGCAATTGCTAAAGAAGTGATTGAAAAGCTTGATGAGTTAGGGGTGGAATCATCGCAGCATCCGCGTATGCCGAAAATTGCTACCGCAAAGCAAATTTGCACTGCAAATCGTGTCTACGCTGCCAGCCGAGTTGAGCATGCCCAATGGTAGAAGAGTACTTTTTAGAACAAGCGGATTTGATTGAGTTCTTTGAAGTCGAGGATGTCCCAATCATGCAGCCAGAAGAAGCGTTTGAACTACTACGCCAAGATGTTGAGAGAGTAATTGAAGAGCTTACTCAATAGTCATGAGTCGTTTTGATAAATATGCAGAAATAGTACTTTTATAGGCTATTATTCTGCAATTTTCAGTCTTATTATTGAAACGTATAGAACTAAGCATCAAAAGTAGTAGTGTATATTTGTTTGTTGTATGTATTATTCTTGCAAAATAATTGGAATGAAAGTCACAATAATTGTTAAGGAAGAATAATGAACGCATCTAGCCTACTACTCTTGACCTCGTCTGCCTTTTTCTCTTTTTCAGCCGCCGCTCAAAATGTCGCTGACAGTGTTCCTTTGACTGATGGGCAGCCATCAAGTACTCATTGCCAGTACGCCGATGATCTAGGACGTTTAGCGTTTGATCCAGATTCAGGTCGTTTGTGGGCGTGTGGAAACGATGGGTTTGTCTATTTTGAATCGAAGTCGTCGTCACAATATCAGTGTTTAAATGATCAGGCAGCCACTTCGAACTATCCTGAATGGAAACCACGTAAATGGAATGACAAAAACGGGATGTACTATAAAGGTGAAGTGGTAAGACACAAAGGTAAGCTTTACACACCAACCAATGGTACTGCACATGGCGGCAGCAGTCCTTCAAAGGCAAGTTGGGATTGGCAGTTGTTCGTGGCTGACAACGCATTGCCTACGCGATGGGAGGCATCACACTCTTATCATCCCGGTGATCGTGTCATTCACATGGGTATTGAATACGTTGCTCGAGAAGCAAACTCGAACAAAGCTCCAAATGATCAGAACGTTAACTATCAGCCGTGGGATTACGTTGGCGCGTTCGAGTGTCCTAAAAATTAATCCTGCTGAAATAATGTTCTGCGGATAGTCAATGTCATAATGACGAAAAAAGGGTCTAGCTAGTGAGCTAGACCCTTTTATTTCGCTAAGGCAAAATTATTGCTAGATAGCTATAGCTTAGCGAGTTGCTCTTCAGATTTAGTGGTCATTTTTGCTTGGCTTTGTGTGCGCTTTATTGCTGAAACAAGCGCACTTCTCGACGCTGCTTGATCCCCTGAATCTGAACCATACAGGGTTGCTTGCCAAGCTTGCAGTTGCAGTTTTACTTCAGCCACTTCATCTTTGCTTGCGTTACCGTCAATTACCCAGTCAGAGAAAAGTTGAGACGCCAGTATTGCATCATTAGATTCGATGGCCTTAATGAAGTCGCTCTTTGTTAGAGGCGTCAGTGGAGAATCCGTGTCTTTCGCTTGCGTAGTATTTCGCTTCATTAATGCGTAAGCAAGCGTGGCGAGCCAAAGCGTTGCAAACAGTGCTGTAAGGTATGGCCAAATACCACTGTCTTTCTCAATAATAACTTGCTGTGGCATGGTTGTAACAGGTGCAGCGAAGTCTTGGTTTAAATTGCTGGCGGCGTCTACCTGTAGTTCTAGGCCACTCACTTGGCTATTGTCAGCTTTATCGAGTTGACTATTCCACCAATTGATAGACACAGGCTCAAGAGAAAACTCTCCGGTTTGCTGAGGAATAAGGACCTGCTTTAATGTTATTCTGGTGACGTTGTCACTTCCGTTGTCATTACTTAATGTCTCAAAGGTGGGTTTTTCTTCGTAGACGCGAACGCCCTGAGGATTATTGATGACAACATTTGGAAGCTGTTCAACGGTGAGACCAACAACATCAAGGGTGATCTGGCGGGTAATCGCATCGCCAACAGATAAACTATGGATCTGACTTGGATCGATAGCGTTGCCCTGTGCGTCAATCCATTGTTGATTAAGTTTTAGTGAAGAGGTTGGTAACCAGCGGCCAACGTAATCGGCAGGTGGCTGTTTTACCGTGATGGCAATTTGCTTACCCGGATTATCAATTTGAATCACACTTGTTGAGCCAGTGCGGTTGTTCCCATAAATCACACCGCCTTGAAATGCGCTGGTCTGAAGCTCAAAGCTACCCGGATCTGTGGCAGTGATGCGATAAGTTTGATCAACGATGGTTACTTCAACCCCATCAAGAACGCTTTGATACTGTTTAGGTTCACCTTGTAGCGCTATAGCCATACCATCCACTTTCGGCGGAACAATTTTAGGGTTTTGCAGCCGGCGAGGGTCGGCTTTGATGATCAAGCGAGTCGTGAGATAAGCACTCTCGCTTGGGTAAAGGCTTGAGCGATCCAGTTGATGCTGCAACTCAATCAAATCATCCTCATCCGGTGCCATAGTATCGAGCTCTACCTGAATAGGGATAGGCTGCGTTTTGGCTCCGTTAAGTGTGAAACTAGGAATCGTTAATGTGCCCAGTTCTAAAGCGGCCAGAGACACATTCCATTCGCTGCGGTTACTGCGGTCGCCATTAATGATGTTTACTGAGGTACCAAAACTAGGGCGACTCATGAAGAAATACTCTTCCAAAACGCTAAGGTCTAAGTCATCTGACGATACTTTTTGATCAATAGAAATACGCAGTTGGAATACTTCGTTCTTTGCGACTTTGTTCTTGCTAACGGTGGCGACCATTGTTGCTGCTTGAGCAATGGACGACAGTGCAAAGAATAAGATGATTGATTTAAGCAAGAGTGATATCGCCCGATAGCTTGGGCGGTAGAAACCATTTTTCATCATAGACTCGTTCATAGAAAACTTTCGGTTATTCATTACTGTATTACCCTTCATCACCACTATCCCTTATTACCAATGTTTTCCCGTGTCTTCGGGTGTTGGCCTTTGTTGCGCCTGCAAGAGCAATTGAGCTTGCAGTAGGTGGCTTGGGTCGCGGGCACTCTCTACTTGTTCTAGACGTCGCAGGTTAGGGTCTACGTCTTGGTGATTGTCAGGCGAAAGTGGTGCAGCAACCGGAGTTTCCTGCTCTCGTTCGCCGTCTTCCGTGCTTTGCTCGGATTCCATTCTAGCCGCCTGAGGTTGAGCGTTCGGTTGCGAATCTAATGGGTCGGATTCGCTGTCAGAGTCCGCGTTATTGTCTAGTTCGCGCTTGTCTAACTCGCGCTGGGCATTGTTAACGTTGTTTTGGACTTGTTGGTCACGTTCTTCAGCGCTTGTGGGTTGCGGTGCTGAGTTATCGTGAGCAGCATTTGAGTTTGCGCTTTGTTCTTGCCCCTCGGATTGATTTGCATCGGCTTCGTCACTTGTTTGTGCGTCATCAGTATTTTGAGAATCTTCTGAGCTGTGCTGGTTTTGGCCGGATTGCTGATCTTGTTCGCCTTGTTGACTTTGGGAACCTGAGCCATTGTCGTCTGAATTTGGTTGCGATTCGCCATTTTCGTCTTGTTGCTGTTGCTGTTGCTGGGCTTGCTCAACGATATCTAGATTGGATCTTGCTTTAGTGAAGTTCGGATCTTCTTCAAGAATCTCTTGATAAAGCGTTGCGGCTTCATCCAGTTGTCCAGATTGAGCATAAGCGTTGGCCAAGTTGTATTTGTTTTCTAATCCTTCAGCTTGAGAAAGCCATTCAATCGCTGTTGTATAGTCTTGTGCTTGGTAAGCCGCTGCTCCCTTCCAAGCAGGGTTAGTAAACGCTTTTTTCGCACTGTTGAAGTCCCCAGATTGAAAGGACTCATAGCCTTGCTGATCATCCGTGAGCCAAGGGCTAGCCCAACTCGTGTTTGGAAAAGAAAGTGGCAAAATGAGCAGACTGATCGAAAATAGAACACCTCTTCTGAACATCAAAAGAGCGGGGATAATAAGCAATGGCAAAAACCAGAATCCATTGTTCAACCGGTCAGAGATCATTGCGTCGCCGGTTTTATCGGCGCTCGCATTTGAGTTAGTCGCTAAGTGCATAGTCCGAGCCAGAATGGCATCGACGTCTGAGTTGTCTGGCACTGCAGCGCGAAACATACCCGACGTCGCTCTCGCAAGCTTTTGCATGTTGCTAAAATTGCTTTGAGCAATCACCGTGTTACCCGCATTATCGCGCAGTAACTTTCCATCGGGGAGTTGAATAGGCGCACCCGATCGCGTTCCAATGGCAAGAATCGACAGCTTCCATGGTGTGCCAGAAAGCAGTTCTTCAATATCTAACTTTTCTCGATCATCCAGATCATCGGCAATAAGAATGATGTCCCCAGATCCCATTTGCGCATTTTGCAGCATGCTAATCGCTTGCTCGACCCCTTTAGCGGCGTTCGCTCCCGGGAAGGGCATTAAATCAGGCGAGAGATTGGGCAATATACTAAGAATAGTTGCGGTGTCATTAGTCAACGGGCTTACCGTATAGGCATCACCTGCGTAGGCCACTAAACCTGTGTAGCCCTCATTCCAACCGTTAAGCAAGTCTGTTGCTTTGAAACGAGCTTGCGTGAGTCGGTTTGGCGTCAGATCGGTTGCGTACATAGAGCGCGACATATCCATCACCAAAACTCGAGCGCTCGCATTTTGTTGGCCAGACACACTGACGGTTTGCCAACTTGGACCAGACAGCGCAAATACCGCGATACAGCAACTAGTCGCTGCCACTTTGATGCCCAAACCGGAACTTTTATCAGAGCCTAATCCTAAGGCTTTCGCGATGTGTGGTGCGATGAGCACGGCACTTTTACTGCGCTTGAGTAGCCAAAGGGTCAAGCCTAATATTGGGAATAAGGCTAAAAACCACTCTGGGTAGAGAAACGATGGAATCAGAGAATGAAAGCTAGACATGATTTCTCCTCATCACTAACAAAACAATCGAGAAAAACAGCGCAATGGCCAGTGGCAGGCCAAACCATTCTTGCTGTGGACGCCAAGTTTGTTTGGCCTCATTGATAGGCTCTAGGGCATCAATGGTGTCGTAAATATTGGCAAGCTCTTCGGCGTTTCGTGCGCGGAAGTACTGGCCACCCGTCATGGTAGCAATCTCTTCTAACGTTTTTTCATCAAGGTCGTGAGCGGTATTAACGGTGCGTGTACTAAAGAATTGGCGTACTTCCATTTCGCCAGCGCCAACCCCAACGGTATAGATGGTTGTGCCATATTGCTGGGCTATTTCGGCTGCTTCAATTGGGTCAAGCACACCGGAGTTGTTTGAACCATCGCTGAGAAGAACCATCACGCGCTGCGGTGCGTCGCTATCTACAAAGGTTTTGGTTGCAAGGCCAATCCCATCGCCAATGGCAGTTTGATCGCCAATTAGGCGCAGAACCATTTGGTTAATCTGTTCTGAAATGGTTCGTCTGTCCAATGTAAGTGGTGTCTGTAGATAGGCATGGTCTGCAAAAAGAACCAGCCCCAATCGATCGCCTTCTCGGTTCTCTACGAACTGACTGAGGACGTTTTTGACAGCGCTAAGACGATCGATGTAATCACCATTGTGCATCATGTCGGCCTGATTCATTGAATATGATAGATCGACAACCAGCATGAGATCTCGATGCTCAGTATGCACGGTGACAGGATCGCCATACCAAACTGGACGAGCTGTCGCAGTAACTAACATCAGCCAAACAACCACAGACAACAATCGAGAAGTATGACCGAGTGGTGCTTTACTGCCGCTTTGTGTCGGCAAATTCGGCAGGTAGATTGCGTGACGCTGCTTGACCGCTGGCATGAGTTTGTACACGAACAGCGGCAAAGGAAGCAGTATAAATGCACCCCACCAAACGAACTCTATGTTCTCCAAACTAGCGCCCCCACTTTCTCTTAGGAGGAAGCGCTTGGCTTACCCACTGTTGGCAGCTTTCAACCAAGGCATTCGCGTCTTCGACAGGTTGCTTTTGATATAACGCTTGATCCCAAATTGAGCGATAAGGCGTGAAGATTGGTCTGGTGACCTGACTGTCTAGAAAGTTGTACCAATCTTGACCAGTTAGATGCGCAATCTCATCTCGTGGGTAATAACTTAAAGCCGCTTGGCGAACAAGTTCAATCGCTTCAGATGGTGTGAGCGAACGCTTGCCATTAAACATGGTCAATGCTGCCTTTTTAGGCGCTTGGCGACGCTTGTTACCGCGAACAAGCAATACGAAAAGTAGTAGGCAGGTTAATACTCCAGCAAACGTCGCCCACCAACCCCATGCGAGTGGAAACCAGCTAGGTACATCTGGAAGAACAATGGCTTCTAATGGAAGAGGTGTCGTTGATGATTCCGTCATTCAATTTGTCTCTGATTTTGTTGTTATTATTGATTAACCCGTCACCTGATCGACTAGTGCCTGGTCGGTAGAGAGATAGTGATAACTCATACCGAGTTGTCGACATCTCTTTTCCAAACTGGCTTGGTGCCGATCAAATTTGATCTTGAGTTTTTTCCTGTTTTTACTTGATGAGAAATCAAACCACTGCGTTTGATTCCTGTTTGATACGCGTTCTACGCCACGAAACTGGGTATGACCAGATTCTAACGGGTCACCAACATGAACTAAACGAATTCGATTATGGCGACTCAAACGGGTGAGCAGAATTTCTTGTTCGGTTTGCGTATTGTGCGTTTCTGAAGAGTGAGCGTTAAAACGACTGAAGTCACTGATAATGATGATTTCGCTGCCTTTTGGACACAGGCGATTTAGGGCTGTAAGCCCATCGGTCATGGAGTTAAGGTTATCGGTGTTTACGTCATTTTTGGTGGAGCCGTTTTGAAGCAGTTCTTTTTGCAGCAGCTTGCTATGTTCATTCACCAATTGCTGAATGACCTTTAAAGGGCCAGAGTTACGAGCACTTGGCTTAACGTCGATAAGCTGAGTGCCTAAGTCGATCACGGCGCCCACTCGGTCATTGTTTGCGGTTGAAAGCCAGCTGACAAGCGCCGCCATGTGAGAGGCGAGTACCGACTTAAGCATGAAAGTGGAACCAAAACGCATGCTTTCACTCAAGTCGATGTAAAGCATCACCGGCTTCTCACGCTCTTCTGTATAAAGTTTGGTGTGCGTTTTACCTGTACGCGCGGTGACGCGCCAGTCAATACTTCGAATGTCATCACCGGGTTGATACTGGCGCACTTCGGCAAAGTCCATCCCTCGGCCGAGAGCCGAACTTTGGTGCTGCCCAAGCATTTGGCTCCATAAGCTCTTGGCTGGAGGTAACCAGCGAAGACTTTGCTGTTTATAACTGATCAGCTCTTTAAGAGTGAGATTCACTCCGTCCATCTCAACAGAATGGCGCTGGGCAGAACTCTTCGCTTTCATTAGGCGCTGCCAACCAACGAGAGAAGCTTTTGGATAACTCGATTCGGCGTAATGCCTTCAGCTTGAGCTTGGTACGTCAGCAATATGCGGTGTCGCAACACAGGGTAGGCCATAGCTTGGACATCTTCTGGAGAGACAAAATCACGACCAGACAGCCAAGCGTGCGCACGTGCACAGCGATCTAGGGCGATAGTTGCTCGAGGGCTGACACCCATTTCAATCCAATCTGCCATCTCTTGTCCGTAATGGATAGCTCGCGCGTCGCAATCACTAATCGAATAATGTATTGCTCAATCGCGTCAGCCATGTGGATGTTGAGCACTTCTTGCCTTGCAGCAAAGATGTCAGCTTGGGAAAGCTTTGGCGGCGTTTGTTCTTTACCAGAACTCATAGCTTCGCCGCGATTTAGGCGAAGAATTTCAAGCTCGTTCTTGGCGTCTGGGTAATCAACTTCAAGGTGCAGTAAAAATCGATCTAACTGTGCTTCTGGAAGTGGGTAAGTGCCTTCTTGCTCTATCGGGTTTTGGGTTGCCATCACCAAAAACAACTCAGGTAATGGATAAGTTTTTCGACCCGCAGTGATCTGCTTTTCTGCCATCGCTTCCAGCATTGCGGCTTGAACCTTAGCTGGTGCGCGGTTGATCTCGTCTGCCAAAAGCAGGGAGTTGAAAATAGGGCCTGCTTGGAACGTAAACTCACCTGTTTCAGCTCTAAAAATATCGGTACCGGTTAAATCTGCGGGTAGCAAGTCCGGTGTGAACTGAATTCGGTGGAAATCGCCTTCGATACAGTCGGCTAAGCTTTTTACCGCGCGGGTCTTTGCGAGACCAGGAGGGCCTTCGACAAGAATATGACCATCGGCAAGTAGTGCAACGAGCAGTTGTTTAACCAATTCTTCTTGGCCGATTACTTGGCCGTTCAAATACTGCTGAAGTTGTTGTAGCGAAACGGACTGCATAAAGATTTGTTCTCCTTTGAGTTTTCCATTTAGTGGTTAATGCGTGGAAAAAGTTCCTGATTTCCGTTGAGCTTGGGTTCGTTTGAACAACATATGAACAACAAGCCATAGCAAAACATTATATGGAGTTTGGAGCGCATGCTTGCAAGGCCATAAATGTATAATTTCATGGGAAATAGTAAACAAATTTTCAAGCTTGCATCCTTGTCACGAAATAAGATTGCAGGCCTTTTTCTGTGAGGCAAAAATTGCTATTGGCATCTGTGGTGTGAAATAGGTAAACTTCGACCTAGTTTGATTTTGTATTTTATTCTAGGTAAGTGGTGAGTAATCATGAGTGATTTTGAAAAAGAGCTTGAGCAAATGTCTCAAGAGATGGCGAACGAGCCAGAAGTAAAACTGCCTTCTCTTGAAGAGCAAAAAGCAGTCGTTGCTGAGCTAAAGCGCCTAGAAGCGGAAGGCAAACTAACACCAGAAGTGTTAGAAGCGCACTTCGGAAAATTCTACTCTAAAACAGATACGCCAGTTCACTAGAAACAGGCATTGAAGAATAGAAAAGGCTGGGTTTTCCCAGCCTTTGTTGTTTCTAACTAGTTGCTTGTAAAAATGAACTTCTAATGTCTTGAAACTTCTAGCGCAAACCCTGTCCAAACTGCACCTGAGCGTTTGTTTTGCGAAGTTTCCCAATCTTGGATTTTGTCCCAATGAAGTGGATGTTGATCTAACTCAGTATCCAACCACTGCTGTTCATGGCTGACCAAATAATGGCTGGTCATAATCTCTACAAGCGGGTAAACAACTACCGGTATGAGTACTGAATCTGCGGCGTGATGCGTTTCATCGAAATTGCTAATAGGGCAGTTAAGCTTTCTCAGCACTTCGCCCTCAACGGGGTACTGATTAATTAACTGCTCTAGATCTAGAGGAGCTTTAATCAGTAATCGTACATCAAGCTCAAGCTTTTGAAGGATATAAGCGACACAAAAGAGTGGGTTGAATCCGTCTTTTTCGACAAAGCTATCCATGTCAAATGGCGAGTAAATTCCGGTCACTTTGTAAATCTGCTTTGCAAGAACATCATCGTCAGCAGAAGTATCAATGTTCACAACCTCGCCTGAGAAATCGCAAACTGAAGGATCGAACTTGTTCAGCGTGATCACCTGGTTATCTAGCTCGAATAGTCGGATGCAAGCTACCACGCTGTATGCACCACACAGATAACTTCCCTCTGGCTGCTTCAAGTTCGGCAGTACGCCCATAGTAAAAACCTTTATCAATTGTTCGAACACTAAATTGTGTCATGTATCTTGCGGACTAACCTAGAAGAGTGATTGTTTTAACTCAATGATTTAATTTGAGAAAACCAAGTGATTTCACATAAATAGCTAATCTGAATTAACAACTTTAGAATGCTAAATAGAAAGCTCACTTTGTCGAAACCACTTCATTGTTTTGTCTATTGGGATCCGTTTATTCAAGGGCTGCGTATTCTTTTTCAGATCACTGCGCTTCCCATAAAGAGAAAGAGAGTCGAAAGATGCCAATACGTTTAATGATATTGCTGCTGTTTATACCGCTAAGCAGTCACGCTCAGTTTGTCGGCATTGAAAAGAGCAAGTTTGAATCGCATTATCGTGCTCAATACGATTTGTTTTGGAGCAGGGCCACTAGTGTGGAGATGGTGCTCTCCTACCAAGGCATGGATTTGGAAAAGGATGCAATAGTCGACAAGGCAAAAGAAGCTGGGGTCAACGAGAGTATAAAGATCGTTGAAATGTTGAGTGCAATCAATACGGTAATGCAAGACAAGAGTGGGCAATCGGTGCAAGTGCTGAGCCAATATACTGCGGGGCCGCCGTCCCCTATATTCCTCTACAACCAACTCGTTGAGAGCAAGCCTGTTATTTTGATGGTTCAAAGCTCACGAACATCAGACCGAGCAGTAGTTGTCACCGGGATGGAAGCAAATGTCTCCGATCAGGGTGTCGTTGTATCATCACTCTATGTTTTCGACCCATACTCTTATGAAACGGTCATGACTGCGAATGGCTGGTTACCCAACCAAGATAAGAATCTCGAATACCTTGAATATTCGCTCATAAATGGACAGAAAGGTTTGAGGTTGGGCGACGCTGGCTACATAACGGGCGTGATAATGGTTGATGGTACGAAAATGTAGCCGAGCGTGGTGGTGCCTGAGACTTTGCCAAACAGAACGCGATCATCTTAATAGATATTATATTCTTAGTTCGATTTGCTTAACTCGGCTTATTTAACTCGACTTACTTAACCCGATAGCACAGCAACCTCGACGAGTACTTAACTGAAGGGATAAGTTTCATAGCTAGGCATTTTGCCCAACCGACTCGTTTCCATTCAGGGAACTCGTTGTAAAGCTTTGTGGATACGTGTTCAAGGTTATCAGACCAAGACTCCATTTGTTTATCATCATCACAGCCGTAGATGAACCGTGCTTCCATGACCTTTAGTGAATCATGTCGATGTGAGTTGTCTCTTAGCCAACTGTTGACGACATCAAATAATATTTCACTGCCACCGAAGCGTTGAGCCATATCTTGGAACCACTTCTTCACAATGTCTTGTTCAAAATACATCAACACACCTTCTACAATGAAGATAAATTGGCCGTTAGGGTGTGCTTGAATCAGGGAATCCATCCATTGAGTTTCAAACATGGAGGAGGCAATGAAGGTTTCGTTTTCTTGAGATGGAATGAGTTGTTGTCGTGCTTGAATAATGGCCGGAATATCAAGCTGATAGAATGAGGCCTTCTGGGCTATTTGCCCAATGCGTTGGTATCGGCTGTCCAGGCCTGTACCGAGCAGTACAACAATGGGGTTTTCTCTAGTTTCAATAAATTGTATGAGTTGTTGATCAAAGTAGCGAGAGCGAATTGCGACACCTACAGAGCTGGCTACGGCTTGGTCAAACTTCGAAAAGTCGTAATCAAGAGTCTCGACGAGTTGGCAAGCTGACTCATCATTGATGATTGGATTGGTTAGCTTCGACTCCCTAGATTTCATATATAAAGTAATGAGCAGGGTTTCACTAATGTTATCTTGGCTGACTAGTTCTTCGTTCTTCATATCTCCATCCTTGAGTGACTAAGACAAAAAGTGGATTTGGCTTCTACCGTGGCTCGACAAACAAGGTTGATATTTAAGCGATGCGCAAATATGCGGAATCTCAATATCAAATCGTTGGGTGGAAAGCAGAAGTATCAGGCTTCATAGTAAAAAGCCAAAGATCAGAAAACAAAGCAATTTCAAAGTAAGCGTACTGATGTTGCAACATTGAGAGTGGTTATTGTGATTGAGCTAGACCTTGTAATTTAGGAACTTATCCAAGGGTAAAGAACGAGAGTAGTACCAGCCTTGTATGGTAATAGTGTCGTTAACTGGAATGAAGTTGAGTTGATCCTTCGTCTCAACGCCCTCGACCACCACTTCCATTTCAAGCCGCTCGGCGATCGCGAGAATACCGGCAAAAACCTTTTGGCCTTTACGATTGGCTAGTGCATTAACAAAAGCGCGGTCAATTTTGATGGTATCGATTGGGAACTGGTTCAAGTAGCTTAATGATGAATAGCCTGTACCAAAGTCATCGATATGTATTTTTACTCCCAATTGGTGCAGTCGGTTGAAAACGTGCGATAGCTTTTGTTGGTCGGCGAGGAGTGTTTCTTCGGTGATCTCAAAATGGATTAAGTGTGCGAAGGGTTTGATGGTGTTTTCGATCTCCCTCATGTAGCGGTCATCAAGTAGCGTCTCAGGCGTAACGTTAACGGATACCGTCACGCGTAAGTCGTTTTCTTCCATCACTTGTATGTCTTTAACCACTTGTCTGAACACCCAAAGATCGACATCTTTCATCAAGTCAGCTTTCTCTAACCAAGGCAAAAAGTGGAAAGGGGCCACAAGGTTACCTTTACGATCTTTACCTCGAATGAGCGCCTCACACCCAATCAGCTGTTTGTCGATTTGGGAGATTTGCGGTTGGTATTCAAGGCAGAAATCTTGGTGACTCAATAGCTCAATTTGCTTTTCTAGAACTTGTTGTTCTTTTTGGCTTTGAATGGCCGCAGCGATTGGGTCTGCTTGTAGGCTAGCAGCTTCCTCTTGGCGGCGAGTGTATGAAGTGTCAAGTGCCGCAAGTGCAATCTGGCTATTGCTATATTGGTTGTTTAGCTGATGAATTGCCGGAAAGTAGATGATGATACCGACAAGTATGTTTAAGGCTTGAATAAGTACCGCGCTCAGGTCTCCCCCGTTGCTATCCAAGCGTTGATTAGAATCGGAGAGTTAAATGGTACAGATACCCAAGGTGAGCCCATAATACCGAGAGACAGTGCAGCATATGCAATGGCGACGTTGGCCATGGGAGCAAGTAAAAAAGACAAAAACATCCGTGGGTTTAAGATAATTGGAAGCCCGAAAAGTAGGATCTCGTTTACGTTCATGATGCCAATTGGGATACTTGCGATGGCGAGCAGTCTTAAGCTTTTGTTTTTGCAAAAGAGCAGCATGCCAATGACGAGTGAAAGTGTGGCGCCACTCCCCCAATAAACACAAATGCTCCCATGAAAGAAAGGTTCATGTGATAGGCGGCTTCGCCTCCAGCCAACACAGTGGTGTAATTGAGTGCGATACCTTCTTGTAGGAATTCTATGAGAGGCAAAAGGGCGTAGTAGCCGTGAATGCCGAAGAACCACAAAATCGAGTTCAACGCTGAAAAAGTAAGCCCGAAATGCAGTGGTCGATTGGCGTAATCAATGCTGAGCAAATTACTCCATGACACAGAATCCAGCCCCATCATGATGCTGTAGTTCACAGACAATACAATCAGCGTGGTAATTAACGCAGGAAGGACAAGGTTGAGAGACTCTTTGACCAAACGCCCAGCAGTTTCGGTTTTAGTCAGAAACAGATATTTCTGATTGGCGAAGTAGGCGAGTATCGGGATGGCGTAAAGCGGAGTGAGAATCGCAAAGATAATGTTAAAGGTGAGTACGGTTTGCTCGTTAGGTACTAGGTGAGTGAGTGCAATCAGGTACATCAAAGACAGTAAGATCGCTGGGGCTCTTGGCAAGCGCCACTGCATGGCAACGATATAGCTGATCGTTGAGGTCATCAGGTACGGAAAAAATGCCGATACTGCGCCTTGGAACTGGTATAAGAGTTTTACCCAATCAGGACTCGATTCAGACATAAATTCCGTCAAGCTGGCAACAAAAAGCGCAATGGCAGACACCATTAAAACAGGGATCAGCCAGATGAGGCCTTCTCTTATTGCTTGCATTGAAGGAAAAATATACTGATTAGCGAGGTTAGATGTTTTACGCCATGAACGATCAACCAAGCTGGTCCTAAACTGCATTCCTTTGACTCCAAGGAGAAATGTTAATCTAATAATAGTTTAGTCAATTGCTAAATGCGGCTTGGTTCGCAATTTTATTTCGGGTGGGCGACAGGGTTCTTATTTTTGATACTGGGATGCAAAACTCGTTTGACCTAAAGGCAGAGTTCTGAGAGGGGGCAATTCGCCTTGTCAGATGGCGGTGCAGATAGAGAATATGGATAAACAAAAAGCAGCGCTGGTGCGCTGCTTTTCAGGGTTTAATCGAAAGGACTAGATTTTACTTAACTGTCCACTCGATGGTTTCACCCCCGCGAATTGGCACAACAATATCTGAGCCAAACGGCATGGTTTCAGGAACAGACCAAGTCTCTTTAGTCAAAGTGACCGTATCTTCATTACGTGCAAGACCATAGAAGTCTGGGCCGTTGTGGCTTGCAAAGGCTTCTAGATTGTCTAACTTACCTTCTGCTTCGAAGACTTCAGCGTAAAGCTCAAGCGCGGCGTGTGCAGTGTAAGAACCAGCACAACCGCAAGCAGACTCTTTAGCTCCTTTAGCATGTGGCGCAGAGTCCGTACCTAAGAAAAACTTCTTGCTGCCGCTAGTGGCTGCTTCAACAAGCGCTTTCTGATGTGTGTTACGTTTCAAAATTGGTAGGCAGTAGAAGTGAGGCTTGATGCCGCCAACTAGCATGTGGTTGCGATTATACATCAAGTGGTGAGCCGTAATCGTTGCTGCTACATTTTCGTTGGCATTCTTTACGAAGTTTGCCGCATCTGCCGTCGTGATGTGCTCAAGAACGATTTTTAGGTTCGGGAAGTCGTTAACAATAGGTGCAAGAACGGTATCTAGGAACTCTTTTTCACGATCGAAGATGTCTACATCATGATGCGTCACTTCGCCGTGGACCAGTAGCAACATGCCGACTTCTTGCATCGCTTCAAGAACGTGATAAATCTTTTTAGCGGATGTTACGCCAGAGTCAGAGTTTGTTGTTGCACCTGCTGGGTAAAGCTTAGCGGCCACCACTGCACCTGATTCTTTCGCCTTGCGAATTTCTTCTGGCGTGGTGTTGTCCGTTAGGTATAGCGCCATAAGAGGCTGGAACTGCTCACTTGGCTTCTCTGCATGATGCGATCGCGGTAGGCGATAGCCATGTCTGTTGTCGTTACCGGTGGGATGGTGTTTGGCATAATGAGCGAGCGGCCATTGTAGCGGCTAATATCGCGAACCGTATCCTTCAGAACTTCACCATCGCGAAGGTGAACGTGCCAGTCGTCAGGACGAGTGATTGTAAGTGTTGTCATTTCTATGCTCCCACCAAGTTTTATTATGTGTCTGGAGCCTATTCAAGGGTTTGCAATTCACGCAAACGCTTCCGTTTAGGCGACAGGATGATAGTGGAAAAGCCTGATCATTTCACCCTATTTTCTGTAAATGGAAGCGAATGGGAAAGATTGCATGTTATTTCAACAGTAACCATAGCGCATGAATCATGCCTGGCACAAAGAAGAAAATCGTCAGAATCAGGTTGATAAAAAAGTCTTTGCTGAATCCCTTAGAGATGAAAACCGCCAAAGGTGGCATTAACACACAGATGATGATCATCAGCAGTTTGTTGGTATCGTTCATGAAGTCGCTCCAATTAGTCCATTATTAGCCTCATTATTATGGGTGAATGACTGAGTTGCAATGTCTATCCCCCAAGCTATTAATACTTAAAGCAAAAGTGCGACAGTTTTATTGAGGTTATTTGGGTGAGTAACAGGTATCATAGCGGAACAACAATAAGGATATCAGGAGCGAGAATGTCAGCAGCGACACTTACACAAATTAATGTCTACCCAGTCAAGTCGGTGGGTGGGATTGCGATGTCGACCGCATGGGTTGAGAAGCAAGGATTGAGCTTTGACCGTCGATTCATGGTAGCCAATGCCGACGGTTCAATGGTGACCGCACGTAAAAATCCTGCAATGGTGCTGGTCAAGTCCAGCTTACTGCCTGATGGCATTATCTTCCGCTACCCAGACTTAGCACCTCTCAAGCTCTCTTACAACGCATTTAAGATGCAAAAATCCGATGCAACAGTGTGGAGCGATACGTTTACAGCCTATACGACGACTGATGAAGCCGATGATTGGTTTAGTAAAGTACTTGGGCATCGCGTCGAGCTGCTCTATACTGGCGAACAATCAAACCGAATACGACCTAAAGTTGGGCACAACGTGAGTTTCGCCGACGGTTATCCTGTACTTGTTATTAGTGAGAACTCTTTAGAAGAGTTGAACCGTCGCAGCTCGGAAGAACATAGCATGGATCAGTTTCGAACTAATCTCGTGGTAAAAGGTGACAAACCGTTTGTCGAAGATACATGGAAACGCATCCGTATCGGCGAAGTTGAGTTTGAAGCTAGGAAGCCTTGTCAGCGTTGTATTTTGACGACTGTTGATGTGGAAACAGGCTCTCTTCGCGCCAACAAAGAGCCGCTTAAGACCTTCTCCCAGTTCCGTGCCGATGGAGCAGGTGAAGTGTTTTTTGGGCAGAACCTAATCGCATTAAATGAAGGCATGATCCATCAAGGTGATGAAATCGAAGTCTTGGAATACAAGGATGCGGAAGTTTATGCCGATAATACCCCTGCGACTTTCCAGTTTGTTTGTGTTGAGCGAGAAGAGATTGCAAAGGATTTCGTTACATTCTGGCTTGAATCGGAGCATGACAAGGAGCTGAACTACCTACCAGGCCAACACTTACCGATTGAACTTAAGATTGATGGGAAAAAGGTAGCGCGTCGCTATACGCTCTCTTCTAGCCCATCGCGCAAGGGCCGTTTGGCGATATCTGTAAAACGTGTAGATGGCGGCCATGTATCTAACTGGTTGTTAGATAACCTTCAAGTGGGTGATGTACTCGAAGCTCAAACCCCAGAAGGCAACTTCAAGCTGGTGGAGCATGAATCGCCTTTGTTGCTTTTGTCTGCGGGAAGTGGCGTAACACCTATGCTTTCAATGTTGCGCTACCTTGCCGATCATAATCAGGTTGACGACGTTGTCTTCTATCACCAGTGCCGCACCATTGAAGATATTCCATGTCGTGAAGAAATTGAAAAGTTGAATCAAACGCACCAAGGGTTGCGGGTCATTATCTCTCTAACGCAGCCACCAATTGATTGGTTTGGCTTGAAAGGGCGCTTTAGCTTAAGCCACTTAAAACAGGTGCCGAACGTGAGTGACAGACAAGTTTTCGTTTGTGGCCCTGATGGCTTTATGAACAAGGCGAAGAACTTGCTTCTTAAACAGGGGCTTCCAGAGAATGCCTACCACCAAGAAGCGTTTGGAGTTTCTGCTCCCGTAGCTCGAAAAGAAGAAACTGTGAACATCACTTTGAATGGCACAGTCATTGAAGGTACCAATCAAAAAACCATACTCGAACAAGCTGAAGATGCAGGCTTGTACATTGCGAATAGTTGTCGAGCTGGTTTGTGTGGTGCGTGTCGCGTGACCGTTAAATCGGGCAAAGTTGACCAAGAAGATGTGCCTGCCCTGCAAGCCATGGGTGAGAATACCAATATGGTACTGACCTGCTGTAGTACCCCGTTAACCGATGTTGAGTTGACGACTTAATAGAAGCCTGTCGATTTTATCGTGTAACTGTCTCACTCTAAAATACGAAAAGAAAAAGCCCTTGCTCGAAAGAGCAAGGGCTTTACTTTTAAATACCTTAGCAAGTACTGATTTGTTTTTTAGGTGTACTCTAAGTATTTTTCAACTGACTGCTAGTAATTAAGCTTTTTAATAATAATTTAAAGGTCTTACGTACATAACTGTCCGATCGGACAGGTTTTCCCACGAACACGATTGACTACGTTGACATCTCCACTAAACAAAGGAGATGTAACATGCCACTTTCAATACTTTCTTACACATTTAACGATATTCCATCGTCTGACTATCACAACCTTTTATCTCTTCGCTACAAGGTATTTGCAAAACGATTGAATTGGGAGCTCACCGTTAAGCAGCAAACCGAATCTGATGAATACGATGTGCCTAGGGCGCACTATCTGTATGCAAAGGACGAGCATGGGCCAGTGATCGGGTGCTGGCGAGTTTTGCCTACGACTCAGGACTACATGCTCAAAGATACCTTCCCTGTGTTGCTTGGAGAAGAAACAGCGCCCCAAGAAGAGAACGTATTCGAGCTTAGCCGGTTTGCTGTCGACAAAGACTTCTCTGCGCAGGCGGGAGGCGTAAGTAATGTCACAATGAAGATGTTTCAAGCTTTGTATCAACATGCTCAGGCACACAACATTGACTCGTATGTGACGGTTACCTCGGTCGCTATTGAAAAACTCATTAGCCGAATGGGTATACCGAATGCACGAATTGGTGACCAGCAAGTCCATATGCTGGGAGAGACGCGTTCAGTGGTACTGCATATACCAATGAATGAGGATTATAAGGAGAGCGTTGGCGCATAAGTTGGCTGTAATAAGACCAAATTTCCCTAGATATGCGGGTGGATGTGCCCCCGAGTATCGCTTTAGTGATAGCTTGGTAGCGATTCGTCGCGCCAAGCTTATTACAGGCATTGGATATGTGAAACTTGGCGGTACGTTCTGAGCAACCAATAATCGCCGCGATCTCCCAAGCACTTTTTCCCTCCGCGGCCCAAGTCAAACATTGCACTTCCCGGTTAGTCAGCGACACCAAGTGTTCGTCGTCCCGAATGTCAGAAACAATATTATGAATATTTTGAGTCAGTAGTGGGACGATTAACTGAGAAGTTGCTATGCGAGCGCTATCGACATTGTAGGCCTTTGAGTCCGACGTGGCGAAGCTTAACATTCCAAACTCTCCCCGTAGGCCGTGAATAGGGATGCTGAAGCCTGCGTTGAGTCCATTGCATCGTGCCTCTTCGAAAATAACACTTGGCTTCGATAGACTCTTTGTCATCAAATCCCATCGAACGGGTAGAAAGTGAGACATGCTGTACTTGACGATAGGGTCCACGTGCATAAAGCCAGACTCGTCGTACTGTTCTCGCCAAGACGCGGGATAGTTATCAATAATTAGCGTTTTACCATCAACTAAAGTGGGCTGGAGAGAAATTCCAAGTAAGAAGTATTCGTGGTCGATGATATTGTTGAGTTTTAATAAAATTTGCTCGAGCTGCTTTGGAGAATCAATGACTTGATTCTCCTCGATAAGCTGCAAAATCTTTTGCATCATAGGCTGTTGTATCTTGTAGATTTGTACTGATATTTATATCAGATGAGAGTGATGTAGGCATGTATTTCATAGGAAAAACAGTGCTTACATCCTAATTTCTATAGGTTTATCAAACTTTATTGGCCCCTGCTAAGCTTTGTCGTTCACTAATACAGCTTTGCCTTTTGCTTATCCAGCGGTTTCTGTGTCGAACTTTTAAGTTTAACTTGAGACAAAATAACTCCTGAAATAACCATCAACCCACCAAGGAAATGGTAGCGATGGATAGTTTCGCCAAGCCAGCTAGCCGCTAACGTTACCGAGATTACAGGCAACAAGTTCATAAACATAGCACTAGAGTCTGCACCAATCCTATCGATGGCCCTGACCCACATCCAAGGAGCAAGTACTGATGCCAACAAACCTGCGTATGCGATAAGCGGTAATGAGGCTTGTGTAGGTAGCAGTACTTCACTACTGAGCCAAAGAGGCGTGAGCATGATGACGGCAAATAAGCCTTGCATATAGATTAGAGCCCAATTGGTAAGTGGCATTTTCCAGCGTTTCAGTAAAACACAGTAAGTTGCATATACCATTGCTGCGAGAAGCATAAGGGCGTCCCCCTGCGACACGTCTTGATGAATGAAAAACAGCATGTCACCCTCGCCAAGCATATAAGCAAGCCCCACTAGAGAGACGATTGCACCAGCAATGCTCAGCACAGAAATACGTTTACCAAGCAGCGGCAAACTTAGGAAAACGCTGAGCAATGGAACCAATGAAGTGATCAGCGACATGTTTGATGCTGTGGTGGTTAAGCCGGCGTAATACCCAAGTGATTGGTTGAGCACCATGCCTAACATTGCCAAAAAGGCCAGTTTTGATAAGTAAGGTTTGATGATTTTCCACTGTTTGACAACGCCGGGTAGGCAAAATGGTGTTAATACGAGCACGGCAAAGAACCAACGATAGAAGCTCATTGCGCTAGGTTCAATCGCCGAAGCGGCAAGTTTATTAACAATTGAGTTTCCGCCCCAGATGAAAACGGTGAAAAGAGGGAATAGATATACCATGTGACCAATATCGCAAAAGCAGGGAGTGACGATAGTTTGGCAGGTCGATATAATTGTATATATCTCCAAAAGGACATCGTGAGCGATAGGAAGACAATTTTGAAAAAAAGTGCGCGGAACCTTCATCCGTCGTTATCAATAGATAGAGCACCATCAGATGTATTTATGAATTTCGAGGCGTTTTTGTCGAACACAGAAACCCGAGTTCATAGCCACCCATGGGGGCAAGTGCAGTTGATTAGTGGTGGTATTTTGGAGATGGAAGCGGAATCCACACGATTCTTAGCGCCGCCTCACTTAGCTATCTGGGTGCCCGCAGGTGTAACACATTGTAGCTACAACCGAAAACCCCTCGATTATTGTTCGCTTAACATCGCTCATGAATTGACGGAGCACTTCCCGAGCCAAACTAGCCTCATTAAAGTGACGCCAATTGTGTCTGCTATAATTGATGACTTTCGACATCGAGACGTCAATGTAGCAGACAACGAACAGGATAAACGCTTGGTACAAGTCCTGCTAGATCAACTGGCCACTCAAGAAGTTGAACATCATTTCTTGCCGTCGACAGACAACAAATACTTAGCCCCAATCTTGAAAGCAGTCGAAGAAGAGCCAACCGACAATACCAGTTTGCAGCAATGGGCCGAGAAAGTGCATACCACAGAACGAACGTTAGCCCGCCATTGCCAAAGTGAGTTGGGGATGAGTTTTACAGAGTGGAGACTGAGGGTGCGCTATCTATTCTCGATGGATTTGCTTAGAAAAGGGCAGTCAGTAAAAGAAGTGGCGCTGACTCTGGGCTATAACCAAGCAAGCCCGTTCATTACTATGTTTAAAAAGTACTCCGGGCATACCCCGGAGCAATATAAAAGCAAACTGCTTTAGTTACGAAAGGTGGGTTTGGATAATGAAATCTAGCCCGCCAATAATTGCCGCAACTTGCGCGTCGTTACACTCTTCGTCAGTGACTTTTGGGCTGTCTGGGTAGACTTCAGTGGTCGTACCGAATAGGCAGTTTGTTACACCACCACACAAGCCGAGCTTCTTCATTGGGTAGTTGATAACGCCATGCGCGACCACTTCCGAGCCAATAATCTTGCCATCTTCATCAGCTGGTGCAATATGCGTCACTTTAGCAACTGAGGCGATAACAGCAGCTTGGAACTCTGACTGTGGGTTTTCAGTGTCGCCTACTGTGTAAAAGCCATCAGGAATCATACCTTCGATGTATTCAATACCATCGCGTGCGGCCAGTGCTGGTCGGAATTCAGTTTCGTCTGTGTCTGTCGTTTCGTGAAGATCGATGTGAACAAGAACCTTGTCACCCAATGTCGCCACCAATGCCATTAGGTTAGCAGACTCTTCGGCTGGAGAGTTTTCGTAAAACGATCGGTTTGGATCCAACGCAAGTGGGTTCCAACGGTTAATGGTCTCGTATCCCCAAGGGCTTACGCAAGGGGCAATGACTAGGTTGAATTGCTCACTGTATTTCTCACCTTGAGTGTCGACAAACTTAAGTGCGCCATGAACACCACTGGTTTCGTAGCCGTGTACTCCGCCTGTAATCAGTACTGTCGGCTTCGAGTCGTTCCAGTTTTTCGATTTAATACAGAACAGCGGAAAGCGTTCAGCGTTGTAGCTCAATGCACCGTACTGCTCGACATCGAAGCGGTCTTTGAGCACTAAGATTTTCGGTACGACTTCTTGTTGGTATTCGCGTTTAATGGTGGTTTGTTCGCGCCAGGCTAGGCGTTCTTCTTCTCCCCACTTTTGGCCAGGGGTGCCAATAGAGTATTGGTATGAGCTGCGCATAATCGTTCCTTGCGTATAAATCGTGTGCTAGAGAATAAACCCGACTTAATGAGTGAGCAATCAATATTATTCTGCTCAATGCGTAGAAGCCCACTAATTGATACTGATTAAATACGCCTTATTGAGTGCATCATTCTTGTGTGGTGGTGAGTTCCAAAATGACGTCGGATAGAATTTCAGTTGTTTGCGCGCCAGAAATAATGTGCTTTTTATTAAGAATATAGGCAGGGACGGCGTTGATGCCTGCTTCGAGCCATTGTTGCTCGGTTGAAGCAACCGCTTCTGCCCAGCTTGGGTCGTCGAGCACTGAAGAAACTTGTTGAGGCTCTAAACCGACGTTAGTTGCGACCATGAAAAGTACTTCTTCATCATCAATATTCAATCCTTGAGTGAAGTAGGCATTAAACAGCGCATGGTAAGCTCTAGTTGGCGACCTTCATTGGCTGCCCACATCACAAGCTGGTGGGCTTTGCGCGTGTTGTAGATCTTCATGTCATCAAAGAAGTTGAAGTCGAACCCTAGTTGCTTGCCTGTTTCCATTAAGCTCTGTCTTGCCATTTGGCTAGCTTCATCGGTGGTTTGGTATTTTTCTTGCAGATGTTCTCGTAGATTTTGTCCGGTATGGGGCATAGCGGGATTGAGCTCAAACGGGTGCCAGTGGAGATCAAACTCGACATCGGGATGCATTTGCATTGCAGCTTCTAGGCGTTTGTAACCTATGACGCACCAAGGACAGACGACGTCCGATACAATATCAATTCGCAACTTAGACATGAGGTGACCTCTTCGATCAGTGTTTCTACATATGGTTTTAGTATAGTTATTTGTGCTGCTTTTTTATACAGGTAGCTGCTGGTTGAGTGATCCACTTCAATCTGCGCCCCCTTATCTACCCCGATAAAAGTGAGAACAGGGGTGAGGTTAATCATCTTAAGGGCTCTATAATGCGGTTAGAAATTAAGTTATTGAGTTAAAAGAAGTATGGAGTTTGACCCTACCATGCCAATAAAATCGACCGACGTAATCCTACATGCGTTTGACTGGCCTTATGAGCTAGTCACTCAACGTGCTGAGCAAATAGCGGCTATCGGCTACAAGTCCGTTCTTGTGTCGCCGCCAATGAAATCATTTAAGCATGAAGACGGCACGCAGTGGTGGCAGCGCTACCAACCTCAAGACTATCGAGTGATAGACAATCAGCTTGGGGACACGCTCTCATTCATCAAAATGGTGCAAACCTTGGATCAATATGGGTTGCTGACTTATGTTGATGTGGTGTTTAACCATATGGCAAATGAATCCAGTCAACGCCTTGATTTGCAATACCCAAGCAGTGTTGAAATGGCCCAGTACGCTGCCCAATCTGAACATTATCAATCACTATGCCTTTTTGGCGATTTAAGCAAACCGCTTTTTGAAGAAGATGACTTCGTTGAAGCCTTTGGCATCAAAGACTGGAAAGACAAATGGGAAGTGCAGAACGGCCGAATCTCTGCAGGCGATCATGATCCGGGTTTGCCAACACTTAGAGATAACCCTCATGTTGTTGAGCAGCAGCAAAGTTTCCTTAAAGCGCTGAAAGCTATAGGTGTGAAGGGTTTTCGGATTGATGCGGCCAAGCATATGACTCTCGAGCATTTAAAGAAGGTCTGGACCGATGAAATCACGAAAGATTGTCATATTTTCGGAGAGATCATTACCGACGGGGGCGCAACCAAAGAAGAGTACGAGTTGTTTTTAGAACCTTACTTAAAACATACTCGATTGGGGGCTTACGATTTTCCATTGTTTCAGACGGTGTACGATGCACTCAAACCAGATGGGGACTTAACGGCTCTGATTAATCCGTACTGTTTTGGCCAAGCGCTTTCTGAAATGCGAGCCATTACTTTCGCCATTACTCACGACATTCCCAATAACGACGTGTTCGTTGATTTAGTCATGGATGAGTGTAGAGAAAGCTTGGCTTACAGCTATATCTTGGGCCGTGATGGCGGGGTACCACTAATCTATACCGATCTGAATACCAGTGATATCAGGGATGAAGACGGTAACCCAAGATGGTTGAATGCGTGGAACCATCCAGACATGGCGGCAAGGATTCAGTTTCACAACGCGGTCCATGGTACTCCGATGAAACTGCTTGAAGCTAACTCAGACCTGTTGGTGTTTTCTCGCGGCGCGAAAGGTTATGTGTTGATCAATAAATCGAGTCGAGCTCAAAACATTAGCTTACGCCACCCGAAATCGCTGGTGGATGTGTTGTCCAAAAAGGCTTTTGAACCAGATACCAGTGGTAAAGTGGAAATGATGCTGCCATCACTGACAAGTATGTTGCTTCTTGAAGAGTAGGGTTAAGATGCTACTACCCAACCGACCTCCATATCAGGAAAACACAAAAAGCAAAGAGGCTGAGCATTATGCTCAGCCTCTTTTTATGTTCAGTTTTATTCTGGTTAACTTTGCTCTTGGTGATTTTGCTCTAGTAGACGCAGAGCGAGTTGAGATGCGGTTATGTGAGTGAATCACGACCAAATACGATTTGCTTGAGCAGGTGATACTCTTCATCACGGCCATCAAAAAGTTCTTCAATCATTGCGTCTTCGCTGGTACCTGAGAGTAAGCGCTTGCGGGCTTCTCTCATTGTCATCACTAGCAGTTCATCTTTCGGTAAATCCGCATCCTCGTTAGGAGACCACTGAGTAAACTGCTGGCTGCGCTCAGTTTGCATGAGCAATGGCTGCATGTTGGTGACTTCATGCTTCACCAAATCGAGCATCGAGTCTTTCACCGCATCTTTCATCTTGGTGTCTTTAGATAAACGTTCAATCAATGCAGTGCTTAGATTAGTGTGCTCGACATATCCGGCTTTGCAGGAAAGGCATTAGTCAAACGAACCGAGAAATCCACACGCTCAATGACAGTTTGCGGGAAGAAAGTCAGCGCACACAAACAGTCAAAAGGAATCCAAAAATCATCGCCAGCTTCAACCGCGTATTCTTGTTTACCAAGACGCACCAACATTACACCTTGTTTTACACAAATTAGGCTGTGTTTGAGTACCTTTTTACGGGGTGTGGTACTTAAGAAAGGAAACTCGAAGCTTTGGTGTGAAATAGCGTAATGCATATGGGTTCTCATTGTTCTTGGGTTGCTAAGGTTACCGTTTCTTATAGTAAAATCCAACAGTAAGTGGTACATAGACAGTAAGTCTGGTCTGACCTTGTTAAAACTGAGGGATAGATTGCTGATTACTGGGTTAACTATGCGTAGAATAGACCCGCTTTTTATATGATGTAGTGAAAAATGACTTCTAATACCGACCCATTTATTGATATTCGTCCGTACAACGATGACGAAATTCCAGCGGCAATTGACCGCCTAGTTAACGATGAAGAGTTTATCAGCGCGATTTTGCAGCATCGTTTCAAAAACAGCCCATCTTGGTTCAAAGGGCTGATGTCTCCAATCGTTCGCGTATATCTGAAAATGAAATGGGCGAAGCTTTCATCTGTTGAAGCGATTCAAAACGAAGTGAAGAAATATCTTGAGCAAATGCTAGAAGTAACCACCGATGGTGTGACTTATTCTGGCCTTGATCAATTAGATAAGGAAACGGCGTACCTGTTCGTTTCTAATCACCGTGATATCGCAATGGACCCAGCACTGGTCAACTACGGTCTGCATCAGTCAGACCATAAAACTGTTCGTATCGCGATTGGCGATAACCTTCTAAAGAAACCTTGTGCCACTGAGCTGATGCGTCTTAACAAAAGCTTTATTGTGAAACGATCGGCTAAAGGGCCACGCGAGATGATGAAAGCGTTAGGCACGCTGTCTGCTTACATTAAGCACTCACTGGACACGGCAAATTCTATTTGGATTGCACAAAAAGAAGGGCGCGCGAAAGATGGTAATGACTTTACCGATCCAGCAATCCTTAAAATGTTCCACGTAGAAGGTCGTAAGCAGAAAGTCGCTTTTCCTGACTACATCAAATCATTGAAGATCGTGCCTGTAGCGATCTCATACGAAAACGATCCTTGCGATACCGCAAAAGCATTAGAGTTATACGAAAAAGCAACGAGCGGCACGTACGAAAAAGGTGAGTTTGAAGACATCGAAAGCATCATTCAAGGCATTGTTGGTTACAAAGGCCGTGTCCATGTGGCGTTTGGTGAAGTGATCACAGGTGACTTTGACACGCCAGAAGCGTTGGCCGCTGAGATTGATCGTCAGATTCACGATAACTACCGTCTATTCCCGATGAACCACTTAGCGGCGAAAGAAGAGGGAGCAGAGGAGAGCGTGAAGAAGCAGCTTGAAGAGAAGCTCGCCGCTTTACCGGAGGGTGCGCATCAATATCTGTTAGACAGCTACGCAAATCCGGTAAAAAACCAAGCGTAAAATCATACAAATGAATGAAAAAGAGATGCCTCGGCATCTCTTTTTTTGGCTATTGGATTAGTGTATGGCGTTTATCATTGGTGCGTTTAGCGAGCAACCGCTCCGCCCAAGGTTAAGTTACTGGGCCACTTACTGATTTGGTTACCACCCAAAAAGATATTGCCATTAACGGTCATCGTATCTGGAAATTCAGTGATGGCAGAACCCCCGATATACAAATCACCCTCTACAATTATACCTTCAGGTAAAGCTTCTAACGGAGTTCGAATCACACTGAGGTCACCACGTACGCGAAACCTCGGTGGCAAACTTGTTAGCGGTGTATCGGTAAAGTTGATATAGCCGCCCACTCGAATACCACCCGGCCAGCGAGTTATTTCAGCACCAAGAAAGTTCGCATAGCCTTTGATTTTAGTGCCTTTTTGAATTCGTGCGAGTTCACTGTTCGACGCATCTAAACTTCCGCCTACATCTAAACCACGCGGCAGCGACTTGATTGAAGTTTTGGCAATGTTGAGGTTGCCCTTGATTTCGATACCTTCAGGCAAGCTGGTATACGGCTTGTTACGCAAATCCAAGTTACCGTAGTTATCTAAATGGTTCAGAATGCGATAGTAATCTAACGGGTCAGCAGCCGTGGGTAAGGCCGTGACAGCGAACAACAAAGAGATAAATGTGAGAATGAGTTTGGGCATAACGCAATGAGTTGATAGCAGATACTTATAGTATCGGCATCCTACTTTAGAGCTTCAACTGTTATTCTATTTGAGGGTGACTGGCTGCATGGAAGGTCACAAAAAAATAAGACGGTTTCCTAGGTCACAGGCACAAAAAAGCGGGCTATTGCCCGCTTTTAGAAATTCATATTGGCTTATCGAGAGATTGAACGTGATTTCAGTTCGAAGATAAGTTTTTCAGCGCTCACTTCGAACTTGAAGCGTGCTTTTAACTCAGTTGAATCGTCTGTCAGCTCGCTTGCTTCAAACTCAACGTTCTCACAAACTTCTTTGGCAAGAGCAACGTATTTGTTGAACTCAGCTTCGATTTGAGCCTTGTTTGAAGCGAAGATCGAAACTTCAGCGACATCATCACCTTCTTTAATGATAAAGCCCATCTCACCTGCACAACCACACGCTTCGCATACTTCTTCTACATTGTTATCAATGCTCATAATTTAAAACCTCTTAAACAATTTGTTGATATTTTACAGACATATTTGAGGTCAATCCACAAAAAAACAAGGGTTACCTAAGAAAAACCAAACCGTATGATAGCCTATATAAGGCGAGGAAAGATCTATTCTGATAGAGGTTGTGAAAACTCAGTGTGATCTGAGTCATGTTTATGGGTTAACACTCGGATTTGTATGGCAAGGATGGTATTTGGTGAGTTGCTTGTCATTAAAATTTATAAGATTATCGTTCCTTATAACATATAATAATACCCATGCAAATGTGCATATTCATTAATTTGCTGAATACGCTAAAACTAGACACGGGAATATGATATTTATGCACGTAAATCCATATAGTATCAAGATTTTTATTAATATTTCTGATAATTATGGAATGGCTGCCAACTACGTAACGCATAAATAATGTTGAACATTTGATTTTGCAATAACGCATCTATTGATGATGGTTATTGATTTAGAAGAGAAGAACCATGCCAAAGCGTAGTAAAGAAGATACTGAGATTACCATCCAAACGATCATGGATGCAGTGGTGGATCAGTTATTGAGACTCGGGTATGACAAGATGTCGTACACCACATTGAGCCAGCAGACGGGTGTCTCCCGCACTGGTATAAGCCATCACTTTCCGAAGAAAACGGACTTTACCGCAGCGTTAGATGGCCGAATCTTTAAAATGTTTGTTGTGCATCTTGATTTTGACAACGGGCTAGACGCTTTTTCAGCAAGCTGGATTAAAGCGTTAGACAACTCAGAGTTCCTTGCGATTTTGCGTCTTTTATTCCATCACACTGTTACGTCAGTAAAGACTCATGAGTTTGCAGCCAACGGTATTGACCGTCTTTACAAAATGGGTGAAGCAGAATTCGGCCCAGCCAGTGAAAAAGAGATCGAGTGGCTATTGGGCAGAACCCTTGTTCACATGAGCAAGTAGTTGACTCAGACAAAAAGCCTTCCAATCGGAAGGCTTTTTTCATTTCAATGTTCTTTAGATAACCATTTAGGCAAAATATTAACTAAATCTATCGATAATCTCGGTTAATTTTGCGACACATCTCCTAGTGCGATAACAATCTGTTACACTCTACTGTATGGAATAATAATAAGAGTAGTAGGTGGTCGCATGTCATACCCCGTACTCATCTGCGACGACTCCGCATTGGCTCGTAAGCAGATGGCGCGTTCTCTCCCTGCATCATTAAATGCAGATATCACCTTTGCTGTACATGGACTTGATGCCCTAGAGCAATTGGAAGCTAATACATTCAAACTGATGTTTCTTGATCTTACCATGCCGGAACTCGATGGCTTTGGTACCTTAGAAGAGATCGGTAAACGCGGAATTGATATCCCTGTCGTGGTCGTGTCTGGTGATATCCAGCCAAAGGCCAAAGAAAGAGTCATGGCACTCGGTGCCAGAGCCTTCATTCAAAAACCGATAAACAAAGACGCACTTAAAGCCGTGCTGCGTGAACTTGTTGAAGTGGTATCTCAACCGCAAATCATAACCCCGGTCTCGGTTGAGTTACCCGTTTTAAAGCGTCGTGATATCTATATGGAAGTGGCGAACGTCTCCATTGGTCGCGCAGCGGATGCACTGGCTCGCCATTTCGACGTCTTTGTTCACCTACCATTACCAAACGTCAACATCTTTGAAGTTAGTGAGCTTCACATGGCTTTGCGAGACTTGGCAGAAAATGACCAGGTATCGGGTGTTTGTCAGGGCTTCAGTGGAGAAGGGATTGCCGGCGAAGCCTTGGTTCTTTTAAGCGACTCCAGTGTCACGGACTTGAAAAAATTGATGAAGGTGCCAGCTGATAGTGAAGAGCTTGAAGAACTAGAGCTCCTTATGGACGTATCGAACATCCTAGTTGGTTCGTTCTTGAATGGGTTAGGGGAGCAATCGGAAGTACGCTTTTTCCAAAGCTCGCCAGTGCTGCTAGGTCAGCACATATCAATTGATTCAGTGATTAACTCAACGTCAGGCTCATTTACTAAGACAATGACGTTTGAGGTGAGTTACAACATCGATGGCACAAGTATTCGCTGTGATTTACTGTTTATGTTTGTCGATGAATCGTTACCACTGTTGGACAACAAACTCTCTTATCTCATGGAGGACTTCTAATGCTTAATCTCCCTGCAGAATTCGAGCAGTTCCATTGGATGGTGGACATGGTTCAAAACGTGGATATGGGCTTGATCGTGATTGACCGCGAATACAAAGTTCAAGTCTGGAATGGTTTCATGACGCATCATAGTGGTGTGCAGTCACACGATGCCATTGACAAGTCATTGTTCGAGCTGTTTCCAGAGATCCCTCAAGACTGGTTTAAGCTGAAAACTAAACCAGTTTACGACTTGGGTTGCCGCAGCTTCATCACTTGGCAACAGCGCCCTTACCTATTTAAGTGCCGCAACGTACGTCCTGTGACTCAGCAGGCTGAGTTTATGTACCAGAACATCACTCTTAACCCGATGCGTACACCAACGGGTGATATCAAGTCTTTGTTCCTATCTATTCAAGATGCAACGGCAGAAGCACTGATCTCTAAATCTCAGAAAGCGTAACTATCGCTCAATAGATACTAAAAAGCGGCAATAACTGCCGCTTTTCTTGTATTTTCCGATTGCCGAAGTCGCTATTTTAAAGCTTGTAACGCGCGCCAAACAATATCGCAGAGTTGGAGTAATCGCTATCGAGCTCCAAGTAGCTAAACTCGACACTGAATTCTAAATCTTTCTCGGAACGCGACTGCATTTTTGCTCCAATACCAATGTACGGGTGAGTGCCAGAACTGTATTGCACTTCATTAAACCCGGTGCTTTGCACGCTCTCTTCGAAGGTTGAATGGGTTAAACCACCTTTAGCGTAAAGAAAACCAATATCTTTAATTGGGTGCTGAATACGAACTCCGCCAAAAACACCTTGGTAGTAGGCATCACGATTCAAGTCGGCCGAATCTACGTTAGACGGGCGGCCACCGTCCGATTCAGAGTAGCTGATATCTAAATCAAAATAATTGGTTACGGCGTAGCTGTAGCCAACTTGAGTTACCCAAGCGCCATCAGAGGTATCGCGATATTGGACGTTAGCGTAACCTGAATCGACATAAGCGCCAGAGTCACGAATAGGTGAAGAAGAAGCCAAGGTGTTCGGCGAAAAAAGAACAGCAAAAACGATTAAACACAAAGAGAGAGTGATCAAGTTAAACAACTTTTGCCCTGTATTTTCCATCTCAAGATTCCTTACGTTGCCGATTCATTGACGCTAGATACACATCTAGCAACTATCAGGCCGATCAAATCTATAGATATAAAATATGTGTGATAAATTTATGTGGATCATTTTACTAATGAAATGGTGAAAAAATAACCACGTTTAACAATGACAAAAAGTGATTTGCATCACATTACTGAGTGGAAGCTAGTAAGCTAATCGTTTTCGGAAAACGTTTGGCTTAATGGTAACGTAGTCAAAGCAGCAAGGAAATTAATCTAAGTTGTTGTTTTATATCAAGTGTGAATATTTTGACGTAGAAGAGAAGGAAGGACAGTTTTTCAGGTATGGATTCTGACGCATGGTATCACAAAAAAAAATGAAAATTCAGTCTTGCGACAAATAAATCACGGCCTATAATGCTGAAAACCGGAGCGTCTGCCAACGCTCCGGTTTTTTTGTGTCCGAAGAAAGGTAACGCGTCTGCCAACGAGTTGCCAACGCACTATGCTTAATTGATACATGCAAGTATGTAAGTAAGCCATAGGCCCACTGGAACATGTACTAATAAATCAAGGAATTTACACAATGCGTATCGAACAAGAACTTAAGTTAGGCTTTAAAGATGTACTGTTTCGCCCTAAGCGATCAACACTAAAAAGTCGTTCTCAAGTAAATTTAACGCGCGATTTTACATTCAAGCACAGTGGTCGTCAATGGTCTGGTGTTCCAGTCATCGCAGCTAACATGGATTCAGTGGGCAGTTTCGAAATGGCAACAGAGCTTGCCAAGCACGGCGCAATGACAGCAATGCACAAACACTACACAGTAGAGCAGTGGGCAGAGTTCGTTAAAAGTGCAGATAAAGAAACGCTAAATAAAGTCTTCGTATCAACGGGTACGTCTGAGCGTGATTTCGAGAAAACAAAAGAGATCATGGCACTGAGCGACGATCTAGAGTTCATCTGTATCGACATTGCTAACGGTTATTCAGAGCACCTTGTAGAGTTTGTTGAGAAAGTGCGTGCACAATTCCCAACGAAAACCATCTCTGCGGGTAACGTAGTTACTGGCGATATGTGTGAAGAGCTAATCCTAGCTGGTGCAGACATCGTTAAAGTGGGTATTGGCCCAGGTTCTGTATGTACAACACGCGTTAAAACAGGTGTGGGTTACCCTCAGCTTTCTGCAATCATCGAATGTGCAGACGCAGCACACGGCCTTGGCGGCATGATCATCGGTGACGGTGGTTGTTCTTGTGCAGGTGATGTTGCTAAAGCATTCGGTGGCGGCGCAGATTTCGTGATGCTAGGCGGTATGCTAGCAGGGCATGAGCAATCTGGTGGCGAAATCGTTGAGAAAGACGGCGAGAAGTTCATGAAATTCTACGGCATGTCTTCACAGTCGGCGATGGACAAGCACTCTGGTGGTGTTGCTCAATACCGTGCAGCTGAAGGTAAAACCGTACTATTGCCATACCGTGGCGATGTGAACAACACAATTTCTGACATCCTTGGCGGTGTACGTTCAACTTGTACATACGTAGGCGCAGCAAAGCTTAAAGAGCTAACGAAGCGTACCACGTTCATCCGCGTTCAAGAGCAAGAGAACAACGTATTCGGTAAAGAGAAGTAATCTGATACTTCGGAAATTGTTGAAACAACCATATATTGATATTTGTGTAGCCCGCCGTGCCGCGTGACAACTGAAACCGTATAAAATAAGAAACCGCCAATTTGTCATTTTGTGCGGTTTCTCGTTTAATTTAGGCGGTTCATGGGCTGTGCTTAAATAGCTTTTAAACGGTTTTTAACACTTCATCATTCATACCTGATCGCAGGTACAAACGGCTGTTGTTTGTCTCCCTCTCGCCATAGTGCGTATTGTTCGAATACAGATTGGCGACGAGTGTTGAACATGGAAACGAGTGTAGTGACATCTTGGTATGTTAGCGTGACCACAGAGTTGTCGGCAGAAATCCAACCAATTGTGTCTGACGCTTTCTCTGGATT
>NZ_JYJP01000004.1 GCF_001012815.1 Vibrio mexicanus
GTTTACCTTTCGCACAAATCGCACGATTTGATTATATTGAACATTTTGTGCGATGAGCTATAATCTTACTGTAATTCCAAATATGGAGATTGAGTATGCACACACTAACAGCAAATGATGCAAAGCGTAACTTTGGTGAACTGCTTCTAAGCGCCCAACGTGAGCCAGTAAAGATTAGCAAAAACAGTAAAGATGCCGTAGTGGTAATGTCTATCAAAGACTATGAAGAACTAGAGGCAATGAAAACTGATTACCTTAAACATTGTTTCGAGTCGGCTAAACAAGACTTAGCACATGGCAATGTAGTTGATGGTGAAGATTTCCTAAGCGCCTTGTAACCCACTATGCAAAAGAATAAATACAAACTAAGTAAATTGGCTCAAGCTCATTTACGAAAAATTAAAAGCTATACCGTCGACAACTTTTCTGAAATGCAGTGGAACAACTATAAAGATACATTGCTAACTGGGTTTCAAATGCTTGCCGACAATCCAGCCGTAGGCCGCAGTTGCGATGAGATTTATCCAAGCGGTTTCTATTTTCCGGTAGGAAAACACACAGCTTACTTTACAAAAGAAGACGGTTTTATTTTAGTTGTGGCCGTACTTGGTCAATCACAACTCCCACAAAACCACTTGTAGCAAAGACATCACCCAAAATAAAAACTAGGGTGATGATCTTGATTGGTAAACTAACGCCTGCTTAAGTAGCGAGCAACGCAAACAGATTAACTCAAATTGACCGCTGAAAACACTGAAGCTAAGCCAAACCAAAATCGCCGAGCGTTGGGAGTCTGTCTTAAAGCGTTTGTTAGAAAACTACCTATCGGCAGGGTGATTAACACCATCATTAGTAACTACATCACCCAAATCAAAAGGGTTAACACCGTCTAAACAGCCTACGTTGTAACCATACTCATCTGGAGCTGAACGCCTTTGGTGATGTGTATAAATACCGCAGTTTGAACAAAAATAATGCTTAGCTGTATTGGTGTTAAATTGATAGAGTTTAAGATGTTCTTTCCCTTTCAAAATACGAATACCATCAAGTTTTACTGAAGCTACAATAGCGCCTTTTCGACGACAAATAGAGCAATCACAACGCCGAGGTTTTTCAATTCCATTTGGTAAATGTAATTCTAACTCGACAGAGCCACAATGGCACCTTGCAATATGTTTACTCTTAATTTTAGTATTACCAACGTCCTTGATCATACGAACCTCCTTTATTTGAATATTTTTCTAACGCCTTGTTAACGGGCAAAAAACCAGTGTGCCATACTTTGAAGCGAAGCGGAAAATGGCATGCGTTTTTTGTCCCTGTTAAACAACTTGTTATATGAATTCTAACTGAATGTGACTATGTTGACTTTGGATAGATCTATGCGATTTTCTATGATCGTGAAACCCTCAGCTTCTAGTTGATACGATTGACCATGGACATTAGCTACTCGGCCATCGGTATAAATTACACGGTTAGTGAATCGTGAATTTGAATAGTCAGCATTAACTGCAGCTTCAAGCATCGCACGAATGGATTGACCACCCATTCTGTGCCCAAGAAGGTAGTCTGATAATTCACCGTAAGTAGTAATCGCCCCAGCAGGTACTTTAGATTTTAGTTGATTAAGCAGTTGTTCCCATTTCATTTCGGATACTTGTTAAATTAACTGAATTAGAGAGCACTATACCATATCGTCATTGATGTTGATGGGCTGCAATTCATATAACGCCTTGCTAACGGGCGATAACGCTATACCACCCAGCCTAAAATTTGTGCCCTAAACGCTATAGCTGATTGGTATGAAAGTGGCCATGCGTTAGGAGTCCCTGTTAAGCGACTTGTTATATCAGTTCGCTTTCACAGCCTATTAGTGAATTCTGCGAAACATACAAAGCAGATTGTCGTTACTAGAACAAAGCCAATTAATGCCACTATAGAAAAATGTGCAATGAGGAAGCAAAAAGCTAACAACAAGCATATAAATGCGCCAATAGTGACTCTGCCAACCCAATCTGCATTTAGTGCTTTATCAGCCACTTCGGTAGATAGATTTGCCTCAATCATGTATATGTGGGCTATAGAGAAAGTGGTGAAAACGGGCAAGCACATAGCAAATAGTATTGTGGCTATTTGCAAGGAAATAGAATCGCTTAACGCCTGACCAGCACTGAACAATGCTAGAAAGTAGGCGGCGCATAAACCACTTAGAGCTGAATATAGCCACTTGATTTGGTTGTATTTTGTACTTTTGCTAGTCGTGTCCATAATCCAAATATTTTCTCTGATGATATAACGCCCGCTTAAGGGTGAGTGAACGTGTGCCATGTTTGAGCGAAGCGAGTTCGGCACACGTTTACGAATCCCACTTAAAGCG
>NZ_JYJP01000005.1 GCF_001012815.1 Vibrio mexicanus
TGTGCCAGTTCTGAAACGGAGAAATATTCGATGGAAAAGTGGTTGATAGAAGTGAGTGAAGCGTTAGATGAAGCTCTGCATGCAATTGCTTCTGGGGAAATTCCGAAAGAAAATATGTATCAGCTAGCATCAGTTTTTTACTCTAAGCGAAATCATATGAACAATGACGCACTGTTTGAAGTGATGAATGACGAAATTGATGAGCAAGTTAAAACAGACTGGTCACTCGATTCTAACTCGAAAAAACAGTACAAGTTTCACTTTGTATCGTCTTATCTGCTTTGCTTTGTCGTAGCAGGTAAAATTGATGAGTTCTTCTACGATCAAATTATGGAATACGTGAACGAGAGCTTGGACTTATTTGAAGGCTAGGCCAACGTTAATCCGGCACATAACAAAGCAATTAAGTCGGATTCCATACGTGTGCCGACTCGCTTGCGCTCAAACATAGCACGCGTATGTCACCGCTTATTGCGGCGTTAGCTTTCATAAAGCGACTAAAGCTAGCCCCTGCGGAAACTAGCTTTAGTGACGCGTATTACTAACTGTCAAAGTGTTCTATTATTTCTTCAACCCAAGTGGGAACGCTCATATCACCTTTTTGTGACGCAATATCACAATAATGTAACGCTAGAGGCTTCTTAATAGAATCACTTCCTAAGTATGCCTTTAGGTCGTCAAATTTTTGATAAGCCGTAACAGTTTCTTTCTTAAGAAAAGGTATGTTTTTTGTTAAGTCTGAATGCTTTTTATCTAGATCTGATTCGTAAGAGTAGTTAGACAATAAGTTCATTAGCTGAGCATCTTCTTGGGCTACTTTATTTAATGCATGCCATGTAATCTCAGGGTCTAGTAGATCTTCTATTTCAGTGTTTGTAGCTGTGTTGTTAGCTACGGATATTAACTTTGCATCATCATTCTCGCGGTCGAGTATTATTCTATCAAACCGTAACTTCTTCTTGTAATTGCCAGCTTTGTAGCCAGGTATCTGTATCAATGACTTTTCATCTGTATCTATAAGGCAAAGGACTCGTCCTTTTATTTTATTCAGCTCTTCTGATTCAGAAAATGGAACATCTAAAAACTTGAATAGTTTTTTAACATTACCACAGCCATTAAATGGGAGGATGTTTAAGTTATCTACTCTATCTTTTAAGTACAAGTTAAGGTAGAGAGCATCTTCATACCCTTCACATATTATCCAGTTGCATTCGATGACTTGAGAATTGCCAACATTGAACTCATGAGATCGAAGTAGCTCTTCATCTCAATCGAATCAGGAAAATGTCTTCTGTTGTCGTAAAGGTTCGCTAATGGATAGCTCACTAATTTTGGAGCATCATCTCCATTTTCTGAAACAAAGTGTAAACGGCCTTCTGAAGGTCTTAATAACAATCCATACCAATGAGTCGTAAGGAGAAGTTGGTGATTATATTGCTCAGATAGCTCAGTTAACCGAGCAAATTGAGAAAACCTATGTGCAGAATCTAATGAGTTTTCTGGTTCGTCGATAGCTAATATAACTTTCTTATTCATCTGGTTTGTTGATAATAACGTAATTGCTACATCCATGAGTGCCAATCTTTGTTGACCAGAGCTAAGACTGTTTATATGTTTACCATCCTTAGTAAGTGGGCGTATACTGAAATATTCTTTCAATATTGACGCAAGAATATCATTTGGTTTGACGGTTTTTTTGTTTGTTCCTTTGGGCTCAAACTTATAACCGCTGAGAAGCTTGGTGTTGATACTTTTGATGTAATCATCGAGATTGGAATTGATTAAGTCGACAATGCTACTTTTCCTTCCACCAACTTTTTGTCCAGTCGAATCGTAATTCTTTTTCGACAACAGGCTTATTATCTCATCTGTTACACTTTTATCCATAAGGGCTTGCATCTCATTTGCCTGCAAACTCAGAATGTCACTGATAGAGCTTTCAATGGGGATATATACGTATGTATAGTGAGAAATTAGCTTTTCAAACAAGCTTGTTATTTTTGCTTTCGACACACCATAGCGTTTTGTTTGGTTAAGTATGTAACTATGAACAGTAGACGTTAGAACGACGTTTCCTGTTTTGTCCTTACCTATACAAAATAATAGGTAGTCATTTCGGTCTATATTTTTTTCTAGTTCATTCCGCCATTCTGCGAATTTGATATAGTGTTCAGGGTTGCTTATCTTCCTTGGATCAAGGTTCCAGAAGGCATCTGAAATCTTTTCTTCTTCGGTGCTATAGTTAAAATCTGACTTCTTAATCAGAAAAACTGGACATATGAATGTACGGTCCTTTCGTTGTCCTAAAGTCGTATCCCAATGTTTAAGCTCAACTTCGTTCATTAGACAGTGAAGCGACTCAAGGATCGATGACTTTCCTATGCCGTTTTCACCTATAAACACATTTAGGTTTTCACGCATTTCATAGTTGAAGGGAATAAAGTTAATGTTGCTATAACATTTATAATTTCTTAAGAAAAGCCCTGCAATCAAGGATGACACCACTAAGTAAGTATTACGATTATGACAATGGTAACATATCCCCTTATAAGTAGAACTAAAATGTTATACCGTTCATGTGAAAACGATTATATAATCAGTGCTTTAGTTGGCACTCGGCCGTAAGCAAGC
>NZ_JYJP01000006.1 GCF_001012815.1 Vibrio mexicanus
CAAACTAACAATGCGCTTAAGGCGGACTAACAAACGCTCGGCATTTTTGGTTTGGTTTAGTCGGGTGTTTAAGGTGGTCAATTGAGCGGGGTGGCAGGTTTGTTAGCCACTTAGCTTGGCGTTATAGCGCAATCGACTATTGCGAATACAAGGAAAGTAAAATGTCAGAAACGATTGGTCTTAATCATCTCGGGTTATCCGTGAGTGACTTAGAAGCGAGTAAATCTTTATTCGTTGATACTCTTGGCTGGAAAGAGTCTGGATATGACGCCTCATACCCTAGAACAGCAGTCTCAGACGGAAAACTCCGTCTAACACTTTGGCAGGTAGATTTTAGCTCAATGGTGTCGAATTTGATCGCAAAAGAAATGTAGGCTTACATCATTTAGCTATACAGGTAGCGTCAGAATCTAAACTCAACGAATTGTATAAAAAAATTGAAGCTCATCCCCAATGTCAGATTGAGTTTGCACCAGAGCTCTTATCTGGTGGTCCTCGCAAGCATATGATGTTTAATGACCCATCAGGTCTGAGGTTAGAGTTAATCTGGCAAGGTGAATAGTACAAGCGCTATAACAAGCAATTTAAGAGGGTTCACAACGCTTGGCACTTTTGCTTCTACTTCAGTTTTAGTGTTTATGGCACAATGCGTTAGGTTGGGTGATGGCGTTGTTCACCCCTTAATTGGGCGTTATGCCTTTTGGGAGAAAATATGCAGTTTTACAAAGCAGATGAGTATCAGGCGTCTTGTGAAAACCTCTATCGTAAGTACGAACTTCAGATAGCTGCTTTACTTCCAGATGCAACAATTGAGCATATTGGAGCTTCTTCAATCCCTAATGCTGTATCTAAGGGAGATCTAGACATACTTGTTGGTGTTAACGGTAACGAGCTAGAAAAAGCAGTGAAGTTACTTTCTACTTTAGGTTTCAACGAAAAATCCAATACTTTAAGGACTCCAGAGCTTTGCATGCTGGAAAATAGCTCAGGTGAAGATGTCGCTTTCCAAGTCGTAGCGAATGGCTCAGAATTTGACTTCTTTGTGGGGTTTAGGGACAAGCTCCGTGAAAGTCCTGAATTGGTTCAACAATACAATGAACTAAAAATGTCTTGTATAGGTTGGTCTCACGAAGAGTATCGTCGAAAAAAGTCAGCTTTTATTGAGCGCGTTTTAGGACAGGCATAACAAGGCGTTTAAGACGGATTCCCAACGCTTGGCGTTTTTGGTTTGCTTTGAATTTAGTGTTTACGGCACAATGGTTTAGGTAGGGTGGTCTGCGTTGCTCACCACTTAACGCGGCGTTATGTCCACGAAAGTCACATCAGCAATGAAAACGGGTACAACGAAGTGGGATATGATGTGCCTAAAGTCAATGGGCAAAACAAAGAAGGATGAGTGTGCTTAATATTCATGCTAGCCTCAAAGCACCTTAGGGCAGCCTAACTGCAGTTAAGGCAGACCCACGGATGATTTGAGGTAGAGTGATTAAGTCCACCTCAGCTTCGATTTTGTTGGTCCAATGGAGTTTGGTCCCAGCTAGCCAGTTCAGTGGACACTTTATAGCGTGGTGGTTTCGGAACATAACAAGTCGTTGAACGAGATTCCCCATGCCTTTAAGTACAGTGTTCTGATTTGATTCAAGTGATTACGGAGTTACGGTTGAGTTCGGATGACCGGGCATGGCTCACTCGTTAACTCGATCGTTATGTTTAAGTAATCAACAAGAGGTATTTATGAAAACAGCAAAAGTAGAAGTTGGTCATTGGATAATTGTTGGTGAATCTACAAATGCCTATGTTTTTAACGTAGTTTCTGAGAATGAGCTAGAAGTTGGTTATCTTCAGAACAATGTAAAGGCAATAAAAGAATCAGTAGTACTGGAAAATGACAAGTGGAAGTTTAAGTACTCTGGCCCTTGTGGTTCATATCTTCGCGGAAATGAAGAAGCGATTGTAAAGCGTGGGAAATGAATAAGGTTCAATATATGACAAAGCAAGAATTACTCGACACGATAACCTCGAAGGAACAACAACTCAATCAAGCTAAACGTGAAATGAACAGCTGGAACAAAGGCAAGTACAAAAACTCATCAAATGCCTCTGTTTAAAAGTATATGTCAGCGCATTAGAAGACGAACTGTCGGCATTAAGAAAGCAGCTAATACAGTTCGGTGCATGTTAAACATAACAAATTGCTTAACAGGGACTCCTAACGCTTGGCGAACTCAGTCGCAAATTTAGCTCCGTGTTTATGGCACAATAATTAAGTTGGGTGGTATAGCGTTATCGCCCGTTAGCAAGGCGTTATGTATCTAAAGTAAAAAGGAATTTACGATGAAAACAGGAAAAACCTTAGGACTAATTGGTGGTCTTTCTGGCATAGCCATTGGTTCCTACTACAGCTTCACGGCTATAGAACAATCATTAAGTCTATCCATACTCTCTGCTCATCAAGCTGGGACATACTCTGCTATTAGTGCAACAATCGTTGGCGTATCTTTGGCAGCAATCGGAGCTATCTACAACCACTCGCGAAACAATACATAACAAGTTGTTCAACAGGGACAAAAAACGTATGCCATTTTTCGCTTCGCTTCAAAGTATGGCACACTGGTTTTTTGCCCGTTAACAAGGCGTTATGTGCTCGGAGGAAATATGGAAATTCAGAAAGTTTTAGAACCAGATTTGGACGCAGTAACAAAACTTGTTTCAGAGGTTTCAAATAAGGATGTGCTTCCATTGCTTAATGCACAAGGAAAGCAAGAGTATAGGGATAGAGTTTTACCTGACTTAGCGACTACTTTTGATAATGAGAAGTTTTCATCAATTAAGGCGGTATCGGGTGGGGAATTGCTTGGTTTTGCCGCTTTGCGTGACGGGAATTACCTAACACATTTGTTTGTTGCAAATTCACAGCAGGGATCAGGTTTAGGTCGTAGTTTATTGAATCATTTGCTCAATCAGACAGACGCTCGTGAAGTTAGCCTACGTTCATCGGTGAATGCTGTTGGGTTCTACAATCGCAATGGTTTCGTAGCAACAGGTGAAGAAGCAGAGTTCAACGGAATTCGGTTCGTACCAATGTCTTTAGTGCGCACATAACAAAGCAATTAAGTCGGATTCCATACGCGTGCCGACTCGCTTGCGCTCAAACATAGCACGTGTATGTCACCGCTTATTGCGGCGTTATGTAACAGGCTGATTTTCAATGTTGCTTAGTCCGTCGAAGAGCTAAACATCTTCTCAATTCTTGGGGTTACGGTTCTTCGTTCTTGTTTGGCTTCTTCGCAATGATTCAAGGCCTACAAAAGCACATCTCACTTGGTAAGGTTGTTTCGGCTTGCTTCTCTGGTTTAAAAGCTAAGTCATTCGCTGAAAATCACTGTTCTGAAATTGTTGCAACTCCCCCACCTAGGAATTTGGCTTTCGCACTCAAACCCATCAAAAGAACCTTGAGTGCAAGGGCGTTTTTAGTAGTCTGGGGGCAACAATAAAGTCCGAACATGTAATTACATAACAAGCAATTCAAGCAGACCCTCAACGCGTGGCATTTTT
>NZ_JYJP01000007.1 GCF_001012815.1 Vibrio mexicanus
ATAGAGATGTCCCCCAAGACATTTCAACCATTTGCTTTCACTTTTTAAAAGTGAAGACAAACTAGTGTCCCGTTCGTCTAGAGGCCTAGGACACCGCCCTTTCACGGCGGTAACAGGGGTTCGACTCCCCTACGGGATACCATTGGGTCGTTAGCTCAGTTGGTAGAGCAGTTGACTTTTAATCAATTGGTCGCAGGTTCGAATCCTGCACGACCCACCATTCTTC
>NZ_JYJP01000008.1 GCF_001012815.1 Vibrio mexicanus
TACACATTCAATTCGTTCTTGGCTTTGAGTCCATCAAAACCCTTTGGGTGTTGTATGGTTAAGCCTCACGGGCAATTAGTACAGGTTAGCTCAACGCCTCACAACGCTTACACACCCTGCCTATCAACGTTCTAGTCTCGAACAACCCTTAAGGGCACTTAAAGTGCCAGGGAAGACTCATCTCAGGGCTCGCTTCCCGCTTAGATGCTTTCAGCGGTTATCGATTCCGAACTTAGCTACCGGGCAATGCGTCTGGCGACACAACCCGAACACCAGAGGTTCGTCCACTCCGGTCCTCTCGTACTAGGAGCAGCCCCCTTCAATCTTCCAACGCCCACGGCAGATAGGGACCGAACTGTCTCACGACGTTCTAAACCCAGCTCGCGTACCACTTTAAATGGCGAACAGCCATACCCTTGGGACCGACTTCAGCCCCAGGATGTGATGAGCCGACATCGAGGTGCCAAACACCGCCGTCGATATGAACTCTTGGGCGGTATCAGCCTGTTATCCCCGGAGTACCTTTTATCCGTTGAGCGATGGCCCTTCCATTCAGAACCACCGGATCACTATGACCTGCTTTCGCACCTGCTCGAATTGTCATTCTCGCAGTCAAGCGGGCTTATGCCATTGCACTAACCTCACGATGTCCAACCGTGATTAGCCCACCTTCGTGCTCCTCCGTTACTCTTTGGGAGGAGACCGCCCCAGTCAAACTACCCACCAGGCACTGTCCTCACCCCAGATAATGGGGCTAAGTTAGAACATCAAACATACAAGGGTGGTATTTCAAGGATGGCTCCACGCTATCTGGCGACAACGTTTCAAAGCTCCCACCTATCCTACACATGTAGGCTCAATGTTCAGTGCCAAGCTGTAGTAAAGGTTCACGGGGTCTTTCCGTCTAGCCGCGGGTACACTGCATCTTCACAGCGATTTCAATTTCACTGAGTCTCGGGTGGAGACAGCGTGGCCATCATTACGCCATTCGTGCAGGTCGGAACTTACCCGACAAGGAATTTCGCTACCTTAGGACCGTTATAGTTACGGCCGCCGTTTACCGGGGCTTCGATCAAGAGCTTCGTCCAAAGACTAACCCCATCAATTAACCTTCCGGCACCGGGCAGGCGTCACACCGTATACGTCATCTTACGATTTTGCACAGTGCTGTGTTTTTAATAAACAGTTGCAGCCACCTGGTATCTGCGACTCTCAATAGCTCCATCCGCAAGGGACTTCACCGTCAAGAGCGTACCTTCTCCCGAAGTTACGGTACCATTTTGCCTAGTTCCTTCACCCGAGTTCTCTCAAGCGCCTTGGTATTCTCTACCCGACCACCTGTGTCGGTTTGGGGTACGATTCCTTACAATCTGAAGCTTAGAGGCTTTTCCTGGAAGCATGGCATCAATGACTTCACTACCGTAGTAGCTCGACATCGTGTCTCAGCCTTAAAGAGAGCCGGATTTACCTAACTCTCAAGCCTACGCACTTGAACCTGGACAACCGTCGCCAGGCCCACCTAGCCTTCTCCGTCCCCCATCGCAATTGTAAGAAGTACGGGAATATTAACCCGTTTCCCATCGACTACGCCTTTCGGCCTCGCCTTAGGGGTCGACTTACCCTGCCCCGATTAACGTTGGACAGGAACCCTTGGTCTTCCGGCGAGGAGGTTTTTCACCCCCTTTATCGTTACTCATGTCAGCATTCGCACTTCTGATACCTCCAGCAAACCTTACAGTTCACCTTCAACGGCTTACAGAACGCTCCCCTACCCAATACATAAAATGCATTGCCGCAGCTTCGGTGTATAGCTTAGCCCCGTTACATCTTCCGCGCAGGCCGACTCGACTAGTGAGCTATTACGCTTTCTTTAAATGATGGCTGCTTCTAAGCCAACATCCTAGCTGTCTAAGCCTTCCCACATCGTTTCCCACTTAGCTATACTTTGGGACCTTAGCTGGCGGTCTGGGTTGTTTCCCTCTCCACGACGGACGTTAGCACCCGCCGTGTGTCTCCCGGATAGTACTCACTGGTATTCGGAGTTTGCAAAGGGTTGGTAAGTCGGGATGACCCCCTAGCCTTAACAGTGCTCTACCCCCAGTGGTATTCGTCCGAGGCTCTACCTAAATAGATTTCGGGGAGAACCAGCTATCTCCAGGTTTGATTGGCCTTTCACCCCTAGCCACAAGTCATCCGCTAATTTTTCAACATTAGTCGGTTCGGTCCTCCAGTTGATGTTACTCAACCTTCAACCTGCCCATGGCTAGATCACCTGGTTTCGGGTCTATATCCAGCAACTCGACGCCCAGTTAAGACTCGATTTCTCTACGGCTCCCCTAATCGGTTAACCTTGCTACTGAATATAAGTCGCTGACCCATTATACAAAAGGTACGCAGTCACAGGACAAGCCTGCTCCTACTGCTTGTACGTACACGGTTTCAGGTTCTATTTCACTCCCCTCACAGGGGTTCTTTTCGCCTTTCCCTCACGGTACTGGTTCACTATCGGTCAGTCAGTAGTATTTAGCCTTGGAGGATGGTCCCCCATATTCAGACAGGATATCACGTGTCCCGCCCTACTCGATTTCACTGATGATGAGATGTCGACTACGGGGCTATCACCCTTTATTGCCACGCTTTCCAGCGTGTTCGTCTGTCTCATTAAAAGCTTAAGGGCTAGTCCAATTTCGCTCGCCGCTACTTTCGGAATCTCGGTTGATTTCTTTTCCTTCGGGTACTTAGATGTTTCAGTTCCCCGAGTTCGCCCTGTTAACCTATGTATTCAGTTAACAGTAATTGCTTATGCAATTGGGTTTCCCCATTCAGAAATCCCAGACTCAAATGGTTGTTTACTACCTAATCTGGGCTTATCGCAAGTTACTACGTCCTTCATCGCCTCTGACTGCCAAGGCATCCACCGTGTACGCTTAGTCACTTAACCATACAACCCCAAAGGGTCTT
>NZ_JYJP01000009.1 GCF_001012815.1 Vibrio mexicanus
GGCGTTATGTACTAGGAGGAAAAATGGAATATTTTCAGTACTATGGAACCGACTGGATTGCAATGGTACTTACATTTCTTGCTATTTGGCAAATTGGAAATAAGAACAAGATCGGGTTCATTTTAATGATGTGCGGCAATACTAGTTGGATAGCTGTTGGTTATTTTACTGGCAGTTTGGCAATGATAATTGCAAATATCATCTTTTTCTCAATGAACCTTAGAGCAATCATCAAATGGTCGACACCAGAGGAGGAGCCTAAAGTAAGCGTAGCTGAACAGTCATCTGCCAATTAAAACTTCGTACATAACAAATTGCTCAACAAAGACTCCTAACGCTTGGCGACCTCAGTCGCAAATTAAGCTCCGTGTTTATGGCACAATATTCAAGTTAAGTGGCATCGCGTTGTCGCTTGTTAGCAAGGCGTTA
>NZ_JYJP01000010.1 GCF_001012815.1 Vibrio mexicanus
AACCTTTCGAGTAACCCTCTCCTCTGAAGTTAAACTCTCTACTAGATTCCAGTCTTCAAATACGGTTACGTCGTCATCACGATCTTGTTCACTAAATCTAACGCCAAAAAGAAAGTACTCATCAGAAATTGAACAAGTCACTATTTTTCTCCCTTAAACCACAAACCATCATTGGCAAAAGCATTGTACAAGCTGCTTTGTTCCAATGACCGATTCATGCCTAATGGGCGCCATTTCCAAGCTTGCTTAGTTTTGTTATCGCGTACATCCATAACCATGGCATGACGTACGCCAGTAGCAAAACGCCCATCTAACCCCAAGATATATGGCATGTATCTTCTAGTTATTTCAATATGACCTTTCTCTAAATCAACAAAAAATGTGTGCTGTTTCGATTTTGCCCAAGCATACTTTCCAAGAGGACTAATTGAACGATACTCTGAGCGAGCTTCTTCAAAAGAAAGTTCGAGATCTCTCCTCCATGAATAACGCTTATCTGCTCAGATGTCTCTTCGATGTACTCGCCTACGCCATATGTGTTTACCGTTATTCTCTTTCCGTTAAGTATTACTCCTGAATCATTGATAGCTACATCAACTTGAGTTTTTTCATGCGTCTCTGCATCCCATCTGTAAGTAATTGGACCATGACTACCATTGATTAAGTAGTACAAATAACTACTGTCTTCTGCCCATACAAAACCTATTGGGCCACGATAATCAAGAAAGTCTGTCTCTCCCGTTTTTAGGTCATATACCGCTTTACCAGAACCACCATAACCAAAGGCTAAATAGCGCATGTTTGGCGAGCGAACCATCTTTCCTGAGCCTGAACCTTTTGGGTCCGGCAACGCATCTAGCACCAAACGCAGGTCTGTACCATCGGTTTTCATGCTCCATACTTTGACCTGCCCTTCGTACTCGGTGTACATCGGATGGCTTTTATCTGACATATTGGCCCAGTAGAACTGGATGCGTGGTAGATCATAAGAGCTGGCGTCGTTCAAATCTTCACGCGGCCACTCGTCGGCACGATAAATGTAGTAACGCGGAAACAGCTTCTCTTGGTAATCAAACGTGCCCTTGTGTTCGCTCACTTCACTGGGTGCCATCACGTAGTAATTGTGCTCCCCTACGTAAATCTTGCCATCGTCTTCACTGCACGCGACAAGCAAAATGGCACTGAGAAACGCTAGTAGTATTTTTTTCATTTTCTAACCTAACTGATTTAGCCTTAAGGCAAACTCAACAAGTAACTGACTTAGCTAGTCATCGAGTTAGCCTAATAAACTGGAAACTGGGATATCTTCTTCAATGGTGATGTAGTACTGCTGGCCTTTGCTTAAGTCGGAATGGGCGGCCCGAAGAAGATCGACGGTTTCTACCTCCGGTGGAGGAAACGCAAAATGCAGAGTGTAATAACCTGCTTGATCTTTATGAGATGAAGATAGATACGCACGGCTAGACCACTCTTCATCTACATTTCTAATCTCGAAAAAATCGTCCTCTTGGTCGACATTGGGCTCATGCAAATAAATCACCGTAGGTACTGAGCCACTGGCTATCTTAAGCGCGGCGATATTGCACTCGTGTTGATCATTGACTAGAGCAGGATTAACGCCTTGAGAAACGTTGGCGGGCAGTGCTGTTACCGCCCCCTCTGCAGAGTCAAAATTATGTTGGTCACTGTAAGCCATCAGAGATTCCAACGATAAACTTGAACTTTGCGGATCTTTTTCAAGCTCTTCTATTTGGCTGATGGTAAGCGGTGCCTTACTGCAGTGCACAAACAAGTTATCTTGTATCTCGCCGTTGATTTTGTATGGTAGCCAAATGTGCGGCAGTGGGTTTCCTTGGCTGCGCCTTTCTAAGCTTTGTCCTGCTTTCTTAGGGCTTGGTAGCGTTTCTAATAAAATAGGTTCATGTTCTATATTGTGGAACTTGATCTCTACTTCTTCGCTGGTCAGTCCCTGCACTCTGGCTGTTTGCTCAAGCGACAGCCATTCTGTTTTAAACACCTCGCCGTCTTGAATAATATCGAAAGGCTCTGCGCCCATATAACACTCTTCAATTAAGGTCGCGCCATTGATATCAATGTGACGTAAATTTTCCACTGATGGCGGTGTGGCGTTGCGGAAATAGTCGACGTCGATGTCAGAGAAATGGCCGTTTTCTTGAATTTCTATCTCTCGCCATACTTTGTTGTTCCACACAACATAGAAGCAACCCACATCTTTAACCGCAAACTCTTCGCCTTTTTGGTCTAACGGAATAACAGGCACCAACACATTATCCCACTCGTCTTTTTGAGTGTCTTTGCTCACTGGTTCAATGGCTTCGGCTAGCTTTAGCATGATTGGTGTTGGCTGACCTTGGCATGGGATTTTAATGTAGAGGCTACGAGGTTCTGAATGTAAATCCTTGAACGTGGCTAAGCTTCGATGACCATTTGCCGCATCCGGTTTGGCATTCGTGACCTTTTCTTTATCACTCTCGCTTCTACCAAGGGCTAGGCAAGCGGCATTGGGAGACCACTGCCCTGCAAACTCAACAACAATCTTGTTCTCTGGAGATGGTTCAACTGGTGTATGAGCAATGTTTCTTGCCAAAGGAACGTCGTCAGTAACCGTTTTGTAGCCTGCTTTTTTAACTTGGGCAGGCACTTGGTTCTGTAGGCTCTCAATCACCGCCTGAAAGGCAGGAAAGGCCTGTATTTGGGTTGATGTAAGTGGGGTACTTCGCTTCGTGTTCGCCACTCCAACCCATTCAGCCTTGACTAATTGAGCACGTAAACTCGTCTGCAAACTGAAGATATCTTTACGACCAGAAGCAGGAATCTTGGCCGCTAATGCAGGTGGTAATGCTGAAAGCGCATCATTAATATGACGAACACGAGAAAACATCCTTACACATTCATCTGGTGTAAGAACGAAATCAAGCTCTTGCTGTGTTAGCGAGGTGCTTGTTTTAAACTTGCAAAGTGATTGCATTGAAATGTCTCCACAACCCAATATAAATGAATGGTCGCGGTGATAATTAAGCTGATAAGGCTTAGGTTTTACGATTTGGCTTAAGGGAATTCTAACTAATTAATGCAAACAGAACAATATTCAATTATCAATTCAATAAAGACAAGCAATTGATATAAATGATAATACACCACTTTTAACCACAATCTTTCGGCTATTGACTGACGATTGCGATGAAATATCTAGACTCCAGTCAGATCGACATCAAATTTAGGTATATTGAACGAATATTCGTTTTCATGATATTGAGCCAAGAATAAGTTTCGGTCTTACTTTCCGACACCTTATCGCTCAATTTAGTCATGCATCAGTCTTTCGACTTAGTACTTTATCCTCAATTGTTAATATTCGGCCCATATATTCTTCAACGCTTGTCTTTGATTCATCCATCCAGTAGCCGCCTAATCTGATGACGTAAACATTGTGTCTATCCCATATTACATGCGCCTCTAGTTGGCTATCTCCATACTTGGAGTTTTCATAGCTACTATAAATGTAATATTTCATAAGGTCGTCATGAAGAAGGGTCACGGTAATACCATCAATGCTGTGAATAAACCCTTCGTGATACTTATCAGCCACGCCTTTTTCAATGCGTAGCTCTCCGATAAGCTTGGTTCCAAAAGCTCGGTCACCGGGTTCTACACCATAAACTTTCTTTAAGATAGTTAACTCTTTTTGAGAAAATGCCCAAGATTCCTTTTCAGCTTTCTGTTTTTGAGGTAACTCACCCTGTCTATTCAAGACAATAATTTTGCAAATGTATAGTAAAGATAGGCTAAAGAAAACTAAGGAAGAAAATAGAAGATTAGCGTTCAAAACAGATATCCAAGAACCGCAAGTGTAATTTTCGAGGACTATATATTTAAGCTAATTGAGAGTTCAAACAAAATAGCAAAAGAAGACATTATGTATATCAATATCTTCTTATTGCTTAGGCTTTTAGGTGTTTCGCCACGTGACAGAGTTGGCATTATTAAAAGCTCATCTAGGTTGCGACTATTTTTGCTCTTCCTTAAACCAGATACCATCATTGGCGAAGGAGTTGTAAAGGCTACTTTGTTCTAGAGATCGATTCATGCCTAATGGGCGCCATTTCCATGCTTGCTTGGTTTTGTTATCGCGAACATCCATGACCATGGCGTGGCGAACACCAGTAGCGAATCGACCATCAAGGCCAAGTATGTAGGCATATAATTATTGTTCACTTCCGCTGTTTGATTTTCTATATCGATAAAAAATCTGTATTGCTTAGAAGCTACCCAAGCATATTTTCCTAGCGGACTTATCGAACGATACTCAGCGCGTGCATCTCGCCAGTTCTCTATAGTTTCATGCCAAGGAATACTGGATACACGTTCATTACTTTTTTCATCAAATGTACCAACCCCAACATCAGATACGTTGTATCTAATTCCTTCAATAATCATTCCTGTATCGCGTATAGATACATCAACTTGAGTTTTTTCATGCGTCTCTGCATCCCATCTATGGGTAGAGTGCCCCTCTCGTCATGAACTCGGTAGTACAAATAGCTGCTGTCTTCTGCCCATAAAAAACCTATTGGCCCGCGGTAATCTAGACGATGTGTTTCACCAGTTTGAAGGTCATACACGGCTTTCCCAGAACCAGAAAAGCCAAAGGCGAGATAGCGCATATTTGGTGAGCGAACCATTTTCCCAGAGCCTGATGCGGTTGGCGCTGGAAATTCATCTAGCACTAAGCGTAAATCAGTGCCATCGGTTTTCATGCTCCATACTTTGACTTGACCCTCATAATCGGTGTACATCGGGTGGCTTTCATCAGACATATTGGCCCAGTAGAACTGGATGCGTGGTAAATCGTAAGAACTGGCATCGCTTAGATCTTCTCGCGGCCACTCATTGGCGCGATAAATGTAGTAGCGCGGAAACAGCTTCTCTTGATAGTCAAATGTGCCTTTGTGTTCACTCACTTCACTGGGTGCCATCACGTAGTAGTTGTGCTCTCCTACGTAAATC
>NZ_JYJP01000011.1 GCF_001012815.1 Vibrio mexicanus
GCCACAACTTCGACATTTTGAGCGTATTCTCCAAGAGTTTCAAAGAAGGGACGTATGTCCTTGCGTGCTCTACCTAGACCAATCCAGAGCACTTGGTGCGTTTGTGCATCTGCGATAACCGTGGCATAACGATGCCCCTTGAATATGGCAAATTCATCCATGACAAGTTGACGTAACTGACTCCATGGAACGTCAGGAACCACACGCTTTAAGCGTTGCTTATCCACCTCTTTAATGGTGTGCCGGTGCACACCAGTAAGCTCAGAAATATGCTTGATTGGTAAAAGTGGTAGTAGCTTTTCAATGTATTCAACCAGCCGGTTAGTGAGACGCGAGTATGGCTTAACCCAAGAGATGGCTTCAGTTTTAATGCCACAGCTAAAGCATTTGATACGTCGAGTCTGGACGAGTAACTCGACAGGAGTGCTTAGAATCATCGCTTCTTTGAGCGTTCGCCACTGAGTATCGTGGATAGACTCAGAGGCTCTACCGCAAGGGCAGAATGCAATGGAGTCAGGAATTAGGGTGATAGATATTAATGCGTCAGTTTTATGAGACTTTACGATCTGAAAGCCTTCCCAGAATGACGATAGGAAAGTATTATTCGGCATGAAAACGGTAGTCTGTGAAAGGTTGTGTTTGGCGATGTAACCTTACCACTAACTACCGTTTTTATTTTCACTTCCCGCTAATCTGCGAAGAACCATAAAAAAGGCACCCTAAGGTGCCTTTTTTGTCTATCTTAACTTTGATTGTCTAGAGACTTATTCGTCTGAAGAGAAACCAGCGTTAAGTAGAGCAGCTAGGTTATCCGTCGCTTGTTCAGCTGATGGACCTTCCTGAGCTTCGTCGCGCTTAGCTTGACGCTCTTGGTGGTATGCGAAACCTGTACCTGCTGGGATTAGACGACCAACAATTACGTTCTCTTTCAGACCACGTAGATCATCACGCTTACCAGAAACTGCCGCTTCTGTTAGTACGCGAGTTGTCTCCTGGAACGATGCCGCAGAGATGAACGACTCAGTTGCTAGAGATGCTTTAGTGATACCTAGAAGCTCACGCTCAAAGCCAGCTGGCTCTTTACCTTCTGCAACTAGTTCACGGTTAGCGATCTTAACTTGAGAGTACTCAACTTGCTCACCTGGTAGGAACTCAGAGTCACCTGCGTGTGTAATAGTACACTTACGTAGCATTTGACGAACGATAGTTTCAATGTGCTTATCGTTAATCTTAACGCCTTGTAGACGGTAAACTTCTTGTACTTCGTTTGCGATGTACTGAGTCACAGCGTGGATACCACGTAGACGTAGAATGTCATGTGGAGTCTCTGGACCATCAGCGATTACATCACCGCGCTCGATCTTCTCACCTTCGAATACGTTAAGCTGACGATGCTTAGGAATCATCTCTTCGTAAGTCTCACCGCCTTCGCGAGTGATAACTAGACGACGCTTACCTTTAGTCTCTTTACCGAAGCTCACAGTACCTGTGTGCTCAGCAAGGATCGCAGGCTCTTTCGGCTTACGTGCTTCGAATAGGTCAGCAACTCGTGGTAGACCACCGGTAATATCTTTGTTACCGCCAGACTTCTGAGGAATACGAGCTAGAGTATCACCGATACCCACTTCTGCGCCGTCTTCCATGTTCACGATCGCTTTGCCTGGTAGGAAGTAGTGAGCTGGCATATCAGTACCAGGGATCATTACATCGTTACCGTTCTCATCAACAAGTTTGATAGCTGGACGCATATCTTTACCTGCTGCTGGGCGAGCTGCCGCGTCAGTCACTTCAGAAGAAGATAGACCTGTTAGGTCATCTGTCTGACGAGATACTGTTACGCCGTCGATCATGTCTACGAACTGGATGCGACCTGCCACTTCAGTGATGATTGGCATGGTGTGCGCTTCCCAGTTAGCAACAACTTCACCAGCTGTTACTGCGTCGCTGTCACCTTTGCCTAGGATCGAACCGTAAGGCAGTTTGTGCTTCTCTTTCGTACGACCGAACTCATCAATGATAGTAAGTTCAGATGCACGAGAAGTAATAACCAGTTTCTTATCTTTGTTGATAACAAACTTAGCGTTATGAAGCTTAACAGTACCTGTAGTCTTAGCTTGGATGCTGTTCTCTGCTGCTGCAGTAGATGCCGCACCACCGATGTGGAACGTACGCATCGTAAGCTGTGTACCCGGCTCACCGATAGACTGAGCAGCGATTACGCCCACTGCTTCACCTTGGTTCACTAGGTGACCACGTGCTAGGTCACGGCCGTAACACTGTGCACAACAACCGAAGTCAGAATCACAAGTAACGACAGAGCGCACTTTCATGCTGTCTACTGAGTTCTCTTCCATGATCTGGCACCACTTCTCATCAATTAGAGTGTTACGTGGGATCAGAACATCTTCTGTACCTGGCTTAAGAACGTCTTCAGCAACAACACGACCTAGTGCTAGCTCAGTTAGTGCAACTTTAACATCACCACCCTCGATGTGAGGCATCATGTCAACACCCTCATGAGTGCCACAGTCATGTTCAGTTACAACAACGTCTTGAGCAACGTCTACTAGACGACGAGTTAGGTAACCCGAGTTCGCTGTTTTCAGTGCCGTATCCGCAAGACCCTTACGAGCACCGTGCGTTGAGATAAAGTACTGAAGTACGTTTAGACCTTCTTTAAAGTTCGCTGTGATTGGCGTTTCGATGATTGAGCATCTGGACGAGCCATCAGACCACGCATACCAGCTAGCTGACGAATCTGCGCTGCAGAACCACGAGCGCCCGAGTCTGCCATCATGTAGATGCTGTTGAACGACTCTTGCTGCTCTTCTTCGCCATCGCGGTTAATCACAGTTTCTGAAGATAGGTTATCCATCATCGCTTTCGCAACGCGGTCGTTGGTAGACGCCCAGATATCGATAACTTTGTTGTAGCGCTCACCCGCAGTTACAAGACCAGATTGGAATTGCTCTTGGATTTCGCGTACTTCTTCTTCAGCTTCAGAGATTTCAGTGTATTTCGCATCAGGTACAACCATGTCTCGATACCTACAGATACGCCAGATAGTGCCGCGTAAGCAAAACCTGTGTACATGATTTGGTCAGCGAAAATTACTGTGTCTTTAAGACCAAGCTTACGGTATGCCTCGTTAAGTAGAGTAGAAATCTGCTTCTTACCCAACTTCTGGTTAACTAGGCTGTACGGTAGACCTGCTGGTACGATTGACCAAAGCATCGCACGACCGATAGTGGTATCAACCATCTTAGTTTCAGTTGTGCTGTTGCCGTCTTCATCAACAACCGTTTCAGTGATACGTACTTTAACGCGAGCGTGCAGCTCAGCAGTCTTAGTACGGTATGCCTTCTCAGCCTCTTCAGGCCAGCAAGGTACATACCTTCACCTTTCGCGTTGATCATTTCACGAGTCATGTAGTAAAGACCCAATACAACGTCCTGAGAAGGTACGATGATCGGATCACCAGATGCTGGTGAAAGGATGTTGTTGGTCGACATCATTAGAGTACGAGCTTCAAGCTGTGCTTCTAGAGTTAGAGGCACGTGTACCGCCATTTGGTCACCATGAAGTCCGCGTTATATGCCGCACACACAAGTGGGTGTAGCTGGATCGCTTTACCTTCGATTAGTACTGGTTCAAACGCTTGGATACCTAGACGGTGAAGCGTAGGTGCACGGTTAAGCAGTACTGGGTGTTCACGGATTACTTCGTCTAGGATATCCCAAACGATCGCTTCTTCACGCTCTACCATCTTCTTAGCAGCTTTGATTGTCGTAGCCATGCCACGAGTTTCTAGCTTGCTGTAGATGAATGGTTTGAATAGCTCAAGTGCCATCTTCTTAGGAAGACCACACTGGTGCAGACGAAGGTATGGACCTACTGTGATTACAGAACGGCCAGAGTAGTCTACACGCTTACCTAGAAGGTTCTGACGGAAACGGCCTTGCTTACCCTTGATCATATCAGCAAGAGATTTCAGAGGACGCTTGTTAGAACCTGTGATCGCGCGGCCGCGACGACCGTTGTCTAGAAGTGCATCAACAGACTCTTGCAGCATACGCTTTTCGTTACGTACGATGATGTCCGGAGCCGCTAGCTCTAGAAGACGCTTCAAACGGTTGTTACGGTTAATCACACGACGGTATAGGTCGTTCAGATCTGAAGTCGCAAAACGACCGCCATCTAGTGGTACTAGAGGACGTAGATCTGGTGGCAGAACCGGAAGCACTGTTAGGATCATCCACTCTGGGTTGTTACCAGACTGAACAAACGCTTCTACTAGCTTCAGGCGCTTAGTGATTTTCTTACGCTTAGTTTCAGAGTTAGTCGTTTCTAACTCTTCGCGCATTTCTTCTGCTTCTTGATTTAGGTCCATTGTTGAAAGCAGATCTTTGATCGCTTCCGCACCCATCTTAGCAGTGAACTCATCACCCCACTCTTCTAGACGATCCAGATACTCTTCTTCAGTTAGCATCTGACCTTTTTCTAGATCAGTCATACCTGGTTCAGTTACTACGTACATTTCGAAGTAAAGAACACGTTCGATATCACGTAGAGGGATATCCATTAGTAGACCGATACGAGACGGCAGTGATTTTAGGAACCAGATGTGAGCAACTGGTGAAGCAAGCTCGATGTGGCCCATACGGTCACGACGAACTTTAGTTTGTGTAACTTCTACGCCACACTTCTCACAGATAACACCACGGTGTTTCAGACGCTTGTATTTGCCACATAGACATTCGTAGTCTTTAACTGGGCCAAAGATACGCGCACAAAACAGACCATCACGTTCCGGTTTGAACGTACGGTAGTTGATAGTCTCAGGCTTTTTAACTTCACCGAAAGACCATGAACGGATCATGTCTGGTGAAGATAGACCGATTTTGATTGCATCAAATTCTTCGGTCTTATGCTGTGCTTTTAGAAAGTTTAATAAGTCTTTCACAATCAGCTCCTGTAAGGAGTTAAAAGCAGCCCGTTCAATCCAGGCTGCTTTCTACCAATAATCCAACGATTTCCTAAGAAATTCGGATTACTCTTCGTCTTCTAGCTCGATGTTGATACCTAGCGAGCGAATCTCTTTCAACAATACGTTGAACGATTCAGGCATGCCTGGTTCCATGCTGTGGTTGCCATCTACGATGTTCTTATACATCTTAGTACGGCCGTTAACGTCATCCGACTTAACTGTTAGCATTTCTTGTAGCGTGTAAGCAGCACCGTAAGCTTCTAGTGCCCATACTTCCATCTCACCGAAACGCTGACCACCGAACTGAGCTTTACCACCAAGTGGTTGCTGAGTTACTAGGCTGTAAGAACCAGTTGAACGAGCGTGCATCTTGTCATCAACAAGGTGGTTTAGTTTCAGCATGTACATGTAACCTACAGTTACAGGACGCTCAAACGCATCACCGGTGCGACCATCAAACAGAGTTAGCTGACCAGATTCTGGTAGGTCACCCAGTTTCAATAGCTCTTTGATAGATGCTTCAGACGCACCGTCAAATACCGGTGTTGCGATTGGTAGACCGCCACGTAGGTTCTTGATCAATGTACGTACTTCGTCATCTGATAGAGATGCAATATCGACGGTTTGACGAGTTTCACCTAGGTCATAAACTTTCTGCAGGAAGTCGCGGAATTTCGCAAGCTCTTGCTGTTCTTTAACCATTTGGTTGATCTTGTCACCGATACCTTTCGCCGCCAGACCTAAGTGTACTTCTAGGATCTGACCGATGTTCATACGCGATGGTACACCCAGTGGGTTCAGTACGATGTCGACAGGCTGACCTTTCTCATCGTATGGCATGTCTTCAACAGGGTTGATCTTAGAGATTACACCCTTGTTACCGTGACGACCGGCCATCTTATCACCCGGCTGGATGCGACGCTTAACCGCTAGGTAAACTTTAACGATCTTCAGTACGCCAGGTGCTAGATCATCACCTTGAGTGATCTTACGACGCTTAGTTTCGAACTTGTCTTCGAAATCAGCTTTTAGCTCATCCCACTGCTCAGCAAGTTGCTCAAGCTGTGATTGTAGCGCGTCGTCTTCTAGCGTTTGCTCTAGCCACTTCTTACGATCGATAGAGTCAAGCTTAGCTTCAGAGTAACCACCTTGTAGCAGTACAGCGCGAACACGAGCAAGTAGACCACCTTCGAAGATTTGGAATTCTTCGGTTAGGTCTTTCTTCGCTTCTTTCAGCTGCATCTGTTCAATTTCAAGCGCACGCTTGTCTTTCTCTACGCCATCGCGAGTGAAGACTTGAACGTCGATGATGGTACCTGAAACAGAGTTTGGTACACGTAGTGACGTATCTTTAACGTCAGATGCTTTTTCACCGAAGATTGCGCGTAGTAGCTTCTCTTCAGGAGTCAGTTGCGTTTCGCCTTTAGGCGTTACTTTACCAACTAGGATGTCGCCACCCTTAACTTCAGCACCGATGTAAACGATACCTGACTCGTCTAGTTTAGACAGAGCAGATTCACCTACGTTTGGAATATCAGCTGTGATCTCTTCAGAGCCCAGCTTAGTATCACGCGCCACACAAGAAAGCTCTTGGATGTGGATAGTCGTGAAGCGGTCTTCTTGAACTACGCGCTCAGATACTAAGATCGAGTCTTCGAAGTTGTAACCGTTCCAAGGCATGAACGCGATACGCATGTTTTGACCAAGCGCTAGCTCACCAAGGTCTGTTGAAGGACCATCAGCAAGAACGTCACCGCGTGCAACAGGTTCACCTGGCATTACAGTTGGGCGCTGGTTGATACAAGTGTTCTGGTTAGAACGCGTGTATTTCGTTAGGTTGTAGATGTCGATACCCGCTTCGCCAGGAATCAGCTCATCTTCGTTAACCTTAACTACGATACGAGATGCGTCTACAGACTGGATTACACCACCACGCTTAGCAACAGCAGTAACACCCGAGTCAACAGCGATGTTGCGCTCGATACCAGTACCAACTAGAGGCTTATCAGCCTTAAGTGTTGGAACTGCCTGACGTTGCATGTTCGCACCCATCAATGCACGGTTCGCATCATCGTGTTCTAGGAACGGGATAAGCGATGCAGCGATAGATACTACCTGGTTAGTCGCAACGTCCATGTAGTTAACATGTTCGCGAGGGTGAAGACCAGATTCACCTTTTTGACGAGCAGTGATCAGCTCTTCAGCAAACGTACCTTCTTCAGTAAGAACAGTGTTTGCCTGCGCGATAACGAATTGACCTTCCTGGATTGCAGATAGGTAATCGACTTCGTCTGTTACAACACCATCTACAACACGACGGTACGGAGTTTCTAGGAAACCGTACTCGTTACAACGTGCAAACGCAGATAGCGAGTTGATTAGACCGATGTTCGGACCTTCCGGAGTTTCGATAGGACATAGACGACCGTAGTGAGTTACGTGTACGTCACGTACTTCGAAGCCAGCACGTTCACGAGTTAGACCACCAGGACCCAATGCAGAGATACGACGCTTGTGCGTTACTTCTGATAGAGGGTTGTTTTGGTCCATGAACTGTGAAAGCTGTGAAGAACCGAAGAATTCTTTAACTGCCGCAGAAATTGGCTTAGCGTTGATTAGGTCTTGAGGCATGATTGCATCAAGATCACCAAGGCTTAGACGCTCTTTAACAGCACGCTCTACACGAACTAGACCAACACGGAATTGGTTTTCTGCCATTTCACCAACAGAACGGATACGACGGTTGCCAAGGTGGTCGATATCGTCCACTTCGCCTTTACCGTTACGGATCGCGATCAGTTTCTTCATCACTTCGATGATGTCGGTTTCGTCTAGAGTGCCTTGCTCGCCAGCATCTTCACGTTCGATAGAGCTGTTGAACTTCATACGACCTACAGTCGATAGATCGTAACGCTCTTCTGAGAAGAATAGGCTTTCAAACAGCGCTTCAGCTGCTTCTTTTGTTGGCGGCTCACCAGGGCGCATCATGCGGTAGATTTCTACCAATGCTGAAATACGATCAACAGTGCTGTCGATACGTAGCGTTTCAGACATGAACGGGCCGTGGTCTAGATCGTTCGTAAATAGAACTTCTAGTGCTTTGTGACCAGCTTGAGACAGGTTCGCTAGCGCTTCTAGGCTGATCTCTTGGTTTGCACCAACAATGATCTCGCCTGTCGCTTCGTTGATGTAGTCTTTCGATGCAACTTTGCCTACGATCTCTTCAACTGGAACTTCGATGAATTCAACACCGTCTTTCTCTAGTTGGCGGATCTGGCGAGCCGTTACACGACGACCAGCTTCAACGTACACCTTGCCGTTTGCTTCGATGTCGTACGCTTTAGTTTCGCCACGCAGACGATCTGGAACCAACTCCATCATTAGAGTTTGGTCTTTCACTTCGTAGTTCACTTTCTCGAAGAAAAGATCCAAGATCTCGTCTGAAGTTTTACCTAGTGCACGAAGGATGATCGAAGCTGGAAGCTTACGACGACGGTCGATACGTACGTATAAGTTGTCCTTAGGATCGAACTCAAAGTCTAACCATGAGCCACGGTAAGGAATTACACGTGCGTTATATAGAACTTTACCTGAAGAGTGGGTCTTACCTTTATCGCTGTCGAAGAACACGCCTGGGCTTCGGTGCAGCTGGGATACGATAACCCTCTCGGTACCATTAATTACGAAGGTACCATTGTCTGTCATAAGCGGAATTTCGCCCATGTAGACTTCTTGTTCTTTAATATCTTTTACAGTACCTGCTGGCGCGTCTTTATCAAAGATAACTAGGCGTAGTTTTACACGTAGTGGCTTTGAATAAGTTACACCGCGGATTTGACATTCTTTAACGTCAAAAACTGGCTCACCAAGACGGTAGCTAACGTATTGCAGCTCAGAATTGCCGTTGTAGCTCTGAATTGGGAATACAGAACGGAAAGCAGCTTCAAGGCCGTATTGACCTTCAGGATCCTGTTCGATGAACTTGTCGAACGAATCGAGCTGGATCGATAGCAGGTATGGAATGTCCAAAACTTGTGGACGAGTACCAAAGTCCTTACGGATGCGCTTTTTCTCGGTATAAGAGTAAACCATGGGGTTCCTCAGCTCGCTGATAAGTGACCCAAACCACCCAGACACCTTATTAGTGGGGCAGTGACTAACAACTGTTTTTTATGTAGTGACATTAAGCCCCATGAGGAATCTTAATGTTTTTTGCTAGATACGAACGCTTAAACAGCGGGAAAATTCGTCCATACCCTACAGCGCAAAAAGGCCGGTGGTTAAAAAACCACCAGCCATTAGCCGATTAGGCTAAGAAATTAAGCAATAATTACTTAACTTCAACAGAAGCACCAGCTTCTTCTAGCTGAGCTTTAAGAGCTTCAGCTTCAGCTTTGTCAACGCCTTCTTTTAGAGGTGCTGGAGCTGAGTCTACAAGACCTTTAGCTTCTTTAAGGCCTAGACCTGTTGCGCCACGTACTGCTTTGATAACAGCAACTTTGTTACCGCCAGCAGCAGTTAGGATTACGTCGAATTCAGTTTGCTCAGCAGCAGCTTCGCCGCCTGCTGCGCCACCTGCAACTACTGCAGCAGCAGCAGATACACCGAATTTCTCTTCCATAGCTTCGATTAGTTCAACAACTTGCATTACAGACATTTCTGCAACTGCGTCTAGGATTTGCTCGTTAGTAATAGACATAACAATTCTCTTTTAAGTCAACAATAAGTTTATTTTGCAACCAGTAAAAAGCAAGCTGATTAAGCAGCTTCTTCTTGCTTCTGGTCGCGTAGTGCAGCGATAGTACGTACCAGCTTGCCTGCAGAAGCTTCTTTCATGCACATCATTAGGCGTGCGATAGCTTCGTCGTAAGTTGGTAGAGTCGCTAGTACTTCAGCATCAGTAACCGCGCCTTCAAATGCAGCAGCTTTGATCTCGAATTCTTTATTCTCTTTAGCGAAGTCTTTGAAAAGACGCGCTGCAGCACCTGGGTGCTCGTTAGAGAATGCGATTAGAGTAGGACCAGTGAAAGTGTCAGCTAGACACTCGTAGTCAGTACCTTGAACCGCACGGCGTGCAAGTGTGTTACGAACAACTTTCACGTAAACGCCAGCTTCACGAGCTTGCTTACGTAGAGAAGTCATCGCGCCAACTTCAACGCCACGAGAATCAGCTACAACTGCAGAAAGTGCACCACTGGCTGCTTCGTTGACTTCAGCAACAATTGCTTTTTTGTCTTGAAGATTTAATGCCATCTTGGATTAACCTCTGGTTGTGATTACAGCACTCATCACAGTATGTAATGAGCGTTTACGATGTGTTAGAAAAACAAACGAATTCGTTCTAAACCGCCACATCGCCTACGTAGGAAAATTAAGCTATATCTGAATCAGTTACAGCACCTACGGTCTTGGGATAGATGATTTCAAATCACTTCAAAGATCACCCAACCACAATAATTAGGCGCGAAATTATACACTAATTTCGCGCCTGTGCAAATCAATTAGCTAGCTTGAGTGTTCAGGCTCGCTTGATCAACAGCAACACCAGCACCCATAGTAGTAGAGATGCTTACTTTCTTCAGGAAAGTACCTTTCGCTGAAGATGGCTTAGCTTTCTTAAGAGCGATTAGAAGAGACTCTAGGTTCTCTTTGATCTGCTCTGCAGAGAAGTTAGCTTTACCGATAGTAGTGTGTACGATGCCGTTCTTGTCGTTACGGTAACGAACCTGACCAGCTTTAGCGTTCTTAACCGCTTCAGCAACGTTAGGAGTTACAGTACCAACTTTAGGGTTTGGCATTAGACCGCGAGGACCTAGGATAGTACCTAGTTGACCTACAACGCGCATTGCATCTGGAGAAGCAACAACTACGTCAAAGTTCATTTCGCCTTTCTTCACTTGCTCAGCAAGATCTTCCATACCAACGATGTCTGCGCCAGCTTCTTTAGCTGCTTCAGCGTTTGCACCTTGAGTGAACACTGCAACGCGGATTTCGCGGCCAGTACCGTGAGGTAGTACAGTTGCACCACGTACGTTCTGGTCAGATTTACGAGCATCGATGCCTAGGTTTACAGCAACATCTACAGACTCAACGAATTTAGCAGTTGCTAGTTCTTGAAGAAGAGCTACAGCTTCGTTGATTTCGTATTCTTTAGTTACTTCAACTTTTTCGCGGATTACGCGCATGCGCTTAGTTAGTTTAGCCATCTTATTAACCCTCTACCACTAGGCCCATTGAACGAGCAGTACCAGCGATTGAACGTTTCATCGCTTCGATGTCAGCACCAGTCATATCAGCAGCTTTAGTTTCTGCGATTTCTTGTAGCTGAGCGTCAGTTACAGTACCTACTTTTTCAGTGTTAGGACGGCCAGAACCAGACTTAACGCCAGCAGCTTTCTTAAGAAGAACAGCAGCAGGTGGAGTCTTAGTTACGAACGTGAAAGAGCGGTCGTTGTATACAGTGATAACAACTGGAGTCGGTAGACCTTTCTCAACAGATTCTGTTTTTGCGTTGAACGCTTTACAGAATTCCATGATGTTCACACCGTGTTGACCTAGTGCAGGACCAACCGGTGGACTTGGGTTTGCCATACCTGCTGCAACTTGCAGTTTGATATAAGCTTCAACTTTCTTAGCCATGATATTTCCTAATTTTGGGTTCAAACGCCAACCAAGTAGTCGGCTCCCCGTGTTTCAGTAAAAACTTTTTACAGTCAGACCTGTAAAAAGGCGCGAAATTATAATCATAATTCGCGCCTTAAACAAGCCTTAAAAAGGTGTTTTTTTAATCAAGTTTTTCCACTTGACCAAATTCAAGCTCAACAGGAGTTGCACGACCAAAGATCGATACAGACACCTTGATGCGGCTCTTCTCATAATCCACTTCTTCAACGGTACCGTTGAAGTCAGCAAATGGACCATCGTTAACACGTACCACTTCACCCGCTTCAAACATAGTCTTAGGACGAGGAGCTTCGCTCGCTTTCTCAAGACGATTCAAGATAGCGTCAGCTTCTTTGTCTGTGATAGGTGCAGGACGGTCAGAAGTACCACCAATGAAGCCCATTACACGTGGAATACTACGTACTAAGTGCCATGATTCATCGTTCATGATCATTTGCACTAACACGTATCCAGGGAAGAATTTACGTTCGCTTTTACGACGTTGGCCCGCACGCATTTCAACTACTTCTTCAGTAGGGACTAGCACTTCGCCAAACAGTTCTTCCATGCTGTGCATTTTAATATGCTCGCGTAGCGACTGTGCTACACGACCTTCAAAGCCTGAAAAAGCTTGAACTACATACCAACGTTTTTTTGGAGCTTCACTCATGAATTAGAACCCTCACACTCCAGTCGCTAGAGCCACTAGACGAACCATAATGCCGTCAATGCCCCATAGCGCTAAAGCCATTACAATACTTACAGCTAGAACGATCAAAGTTGTTTGCATAGTTTCTTGGCGTGTAGGCCATACTACTTTGCGAACTTCCATACGAGATTCGCGAGCAAAACTGATCGCAGCTTTACCTTTCGTTGTTGTTGCAGCAACACCAAGTGCAGCAGCAATCAGAACAACAACACCTGCAGCACGAATGACTACAGACATTTCACCGTACAGGTAATTACCCACAACAGCAGCGGCTAGCAGTACAAAAGCGACAATCCACTTAAAGGTATCTGCACCGTTTGAGCTATCAGGAGTTTCAGCATTATTTGCTTTCATAAAACCAACCTGTGATAAGTCTTAAATATAGACGACAATAACCCCGCTGTTGCAGGCACATTCCTTTGCGTTGCATCACAACACTTTATATGCGTAAGAGAACACTTCTTACCCACAAAAATTCTTTGCAAAGAGCACACGATCAGTATGAAACTGCGTCACTCTTTATTCAGCGCAGAAAAAGGGCATCAAATGATGCCCTTTTTACTAGCGTTTAGTCAAATCTTAATCAAAGATTTTCG
>NZ_JYJP01000012.1 GCF_001012815.1 Vibrio mexicanus
GTAGATATAAAAAAGGCTTGGTTCATTGAACCAAGCTTTTTGTTTTTCTGTTGGCTAGCTTAATTATTGGCTGACAAGTCTTGGGTAGACCTTCACTAGCTTGATACGGTTCTCTTCAAGTTCAACGATTTCCATCGGGTGTTTCGCCACTTCAACACTGACGTGGTTATCTGGAATATCTTCTAAGTGCTCTAAGATCAAACCATTGAGTGTTCGTGGTCCGTCTGTCGGTAGTTTCCACTTCAGGCCCTTGTTGATATCACGAATGTTAGCACTTCCTTCAATCAAGAAGCTGCCATCTCCTTGCGGCGTGATCTCTTCAGACAAACTTGGTGCAATGGATGTGGTGAACTCGCCAATGATCTCTTCAAGAATATCTTCTAAAGTGACAAGGCCATTGATGTCGCCATACTCATCAACGATAAGACCAATACGCTGCTTATTGCGTTGGAATTTAAGCATCTGAACATTGAGTGGTGTGCTCTCTGGAATGTAGTATACCTCGTCAGCTGCTCGAAGCAGTGTCTCTTTGTTGAACTCATTCTTCTCAAGCATTAAGCGGTAGGCTTCACGTAGTCTCAGCATGCCTACGACTTCATCAATCTGGTCGCGATAAAGTACCACTCGGCCATGTGGAGAGTGGGTAAGTTGACGAACAATGGACTTCCAATCATCATTGATGTCGATACCGGTGATCTCATTACGAGGTACCATGATGTCGTTAACCGTGACGTGTTCTAGATCGAGAATAGAGATCAGCATGTCTTGGTGACGTTTAGGAATTAGGCTTCCAGCTTCGTTCACTACCGTGCGTAGTTCTTCAGAGCTCAAATGGTCTTCATCGTCGTGAGTAGCTTTGACGCCGATAAGGCGAATGAATCCATTGGTAATAAAGTTGACTAAGATAACCAGAGGTGAAAGCAGCTTCATCAAGATAGTGAGGACAATGCTGCTTGCATAAGAGACGCGTTCTGGATAAAGCGAAGCGATAGTTTTTGGGGTCACCTCTGCAAATACAAGCACCACCATAGTCAGCGCACCTGTGGCAATAGCGACACCAATGTCACCATAAATTCTCATGCCGAGTATGGTAGCAATAGCAGAAGCAAGAATATTAACGAGGTTGTTGCCTATAAGGATTAGGCCGATGAGACGATCAGGGCGACTAAGCAGTTTTTCAACTCGCCTTGCGCCTTTGTGACCTGTTTTAGCTAAGTGTCTAAGCCTGTAGCGATTCAGAGACATCATCCCTGTTTCTGAACCGGAGAAGTAACCTGAAATTACAATGAGACCCGCGAGTAGCGCAAATAAGATACCCGTTGAAATGTCATCCAAAACTTATCTTTTCCTTGTTATGTATTGATTAATTTATGACCGAATATGACGGCGGTGTCAATGGGAAATCATGTTGGTGATTGAGTGTAGAAAGGTGCCTTAAAAGCACCTTAAAATGAATTTAAGTGAGAATGATCTCTCTTACGAATCGACTTCCAAAGTAGGCCAAGGTTAACAATGTCGCGCCTGCGACAGCAAACCAAGTGACTTTACGGCCACGCCAGCCTTTTTGATAGTGACCCCAAAGTAAAATGGAGTAGATGACCCAAGCGATGAGAGACAAAATGCCTTTATGCGCTTTTCCTTGAGCAAACATGTCATGTACGAATGTAAAACCAGTCAGAAGTGTACCGGTCAGCAACGCCGTACCAATGAGAATGATCTTAAATAGCTGGCGTTCCACCATCATTAATGGAGGAAGATTTGGGTTCATAACCAGCGCTTTTTTGGCTTTAAGCTTGTGATCTAACCAAGCGAGTTGAATTGCATATAGCGCACCGATGGTGAGCGTTGAGTATGAGAATAGTGCTAATGAAATATGGATCAGAAGCTTAGGGTCATGTTCTAGATGGGTAATAAAGGTACTTGGAAGAAAAGCGGCTGCTAATAGGTTGATGGCAGCAAAGCTATAAACCACCGGGAGTAAGAACCATAACCGGGTTTTGAGCATCGCAAAGCTCATCACAACGGAAATGATGAAACTGATGAGTGACGCGACATTGAGAATACTGAGGTTTTGACCGCTTCCATTTAAGATCAAATCGCTTAATAACCAGACATGAAAAGTCAGCGCAAATGCAGCGCTTATAAAGACGGTTTTAGTGCGGATCCCCGTTTGATGGAGTAAGCCAGGTACAATGGTTGCGATAGCGAGTGAATAGAGTATAGCCGCCGCAACAGCGAACAAGTTGTCCATTATTCTCACAAAAACAGTTTATGAATAAAGGAATTATACCCTTCATCATGTCTGTGGGCTATGGCTGATAGGCAAACATTTGCGACAGATGAGAGATCAAAACCGATCTCGTTAACTAGAACGGGTATGACTAACAGATAGCCTAAGGTATACTCACGGTAATGATCGCCTGATAGCGAAGAGTAAAAAGATGTTTGAAAATTTAACGGATCGATTATCCAAAACGCTGAAAAATATCAGCGGTAAAGGTCGACTGACCGAAGACAATATTAAAGAGACGTTGCGTGAAGTGCGAATGGCACTTCTTGAAGCAGACGTCGCATTGCCTGTTGTACGCGACTTTATCAAGCGCGTAAAAGAAGGCGCGGTAGGTGTTGAGGTATCTAAATCTCTAACACCAGGCCAAGAGTTCATTAAGATTGTTCAATCTGAACTTGAAGCTGTTATGGGTGAGTCTAATGAGGCGCTAAATCTTGCGGCTCAACCACCGGCAGTGATTTTAATGGCAGGTTTGCAGGGTGCGGGTAAAACCACCAGTGTCGGTAAGCTGTCTAAGCTACTAACCGAGCGAGACAAGAAGAAAGTTCTTGTTGTTTCTGCCGACGTATATCGCCCTGCGGCGATTAAACAGTTGGAAACTTTAGCTGGTGATGTGGGTGTTGATTTCTTCCCATCAAGTGCCGACCAAAAGCCAATCGATATCGCGAACGCGGCTATCGACCACGCTAAGAAGAAATTTTACGACGTGCTTCTTGTCGATACCGCGGGTCGTTTAGCGGTTGATGAAGAGATGATGGCAGAGATCCAAGATCTTCATTCTGCTATCAACCCAGTAGAGACTCTGTTTGTGGTTGATGCCATGACGGGTCAAGATGCGGCAAACACAGCAAAAGCTTTTGGTGATGCGCTACCGCTAACCGGTGTGATCCTGACCAAAGTGGATGGTGATGCACGTGGTGGTGCGGCGCTGTCGGTTCGTCATATCACAGGCAAACCAATTAAATTCTTAGGTGTCGGTGAGAAAACCGACGCACTAGAAGCATTCCACCCAGAGCGTGTTGCATCACGTATTCTTGGTATGGGTGACGTACTGTCACTTATCGAAGATCTACAACGTAATGTTGATACCGATAAAGCTGAGAAGCTTGCGAAGAAGTTTAAAGAGAAGAAAGGTTTCGATTTAGAAGACTTCCGTGAGCAGCTAGGTCAAATGCAAAACATGGGCGGCATGATGGGCATGATGGATAAGCTGCCAGGTATGAGCAACTTGCCAGACAACGTCAAAGACAAAGTTGATGACAAGATGTTCAAACAGATGGAAGCCATCATCAATTCGATGACGATGAAAGAGCGTCAGCGTCCAGAAATCATCAAAGGTTCACGCAAAAAGCGTATCGCAGCGGGTTCAGGTACTCAGGTACAAGACGTTAACCGCATGCTAAAACAGTTCACCCAGATGCAGAAGATGATGAAGAAGATGCAGAAAGGTGGCATGAAAGGCATGATGCGTAACATGCAAGGCATGATGGGCGGTGGCATGGGTGGTATGGGCGGTGGATTTAATCCATTTGGTCGATAATTACTCAAACACAACAATCTTTTCAGTCTGTTAGCTAGTTCACAAACTTAAATCGCGATTTATGTTGGTGAAAAAATAGCTAAAGACCTTGCATTGCCTCGGAATAAGAGTAAAATTCCGAGGCTTTATTTTGGCACGAGACCCCAAGTTGTTCGTTAAAGAGTGGCTTCTGGGGTTAATTTTATTTTTGAGAAAGCAAAGAGGACGACATGGTAACCATTCGTTTGGCACGTCACGGCGCTAAAAAGCGTCCATTTTATCAAATCGTAGTAGCGGACAGCCGCAAAGCTGCAACTGGCCGTTTCATCGAGAAAGTAGGTTTCTTTAACCCTACTGCTACTGGTCAAGAAGAAGGTCTACGTCTAGACCTAGACCGCGTAAACCACTGGGTTGGTGAAGGCGCGTCTCTATCTGACCGCGTTGCTAAGCTAGTTAAAGACGCTCAAAAAGCGGCTTAATTTTTACTTTTAAGTAGAAGAATTAGCTTATGTCGATGAAAGGTAAAGAAACAATGAGTGAGCAAAACGAAAAAATTGTTATGGGCAAGTTTGGTGCTACCTATGGCATTCGTGGCTGGCTTAAAGTTTTTTCCTATACAGACAATGCTGAAAGCATATTTGATTACAGCCCTTGGTTTATTAAACAAAAGGGTGAGTGGGTCGAGTTCAAAGTGGAAACTTGGAAACGCCATAACAAAGGTATGGTGGCTAAGCTTGAGGGCTTAGATGTACGTGAAGACGCGCATCTCCTAACGAACTTTGAAATCGCAATTGACCCTGCGTCACTGCCTGAATTGTCAGAAGATGAGTTCTACTGGCGTGAATTGTTTGGAATGCAAGTAGTAACCGATAAAGGTTACGATCTAGGTGTGGTAAGCGACATTCTAGAAACTGGCTCAAACGATGTTCTAGTGGTGAAAGCAAATCTAAAAGATGCTTTCGGACAAAAGGAACGATTAATCCCGTTTCTTGAAGAGCAAGTGATCAAGAAAGTTGATCGCGAAGCTCAACGGATCGAAGTTGACTGGGATCCTGGATTCTAGCTCCAAAACTACAGAGCGAGAGAACACATGTGGGTTGGCGTAATTAGCCTATTTCCTGAAATGTTCCGTTCTGTTACTGATTTTGGAGTAACAGGTCAAGCGGTTAAAAAAGGTCTTTTATCGATTGAGACATGGAATCCTCGCGATTTCACTCACGATAAACATCGCACTGTTGATGATAGACCTTACGGTGGTGGCCCTGGCATGTTAATGATGGTTCAGCCTTTGCGCGATGCCATTCAAACAGCCAAACAAGCTTCACCGGGTAAGACGAAAGTCATTTACCTTTCTCCTCAAGGTCGAAAGCTCGACCAACAAGGAGTTGAAGAGCTGGCAACCAATGAGAACTTACTTCTTATTTGTGGCCGCTATGAAGGGGTAGATGAGCGCATCATTCAATCTGAAGTTGACGAAGAATGGTCAATTGGGGATTTTGTGATGACGGGTGGCGAGTTGCCAGCCATGACGTTGATTGATTCAGTATCTCGGTTTATTCCGGGTGTGCTTGGGGATTTTGCGTCAGCAGAAGAAGATTCTTTTGCCAATGGCTTGCTAGATTGCCCTCACTATACGCGTCCTGAAGTGTTAGATGGCGTTGAAGTACCGACGGTACTGAAATCCGGAAATCACAAGGACATTCGTCGCTGGCGACTCAAACAGTCGTTGGGCCGTACTTGGCTAAGAAGACCAGAACTCCTGGAAAACCTAGCTCTGACTGACGAACAGGAACAATTACTTGCCGAGTTCATTAAAGAACATCGAGTTAATAGCAAGTAACCTAATTTATTTAGTATCAGTTTATTCTAGGAATTTAAAAAATGAGTAACATCATCAAGGCTCTTGAAGAAGAGCAAATGAAACAAGACCTACCTACTTTTGCACCTGGTGACACAGTAGTAGTTCAAGTAAAAGTAAAAGAAGGTGACCGTGAGCGTCTACAGGCTTTCGAAGGCGTTGTAATCGCAATCCGTAACCGTGGTCTACACTCTGCATTCACAGTTCGTAAGATCTCGAACGGTGAAGGTGTTGAGCGTACGTTCCAAACTCACTCTCCAATGGTTGATAGCATTGAAGTTAAACGCCGCGGTGCAGTACGTCGTGCCAAACTGTACTACCTACGTGAGCGTTCTGGTAAGTCAGCTCGTATTAAAGAGAAACTTGCTAAGAAGTAATGCTATAACTAGCGTTCTCATAGAAAAAACGGAGGCAATTATGCCTCCGTTTTTTTATTTTAGGCACTATGCTGGTGGTATTTCACGATAGCTACGGCGTCGGTACTCATTTACTCTCGTAAACTCCGTTCCTCCTTCTTGCTCTCGTAAAATACTCCTGCGCATATCGCTCTAAAATACTGTAACTAAAATAAAAAAGCCGATGGTTTCACATCGGCTTCGTTTTATTCTCGCATCTCGCATCTCGCATCTCGCATCTCGCATCTCGCATCTCGCATCTCGCATCTCGCATCTCGCATCTCGCATCTCGAGTCTCGGAGCGAAGCGTTACTTTTTTTAGTACTGATCTTCCGACCAGCCATCTGAATCAGACATATCCGGTGCACCTGGGATGCTGTTTTCTTCGTCTGCCCATTCACCGAAATCGATCATTTGGCACTGTTTACTACAGAAAGGGCGGTGTGGGCTTTGTTCGCCCCATTCAACGTCGGTTCCGCATTGCGGGCACGGTACGATGGTCATTTTAGTCATGGTGTTGATTACTTTGTTTTGGGAGCTATTGCTTGATTATAGCAATTTGGCAGTGAGCTTTTGAATACTATGTTAGCTGCAAACAGCAAGTTCAAACTTGATGTCTTGCGAACAAGCTTGTCCAGAGTGAAACTCAATAAATTTAATAGCAAAGCGGCTCTTATGGCCCGATATCATCGGATAGACACCGTAATTGAGTGGGATGTTTAAACGCAGAATATTGGCTTCTTCGGCATCGCTTTGGAAAAAGCCCGCTTGAGCAACCTGCGGTTTAAAATGTCCAGTTTCACGTGTTAACTTCAGCCATAGCTTTAGCGCATCGGCAAGTGGAAGCAGGGTGTTTATCCACTGGTTTGCATCGTGAGTTTTACGCTCAATTGGCAAATGCAGCCAGTGGTGTAGAGCAGGAAGATCAAAACAGCAGGCACCACCGGGTAGGTTGAAGCGCTGTCTAATGGCGCTCAGGAAGCGATCTTCTTTCAGGCTTTGGCCAAAACGTTCAGCCGCCATTAGTTCGCTATGAACTTGATCCACTTCAGCTAATACATTGTTGAGCATCTCTTGATCGACACCCGGCACATCAAGCCAGCTTTTATACATCAACCTTTGCTTTTCAATGTCTTTTGCTAATTCACTTTTTAGCTGAATTTGCTCGAAGATCTCGAGAAGATCAAAAAGAGAGCGGAACAGTAAAAGGTGCTGTTGATCATCACTAAACTGCGAGGAAACTTGCAGTTGATTTAACAACGACTCCACACGAAGGTAGATTCGAGTTTTCTCGTTCAGTGGATGTTCAAAGTAATGAGTGGTCATTTAGCAAAGCCTTAGATATGTTCTCTTTTATTCTCACAAATTTTCACTGCTCATGGCTAGGTACTTTTTATGTAATTCTGTGATTTGCGGCAAAAGTTTTTCGTTTTCTGTATTGTTTTTAATCACATCATCCGCGCAAGCTAAGCGATCTTGTCGTGAAGCTTGTGAGCTAAGAATAGATTCTACCTGCGATCGCGAAACGTCATCGCGAGCCATGGTGCGTTCAATTTGAGTTTCTTTTTCAACATCAACCACTAACAACCGATTGACTAGGCTCTGCAAGCTATTCTCAACCATTAAAGGTACGACCAAAAGCGCGTAGGGTGAACTTGTATCTTCCAACTGCTTAATCATCAGTTGACGGATCATAGGATGAAGTAAGCCATTCAGCCACTCTTTGTCTTCTGGGCTTGAGAAGATGACTTCTCGCAGTGCACTTCGGTTTAAGGAGCCTTGTTCATCGAGTATCTGTTGACCAAATTTGTCAACGATAGCAGCAAGTCCGGGAGTCCCCATTTCCACGACCTCTCTAGCCACAACATCGGCATCGACAATATCAATATCAAAGTGCTCGTTGAACAGGTTTGCCACGGTTGTTTTACCGCTAGCGATACCACCAGTTAGACCAATAACGAAAGTCATTTATACCACTCCCAAAATGGTTGAAAAATACCAGTGGGTAATTTGGTCTCCCCAAATCAGGCTTAACCATCCTGCAATCGCAAGGTAAGGGCCAAACGGAAAGGCTTTATCGATACCGCGTTTTTGTAGCCTTAACTGAATCAAACCAAACACCAACCCAACAAGTGATGAAAGTAGAATAATCATAGGAAGATACTGCCAACCTAGCCAAGCACCTAAAGCTGCGAGCAGCTTAAAATCACCGTAGCCCATTCCTTCTTTGCCTGTGGTGAGTTTGAATGCCCAATAGACGCTCCACAAGGTTAAATAACCGGCCATCGCACCAATGATGGAGTCTGTTAGGGTAACAGGGCTAATTTCTGTGAGTGACAAGCCAATGCCTGCCCAGAGTAATGGGAGCGTCAGTTGATCGGGCAGCAGCATGGTATCGAGGTCGATAAAAGTCGCGGCGATCAGGGTAAAAGTAAAAAACAGTAGCGCAACACTAAAATAGCTAAAACCGAAGTGACTGGCGAGAATGAAGCACAGCCCTCCACTCAGCAACTCAACCAATGGATATCTAGGGCTAATCGGCGTGCTGCAATGTGCGCATTTCCCTCTAAGTAAAAGCCAACTAACAACAGGGACGTTATCTCTAATACGCAGCTGGGTGTTGCAAGAGGGGCAGGTTGAGCGAGGAGTACTAAGCGTATAAGTCCCTTGCGGCTTTTCTATTTGAGCGTCTGGAAAACTTTCTGCGCACTCATTTTGCCACTCCCTTTCCATAATGATGGGTAGTCGGTGAATTACGACATTGAGAAAGCTACCTATGATTAAACCAAAGAGAGCTGCCAGCGCAGGAAACAACCACGGGTAGTAAAGAAAAATGTCCATATCAAAGTCGGTTAAGTGAGCGAGTTGATTAGTTTATCCTAACACACTCATTAAGTTAAAGATTGGTAAGTACATCGCAACCACTAAGCCGCCTACAACGACACCTAAAAATAGAATGATGAGTGGTTCAAGAATTTTGCCAAGATTGTCCACCGTGTTGTCGACTTCAAACTCATAGATGGACGCGACTTTATTGAGCATATTATCGAGCTGACCGGACTCTTCACCGATCATCACCATTTGCAGAACCATTTCTGGAAAGGCTTGAGTATCTCGCATTGCCACGTAGAGCGGTGCACCTGCTGATGTGGCTTTATACACCTCTTCAACCGCCTCTTGGTAATAGCGATTACCTGCAGTTTTTGAAGTGGTTTTGAGGCCACTTAGGATAGGGATACCTGCCGCAAAGCTCGTCGCTAAAGTACGACTAAATTTGGCAATTGAAGCTTTACTAAGTACCCCACCGATAATCGGCAGTTTTAATGAAAGCTTACTTCCCCATCGCTGAATTGATGGGGAGCGGCTACGAAGAACCTTGAAAACAAACAGTGCGACGCCAGTCAGTAACAGTAATGGCATAGAGTAAGCTTGAACCCAGTGCGACAGATTAATCACACTCTGTGTAAATGCGGGAAGCTCGGTACCAAATCCTGAAAACATCGATTCGAACTCAGGCAACACCATAGTCAGCATGAGGTAACAAACTCCAATAGCGGTCAACATTACCATGCTCGGATAAATCAGCGCCTTGATGACTTTGGCGCGTAACTGTTCACTTTTTTCGCGATAGTCAGCCAAGCGCTCAAAGACTTCGGCCAGATTTCCAACTTCTTCGCCTGTCGATACAAGGTCGATGTATAAGGAATCGAAGTGCGAGCTAGCTGTGCGCATCGCTTTAGACAAGGGTGTCCCCGCCTCGACACTCTTTGTGATTTGCAGCAGGATGGATTTCATCTCGGCTTTCTTTTGATTATCGGTAATCAATCTAATCGATTGAATGATGGGAACACCTGTGGCGAGCATGGTGGCGAGCTGCCGAGTTAACGTGGTGATGTCTTTAGTGGAAACTTGATGAGAAAGTTTGGTGACAAAAGAGACACTAGTGCGTTTGATTTTTTTAATTTGTATGTGCTGCTCTTTGAGCTTATCTCTGATCTCCATTTCTGTCAGAGCAAGAGCTTGCCCTTTCACCCGTTTGCCTTGTGGGTTGATTCCCCGCCAGTGATAATTCTTAAGTGCTGCTGATTTGGCTTTCATCGCTTAAATCCTACAAGTAAAGCACACGTTGAAGTTCAGCGAAGCTGGTTATTCCCTCTCTGAGCTTTTCGATACCGGATTGGGCCAGCGTTTTCATTCCATTGCTCACCGCGATTTTTTCAATTTCAGGCACACTTGCACCTTGCAAAATTGCATTGGTTAACGACGCATTGAACGTCATCATCTCGTAGATACCCGTTCGACCTGAATAACCGCTATTACATTGGTTACACCCGTCCTTGTTAGCTTGATATACGATGGTTTCACTGGGAATGTGGTAGGAGTCTCGAACATTATCAGGGAGTAAGTGGGGGTGCTTACAATGCGAACATAAGCGACGTGCTAGTCTTTGAGCAACAATGAGACTGAGTGATGATACCAAGTTGAAGTTCTCAATCCCCATATTGTGCAGACGAACAATGGTTTCTGATGCGGAGTTAGTGTGCAGAGTCGATAATACTAAATGCCCAGTTTGTGCCGCTTTTACCGCTATCGATGCAGTTTCTAGATCGCGTATCTCACCGACCATCACGATATCTGGGTCTTGCCGTAGAAATGCTCTAAGCGCCTCAGCGAAGCCAAAGCCGATTTTAGGTTGTACTTGAACCTGGTTGATTCCAGTTAGGTTGATCTCTACAGGATCTTCTGCGGTTGAAATATTGACTTCAGACTTGTTTAACACATTCAGCCCAGAATACAGTGAAACCGTTTTTCCGCTTCCGGTTGGGCCGGTCATTAGGATCATGCCTTGAGGTTTTTTGAGTGCCTCTAGGTAAAGCTTCTTTTGCTCTTCACTGTAGCCAAGCCGATCAATATCAAGACTTGCCGCGCTGCTATCGAGCAGGCGTAGTACGATCTTCTCTCCCCACATGGTCGGTAGGGTAGAAACACGAATATCGATTGCGGTTAGTTCATCGAGTCGTAGTTTTATTCTTCCATCTTGAGGCAGACGCCGCTCTGCGATATCCAACTTGGCTAAGATTTTTAATCGGGCAGATAACCGGCGACTGAGGTGCGCGGCGGGTTGTTGGTTTTCAATCAAGATGCCATCGCAACGAAAGCGTATGCGATAGCTCGATTCGTAAGGTTCAAAATGAATGTCTGATGCGCCTTTGCGTACCGCATCCATCAAAATCTGATTGATGAAGCGGCTAACGGGAGAGTCATCTTGACTCAGGTCTTCAATACTCTGGTTTTCGTCGTCAGAAATATCAACAATGTTGGCCAGCTCATCTTGGCTTATCTCTTTTCCGGTGGAGCTTTGCTGACTTAGGCTATGGCCGTAGAGCCTGCGAATGGCTGCCTGTAGCGTATGGTAATCAACCAACACATATTCGACTTGTAAACCAGTAGCAAAGCGAAATTCATCTTCGAGCTGCCCATGAGTTGGGTCGGTAACGGCAAGGGTTAAGGTAAACTCGTCAGTACTGATAGGGAGAGCAAGAAAGCGGGTGATCAGCTCACGTAGGCCAAGTTGTTGGCAAAGTTCGACATAGTTGTATTGAGAAAGGTCAGCAATGGGTAGCCCCACCACCTCACTTAAACTAAAGGCAAGCTGCTGAGAGTCAAAGTGTTCAAGTGTTAGCAAGGCTTCGACTATCGAACAATTTGACTGCTTAGCATGAAAAACAACTTCAGACTCCTGCGTTTCAGACAGTAAGTTTGCCTGACGCAGGAGTTTGGAAAGGTTGGAGTGCATCCTTACTTATATTCCGCTGTCATAGCTACAACCAGTGACGTTGATCCCATCTCCATTGTGCTTACAGGTCCAATTCCCATCACTGGATCTAGAGAGTTTAATTTTGCTGCCAGTGCCACCACCTTGTGTGACTTCTGCTAAAATATTGTTTGAAGAACTAACTGCTCCAGAAGCGGCGGTTATGTTACCAATCCCAAATGACGCTGAAATAAAAGGAAATTCGTTCTCGAAAGCAATGCTATCTTCTGCTTTAGTCTTGTATGCGCTAGCAGAAGCGAGGGCTGTACCAAATGCTCCTTTCTTCACGTAGTCCTGATATTGGGGCACTGCAATTGCCGCCAATACCCCAATCACCGCCACAACAATCATCAGTTCAATAAGGGTAAAGCCTTTTACTTTTTTCTTGGTTTTATTCATTTTCACTCACCGTGTAAGGTTATTAATAGTAATGACGTAAAATTAATAACTTAGTTGCATATTTAGTATGCGTTCGATGAGCTTGCGCGAGTGATATTGTGAAACTTGATGAATAATTTCATCAAACTGACATATTGATTTGAACTGGCACTAAGAATTTGAGAGTGGAAAAGAAAAAGAGAGGCAAGCCTCTCTTCTATCAATATGAATTATATGCGTTTTATTAGAAAGCGTATGAGTTAAAACGCATGACTTAAAGCGCTTTTCCTGAAATGCATTACTTAAAACGCACTACTTAAAGCGCATAGATAGGTCCATAGCTTTAAGGTGTTTAGTCAAAGCACCAACAGAGATGTAGTCGACGCCCGTTTCAGCAAACTCACGTACGGTTTCCAGCGTGACATTTCCTGAGTTCTCTAGTGCTGCGCGGCCTGCGTTGATTTTTACCGCTTCACGCATCATGTCTGTAGTGAAGTTATCCAACATGATAATGTCTGCGCCTGCGTCAATGGCAAGTTGCAGTTCTTCAAGGCTTTCTGTTTCCACTTCAACTGGCTTACCAGGGTTAAGCTCTTTGGCCTTGGTAATAGCTTGAGTAATGCCACCACAAGCAATGATGTGATTTTCTTTAATTAGGTAAGCATCAAACACACCGATTCGGTGATTAAAACCGCCACCGCATGCCACGGCATACTTCAGCGCACTGCGAAGACCCGGAATGGTTTTGCGTGTATCAAGCAATCGACAGCCTGTGCCTTCGATTTGCTTAGCGTATTCAGCCGTAATCGTTGCACAACCAGAGAGCGTTTGAATGAAGTTCATCGCATTGCGCTCACCAGTTAGGAGCATTCTTGCACTGCCCGAAAGAGTGCAAAGCACCTGGTTTGGTTCAACCGTGTCACCATCTTTTACATGCCACTCGATCGTGACTTCGCTACCATTCTTTTGACTAGCTAGTTGCTTGAAGACTTCGTCTGCCCATGCTTGACCACAAAACACGCCGTATTCACGGGTGATAATGGTTGCCATATTGTGAGCATCTTCAGGAATCAGACTTGCGGTAATGTCAGCAGCAAGGTCAAGGCTACCACCAAGATCTTCTTTTAATGTATCGGCGACTGCGCGAGTGATCTCTAACGGCAGTTGCTGCTTCAAATAATCAAGGCGCTCTTGGCTATTATGTGTGTTTTTCATCGCAAATCTAATGTCTGAATTGAGTCGGGGTGGCATGATACGACGAGTTGATGTGAATTTCAGCCCTTTATCTCGTATTTAGTCACTAAATTGCTAAAATCGAATTTCATCAGCAGTAAAGGAATAGCACGCATGGTCGAGTCAGTGATTGATTCTAATGAACGTATTGATACTCAAGGTTGGTATTTAGCCGCGCGACACGTGCCATCGCCTTATTGCGATGAACGCAGCGACGAAGACGATATTTCATTGCTGGTGGTGCACAATATTAGCCTGCCTCCCGGTCAGTTTGGTGGCCCTTATATTGAACAGTTCTTCACCGGACAACTGAACCCTGATGAGCATCCCTTTTTTCAAGTTATCCATCAGATGGGGGTATCGGCGCACTGTTTGATTCGGCGCGATGGTGAAGTGGTTCAGTTTGTGCCGTTCAGTGCAAGAGCTTGGCATGCCGGCGCATCCAGTTTTGCAGGCAGAGAGAAGTGTAATGACTACTCAATCGGTATCGAGATGGAAGGCAGCGATTTTGTTGCCTATACCCAAGAGCAGTATGAGGCTTTAGCGACATTGACGCGCGTTTTACAACAGCGTTATCAGAAAATTACATCAGACAGAGTGACGGGGCACCAATACATCGCGCCGCTACGAAAGACAGACCCTGGATTGGTGTTTGATTGGATTAAATTCAGGTCTTTAACTCGTCAAAAAAGTAGCAATCAAGAATAAGTGTTGCATTACAGGCTAAGTAGTGAATATGGCTCATCGCATCACGTTGCGATAAGCCTAAAACGTTAGAGTGTGTCGTGGTATTCCACTAATACTTGCTCGACCCAATTGGCGATTCGCTCGTCGCTGAGTTCATATTGTGAGTCCTCATCGAGCGCTAAACCGACGAAGTGCTTACCGTCCTCAGTGAGGGCTTTAGAAGCTTCGAATTCGTAGCTGTCATCGTTTGGCCAGTAACCAATGAGTGAAGCACCAACAGCTTTCAGCTCATCATGAAGCATCCCCATCGCATCGAGATACCACTCGCCATAACCTTCTTGATCGCCTAAGCCGAATAACGCGACGCACTTGCCTTTTAGCGAAATGCCAGCGATTTGCTCCCATATAGCGCTCCAGTCCTCTTGGATTTCACCGAAATCCCAAGTCGAAATGCCAAACAACAGTAGGTCGTAATCATTGACTAGGATTAACGGCGAGTCTTTCACATTGTGGATATCGACCAGTTCTTCACCAATGATAGCTCGGATTTTTTCAGCCGCCATTTCGGTATAGCAGGTGCTTGAGCCGTAAAACAGTCCAATCTTCATAATTCACATATTTTGGTTGAGCAATGGGGGATTCTACCCACAAAATGTTGAGAATTGCAGCGCCTAAACATGTTTAATGTGAAATTTTATAGCTTTGCAGTGATTCGTCCCTTACTCTGAGTAAAGATAAACATGAGGTTTACTGTGACGAAAATAATGTCCCCTGATCAAGGCTAGTGGAACAATTTCTAGATGCGATGTGGATGGAGCGAGGCTTGTCAGAGAACACGCTAGCATCTTATCGAAATGATCTTAATAAGCTGTTGGTGTGGATGGCAGATGAGAATTATCGTCTAGACTTCATTAGCTTATCGGGTTTACAAGACTACCAAGCTTGGTTGGTTGACCAAGATTATAAACAGACATCACGCGCTCGAATGCTGTCTGCGATTCGTCGTCTATTTCAATACCTGCACCGAGAAAAAGTGCGTGCCGATGATCCAAGCTCACTTTTGGTGAGCCCTAAACTGCCTAAGCGTTTGCCGAAAGATCTCTCGGAAGAGCAAGTAGATGCTTTATTAGATGCGCCTGACCCTAACGATCCGATGGAGTTACGAGATAAGGCCATGCTTGAGCTGCTTTATGCGACGGGATTGCGCGTCACTGAGCTCGTCAGTCTGACTATGGAAAACATCAGCTTGCGCCAAGGTGTGGTGCGCGTGACAGGTAAAGGTGGTAAAGAGCGATTGGTTCCGATGGGAGAAAATGCCGTCGACTGGATTGAAACTTTTATCTCGCAAGGCAGGTCTGAACTATTAGCGGGAAACTCTTCAGATGTGGTTTTTCCGAGTAAGCGTGCAAGGCAAATGACCCGCCAGACCTTTTGGCATCGTATTAAACACTATGCGGTAGTCGCTGGAATTGATACTGAACACCTATCGCCACACGTATTGCGACACGCATTTGCCACGCATTTGTTGAATTACGGAGCGGATCTCAGAGTTGTGCAGATGCTCCTTGGTCATAGTGACTTATCGACAACGCAAATTTATACTCATGTCGCAACGGAACGACTGAAACAAATTCATAGTGAGCACCACCCGCGTGCTTAAAACATAGGTAACCAAATCAATGAGCGTACTTCGTTATTTAACCCTCCTCAGCCTACCTTTGATTGTGATGGGATGTAATGCTGAAAAAGAGAAGGCCTCTGCCGAAGCTTCAACCCAAGTCGAAGCGGTCGATACTGCATTTGATAAACAAGCCATTATGGATAAATTCACTCAGCTTGGTGCTAGTGTTGTGGATGTGAAGGCCTCAGAAGTGACCGGTTTAGTCGAAGTAGAAACCGCGGGAGGAACACTGTTTGCCTCTGCGGATGGCCAATATTTCTTCATGGGAACCCTTTATAAAATCGGTGAAGACGGTAAGTACGTTGATGTGATGGCAATGCGTCAAGCGCCTAAAAATGCGAAGAAGCTTGAATCTGTTTCAGACTCCGTTATTGAGTTCAAAGCTGACGACGAAAAATACGTTGTGACTGTATTTACTGATATTACCTGTGGCTACTGTGTTCGCCTGCATAATCAAATTGGTGGCTACAACGACCTAGGTATCACGGTTCGTTACATGGCATACCCACGCCAAGGCGCAACGGGTTCGGTTGCTGACCAAATGGCTGCGATTTGGTGTGCCGATGATCAGCAAACAGCGATGCATGATGCCAAGATTAACCGCCAGTCGATTGATCCAAATGGTGATATGGCCCAGTGTAAAGACACCGTCGCGAAACACTACAACTTAGGTCGCTCGTTGGGTATTAGTGGTACGCCATCTATCTTCCTACCTAGCGGTGAAATGGTCGGTGGTTATGTGCCGCCAGCTGAACTGTTAAATCGCCTAAACTAAAAGACATTAAGGAAGTAGGCTGAACTGTTAAGACCGTATCAGCCTACTTTTACCTCTATGATAGAAATTCAACGCAGACGCGAAGTTAATCTCGATCTCCTTCCCCAATCCATTGAACCATTATTGCGCCGTATCTACATCAGCCGCGGAATTGAATCCGAACAGCAACTAGAAAAAAGCGCTAGAGCATTGCACTCTTATCAGCAGTTTGCGGGCATTGATGCGGCAGTAGAGTTGTTGTTTTCCGCGATACAGGAACAGAAACGAATTATCGTCGTCGGCGATTTTGATGCTGACGGTGCCACCAGTTCCGCGTTATCGGTTTTAGCCCTGCGCATGCTAGGTAGCAATAATGTTGACTACTTAGTACCGAACCGCTTTGAAGATGGGTATGGTCTGAGCCCTGAGGTGGTCGATCAGGCCATCGATATCGGTGCAGAAGTCATCATGACGGTGGATAACGGCGTGTCTTCCATTGAAGGTGTCCGCTATGCCAAAGAAAAGGGGCTAAAAGTATTAGTAACAGACCATCACTTGCCGGGTAGTGAACTTCCGGATGTGGATGCGATGGTTAATCCTAACCTAGAGTCCTGTGCGTTCCCGTCTAAAGCGTTAGCGGGTGTTGGTGTTGCTTTCTACTTAATGATGGCCTTGTGCGTTCATATGCGAAAGGTCGGCTGGTTCGCCAATCAAGGTATGACTGAACCTAAGCTGATGGAGCTGATCGACCTAGTGGCTTTGGGCACCGTGGCAGATGTCGTAGCACTGGATGAAAACAATCGAATCTTGGTTCACCAAGGCTTACAGCGCATTCGTGCGGGTAAAGCTAGACCGGGTATTCAGGCTCTGATTGAAGTAGCAAAACGCGATGCGAGCCGTTTGGTTGCCTCTGACTTTGGTTTCGCATTGGGGCCAAGAATCAATGCGGCCGGCCGTTTGGATGACATGTCCTTTGGTGTTGAGCTTCTGATGAGTAACAACATCCATGCTGCACGTCGCATGGCAAGTGAACTAGATGGATTGAATCAAACTCGTAAAGAGATTGAAGAAGGCATGAAGCAAGAGGCGATGGCGTTTTGTGAGCGTCTGCAATTTGGTGAAAATGCCGAACTTCCTCATGGTCTAGTGTTATTCCAACGCGATTGGCATCAAGGTGTGATAGGCATTCTCGCTTCTCGAATCAAAGAGAAGTTTCACCGCCCTGTGATTGCTTTTGCTGATGGAGGAGAGGGCACCATTAAAGGTTCTTGTCGCTCGATACCGGGTTTACACATGCGTGACGCTTTGGACCGTATTGACACTCAAAATCCTGGTTTGATCATCAAGTTTGGTGGTCACGCAATGGCGGCGGGATTAACGATTCAAGAGAAAAACTTTGAACAGTTTTCAAAGTTGTTTGATCAAGTGGTGCGTGAAGAACTCGACGATGCAGCTTTGAAAGGCATCGTACTGAGTGATGGCGAGTTGGTTCCCGAAGAGTTCTCTATGCATACCGCTGAGCTAATTCGTTCCGGTGGCCCTTGGGGGCAAGCTTTCCCTGAGCCGATATTTGATGGTGAGTTCAAAGTGCTTCATCAGAAGCTGGTGGGGGAAAAGCACCTTAAACTGATGTTAGAGCCATTATTTAAAGGTCATCCAACTAACATTATGATCGATGGTATCGCGTTTAATGTTGACCTTAGACGCTGGCCAGATGCGTCGGTGAAAACGGTGCATCTCGCTATAAACTCGATATTAATGAGTTTAGAGGTAACCGTTCTTTACAATTAATGATCGAACATATCGAAGCTAAATAAGCTGATACCCAAGTGACTTCAAGATGCAGGATTCAGAGCGTTGTCACGGGGTCAAGTTCAAGGCAAATGACACAGCGGAATAACGGG
>NZ_JYJP01000013.1 GCF_001012815.1 Vibrio mexicanus
CAGCATCAGTATTTACTGCATTAACAAGCGAATACTTAGTCGACTTTAAGCTCTTGAAGCATCGCTTCAGGTAGCGCCAACTCATCGTTTTTGTTGACTTGAATGCCTGCTGCAATGATTGCTTTAGCAATCTCTTGCGCTTCTGTCAGTGAGTGCATTGCTGCTGTACCACACTGATATTCATTCAGTTCAGGGATCTTGTTCTGATCTTCCACTTTCAGTACGTCTTGCATTGCCGCAAGCCAAGCATCGGCTACTTGCTGCTCAGATGGCGTACCAATCAAGCTCATGTAAAAACCAGTGCGGCAACCCATTGGCGAGATATCAATGATTTCGATGTCAGTGCCATTTAGGTGATTACGCATGAAGCCTGCGTAAAGGTGCTCTAAAGTGTGGATGCCTTTTTCTGAAAGGATATCTTTATTAGGCGCAGTAAAACGAAGATCAAAAACAGTGATTGTATCGCCTTTTGGTGTTTGCATCGTTTTCGCGACGCGGACTGCTGGTGCGTTCATTCGTGTGTGATCAACAGTAAAGCTGTCTAGTAATGGCATTGCCTTTCTCCATGTTAAAGCCGGTTAGAAAAACCAGCTTCGATTATCTTCTAGTTCCTGTCGGCATTGTTTCAGTTGCCAACCATAGTCTTTTGCTTGTTGCTCGACTTTGCGTGCAATCTTAATCAATGATGGCTTCGCTTGATAGCTCTTTCTTTTGTATCCGCCTCTACCTTCATGATAAGCCAAATACTGATTATAAGGATCCCAGAGTGAAATGCCGAGCTGCTTGCGTGTCTCATTAGTATACCAACCAATGAACATCAGCGAATCATCGAAGCTGGTGCGAGACCCGCCGTGGCTTGTTGCCTTCTGGAAGTCTGCCCAAGCAGGATCTTGAGCTTGAGCATACCCATAAGCGCTGCTAACACGTCCCCACGGGATAAAACCTAACAGATAATCTTTAGGCGGGCGTGCATCATGAATAAAACTGCTCTCTTGCTTTACGAAAGCCATCGCGACATGGATCGGTGTCCCCCACTCTTCTTCCATATCAACCGCATCATCATACCAACTCGGTTTTTCTCGAAAAATATCGCAAATGTTATTTTGCTTTTTCGGTGGCGTAGTCGAACACCCGGCTAAAACCAAGAGTGCCAAAGCGCAAACTAATACGCTTTGGCCTAACTTACTCACTGAATCTCACCTTGGTTTAGGTAAGAGAAGTAGCTTTCAAGAAACTCATCGAAAGATTGCGTATCGGAATCTTCCACGGCTTTTTGGCTTGCAACTGAGCGAGCCACTTCTTCTTCCATCTCTTGCTCAGAGTAAACTTGATATTGGTGAGCAAGATGAGACTCATGGTACTGATTACCCAGCTCATTGCCCACACCAAGTAGACCACCAAATTGCTTAGTCTTCGCTAGCAATTGACCAGAGATTGTTAGTTCAGGATCGTCAATCCACTTTGAAAGCTTATCGCAAGTCGCTTGATAGTGATTGCCACCATGTGCTTTGTCCATCTCAACCGCGATTTCACGTAGATCTTTAAATACACGATTCGCCCACTCTTGGAGTGTTAAACGCTCACCTTGGCAACCAATCTTGAGTTCCAAACCCGGTTTACGACCTGATTCAATCACTTTATTCCAGTTTGAACGCCAGCACTCTAGTTCGCGATCATCCATCGACTTTGACTCTTGCAATACGCTCCAAGTCAGGAACATATCCAAGAAGCGCACTTGATCTTCAGTGATACCAATGGCGCTAAATGGATTCACGTCGAGTGCTCGAACCTCAATATATTCAACACCCGCTCGGCCAAGCGCTTCAGAAGGCTTCTCTCCGTTTTTAGCGACACGTTTTGGTCGAATTGGTGAGTACAACTCATTTTCGATCTGCAAAACGTTCGAGTTTAACTGACGGTATTCACCATCCACTTTGATACCAATTTCCGCAAACTCTTTTGATGGCGTATGAATCGCTTGGTTCAACCCTTCTAAGTATTGCTCAAGGCTGTTGAAACCGATTTTCAGAACACTTTGAGCGCTATTAGTGTACCCAAGATCACTCATGCGCAGTGACGTTGCTTCGGGCAGGTATAAGGTTCCATCTAGGTTTTCAAACGGCAATGAAGTTTCACGCCCTTGAATGAAAGAAGAACACAACGCAGGAGAAGCGCCAAAGAAGTATGGGATTAACCAGCCAAAGCGGTAGTAGTTACGAATCAGGCCGAAATAAGCATCCGATTTCGCTTGTTCTCGCTCTTTCTCACTCTGTTCGCCATACAGCGCATCCCAAAACGTTTCTGGGAATGAAAAGTTAAAGTGCACACCCGAGATAATTTGCATCAAACTGCCGTAGCGACGTTTTAAACCTTCACGATACAAGGTCTTCATTTTACCGCTGTTCGACGAGCCATACTGAGCTAGGTGGATATCTTCTTCATCGTTCACAAAGCATGGCATTGAAAGCGGCCATAACTTCTCATTACCCAATTTGGTTTGAGTGAAGTGATGAACGTCTGATAGCTGAGCGAGTAACGTCGGAATGTCATTAGACACTGGCGTAATGAATTCCAACAAAGACTCTGAAAAGTCTGTTGTGATCCACTCGTTGGTCAATGCTGAGCCAAGCGCTTTTGGGTGTGGCGTCGTTGCCAACCTACCTTCTTCTTGGTATCGCAGTGTTTCTCGTTCAACACCACGTCCATACTGCTGAAAGACATCAGGGTGGGATGCGACTTGTTTTAGTCGCGCAGCAAAATCAGTCAAAATGCGGTTCGCTTATAGTCATTACCCCAGCTAAAGCTGGGGTATTTATAAATTAGTCCGTTAAGGGAAAGCAGAGCCTGTGCTCTGCTTTCTTATTTATGTGTACTCTATCGGATGATTTCAAGCTCTTCTACGGGAATATTCAGTTTTTCTAATTCAGGCTTTAAGCGTTCATAGTCACCCACTATGATCACTTGATACTCACTCGGCTCAAACCATTTCTTAGCTAAACTATCGAGGGTTTTCTTATCCACCGTCTCAACTATTCGATTACGCTGCTGAAGATAATCTTGATCCAAGCTGTACGTGAGAATACTACTCAGAAGGTTAGCCTTTTGTGATGGTGTCTCGTACATCAAGGCTTCTTGCTGACCAACAGCCAGTCGCATAAAGGATAGCTCTTCATCGGTTAAACCGTTAGCACTAAACTCCGCCAACTCTTTCTGAATTTCCACAATCGATGCGACTGTCGCATCCGCTCTCACTTGGGCATTAAATACAATCGCGCCAACTTCTCGATTTGAAGCGAAGTAACCGCTTGCACCATAGGTATACCCTTTATCTTCACGCAAGTTTTGATTGATACGGCTATTGAAGTTCCCCGCTAGATTAAAGTTCGCTAACTGAGTTAAGAACACCTCACCGGTTGCATCGAATGGCAAACCTTGACGCACAAATCGAACCACACTTTGCGGAGAGTTCGGCTTATCTACAATATAGACCTTTTGGCCCGAAACGGTTGGCACAACTTGCGGGCGCAATAGTGGCGACGCATCGCCTTGCCAATCGGCGATGAAAGCGAGCTCATTTTTCACGGCACGCTTGCTAATGTCACCCACAACCACAATCTGTGCACCATTAGGAGTATAATGCTCGTTATAGAACTGTTTTACATCTTCTAGGGTTAACTCTCTGATTGACGCTTCAGAGCCATCGCTTGAACGGGAGAATACTGAATCTCCAAACAGCACTTGACGCGTTGCTTGTGAGGCAAGCCAACTTGGTTGCTGGTGCTGATAAACAACGCCTTCAAGCATTTGTTGTTTCACGCGTTCAAAATCTTGTGGATTGAAAGCTGGGTTAAACAATACATCTTCAACAATCGCTAACGTTGCTGGAAGGTTTTTCTCCAATGCTGAAATAGAGAGTGTGGTGCGGTAGACGCCAGCTTTAATGCCTATCTGACTACCCAACTTATCCAGCTCTGCCTGCAGCTCTTCAATAGAATAGGTTTGAGTCCCTTCTTCCATCATGCAGCCGTTAGGTTCGCCAAGCCTTCTTTGCCCTTACGAACATGACGTTCGCCGGCAGGTAGACGAATATCAATCTGTACGGTTGGGGTTTCTGATGTATAGGTACCCAGAAGTTCAGCGCCATTATCAAAGTAGACATCGTACAAATCTGGCATCTGAGCTTTCACGCTGTCAGCAACCTCTGGCATGACTGATCGATCAAAATCATCAACCGCTTTGCGATACTCAAGCTGAGTTTCATTCACTTTGACATATTCTGGCAAAGTTCGCGGTGGCGTCACAAACGTCGCTTCATGAGCCACTAAGTCTAGTCGGCCTCTTGGCACTATGCTCAAAGTGACCTTATGTTGATCTTGCACGAACGCCTGATACGCCTGCATCACCGATTCGGGCGTCACTGCGCGAATCTGGTCCAGCTGATCTTCGATTCGATCTGGCTGCCCGTAGAAGGTTTGATTAGATGCTAAACGTGATACTTTGCCACGCACGCTTTGCAGGGCAAATACAGCGTCTGCTTCTGCCATACCAGTGATCTGGTCCAAGCGTGATTGAGGCACGCCTTCACGCTCAAATTGCTCTAGTGTGTTTAGAAGTTCATTGTAAAGCGGTTCTAGGTTTGCATTATCTCCAGATGGTGCCATCGCGTAGACGTAGAAGTTACACGCGAGTTCAGCACAATCTTGGAAGGCTCCAGCATCGACCGCTTTTTGGGTTTTGACTAAGTTTTGGTAAAGGAAACTGTTTGTTCCTTGACCAAGAGAATTTGCCAGTGCATCTACAGACGCTTTAGATTCATGGCCACGATATTGCGTTGGCCAGCCGATCATCACCATAGGTTGTTGGATGCGATCTTCCAGAACGATGTAACGGTCTTCATTTAACTGCGCTGGCTGCTTAGGTGCACTTTCAACTTCCGGTCCTCTTGGAATCGAGCCAAAGTATTTGTTTACCCACTCCAAGGTCTCATCAACGTTGATATCACCGCCAATGGTCAGAACAGCATTATTCGGGCCATACCATCGTAGGAAAAAGGCTTTCAGATCGTTCACATCCACACGGTCGAGATCTTCAACATAACCAATGGTTTGCCATGAATAAGGATGACCCTCTTCATACATCGCTTCGGCCATACGTTCCCACATTAGGCCATAAGGTCGATTATCAAAGTTTTGCGCTCGCTCGTTCTTTACCGTATCTCGTTGAATTTCAAACTTGCGTTGCGATACTGCATCTAGCAAGAAACCCATACGATCAGATTCAAGCCATAAGATTTTTTCTAACTGGTTTGATGGGATCGTTTGGAAGTAATTGGTTCTATCACGATTGGTCGTACCGTTTAGCGTACCGCCCGCTTCAGTGATGATCTTAAAGTGTTCTTGATCACCCACATTTTCAGATCCTTGGAACATCATATGCTCAAAGAAATGGGCAAAGCCGGATTTTCCTACCTCTTCACGAGCAGAACCTACATGGTAAGTCACATCCACATGAACCAGCGGGTCGGAATCATCTGGGGATAGAATAACGGTAAGGCCGTTATCCAACTCGTACTTAGAATAGGGAATTTTAACCTTGCCAGATTCAGCTTTTGACTCTTCAATCAGAGTCACGCCTTCTGGCAGGGAAGAGAAAAATGGAATTGAAGGTGCTTTGATAGATGCACAGCCAGCCAAGGCTATGAGTGAAACGGCACCTAGCCACAGTTTCCTCATGACTTCTCCTTAAAAAAGACCGTAAAAGAGCGCGGCAAGAATACTGTACCTTGCTGCTTTACCAATGAAAATGAGAACTAAACATGGCAGGAACTTCATCCTTAACCATCCCGCAGCCAAACATAGCGGATCGCCGATCACTGGCAGCCAACTGAATAGTAGTGTCCAATAGCCATATTTTTGAAGCCATTGTATGGCTTTATGACCATGTTTCTCTTGCTGAGTTCGATTTGGCAGCCACAAACCCAACCAATAATTGGTCAAGCCCCCAAGGTGTTGCCCACTGTTGCGACAGCGATAATAGTCGATACTGTAAATTGATTAAGGCTCAAAGTGGCAATTAAGCCAGCCTCTGAGCCTCCGGGGAGAAGCGTTGCACTCAAAAATCCGCTTATGAATAAAACCCATAGCGCAGAATCAGAAAACCAAAGTGCGATAACTTCAAATGCAGCGTCGAAACTCTCTAGCATTGCATATCAAGCAATACCTTGCCTCGCGTATGGCCTGTTTCGATCTGTTTATGTGCTTCAACCACTTCCGTGTAAGGGTATATTTTTTGAATCTCGGTTTTTAGTAAGCCGACGCTAACCATATAAAGCATCGTCTCGAGCTGTTCAGGATTCGGGTCAACCAACATGCCCGTCGCTTCAAAGCCGAGGAGTTTCGCTTTTTCACAGATAAGCTCAGCAGAGAGTGTAGGTACAGTAACAACGCGTGCGCCATCTTTCAGACATTTCAGAGCATCAAGAGCCGCATCACCACCGACTAAATCAATCAACACGTCAACATCTTCAACGCGTTCTGATGCCGGAGCAAACTGGTAATTGATCGCATGGGCACCCAAAGTCGCCATGTAATCTAGATTCGCTTCACTGCAAGTTGTAAAGACTTCGGCTTTCGCAGCCACCGCAATTTGCACCGCCAAGTGACCAACACCGCCGGCACCTGCCAAGATAAGCACACGATCGCCTTCTTTGACTTCGCCCTTATTCATAGCCTGCGCTGCAGTTTGACCCGCTAATGGTAGAACAGCCGCCGCTTCTAGCGTTACAGCATCTGGCACTAAACTTAGTTCACCCTCAGGGACACAAACGTATTGGCTGTATCCGCCACCTTGCAATGGAAAACCGATAAAACCGGCCACATTAGCACCGACTGAAAACTTCTCAGCGCCATCGCCAACTGAAACGACTTGTCCGGCGATGTCATAACCAGGAACCCAAGGAAGCTTGTCTTTGTTTTGACTTGCTGCCCAACCTAGGCCTGCTCGGGTTTTCACATCAATAGGGTTTACACCTGAGAAAAAGACTTTAACGAGTACTTCACCTGCTTTGGGCTGCACAGCGGTTGAGGTTTGAATTGCTAAAACGTCTGGTCCACCAAATTGGGTTATTGCAACTTGTTTGTTTTCCATCTCAGTCTGTCCTTATTGATGACAATGAATTGGGAATAAAAAAGGGATGCTAGAGCATCCCTTTGAATATATAACATTTCTCGTAAATAAGTTAACTATCGACGTGTAAAGTGAGCGTCAATTAACTTAATGATTAGCCCACAAGCGCTAGCAAGATACCGGCTGCAACCGCAGAACCAAGTACACCTGCAACGTTTGGACCCATCGCATGCATTAACAAGAAGTTCTGTGGGTTTGAATCCAAACCGACTTTGTTAACAACACGTGCTGCCATTGGAACCGCTGATACACCCGCAGCACCAATTAGGGGTTAATGTCTTCCTTCGAGAACTTGTTCAGTACTTTGGCCATTAATACACCGCCAGCCGTACCGATACTAAATGCCACCGCACCTAGCGCCAAGATACCCAAAGTTTCAACATTCAAGAACTCTTGCGCTTGCAGTTTAGAGCCTACGCCCAAACCAAGGAAAATCGTTACGATGTTGATTAGCTCATTTTGCGCCGTCTTAGATAAGCGGTCCACAACACCAGCTTCACGCATCAAGTTACCCAGACAGAACATACCAACCAGAGGCGTTGCCGATGGCAAGAACAAGATTGTCATCAGTAGTACAGCCAGTGGGAATAGGATCTTTTCAGCCTTTCCAACGTGACGCAACTGAGCCATTTTGATCTTACGCTCTTCCGGCGTAGTGAGTGCCTTCATGATTGGCGGCTGAATGATTGGAACTAACGCCATGTAGCTGTATGCCGCTACAGCGATCGCGCCAAGCAAATCCGGTGACAGTCGGCTAGCGAGGAAAATAGCCGTTGGGCCATCCGCACCACCAATGATCGCGATAGAAGCAGCATCCGGCATAGTGAACTCCATGCCAGGAATATAGTTAAGTAAGATTGCGCCAAAGAGCGTCGCAAAAATACCAAACTGCGCAGCCGCCCCTAACCATAAGGTTTTAGGGTTCGCGATCAAAGCGCCAAAGTCAGTCATCGCACCTACGCCTAAGAAGATAAGAAGCGGGAAGATACCCGATTCAATACCGACATAGTAGACGTAATACAATAGTCCGCCCGGCTCAGTGAAGCCTGCATTAGGAATGTTCGCCAAAATTGCACCAAAGCCGATTGGCAGAAGCAATAGTGGCTCAAAACCTTTACGAATAGCTAAAAAGAGCAGAATACAGCCAACCGCGATCATACAGATCTGGTCAAACTGAAAGTTCGCAATCCCTGTCCTTGACCAGAGAATCATCAATCCTTCCATGGTACTCCCTTACGCCAAGCTCAGTAGAGGCGCGCCTACCGTTACAGAATCACCTTCTTTAACGTGCAGGTCTTGAATGATGCCGCCGCGAGCCGCGCGTACTTCCGTTTCCATCTTCATCGCTTCAAGAATAAGCAGTACGTCGCCTTCCGCAACTTGCGCTCCCGCTTGAACATTCACTTTGAAGATATTACCCGCTAGAGGTGCAGGAACCGCTTCAGCATTGCCCACAGGTGCTGCTGGCGCTTGAGCTGGTGCCGCTGCTGGAGCACTTGCAGGAGAAACAGACGTTAGTTGACCTTGTGGGCCGACTTCTACGTCGTATACCTGACCTTCAACCTTCACGCTGTAGCTCTCAATACCACCAGTGGCAACTGGCGCCGCTGCTGGAGCTGCAGGTTCTTCTTTACCTGGAGCAGGCTCGAAAGCTTCTGGGTTGTGACGGTTTTTAAGGAATTTAAGACCAACTTGAGGGAACAGAGCGTAAGTAAGAACGTCGTCTACCGTATCTTCTGCCAGAGAAATACCTTCATCTTTCGCTTTCTCTAAAAGATCAGTCGTCAATGTGTCTAGCTCAGCATTCAGTAGGTCAGCAGGGCGACATGTGATCGCTTCACCGCCATCCAGTACTTTCGCTTGCAGCTCAGCATCGACTTCAGCAGGAGCCGCACCGTATTCGCCTTTAAGAAGACCTGCGGTCTCTTTAGTGATGCTCTTATAGCGCTCACCAGTTAGTACGTTGATAACCGCCTGAGTACCGACAATTTGAGACGTCGGTGTTACTAGAGGAATGTAACCTAGCTCTTTACGAACACGTGGGATCTCTTCTAGAACCTCGTCCATGCGATCCGCAGCACCTTGCTCTTTAAGCTGGCCTTCCATGTTAGTTAGCATGCCGCCAGGAACTTGAGCGATAAGAATGCGAGAATCAACGCCTTTCAACTGACCTTCCCACTTCGCGTACTTCTTACGTACTTCACGGAAATAAGCCGCGATAGGCTCGATTTGGTCGAGTTTAAGGTTTGTATCACGCTCTGTGCCTTGCAGCATCGCAACAACAGTTTCTGTTGGCGTGTGGCCGTAAGTACAGCTCATTGAAGAGATAGCGGTATCTAGGATATCAACACCCGCTTCAACAGCTTTTACTGCTGTAGCAGTCGATAGACCCGTTGTTGCATGTGAGTGAAGTGCTAATGGCACGTCACAAGACGCTTTGATGCGAGTGATCAGTTCTTCTGCTTCGTAAGGTTTTAGCAGACCCGACATGTCTTTAATACATAGAGAGTGACAGCCTAGATCTTCTAAACGCTTAGCTAAATCAACCAAGTGTCAGCATTGTGCACAGGGCTGGTTGTGTAAGAAAGTGTACCTTGAGCGTGTGCACCAACATCAACTGCGGCTTTAACGGCTGTTTGGAAGTTACGGACATCGTTCATCGCATCAAAAATACGGAAAACATCCATACCATTAGCGTGTGCACGTTCAACAAACTTCTCTACAACGTCGTCTGCATAGTGACGGTAACCTAAAAGGTTTTGACCGCGAAGTAGCATTTGCATTGGCGTGTTCGGCATTGCTTTTTTCAGCTCACGCAATCGCTCCCACGGATCTTCTCCTAAGAAACGAATACATGAATCGAACGTTGCGCCACCCCAAGTCTCTAAAGACCAGTAGCCGACCTTATCGAGTTCTGCGGCAATCGGCAGCATATCTTCGATACGCATACGCGTTGCAAATAGTGATTGATGGGCATCACGAAGGACCACATCTGTGATAGCAAGTGGTTTAGACATGCTCATTAACTCCTTTTAATCCTTACACAATGCTACTTAGCAGTAGAGGTACGATATTGATGTACCGCAGCGGAAATAGCCGCCACTACTTTTGGGCTAATAGCAGAAGGGTTGGTTTGAACTTTGTTATTTTGAATAGGTGTCGAGATCGGTTCTGGCACTTCTTCGGGTAGTAACCGAGACATGAGCCGAACGAGATAAACGAGAATAGTTAGGAAAATAAAAACGACAGCCATACCCGTAACCATGAGGGTAGCTGCGTCTCCTAGCAGGCTTCCAATATTTGTCATGTTGCTTCCTTTCTTTGTCATCCTGACAATAACTTGCCTAAAAATCATCCAATCGATTCAGACAAGTGACCTAGGATTATCTCGATTGGTAAAAGTTTGTCAATTTTGTTTAAGGCAGGTTTGAGGATAAAACACAAATCTGGTGAGTTATGCGTCACACAAATCACATAACTCTGTATTTCTAACCCTTTAAAGAGCATTTAACTATGTCTTATAGCAAGTTAAACAAAAAAACGGTTGGATACTGAGAGGCAGTTAATAATTCGAAGAAATAACCAATAAAAACAATAGGTTGTAAATGAGTTATTAATGATATGTTTTTAATGTGTTAAATACGAAAAAAGCCTCGCATTTCTGCGAGGCTTTTCAAAATAGTGGCGCGTCCTGGAGGATTCGAACCTCCGACCGCCTGGTTCGTAGCCAGGTACTCTATCCAGCTGAGCTAAGGACGCACGGTTTTC
>NZ_JYJP01000014.1 GCF_001012815.1 Vibrio mexicanus
TAACCGAAACTGTTAGCTTGTCGCTGCAGCTAAGCGCGGCACTGGCTTGTCGTTGATAGGCAAATGGATGATTGCGGCAGCAAACGCTAACACAACCGTCGACCACCAAATTGGATCGTAAGTCCCGTAATAGTCGTAGACTTTACCGCCGACCCAAGCGCCCAAGAAGCTACCCACTTGGTGCGTAAAAAAGACCAAACCGTAGAGCGTTGAAAGATAACGTGCGCCGAAGATCTGTCTTACTAGGCCAGAAGTCAGAGGCACGGTACCAAGCCAACAAAAACCAATCGCACCGCCAAACAGCGCCGCAGTATGCTCAGTAATTGGGAAGGTCACGAAGCTTGCAATCACCATAGTACGCACAAAATAGAGTGCCGACATCACGTGTCTTTTGCTAAAGCGATCGCCCATTACTCCCCAGAAATACGAGCCGAAGATATTAAAAATTCCCACATACGCCAATGCCATCGCTGCACTAGTTGCAGGTAAATTCTGATCCGCTAAATAGCTAGGTAGATGCGTGGCAATAAACATAACATGGAAGCCACACACGAAGAATCCAGCATGAATCAACCAGTAACCTTTATGATTAAACGCCTCGCGTAACGCTTCTTTAAGCGTTTGATTTGATTCAACCGTTTTTGCTTCACCTTGCTCTGAGCGGCTCGACTTCATGAACAGTGCAAATGCGATCATTAACGTACATAGCATTGCAAAGCCTTGCAGCGCACCTTGCCAACCAAAATCGCTCAACAAAGTTTGCGCCCCTGGAATCATGGCAAACATACCAAATGATCCCGCCGCAGTGGTTAAACCAAATGCTTTTGCCGCATGTTGAGGTGGCACCACTTTCGCTACCGCACCCAATACAATTACATAACTCGTTGCACTCAAACCAAAGCCGACTAATGTCCCTAACGAAAGGTAGAGCATGCTTGGTTCAACAGCGACTGCGGTTAAAAACAGGCCCGCTGCATACGCTATCGCACCGGCGATAATAATGCGTTTTGCCCCCCACTTATCTGCTGCCATGCCAACAAACGGTTGGAACATACCAAACAACAAATTTTGCAGTGCAATAGCGAAGCTAAAGAACTCACGGCCCACCTCAAAATGCTCGGATACTGGCATCATGAAAATACCAAATGACTGCCGAATCCCAAGGCTAATTATTAAGATCCCTATCCCTAACCAAACCAGTGGGGAAAACGAAAGATACTCATGAATGTATGACTCTTAATGATGGTGAGTGTGGTCGCCGTGATGACCAGTTTGGTGACAGCCGCTATCTACTGCTTGCTGAGCAAGTAGCTCAAGCAATGTTGGTGAGTGATGAACCGCGAGCAAAGACAAACCCAGCAGCAGTCCCATTCTCATCAACTGAGCAAACAAAGATTGTGAATGCATTCCCATGACTCAAATAGTGAAAAATGAGCGCGAAGTGTAGTGATGAGGGAACAATGATTCCAATGACTTTTTTTCAGTCATCACATGCATGATACGCATAGATTAGAAAAATGAAGAATTCGACCGGGAAATAGCCGCTTTTGTATGACATTTTGGTCCAAAACAACCGATTTACTCAACCAATCCAACCCCGACTGAGCAAGTTCTTGCTCTAAATGCTGGCAAATACTACCGGCAAACAGTACCGACAAACACAGACGAATAGGTAAAGAAAGGAATAACCGATATTCCGCTGTGTTTCACACTATTGATTGAATCGCAATCAATAGTCGTCCAATGTATACAAATTGTTACCTGCATCACACTGACTATATACACTGAGAGCGCGCGATGAACATCCATCAATTGGATCTAAATCTTCTGAAAACACTATTGGTATTGCTTAAGGAAAAGAGCACCAGCCGAGCCGCTGAGCGACTGAATACGAGCCAACCAGCGGTGAGTAGGACACTCGCAAAACTCAGGCTACAGCTTAATGATCCGCTTTTTTTTCGTGAATCCCGAGGCTAAAGCTTTCCCCAAAGCCGAGGGCTTAGCAGAGCGTTTGCCGGTACTTATCTCCGAATTAGAAGAGTTGCTGGCGAACACGATTTTTGACCCTGCACATCTACGCGGTAAAATGACAATAGCACTTAACGCCTTCACCGCCGAAACGCACGGTTACCAGCTCTATGAAGCAATCACTCAAGCCGCGCCAAGTCTGGATGTCGAAATCGTTAACCTAACGGACAAAACCACCATTGATTTGCTGAGTGGAGAAGTCGATTTTTCCATCAACTACTACCCTATCGAAGTCTCTAAAGAGCTCAGACAGATTCCTATCGGCCAGTGTCATTTTGGTGGTGTCGTGCGCAGCGATCATCCGCTTGCCAATAGCACTACATCGGTAGCAGAGGCTCTAAAGTACGATATATCAGGCCTTATCATTCCTGAATACAACAGCAAAAATATGCGACTTGCCGAATTTGAAGAAGCCCAAAGGGGATTTAAGCCAAAATTTCGTGCTCAATCCATCAACCCTGTTCTCAAGGCTGTTGAGCAATCTGACCTGTTCTTCGTGGCCCCTAGAGAAATCATGGGGGCTATTTGCAATGAACGCTACTCTTGGGTCGATGTTGAAGATGACAAACAGCGAAACTGCACCCCGCTGTGTTTGGTGTACAACAACAAACACTCCTATACCGAAAAATACGATTGGGTTGAGCGTCTTTGTCGCCAAGTTTTGAAACTCTAGCGACTTCGATTGCTCTATAGCGAGTACCTAAATATCAAGTATTGGCAAACCTTTAAACCTTTATGTCAGCCTAGGCTGTCAAACTGTATTTAATGGCTTGCCAAGTACTTAGCTGTGTACCGTTTACTTAGAACTGATAGTTGTACTCGATACGGTGGTCACCATTCGAGAAGTTGGTATTTTCGCTCCAGTTAGCGAAGTATCGAACGTTAGAACGAGGGTTAATTTGATAGCTGATCGCCGCTTCATGCATCAGCACCGCATCGTCACCTTCCATACCGAAATCCTTAAACGTATCAGAGCCTGATAACGTGCCCATGTACATTGGGTTGTAGTTAATCCAAATTTGATCTGTCACTTCTAACTTACCGTACATACCCGCAACGTAAAAAGTACCGTGAATATCCCAACGGTCTTGCGCTTGGCCAGAGCCTTGGCGATCTTCATCCAGTGTTTCACCAAACGCTGCGCCCAAACCAGCTAATGGGTAAAAGTTAAATGGCCCCATTTTTGGTAGCGCCTGAATAAAGCTGTAAGAAGCCGTACCTTGAGTACCTGCGTCTTTACTAAAGCCCAGATTAACATCAACTTGCGAACCACGGCCATTCGTCAGATCCACACCAAAGTTACGAAAACGAATAGAGTCGATACTGTCGTCCGCACCTCGGCCGTTCCAACCTACAGCTTCGCCAGCAAAGCCTTTGATTTCGATGATATTCATACCCATCGTAGTATCACTGCCCGTATCGTACGTTTGACCCACTTTTAGGTTCAGACCCTTATCTGTATATCCCATACCGGCTTGAGTATACACGGCAAGAGGATCAGACATATCTTGAACTTCAGAGTCGTTTGCCGACACGGAAGCTACCACGCTAAAGGAGCACATAAGTGCGATAAGAGATTTATTTTTGTTTAGGATTGTCATTGTGAAATACTCGAATTAACAATATTTAACGCAACATCCCTTTGCTGAGTTTTGTACCTACAAAATTTAAGGAAAAACACTCATCAGACCAATGACCTCGGCGAAATACCGTTTATCACAATTTAGATATATCAACCTAACTCCTACCAACTCCGATGTTGAAGAAAAAAGTTTGTAACACTACAGAGGTAGCGTGAGGAAGTTTGGTAAGTGGCAGTAAGAACGAATAGTTCATTAAGCCGAGTATCTTGAACAAGACAACGAATTTTGGGTATACAATAAAACAGACGGTAGAATTAAGAAGTGAGCTCACCATTGCCAACGCCCAATACAGAATTTGTAGTCTCCACTTTAAATCTGTTTAACTACCTTGCGCCGCCCAATGCGTACTATCAGCTCGATAATATCTACTCCCAACATGAGTGGGATAAGAAGCAGCGTTGGCTTAAACAACACATCGCTGAGCTAAACTGCGATATTATTGGTTTTCAGGAAGTGTTTAGCCCTGAAGAATTAAAGGTGCAGGTCAGTCAAATAGACTATAGGCACTTCGCCTGCATAGAGCGCCCAAAAGTAGAATCTGACTACATCTATTCAAGCCCTCCGGTTGCACTGGCCTCTCGATTTCCAATTACACAAATTAAGCTTGTCAACACGGATAAGCTGGATCACTTCCCTGCGGGTTTTGCGTTCAGTCGTGCTCCCTTACATGTCACCGTAGACATTCCGACATTAGGGTTATGCGATATCTATGTCGTACACCTAAAATCACAGCGTTCCAGCATTGAACGACAGGACAAGCAGCCAATTGAACGACAATGGCAAGATGAGATATTTGGTCAGTGGCAATCATCTATTCAAAGAGGTACAGAGGCTAGGCTACTGCATCAATATGTTGCTCAAACAAAAGCAGAGACTGGCCGGCCGTTTTTGATCATGGGTGACTTCAATCAAGATATCCGTCAACCAGAGCTCAGCAGCCTGCTTTCAAGAGGTATGTACCGCCAACCTAACTCTGCCGAACAACTTACACTCTATCACCTATACGATAGCTATGAGATTGCGCTGTCCGTACTCACGCCAAGGCCTCTGACGCACTATGTTGCCGACAGAGGCAGCATATTGGACTACATACTGACCTCTTCGGATTTTAATGCTCAATCAGCAACACGCCGAGCCACCATCGTTCGCCATCATGTGAACAACCGGCATTTGATCAGCCCCACGTTCGAGCAAGATCAATTCAGTAGTGACCACGCCTCTGTCTCCATCACCATTCAGTGCGATTAGCAGATAAGCTTTTAACTAGCTGAGGTGTGGAACAGTTTATGTAGCCTAGCGCTTTCAAATAAGTTGTTTACAACTATATAACAAGGCTGTTAGCCTATCACCGGGCTGACAGGACGCCCGCCTCGTAAAAGCACCCACCACCTGTATTTCAAATAACATACTTAACTTCTATTGAGTCCATAACGAGGATGGCCATAACCCAATATGGAGTTTGTATGCAAAAGCCTATATATCCGTCCGTTCTCCCTTCCACTCGCGCTTTAGCGACTAAGAGAGGAGACCAATAATGTCTGCACATCAGTTGTTTGATATAAGTAACCTAATCGCAGTCATTGGTTGGCTCAGCCTCATTGCCGGTGCGTTACCGATTAACCCCTCATTTCAGCGCTACGCACTCAGGTTCGGAGGAAGAGTCATCCCCATACTCTTATCCGTAGCTTATTTGTGGCTGCTTATCGCCTACTGGGGAAGTACACCCAATGGCGGCTATGGCAACCTCGATCAAGTTGCTGCGCTGTTCGCCTCACCTGGAAATCTGACTGCAGGCTGGATTCACTTCTTGGCATTCGACCTGTTCGTTGGACGCTGGATGATTGATGAAGTTGAAAAATCAGGCACCGCTCACTGGAGGCTTATAATGTTGCTGCCAATCACGTTCTTGATTGGTCCGGTTGGCCTGCTGCTCCACTTCGCGTTGAAAAGCTTGCTAAACAAAGCGAGATTGGCACACGCGTAAACAAAACTTTAACCTTAAATAGGCACTGCACATTTTAATGTGCAGTGCTATAAATCCTTTTCAATTGCGAGTACATTATTGATTGGAAAGGGATAAATGGATTTAGGTTATGGAAATAGTAGTACGACCGACGCACATCAGTGACGCCAAGGCATTGAGTGAACTTTACTCGCAACCCAAAGCGCAACGCGAGACTTTGCAACTTCCTCTCTCATCAGAAGCCATGTGGGTCAAACGCCTCGAATCCATGCCTGAAGGCGTATACTCATTTGTTGCCGAGATAGATGGCCGAGTAGTAGGAAATATTGGATTTGAACACGCCCAGCGTCCAAGAATCAGTCACTGCGGCAGTTTTGGTTTGGGTGTGCACGATGATTTTCACGGTTTAGGAGTGGCTAGTCGCTTGATTGAAACCGTCATCGATCTGGCTGATAACTGGCTTCAAATCAAACGTCTGCAATTGGAAGTAAACTGCGATAACGAAGCGGCCATCGCATGTTACAAGAAATTCGGCTTTGAGATCGAAGGAAAAGCCATACTTTCCTGTTTTCGCGATGGTGAGTACAGCGATACCTATTACATGGCGCGAGTAAAACCTTAGCCTGTCGTTAAGTAAAAACGCATCAACACAAAACTGATGCCTTATTGCTTCAGTGCGTTTAATGCTCTCTCTTTAACAGACTCAGTGTAAGGGTTGATCTTCCAATGGCTTGGGCTCCACCCTTTTACAAACCGCTGAAAGTCAGCCCAAGCGAACTCAAACATGGGGCGCCAAGCCCTCTCGACTTCATAGACATCTAAATCAGGCCGATATATTGACAAAGCTTCTTCAAGCGCCTCAAAGTACTCATCCAATAATGGCTGCTCCAGCGCAGCGCACTCTTCGGGCTCGACCGCACTGCTGATAAAAAGGGCGACATCCTTCATTGCGCAGCCCTTTCCGACATATTGAAAATCAACCGCGGCGGCGCGGGTATCATCGTCGGAAAAACAAAAGTTAGCCAACTTGGCATCGCCATGGACCAGAGTTTGAAACGGCGCCTCTTTTAACTTCAAGTCAATCGCTTTCGCAGCTTGCTTTAGAGGCAAGTCTTCCAACGCTGAAAACTCATCTGGGCGGGTATCTAGGTGCCAATATGTTCCGCTTTCCCATAGCCCTGCACCTTGATCTCCAATGAACTTGGCATGAAAGTGCGCAAGCCAGCGCAGGCAAGCACTTCTCTGTAACGGTGTGGCCTTACTGCTGATGTTTGGAAAACCTTTCAACGCCAGATCTTCCATGACAATTAACCACTCTCCCTCGCTTTCATGCTCGCACAAAATGCCTAACGCTCCATGAGGTAGATCTTGCTGGAGCTGAGGACTAAAGTGACGGTACCAGTTGAACTCAACATTGTAAGATTGGATTTTACGTTGATGTGAGATTGAGCTGTTCCAACCTTTGGGGTGACTGATGGCTTCCGGCAGGCTTACGTGTTTAATAATAAGGCTTGAGTAATCCTCACTTTCAACGGCGACACGCACCAGCTCACCATAACCACTCCATAGGCTCTGAATTGTATCAATGGAGGTGATGTCCTTAATGTCGAGATCGCGAAGGATTTCACTGTAGAGGCTACGGTTCATGAGGTCTGCTTATTCATTTTTAGGCTCGCGTTTGGCGAAAATACCTAACTTTTCGTCGAATTTGCTTGTGAAGTCATAGAATTATCCGTATTCCGGTTTGAATAAAAACCATTCCGCCCCTAGTATTGATGATTCTGCAATCTACATTACTACTCGCAGGAGTCACTCTACATCCATGAACAATCAGGCAAGCGCTAAGGTCGTTAAACTACCAAATCAAGCTAGCAATGTCAGTACAATCAACAGTTCAGACGCCCTTGCTATGATCGAACACAGCAGTGAGATGACCATTGGTATCACCACGCCCGTTGGAACCAAGTTTCGTTGCAAGACTCAGTTTATCGGTACTCACCCAGACAACTTGATCCTGATTGAAATACCTCCGATTTCAAAATCCGATTTGGATTTTTACTTTCAACCCGCTTTTTGGACGAGTGTAAGAGCAATATCGCCTCGTGGTGAAGGTGCACAAATTCATTTCAAGTCTCAGATTAAACATATCATTCGAGATCCAATAGCAATGATTAGCATGACGATACCAAACACCATGCAAATTACTCAGCTACGTAAGGAACCTCGCTACGATATTCAGCTTGAAGGTGCGATTACCCAAGGTGGAAACAAAACGTATTGTGAAATTCGCGATCTATCGAAAAGTGGTTGTCGTTTCTTTACTGCCCCACTCGGCCCAACTTTCCAAGTGGGTGACGTGATCATGATTGAGATAAGCGAAAACGCTAGTCAGCCGCAATGCCCGCCACTCTTCGGTACCGTATGCAACCTGCAACGCTCGACTCATCACTCTCGCTATGGTTTAGAGTTTAGTGAGTTAGGCAGAAAGAACGCCAAGACACTACTGTCGCGTTTGAGATTCAACGGAACTAAGCTCACCTTCTCAAACAAGACCAATTAACCAAGTCATTTCGACGATCTCGAGTAAAACCCAAGACCAAAAAAGCCAGTCTGAATCTTCAGACTGCCTTTTTACTTTTCGTATTTTAGGACAAGGCGCGCGAGCTAATCACTTAACCCAAAAATGAGATGTAACCTTGGAGGATAATCAGGTTAACGATATCGATAAAGAAAGCGCCGACTATCGGCACGACCATGAAGCTTGCGGAGACGGACCGAACTTGTTTACCAAAGTACCCATGTTCATCACCGCTGTTGGCGTTGCGCCTAACCCAAAGCCACAATGCCCGCCCGCGATGACGGCAGCATCGTAATTCTTACCCATCACTTTGAATGTCACAAAGTAAGCAAAGATACCCAGTATCACAGACTGCACAGCCAAAATAATCAGGAATGGAATCGCAAGATCAAAGATATTCCATAGTTTTAGGCTCATCAGCGCCATCGCTAAGAACAATGACAGCGACACTGTACCGAGAATATCCACGGTTTCCGTATCTACCTTATGAACTTTAGTCACTTCCATGATGTTAGTGATAAACACACCGATAAACAGGGCGTAAACAAAATCGGGGATCATCAACCACTGAATATCCAACCCTTTCACGAACTGCTCTAGATACTTAGCACCGGTGACACAAATAAGAAGGATAAACAGCACTTCGACCACTTTTTTTGCAGTTACTTTGTCTTCTTCGTATTCGTTGTAAGTAACAAGCTCTGGAAAGCGTTCATGGGTATGAATGCCAGTGCCGTATTCAGATTCAATATTGTGTTTGTTGATAAGCTTCTGAGCCACTGGACTGCCGATAATACCACCGATGATTAGACCGAATGTTGCCGACGCCATCGCGATTTCAAGCGTATTTGCCAGGCCGTAAGTCTCTGAGAATGTTTGTGACCACGCGGCACCTGTACCATGACCGCCAGACAAAGTAATGGAACCTGCAATCAAGCCCATCAGTGGGTCTAGCCCTAATGCCGTCGCCATCGACACACCCACGCCGTTCTGGATAATGATATAAAAACGACGCTACCGCTAAGAAAAGGAAAACTTTAGCCCCCCTTTCATCAACTGGGTGTAGTTCGCGGCTAAGCCTACGGTGCTGAAAAACATCAACATAAAGGTGTTTTGTAGCGGCAGAGAAAACTCCAAATCTATCTGATTGAAGTGCATTACTGTGATAATAAACGCTACAATCAAACCGCCGACAATGGGTTCAGGAATATTGAATTTTTTTAAGATAGGGAGCTTCGAATTAACGAAATGGCCAAGAAAAAGAACACTGATGGCAATTAAAAAAGATTCTAGTGGCCCTACGGAGATAACTTGATTCATATAACCTCTTTAAGTTTCCGCTCATCTTCCTTAATGAGTGTTGTTTACACGCAGTACTGCCTGTAAATCATTCTGTCATAATCTTTGTCTATAAATAGATCCTATACAAACAAATGAAATGTCTATCTCAACGATGATAATCAGGTTGACTATCGATAAGAGAAAAAAGAAAGCAGGCATTATTAAAGATTAGACCATCCTCTGTCGAGAGCTAGTTCGGTATAAAATTCACAAAAATGGCGCTAAGATCAAAGAAATTGGTGAATTTTGGGCAAAAAAAAGCCAACCGCAATGTTCGCGATTGGCGTATATTTTGTGTGAACAATAGTATTCACTAACAACGTCAGTTGGCTAGGTGACCCTCGGCTTAATAAGGGTCACTTGTGTATATGCAGTTAGCGTGCCAACTTTGAAACAGCCATTTTATATGTCCATCGTCGCAGAAAACCCACTCTTTGCCCTGCTGTTTCGCATAATGCATTTGCATTTTGCAAATTCAAATTGCAAATTAATACTCACCTACTTTCTTATCAACTGATTTATCAACCTTACTTACAATAGATCTCTATGATAGAGATACTCATTATTTTTGATTGTCTGTATACCCAAGTAACCTCAAGATGCGTGATTCAGCGTGAATTGCCTAGTTTGCAAACACGGCAACGATTCGACTATCTAGTGGTCCTACATTGAGAATCGTTAACAAAGTATGCGGACTAGGCAAACTCGCCCTTCGGGAGCGGATAACTGATTCAATTTCTGTGTTAAATGACTTGGAAAGAACCTGTTATTTCGCTGCATCATTTGCCTTGAACTTGAACCAGTGAACTCGCTCTGAATCCTGTCTCTTGAAGTCACTTGGGTATATAATCAGCCAATCCAAATTAATTGTGATTACAAATGAATTACTTAACGACTTTCTTTAAAGGTATGGCGATGGGCGCGGCCGATGTCGTCCCCGGCGTATCGGGCGGAACCATCGCTTTCATCACTGGCATCTACGACACGCTACTGGGCAGCATTCGAAAAATAGGCCCCGGAGCAATCACGATATGGCGTGAGCAAGGGTTCAAAGCCGCTTTCAATCACATCAACGGTTTTTTCTTAGTTGCACTGTTTGGCGGTGTATTAACCAGCATTTTGACTTTGGCAAAACTGATCTCTTACCTGCTTGTCGAACACCCTATCCCGCTGTGGTCGTTTTTCTTCGGCTTAATCCTTGTGTCTGTGTTCCACATCCTCAAGCAAATTGAGCAGCGATCGCTATCGCGCTTGGTGTTCTTACTGCTAGGGGTCGCCTTTGCTTATAGCATTACCGTCTTGAGCCCACTGCAGATGGAGCCGACTTATCTCAATGTCATCTTGGCAGGGGCCATCGCTATTTGCGCTATGATTCTTCCCGGTATTTCTGGCAGCTTTATTCTGCTTCTTATTGGTATGTACACGCCTGTTCTCGCTGCCGTTAAAGGATTTCAGATTGATATTCTGGCGCTGTTTTTAGTTGGCTGTGTTGCGGGTTTACTGTCGTTCTCACACGTACTTTCTTGGTTATTGAACCGTTTCCGCGACTTTACACTTATCTTCCTGACAGGGTTGATGATAGGTACTTTGCCGAAAATTTGGCCTTGGAAGCAAACTCTGACTTGGCGCACTAACTCAAGTGGTGAGCAAGTGCCTTTAATTGAGCAAAACCTTTCACCGTTCCAGTTCGAAGCAGTGACGAACCAACCATCACAGCTGGTCTTAGCGGTAGTTATGATGGTGGTAGCCATTGCCCTCGTCCTCGGGCTTGAGAAGTTTGCTGAAGGTAAAGAGAGTTAAGCTCCAGTTCAATCCACCTATCCCCTCAAACAGCTTTCCCACTCAAACAATAAGCGGAGCCAAATAGCTCCGCTTTTTTGTTCGTCACCACAGCGTTACCATTTGATTCTTTCCACATTTTTATCGTCGCACTCAATGCTGAATCACAGCTTCATGCTACTATCGCATTTTGATTTCCTATGAGTTTTCACTGATGCATTCAGGTTTTAAGTTTATCTTTATCGGTGCAGCGTTGGTTGCGGGCATTTTTGCCAGCGATGTTATCTTTCAGCCATCTCAATCCGAGCCTACCTCTTTAGCACCGTCCCTTGATGATCACTGCATGCTGACTTCAGCGCCATGTAAGCAAGACAATGCTGTCATGACGATAGACCGAGATACGGTTCATCCGCTTATCCCTGTCACGTTAGAAGTAGAATGGCCTGACTCTGAAAGCGACAGCCTGCAACTGTCATTAGAAGGTCACGAGATGGATATGGGCGCTCCCCGATTCATCCTCAAACGAACCGATGGAAACCTCTTTTCAGGTGAGATTATCCTCCCTGTCTGCACTCAAGAGAGCATGATTTGGACCGGCAAATTGACCGATGGTGCTCATACCGTTTTCCCTGCAATAAGGATGTCTCATGAATAAGCGTTGGATTCTCGCACTTGCTGCCGCCTTTGCACTAGGCATTGGCGCTAAGCAGTTCCTAAACTCTTCTTCCGAATCAGGTTCAGGTGTGATGGCTGAACTCGGTTTGCAAGGTAAAAACGATCAAGCCGTCGCACTGTTTAATCCGCAGGATGAGCGAATTCGCATTGTCTACTTTGGCTTCACGCATTGTCCAGATGTCTGCCCAACCTCTCTTGCGATGCTTGCAGGCGCCTTAAATCAAGTTGACCAAGATTTAGCTAATCAGTTCTGGCCAGTCTTTATTTCACTCGACCCTGATCGCGACCACGCAGCCAAAGCCCATGAATATGCCCAATACTTCCATCCAGCCATTGATGGGGCTTCGACTTCCGAAGAAAAAACCAAAGCACTAGCGGGTCAGTACGGCGTGATTTTTCGAAGAACCGAACTTGAGAATTCTCAACTTGAATACACGGTCGACCACAGTTCTTACTTCTACTTCTTAAAGCCTGATGGCACCCTGATTCAAAAAGTACCCCACACTTTAACACCTGCCCCTATCGTGCAGGCCATGACAACAATTACAAGCTCATCAAAAGGATAATGACATGAAACTAAAAGCCCTGATGTTCTCTAGCCTAATTGCGACTTCTTTCACCGCCACAGCGGCTATGGATGTGATGGCTCACCATCCTTACGCACGTGCCACTCCACCAAATGCCCCTACCAGCGCTGTCTTTGTTGAGTTAATGAACCACAGCGAGGTTGACCGCACCATAGTGGCTGCACAAACGCCAGCGGCAGGTAAAGTTGAGTTGCATGATGTGATCAAAGAGGGCGACTTAATGAAGATGCGTCAGGTCGAAAATATCGTCATCCCAGCTAACGAAACCGTTACGCTCAAGCCTGGTAGCTTACACATCATGTTGTTTGACCTTGTCGAACCTCTAAAAGAAGGGAATGAGATCGAAGTGGAGCTGGAATTCGCCAACGGTGCCAAGCAAACCTTCACTGCGCCAATCAAAAAAGTGATGGGCGGAATGAAGCACCACCATTAATCCTAATCATTCTAAAACACAGAAAAGCCCCCGATGACGAAATCATCGGGGGCTTTTTCATTCTTTAGTAGGAGCCAAGCTAAGACTTGTTAAATGAGCTGTGGGAGAAATCGAGCTTTTCTAACCCATCTGTTTGTACTGGTTGCTCAGGAGGATTAGCAGGGGCTTCCTCATCGATCGCCACTTCTGGCGGTGCCTCCTCCAACTCTGCTTCTGCAACTTCACCCTTAGCTGGGATATAAACACCACGCTTGTAGAGCTTATTCAATGCTTTAATGATGGAATGTTTGCTCACAGTGCCGGCAGTAATTTTCTTAACCATAGGCTTGGCCAAAGCCTGCAAACCAACCACTGAATCAACACCAATATTCGAGCCGACTTGATCGCGCAGTGCTTTTGCAAGTTCGTAGCCGAAATGCGCCGAAAGGAAAGCCCAAATATACGCTACCGCATTGCCTGAGCTGCCCCTGTCTATCCATGCTTGAGCCGCATGGTACATGGCTTCGTTATTTCCTTGTTCAGCGGCTCTTTCAAGCCAGTAACAAGCTTTGCTGTGGTCAGAGGCGATGCCTTTACCTTCGAGATAGCATAAACCTAACTTCATTCGTCCAGTGCTGCTGTTTAGCTCTGCCGCCTTGCGATACCAATAGATGGCATCTTCTGGCTTGCGATCAAAGTTATCGGGTGATTGACACCAATCGCCGAGGAAAAGAATGGCGTTAATGAAACCTTCATTGGCCGCACTTTGCATCGTCTCCAATGCTTTTACAATGTTCTTCTCAATGCCACGACCATGGAAATACGCCAGTGCCACTTCGTATTTAGCCGACACTTGACCTTCAGAGGCATTAATAGCCAACTGCCAGAACCTTGCTTTCTCTTTGAGCACCACATCTTCGCGCATGCGCTGGCTGATACGCACTATCCCGTACATACCCGTCACATTATTCAGCTCCGCCGCCTTGTTGTACCAATACAAGGCTTCTTTCACATTCTTACGTTCTGCTTCTTTGGCTAAGTAGAGAATGGTTGGAATATGCCCGCTTTCCGCTTTCATTAAGCGCTCTTCACGCTCTTTTTGGCGGTTTTTTTCTAGCGCTTTTCGATAAGCAATCTCTCGCTGTTTTCTCTCTTCTTCTAAACGCTTTTTTCTAATTGAGAGCGACAACATCCATACAAACACCAAAATCAGTGCCAGTCCTGTCGCGCCAATTGCTATGCCTATCGTACTCATTCGGTCATCTTTTCATTCGCATGTATTAGTGTATCGACCACCAACGCATATCTTTGAGTCATAGTTAAAGTGTAGGAAACAAAGTCGCCCAGCGACTTTTATACCCAAGTAACCTCAAGATACTTGTGTATACAAGGTAACGATGATAACTCACCGGAGAGAACTTCTCATCGAAGAATATGAAAGGAAGTGAAGTAACACGGACATTAATGAAGGTCCGCCATAGACACAGGTGTGAAAGAAAGGAAAAAAGCTGAAGGTTTACCCTTCAGCCATCATCTTTGCATCGTTTAGGTCAACAACTTGCTTGTCTTGTACTGAATGAGTCAGGCCGTTGAATTTGCCACCTTTCTCAATGCTTAGATCATCACTGTAAATCTCGCCGGTCGCACGGCCTTGGCTAAGGATTTCAATACGTGATGCATGGCAAACACCTTCAAACTCACCGTTAATAATAACGTGATTTGCAAAGACTTCGCCTTTTACAGAACCAGATTGGCTAATCACCAAGGCTTTCTCTACATGCAGTTGGCCTTCGATTTGGCCATCCACTTGAATGTCACTTTCTAGCTTGAGTTGTCCTTCGATAGCACAGCCTTTTGCGATGACAGTTGTAGCTGACTGCTGACTCTTAGCTCGACTTTGTTTACTAAAGATTCCCATCGAATACCTCGTACTTCACTAAATATTGTTTCAAAATTGTCCACCCCCAATCAACAAAGGGCTTCGGATCTAACGGCCTACCGACAAAGCGAACTTCGTAATGCAAATGCGGGCCCGATGATAAACCACTGTTGCCGGAATAGGCGATTAGGTCACCCTTCTGGACAAACTCACCGCTCTTAACCGCAAACTTTTGCAAGTGCGAGTAAGAGCTTGAAAAACCGTAGCTGTGTTGCAATCGCAAAAAGTTACCCGAGCCTTCTTTGCTCGGCCTTGTAATTTCAACCACACCATCTGCCGGAGCATAAACGGGCGTGCCAGTATTCACGGCAAAGTCTTGGCCACGGTGCATTCGTATCGAGCCAGTCACAGGGTGCTTTCGCTTCCCATAGCCTGAAGATATCCGAGCGTTATGAACAGGCGCACCACTCGGAATTTGAGTAAGCATCACCATTCTGACTGAAGAGGTGATCGCTGCTGTGTCCAAACGGGACTCAAGCTCACCTTCACTGTCGTTCATTCCGAGGACTTTTTCTAAATCCCCCAAACGGTCCGATACTAGGTTCATTCGCTCTTCGCGATCGATCAAGTCACTCTCTAAGCTGGTTTTTAGCTCTCGAAGTGATTCAACTTCTTCCGTTAACGACATAGATTTTGTCTCAAGCTCACGCTGTTTAAGCTTGGCAAAATCCACCTCGTTAACGAGGTAGTAGATGGCTCCACCTGTTACCATTACGCCAAGCGCAACGAAGTAGCCGATCCCTTTTAAGCAATGACGAACCCATTTACCGATATGAAAGTGTTTAGTTCCGCGCACCGAAGAGACGGATACCACTACTCTCTCTTTCATTACTTATTCACTGTTACAACCAAATCGGGGCGATTCTAGCAACAATCGCAGACGCTAGATATCCCCCGTTGTATACCTTTCAACCAATCTCACACCGCTATTAATAACTTTGTGAGTTGAAGTCAATCTTATGAGATGCGACTTAAGAAATCAGAAGCATAGTTTTTTCAAGCACGTGAAATATACCCTGTGACGACAGGATTTTGTGCAACTTACCCTTTATCTTCATAGTGCGTTGTTTTATAAGTAACTTGATAAAACATAGAGTCAATCGACAAAAAGGATGAGCATGAAAATAGGCATTATTGGGTTGGGCGACATTGCCCAAAAAGCATACCTACCCGTCATCACCCAAAAAACGGGGATCGAACTTGTTTTCTGCACACGCCAACCCGAAACCGTAAAAAGGTTGAGCCAGCAGTACCGAATCAATGAGTATTGCACTCAATATCAGGACTTACTCAAGCACAGTGTAGACGCCGTTATGATTCACGCTGCCACGGCTGTGCATCATGAGATAGCCCAATTTTTCTTGTCTCACAACATCCCAACTTTTGTTGATAAACCATTAGCCGACAGCGCAGCCCAATGTGAAGAGCTATACGATATTGCAGACAAGCACCAACAACCCCTGTATGTGGGCTTCAACCGTCGCCATATCCCTTTGTACAATCAACAGTTGCCTTCATTGCAAAAAGGCCAGCAATCGGATTTACGAGTGATGCGTTGGGAGAAACACCGACACAACTTACCAGGTGAACTGAGGACTTTTGTCTTCGACGACTTCATTCACGCGTTGGATAGTGTCAATCTTGCCGCTAAAGCGACTTTAGAAGGAGTGAACCTCAATATCGCGAAAGAAGGGTCGCAACTCTCGCGAATCGACGTATCGTGGCAGCATCAAGATACGATTTATCAAGCGAGCATGAATCGACAATTTGGTATCACTCGCGAGCGAATGTCCGTGGCGTTAGTCAACCAAAGCTATGAGTTCGATTCGTTTGTGTCGGGCAAAAAGTGGATTGATGGACAAGAGCATCAAGTCGCCCTAAAAGATTGGACACCCATGCTTAGCAGCAAAGGCTTCGACGCTATGCTTGAAGATTGGTTTGCGGTAGTTCGTTCTGGCAAACTGCCAACACACACCGCTCAACGTAACCTGGCGACCCATCAACTGGCTGAAGCCATTCTCAATGAGATTGAGCGCTAAAAATCGTACGTTAGACCAAAATGCAGTTTGTAGTCGTTATTATCTGGGGTAACGCCACTGGAATCCGTTTTCGGTGAAGCAACGTGATCCCAGGTAAACTTAACGCTAAAGTCGAGGTCATTAATGATCTCGAAGTCTACGCCAATATTATTGCTGTGCCGTATCCCGCCAGAAATGTTATTGGCCCAGTTCAAATCATAGGAGTGGGTAAAGTCGACATCTTTACTCACTTCCCATTCAAAGTTCGATGAGAACACCAATATCGGGCTCTCTTCATCGCGAGATTCAGACTCCAATACTGTGTCGTAGCGGGTGATCTGATAACCCGGCCCCACAGACACGTCCCACTCCAATTCCGGAGTGACTAATACAAAGTAACCGATCTGAGTTGACGCATTAATTCGATAATCAATGTTTTGAAATTTATCGCTGCTGGCCGAGATTTTCGCAGGGCGGAAGAACAAACGGTTATTGAGGTAAATATCGTAAGAGGCGTCGGCAGTATGGTTTTGAGCGGTTTTTTCACCTCCCGATTGCGTCACATTGCCTTTGTACTTGAGCAGTGTTCGAGAGCTGACACTTTGGCGTTTCGCATTTACTTCGGCCGAAAGAGAAGCTTCATTGGTGTTCCCTTTACTCAAGTTAGCGCCCAAGAAAAAATCCGCTTCCCAGCGGTCGATCTCTTTATTTGCTCGCGTGAGTGCAGACACCATCATCTCAATCGGAAACTGTTGGGTTCCTTCAGGGCTAGTCACTGATAATTTGTCATTCTCGATGCGCAAAGTGCCGTACAAGGTATCGCCATTGGCAAGCTTGATCACATAAGTTCCGGATGTCTGAAGTACCGAGATGTCTTCTATATCGACTTCTTGGTCGCCTAAGTCGTCACTATCAAACTCAATAGACTGTTCGTAAGAGTTATGATCTTCTTTCACGGTGCCAATCAGCTCACCGATCAGCACTTCACCGGACTTAAGTTTAAGCCAATCGTCGTTCTCGTTGATCACGATAACTTGCGTATAGGTATGGGTGCCCTCCTCCGTCTGAGCCCAAGTAGGGACGTGCCAAACCAATGTAAGCGAGGCAAAGGTTGGAGCAAGTAGAGCAGGCATCATATGCCATGCCGACAGTGTGGTTGATTTCTTCCCTGACAATCTAACAATCACTAATTTGAGAGTGTGGCCTATAGTCTTAACAAATATGATCTAACTAGTCGAAAACAAAATGAAAAAGCGTGTCCAATCGCAACACTATCTATTGTGGAGCGTGTTTTTCATCTAACTGCTGCGCCAATTTTTCTTGGCGAACGGAACAAGCTTCCACGGCTTTTGCTGTCACCTGCAGCGTTTTGGCCATCTCAGCAATATTTTGTGTCGCCCCGACTACAGTCGCTTGCATCGGCATCAATACCAGTTTAAAAATCGCCACAATAAATGCCACCAGCGCAGCGACAATGGCACCGATGGCGATCAAAATTCTCATTTGAAGATCATCCAAAAACTGCTCTGTTTTCGTGCTCACCGCTTGCTTAGAGTGCTCAATCGCATCGGGCAGCTTTTCCACCGAACGCGTCGAGACATCAATCAACTGATTAATGTTGGTAACGGTATTATCTATGTTCTGTTTTTGTTCTTCGGTCAGGTCTGAGTTTTGCGCCACTTCTGACAGCGACAAGGCTAAGCCGTCCAAACTTTCGTTGGTGCGTTGGATCGCTTGCTCTATGCCTTTCAAATCGACAGAGACGTTTAATTCGATGAACTCTGTACCATTCTCTATCTCATTCGGCTCAGAATTCGCAGCCCACGATGGCACGACTACCAACATCCAGCAAAAGGCCACCCAGCTCAACATATGCTTCATCACTCCTCCTTGTACAGCGATATAGATTTGGAATTGACTCCCTCATACTCAATCCTAGTGACTTAGTTTCCAAATGCGCCGCCAATTAACGAAAAGGTGACACAGGCTCAATCTTCGATGACAAAAACAGGTAACGCCGTTCATACACTCTCTACAACTTGGGGAGATAGACATGACACACTCAATCAAAACCTTTTCACTTGGCCTACTGACGCTGGGCTTCTTATACGGCTGTAACAACAGCGATGACGCAACAAGCCAGTCCGCAACATTGAACGTTGGCGTTATAGACCAGATTTCAACCAACACTTTCACCACCGCTTCTTACAATCTGGACGAACCGTACAACCCGCACGACAAAGACATCGATGACATTGACCAAGCGGTGATTGCTTTTAACTACGTTTTTCTAAAACCGATTAAAGTGAACGGCCAAACATGTGACCAAACCGGTGAGTGCGAGGCGTACCACATCAACTTTGACAAAGAGCAAAATGCGTTAAGAATGATTGATGTGAAGAACTCGAACGGCATGTCGGCAAGCTCGCTATTCCAAGGCTTGAACGTAAAGCCAGGCGAGTACTCCATGTGTCTATACATGAACGGTCAACATGAGAATGGCACTCAAGTCGACATCAGCCAAGACTCTTACGTGAAAGATATCGATGGCAGCTACGCTTATCTATCAACACCGTCACAAGGCTCTTGTGCGGGCGCGAAACCACCGGAAGAAGCGGGAAACATAGGTCGATTAACCAGCAAGCCTTTCACCATTCTCTCTGGTGAAAACAATCTGGCTGTCATGTTCGATTTAGAAACGAACCTAAAATACAACGCAAACCACGATTGGCGTTTTTTAGGAGACAAGCAATTCGACATTATTCGAGTTGATGATGCCATCAACGATATCGGTCATATTCAAGGCTTGGTCGATATCGACAATGTCGTCAACCAATGTGATCGTGAACCTTTCGGAGACAGCTTGGATTCTGTATACCTCTACAAACTTGCCACCTACCGAGAACAGATGAGCGGTTTCTACTCTCTAGACGGTGGAAGTGACGAAATGAAGCGTCCACTTAAAAGAACGCCATTGCTCCAGAACACTATCGAACAAGCAGGAGGCCAAGCAAGCTTCTCGTTTATGGACCTTCCAGCAGGTATTTACGCACTAGGTTACTCGTGCACGGCAGAAAATGACAGTGAAGAGATTCAAGGGATTGGATTCCACATTCACGATGCCAAGAAAAGTGTTAGCGTCTCACCGGGTAAAACGACGCAAGTACAGTTCTTGTAACGACCTTAACCAAGGTTTTCTATTGATTGCTTCTCTCAATGAGAAGCAATCACATTCCTCTAAACAATACTCTAACCACCGAACACTTTTCTTAAAAATGGCTTACAAATTAGACTAATATTTCATCAATTTGAGATGTCTTAGACAAAATCCAAACCGGACAGCGGCTAGACTAGAATTAGGAGTCAAGCTAGAGGACATCATCATGAAATATAGTCATATTCTTGTTGCTATTGAGCTTAGTGAAGACAGCAAAGTTCTGATCGACAGAGCCGTTTTTCTCGCCGACCAATTTAATGCAAAGGTCTCATTCATCCATATCGATGGTTCACATGGTGAAATCTATCCAGAGCTTATCGACCTTCAACAAAGCTACGAAAATCCACCTATCAACAAACACGCGTTAGAGCAGATCCAAGCTTTTGTGGACTATGCCCAAGTGCCCATCACTCATAATCTGATCGGTACTGGTGCACTCAGTGAGAAGCTCCAAGCGACAATTACGGATAACGGCTTTGATTTGTTGATTGCAGGTCATCACCATGATTTTTGGAGCAGCATTGTGTCTTACTCCAAAAACCTCATCGACAAGTCACCGATTGATATACTGGTGGTACCAATCGAGAGCTAGCGGCAACACCATAAAGCAAAAAAGGGAGCATTCGCTCCCTTTTGATTGTCTACATATCTGTAACTTAAAGTCTGTTTACTCGTGAAGGCAGAAACACTTCGCCCAACATGCAACGAACACTGCCACCGCCAATATCTTCGATGGTTTTGACATTAAATGGCAGCAGCTTACCGTGAGTGGATAACTGAGTGCGCTGAGCCGGAGTAAAGGCGTCGTATGCCGACAGGGACATGGCAATCACTTTATCGCCGTTGATGGTTTCCAATTGCAAAATATTGCCACAGAAGCGGTTCATCTGATCAAGCGTAATCGAGATCACTTGTTTATCTTTTGCCAAAGATTTAATCACGAAACGACGTTCAAACTCTGGAATAACTTCATCGCAAATAACCGCAAAGCTCTCACCCACCGCCATCATCACATTAGTGTGATAGATAGGGCTACCAGAAGGCAGCGCCGTCTGGAATGAGATCACGCGATGGTAGCCAATGCGCTGTGCATAGTCTTCCAATACTTCACGATCGCAACGTTGAGAGAGCGCGGCGTAGATGGTTTTGTTGATGTGATCTTTCACCATCACACCCGTACTTTCCAAATGGGCATTTTCTGGCAAGTACGACTCGAGGGAATCAGTAAACTCGACGTTTCTACCCGCCTGAGCCAACGCTTCGATCAGCGCCTGTGGACGAACTTCGTGTTGACGGTTGGTACACGCCATCGGGAAAGTGAAAAACTCGCCTTTGCTTGTGGTGCTAAACCAGTTGTTTGGGAATACCGCATCAGGAGTTTCATGTTCAGACAGTGGATAGTCAAACTCAACAACTTGCACACCCTCTCTACGAAGGCTTGCCACCATAGTGTGAAACTCTGCCATTGCTTGTTCACGAACTTGCTCGGTGGTTAGTGCAACACTATGCTGAAACTCATTATCTTGCGCCGTTTCTGCATTGAATCGAAATTCTTTCGGTGGGACCATAACCACACAGTTAGCGTTCTGTACCGATTGCGGGGCGAGGTTAAATTGTCTTTGCTCTTTAAGCTGCTGTTCCATTAACATCATCGAAACTCATCTTTCACTCACTGAATAACTGCAATTGTAAAATTATTGTTAAGCCAGTTTTTACTGACTTTTGGGTCAATAAAGGCCATTTGGTCATGAATTTACTGCTGGCATTTGATCTGACAGTGATTTTTACTGTTAATTCGACGGTTAATAATGATTTCTTCGAAACACATTCACGAATTCATTATAACCTATTAGTTACATAGCCTCTTGTTCGGTATACCATAACCTACGCTATCCGCTTCTTTTCATTAGAGCTTTTCACTGTAGAAAGGAAGTCGCGTAATAATAGGATCAATTATGTTCAAGAAGTTTGAAGGTTTTACGAAACCTTTTCCGGATGAAGAGCCAAGACAGCCGCCAAAAGGCATTTTTGCCTTTTGTCGCTACTACACTCGTGGCTTTGAAGTTCCACTAATCATCATGTCCATCATGTCGACGGTGGTTGCTATCGTCGAAGTATCCCTGTTTGGTTCATGGGACAACTGGTTGACTGGTTATCCACCAGCAACCCAGAAACATTTTGGCAAGACAACAGTAGCACTCTAATAGGCTACGGAGCCCTGCTGCTCGTCGTGATGCCAATACTGGTGATCGTCTACTCACTGTTAATCCACCAAACTCTGCTAGGCAACTACCCGATGTCGATCCGCTGGCTCGCACACCGATACTTGCTAAAACAGAGCGTGAACTTCTATCAAGACGATTTCGCCGGCCGCGTTGCAACCAAAGTAATGCAAACCTCTTTGGCGGTGCGTGAAACCGTGATGAAAACTATGGACGTATTTGTATACGTCTCGGTTTATTTCACGGCGATCGTTTTCTTGTTAGCAACTGCCGATTGGCGCTTGATGATTCCAATGTTGGTTTGGTTACTATGCTACGTCGCCATTCAGATCTACTTCGTACCAAAATTGAAGAATGTTGCGTCCGAGCAGGCTGATGCACGCTCTACGATGACAGGCCGAATCGTAGACAGCTACACCAACATTCAAACGGTAAAACTGTTCTCGCACAGCAAGCGTGAAACCGAGTATGCAGAAGAAGGCATGAATGGTTTCTTGGATACGGTATATCGCCAAATGCGATTGGTAACCGGTTTTGACGTCGCTGTTGAAGTCACTAACTATCTGTTGGTGTTCTCGGTGGCGGCATTGTCTATCTTCCTTTGGATGGACGGCTCAGTCAGCGTTGGTGCTATCGCGATTGCCATCAGTTTGGCGCTTCGTATCAACGGTATGTCGATGTGGATTATGTGGGAAGTCGGTGCTCTGTTTGAAAACATGGGTACTGTCGTTGATGGTATGAAAACGCTGTCTAAACCAATCGACATCGAAGACAAGAAAAACGCAAAACCACTGCAAGTTCCACACGGTGGCATTTCATTCGAAGATGTTAGCTTCCACTATGGCGAGAACAAGGGTGTGATTAGCAACCTTAACCTCGACATCAAGCCAGGCGAAAAAGTCGGCTTGGTGGGCCGCTCAGGTGCAGGTAAATCGACCTTGGTTAATTTGCTGCTACGTTTCCACGATGTGGAAAGCGGCAAAATCAAGATCGACGGCCAAACCATCTCTGATGTAACCCAAGACTCGCTGCGCAGCAAAATTGGTATGGTGACGCAAGACACCTCTTTGCTGCACCGTTCAATCAAAGACAACATCTTGTATGGCAACCCTGATGCATCTGATGAACAGCTCATCAAAGCGACCACACAGGCACATGCGCATGAGTTTATTGAAACCCTAACCGACCCGTTCGGTAACCTAGGTTACGAAGCTCAAGTGGGTGAGCGCGGTGTGAAACTCTCCGGTGGTCAGCGTCAGCGTATCGCTATCTCGCGTGTGCTACTGAAAGATGCCCCGCTGCTAGTGCTAGATGAAGCGACATCAGCACTCGATTCGGAAGTGGAAGCCGCGATTCAAGAAAGCTTGAACGAGCTGATGGAAGGTAAAACGGTTATCGCCATTGCGCACCGTCTATCGACCATTGCTCAAATGGACAGGCTGATTGTGCTTGATAAAGGCAGCATCGTTGAGCAAGGTACGCACAAAGAGCTGATTGCTGGCGATGGCATATACGCTCAACTTTGGGCGCACCAAACGGGTGGTTTTATTGGCGAAGAGAGCGAGGACGAAGTCCAAGCGGCAAACCAGTAAACCTGGCTCTGGTAAACCCCATAACCAAAAGCAGCGAGTTCAATCGCTGCTTTTTTGTTTCAGCTTTCTTTTACTAATTCACCGCAAAAATACTGGCTACTCTTGACCCCGTTGAGCTCTAGGGTACAAGATACGATTAGCGGCTAACCAATGACTTAGGTAAGGATCTCAACATGGCAAGCGATAAGCTTTCAACAACGGCGATTGCCAAAGCACGTGACATCGAACCGAGCGAGTTGTTCACCAAACTAAGTCAATCCGGTTACATCAATCGCTACCAAGACAAATGGGTCCTCACCGAGCTCGGTAAGAAGTTTGGTGGTGAGTATGTTGATCACAAGAAGTTTGGTCGCTTTATTGTCTGGCCGTCTAACTTAGTGATCGATGAGGTCCAAACCACTAAGTCGACGTTGTCCGCCACACAAATCGGTGAACGGGTTCAACTAAGTGCGAAAAAGATCAACCAGATGTTGCTTGAGCTTGGTTGGATTCAGAAAGTTGATCAAGGCTGGAACCTGACCCACATAGGCGCGGCAATTGGCGCACAGCAACGCAACGACAAAACCTCTGGCAATGACTTTGTTGTTTGGCACCCATCCATACTGCGCAACAAACGCTTCATTCAGTCGATTCGAGAGTTTCGAGGTGAAGATGCTGAATCCACCGCGACCGACAAATCGATTTCGAGTTTTCGCCAGAAGTTCGAAGCAAAACATCGAACCCTAGATGGGCATTATGTGAATACCAAATCAGAACTGCTGATTGACAACTGGCTCTACCTCAATGGTATTGTGCATGCCTATCATCGTGAGCTGCCCGTGGAGCAAGATTTCTTAACTGGGTTTTACCTTCCTAGTGGCCAAGTCTATATCCATTACTGGGATTTTACGGGTCTTGAATCCATGGATAAGGCGAGCAAAGCGCAACGCCAACTCTATCTCGACATCGACTTAGAGCTCATCGACGTATTCCAAAATGATGTCGAACACCTCGATAGCTACCTACCCAGCAAGCTTAAACCGTACGGCATAAAGTCTTACTAACTTTTGACATTCTCGCTCGCCAACTGTCTAAACTTAAGCCAATATTATCAAGGTGTTTGATACCATTTATTATTGCCGCCAAACAAGGAGGCTAATTTGCCTAACGATCGCTTTTCGCAACTGGACTTAAACTTACTGCGTACGTTTATGATTCTCTACCAAGAACAAAACATGCGAAAAGCTGCGCATCGACTTAAGGTTTCTCAACCAGCGGTAAGCAAAGCACTGCAGCGACTGCGTGAGCACTTTGGCAATGAACTGTTTGTAAAGACGCCGACGGGTTACAACCCACACACTACACCAATGCATTGATCCAAAGACTCGAACCGGCATTTGATAGTTTAGAACTGGCGGTGAACGCGCAATCTGAATTCGACCTCGCAAAACTGTCTGGCACCATCAAGCTAGCTCTAAGCCCCTTCTTGCTGAGCGCTTTCTCCAGTGAGCTCTACCAAACCCTTAGCACAGAAGCGCCGAACGTACAGTTTCACCTGCGTAACTGGTATGAAAACTCTCTACAAGATCTCACTAAAGATGAGCTGTTAGTTGGCGTAAACTACGAGATCAGCCACGCCCCCAAAGAGCTACTTCAACATCGATTAGGGCAAGACTCTTTCTGCGTTTATCTCAGAAAAGACCACCCTTTCAAGCAAGACAGCATCGATATTTTATCATCAGGTGAATTTGAATTTGCCACCATTATCGCACCGGACTGGAATACCCATACCTCGTTTGCCGAGAAAGTCATGAAGATGCATGGTGTGGTGCCAAAGATTAAGTTTCGCTCGGAGCTTCCTTCAGCGATTTTTGATGTGGTCGAGAACTCGAACCTGATGTTTCCAGCTTCCAAGTTCATCAACATCAGTCAGAGAAAGTTAAGAAAGGTACTCGTGCGAGTGGATACTACATCTTTCACGCCTGAAGTGTTCCTTTATCATCATCACAAGCATCGCAACAATGAAACCGTATTGTGGCTAAAAGAACACATCAAGCGCTGTATCGACAAACGTACTTAAGGTTTAAACGTCTTACTTAACTCCATAGCGAGCACGAGCCGCTTCTTCTTTTGGCACGATGGTTTTACCTATTGGTGCAAGTGAGATGTATGCCAGCTTCAGGTGCTGAAGTGCAAACGGAATACCAATGATGGTCACAAAGCAAGCCACAGCAGAAAGAATGTGCCCGATAGCCAACCAGATACCTGCCAATACGAACCAAATGATGTTGCCTATCAGTCCAAATGGCTTGTGCCGATATCTTTTTCGTTAGTTAACTCATCCCTAGCAATCGGCTCTTGGCCAAAAGGAAAGAAAGAGAAGTTACCCATCACAAAGCACGCTCTTCCCCATGGAATACCGATAATGCTGATATAAGCTAGCAAGCCAAATGCCCACCACATCAATCCCATAAAGACGCCACCGAACAAAAACCAAATTATATTTCCAAGTGTTCTCATGAAGCTTTTCCTATTTAGGGCTGTTTACAATGTAAATTACATTATGGGCGATGTATCTGAACAGAAGATGAACTTAATCTAACGTTAAATTCAGGATACTTAGCTCAACGCCTGCCAAATTGCAGTCATACCGCTGAGTGAGCAAAGCAGTAGCGCCCCCATTCGAATCTTCTCTTTCGGCAATGAGTGCGTGGTCATCTTCGCCAAATAGTAGCCAAGCCAACCTGCCGGAATCAAAGGTATGGTGATCCAAACATGATGCCAAGTTAAGAAGCCCGCTGGCATCTGGATGATCAACGAGATAATAGAACTGAACACGAAAAACGCCGATAGGTTTCCGCGCAGCTGATTGGCCTCTTGATGCTGAAGCAGCAGCGCCATTGGCGGCCCACCGATAGCTGAACTGGTTCCAAAAAAGCCAGAGAAAAAGCCAGCCACACCCATTCGCGCCGGGTCGGTTCAATTCGAAAAGGCAGCATACTGACCACCACAGCAAACAACACCAAAATACCCAGCCATAGCGCAAGTACATCGGTTGACACCATCACCAACAACACACCACCAGCAATAGAGCCAGGAATGCGACCTATCAATGCCATCTTAAGTCCGCCAATAGACACATTCGCTCTGTGTTTCATCGCATTCAATACTGAAATAAACAGCGCGACCAAACAAATCGGCGCGGGGACGTAATCCGGAGAAATCATAAAGAGTAGTGGCGCAGCAACAATCGCGAGTCCAAATCCAATGGCGGTTTGGACAAAAGAGCCAATAAAGATCAGTAGCATGGCCGTTAAAGCAGGCGTGGTAAACCATTCAGACATGACGATATCTCATTAAAAGGATGATGGTAGAAGCCAGAAGAATTCCATGATAATCGATTTTGAAACCAAGCTGTTACCGTTATTACAAGCTATCCGGTATCCGCGGCTCACGGCTTCGATATTGCGCGACTTTTCATCCCCAACCATATGACTTAAAATCGTGCTCCTTCTTGTCACCAACAGTGCTTAACTATGAACAAAAGTTTCACCACTAACTTTATCGCACTCGCTCTATTGATTGCGGGCTACAGCTTGGACAATACCGTTGTTTTCTACGCCGGACTTTTCGCCTTTTCAGGTGCTATCACCAACTGCTCGCCGTACACATGCTATTTGAAAAAGTCCCGGGATTGTATGGTTCTGGTGTTATCCCTGCGCGCTTTGAAGAGTTTAAAGCCGCCATCAAAACGCTAATGATGGAACAGTTTTTTACCAATGAAAACATCGACCGATTCCTTAACAAGGAGATGTCTGGTGGTAAAACGCTTAACTTAGAGCCAATCTTAGACAAAGTCGATTTCAACCCAACTTTCGACTCGTTGGTCGATGTGATTGCTAATTCGTCGTTCGGTGGCATGTTGGCCATGTTTGGTGGCACTGAAGCACTGCAACCGCTCAAGCAACCTTTTGTCGAGAAAATGCAAGAGGCGGTGGTTGAGATCAGCCAATCAGAGCCCGTTAAAGAAGCACTGAAAGAGCAATTAGAATCACCGGCTATGATGGAAGAAATCAAAACCAACGTTGAGAACATCATCGACCAGCGTTTAAGTGAGCTCACACCGCAACTAGTGAAAACCATCGTTCAGCAGATGATTCGTCAGCATCTTGGATGGCTCGTTGTTTGGGGTGGTGTATTTGGCGGTGTGATTGGAATTATCTCAGCGCAATTCGTGTAACCCAAATCTATCGACCTCACCGAACCAAAAAGGGAACCCACAAGGCTCCCTTTTCTATTTTTAACTCTTTTGATTAGAGCATATCAGGATTCACTCCAAACCCACTTTTATGCTCTTCGATAACCACTTCACTGCGTGTCTGAATCACCCCTGGCAGAGTCGCAAGCTTAGTCGACATGAAATGTTGGTAGGCCTTCATATCTTTTACGCGCACCTTAATCATGGTGTCGAAATCCCCCGACAACGAATAGCACTCTTCGATTTCTGGCATGCTGTCTGCCGCCTGTGCGAACTTATCAAATATAGAAAAACTGGTTTGATCGAGTCGAATATGAATGAATACCTGAACATCTAAGCCTAACTTTTCAGGATTGAGTTCCGCATGATAGCCCGAAATATAGCCTTCTTTTTCCAACCTTTTCACACGATCGGAGCAAGGCGAGGTGGTGAGATTGACTAGCTTTGCGAGCTCCACCATCGATAAACGGCCTTTGAGATGTAACTGACGCAAGATCTCACGATCGATTCGGTCTAACTCCATATTTACCTCATAACTTGGAGACATGAGCGATTACAAAATTGCCACAACAGTTAACAGAGTTTATACAAAAAAGAAGGGAGGAAAAAGGAGCCAAAGCACACTCTGATCACAGTGTGCTGCAAAGAAGAAGGCCTTGCGCCGAACTAGAGTAACGGCTGAAAAGGAAAGCTGTTTGAGTTACACGACACGAGCGTTTTGTATGCTCATCTCCGTTGGTTCATTTTGTGTATTGCATACGCGGCAATAGCACTGTTTTTCCATCTCTACGTAATGACCGCCTTGCGTAATCATTGCCAAAATACTTTGAACCACCGAGGGACTTTCAGAGTGGTTTCGCTCCATCACAACTTTATGGTGAGTGCTTTTTTGGCAGCTATGGCAATACGCTTTTGGCATGACGAGTGTCCTTCGTGATCAGTTGAGTTATTGATAATCGACTCATTCTGGATGACTTGGTTCCCTCGACTCAAACTTTAGTCGTAAATACGTGAGGTAAGTTCAATTATTGACCAAGTTTTTACTTAGCATTTAAGTTGGTCTTTTAAGTGACCCCAAAAATAATCTCCTGTAACCGTCTTTCATACTGAAAGAGTTCTCTATTCGCACCTTCTCCAAACTGCGGCCACAAAAAAAGCCCCGCATTGCTGCAGGGCTTTGGATAAAGTAATAAGCGGTTAGTCTAACTCGACCAATTGCTTCTCAAACTTAGCGTGCTGAGATTTCACTGTATCACTTGGCTCACCAGACAATCGGCTAACCACAACGATAGCCAGTGTTGATAGGATGATTCCCGGTACGATTTCGTACACATCGAACCAACCACCTGATAGCTGTTTCCAAACAACGATAGTCACACCACCAACAATAATGCCGGCTAGCGCGCCATTGCGGTTCATCTTGCTCCAATACAAGCTCAGAACAACAGCTGGGCCAAACGCAGCACCAAAACCTGCCCAAGCGTAAGAAACAAGACCTAGTACAGAACTGTCTGGCGTCATCGCTAGATAAAGCGCAACAACAGAAATAAGCACAACTCCGATACGACCGATGCGAACAATATCTTCCGAAGTCGCGTCTTTGTTAATCACTTGCTTGTAAAAATCTTCCGCTAGTGCAGATGAAGAAACCAATAGTTGTGAGTCAGCCGTACTCATGATTGCCGCTAGGATTGCCGCAAGAAGAATACCCGCGATGACAGGGTGGAACATCGCATCCACAAGTAGCATGAAGATCTTCTCGCCATCGCTCACGTCCATTCCCGGTGTATTAGTCACGTAGACCAAGCCAACTAAACCAACCAGCATTGCGCCCACCATAGATAGCGCAGTCCAAATCACAGCGATTCGACGTGCAGTACCCAGATCTTTGTTTGAACGAGATGCCTTGAAACGCGCCAAGATATGCGGCTGACCAAAGTAACCTAGACCCCAAGCCACCAAAGAGATAATCGCAATAGCAGACAGCGGTTCACCCTTTGTATCGTTCCAAAGTGTTAGTAGCTCTGGGTTGATAGCAGCAAGGTCGCCACTTAGCTGACCAAAGCCACCGTTCATCGCTGCAACAGGAACAATCATAAGTGCTGCAGCCATAAGTAGGCCTTGCACTAAATCGGTCCAAGATACCGCTAAGAAGCCGCCAAACAATGTGTAAGATACAACACAGACCGTTCCAATAATCACTGCAAGTGTGTAATCCAAACCGAATACCGTTTCAAACAACTTGCCGCCAGCCACTAGGCCTGAACTTGTGTAGAAAAGGAAGAACAGCAAGATAAAGAATGCAGAGATGATTTGAATGAGCTTTGAAGTATCGTTGAATCGACGAGACAAAAACTCAGGCAAAGTAAGTGCATCAGTCGTAATACTGTAAGTACGTAGACGCTTTGCGCTAATTAACCAGTTAAGCCAAGTACCCACAAGCAGGCCGCCAGCAAGCCAAAATGCTTCGATACCTGCTGCATAAGCATAACCAGGTAGACCCAGAAGCAACCAGCCACTCATATCAGATGCGCCTGCCGAAAGCGCTGCAGGCCAAGGGCCCAATGCACGACCACCTAAAAAGTAGTCAGTTGAGTTTTTCGTACGCTGGTATGCGATCACGCCGATCGCCAGCATTAGCGCAAGATACGCCAAAAACGTGGTAGTAATAGCAAAGCTATTTTCCATCAGTTTGTCCTCTTATTTAAAGATCGTCTTCCATGCGCTCTCTCAAATCCTTGAGAGAGCGTCATTCTGAAGATTAGTGAGCGTCGCTACCCAGCTCGAGCAAGGTCGCGTTACCACCCACTGCTGTTATATTTATTGTTCTTGTGCGTTCCGTAATAAAACGGAGCACCAGATGAGGATCAAGCGCCACAGGAGTCGCAGCAAGATCCGTTTCCGAAACAAGGCCGACAATGGCCCCATCTCGTTTTGATAGTTGGCGATTAATACAGTGTTCAACTTCTGCATTACCAACATATCCGACACTTCGAACATCCGATTCAAGTACTTGATGGTAGGCATCAAACGGCACGACTTGAATAACGTGTTCAGGAAGGGTCGATTGCTTTGCGGCGTGATTCACAGCAGCGCTGAGCGCCTCGTTATCACTACACAAAATAACTGTGTTACCCGCGACTAAAGCTGCAACAACTTGAGCGAAAGCCGCCGCCGTTGAATTAGCTTCTTGCGAATCATGAATGATCAGGGCGACGCCACGCCCTGCGGTATATAGTTCGTTTGTCTCACCTGTAGGGCCAGGCATTAGGTGAGAGTTAGCCAATAATGCTGCTGCGTGTTCCAAATGATACGTCAGCACATTGGTTAAAATAGATTCACCTTGAAGCAATGCTTTGAATGAGTGCAAGCACTCACTCTTGAACGCAAAATCGGTCAAATTCCAGCTTTCCCACGCGACCAACGAATCAGAAAATCGAGTTACTTGATGAGTCATGTTTCAATTCCTTCTTGTCGATTAAGCGTCAGCAGGTGATGCTGAAGTTTGCGTGTCATTTTGCACGTAGTGAGCTTTAGTAAAGCGGAACAAGTAGTGTGGCCCGCCCGCTTTTGGACCTGTCCCAGACAGACCTTGGCCACCAAACGGCTGAACCCCTACCACAGCACCCACTTGATCGCGGTTGATGTAGCAGTTACCCACGCGAGCGTGTTTTTCAATCCAGCGATAAGTCGTTTCGTTACGGCTGTGAACACCCATGGTTAGGCCATATCCGGTGTTGTTGATCTGCTCAACCACATTAGCGAGTTGGTTCGCTGGGTAGCGGACGATGTGTAAAATCGGGCCAAATTGCTCTTCTTTCAGACACGACAAGTCTTCAATTTCAAACGCGCTTGGTGGGACAAAGTCGCCGTTCGCGCATGCGTCTGAAAGCTCTAACTGACATACTGGAGTTTGAGTCGACGTCATCGTTTGCAAGTGCTTGAACAATTTCTCTTTGGCTACGCCATCAATCACAGGGCCAACATCTGTGCTGTGATCACATGGATTGCCCACTTTTAACTCACGCATCGCGCCTTGAATCAAAGCAACAATGCGGTCAGCGATATCTTGCTGAACAAACAGCACGCGAAGTGCAGAACAACGTTGACCCGCCGAAGCAAAGGCCGAACGAATCACATCGCGAACCACCTGTTCTGGCAGTGCGGTACTGTCGACAATCATGGCATTCTGACCACCTGTTTCGGCAATAAACGGTACTGGACCCGCTTCTCTTTCTGCCAATGACTGGTTAATGCGCTGCGCCGTCGCTGTAGAACCGGTAAAGGCAACACCCGCAATGGCTGGGTGAGACGTTAGCGCCGAACCAATTTCTGCGCCAAAACCTGGAAGCAGTTGAATCGTTCCACTTGGGAAACCAGCTTCATTCATCAGCTCTACCGCTCGTGCAGCAATCAAACTGGTTTGCTCGGCAGGCTTAGCTACAACCGTATTCCCAGCAACCAGTGCTGCCGTTACCTGACCAAGGAAAATAGCAAGTGGGAAGTTCCATGGACTAATACAGACAAACACACCTCGACCGTCGCGAGATACTGTTCTCGCAACGCCATCAAAGCCTGTTAGTGGCTTGGCTTGCAGAGTCCTCGCTTGATTTGCGTAGTAACGACAAAAATCGACCGCTTCACGAACTTCATCAATGCTGTCGTGAATGGTTTTGCCTGCTTCTTTGTGACAAAGGGCGACAAGCTCTGCCAAGTTTGATTCCAGCAGATCCGCAAGTTTATTCAAACATGCCGCTTTCACCTCTACTGGCTGAGCCTGCCACTCTGGGAATGCGTGCTGTGCGCCTTCTATCGCTGCGGAAACATGATCAAGGTTAGCCATTGCAGTTTGACCTACGGTGATAGTACGATCATACGGTGCAGTGACGGTTTCAATGCGGCCTTCTTCCTTGATCATGCTTTCGAATAAATGCTCGCCATTGATCATCGGTCCGGCTTGCCATTGACGTTCAAGCTGACTCTCAACGCTCTTCTCGAAAGGTTCTAACTCACTTTCGATATCAATGTTGACGCCTGCAGAGTTTTTGCGGTCAGAGAAAATATTTGTAGGCAATGGAATCTTGGCATTATTGAGGGTATCGAATGCGAGCAGCATATCGACTGGGTGTTGGGTCAAGGTTTCAACTGGGCAACGTGCATCCACCAATCGATGCACGAATGAGCTGTTGGCGCCATTTTCCAATAAGCGACGAACCAAATATGGCAGCAGATCTTTATGACTGCCCACTGGTGCATAAATACGAACTGATTGCTGATACGCTTCCATCGCGTGAACGTAAAGAGAGTCTCCCATACCGTGCAATCGTTGGAACTCAAAATCTTTATGCTCTGCCATCACCGCAATCGCGGTCACGGTATGCGCATTATGACTAGCAAACTGCGGGAAGATGTTGCCACGGACATTGTCACTTAATAGGAAACGAGCACAGGCTATATACGCCACATCGGTCGCTTCTTTGCGAGTGTAAACAGGGTAGTTCGCAAAACCCGCTTGCTGTGCCCATTTGATTTCACTGTCCCAATACGCGCCTTTTACTAAGCGAAGTGGAATCATGTCGCCCTGCTCTTTTGCCAGTTTGTTAATCCAAACCAACACTGGCAGCGCACGTTTAGAGTACGCTTGAACCACCAATCCAAACTTACCCCAGCCTTTCACTTCGTCGCTACGGTAGACCTTTTCAAACAGTTTTAGCGACAGCTCTAATCGATCTGCTTCTTCTGCATCAATGGTAATCGCAACATCCAATTCAATGGCGCGCGCCAGCAACTGCATTAATGTGTTGTAAAGCTCGGTCAAAACACGATCTTCATTCGCCACTTCATATCGTGGGTGAAGCGCAGAAAGCTTAATGGAAACTGAAGGGGCTGGGCTATTTTTCGACGCATAGTCATTACGGCCTACTGCCTCAATCGCCATCAAGTAGTCTTTAAAATACTTGTTCGCATCCGTTGACGTTAACGCCGCTTCACCGAGCATATCGTAAGAATAGGTAAAGCCTTTGTCGCGCATCGGCAAACCGTTCTTCTGCGCTTCATCAATGCTACGACCCAATACAAACTGATGACCCATGATCTTCATGGCTTGATGCATCGCTTGACGAATCACAGGCTCTGACATCTTATTCACTAGTCGATTTACCGCTTGAGTTGGGCTACCAGACTGCTTGTCTGACAGGCCGACTACTTTGCCCGTTAACATCAACCCCCAAGTTGAGGCATTAACAAACACAGAATCGGAGTTTTTCAGGTGAGATTTCCAATCTGCCACACTGAGCTTATCTTTGATCAGCGCATCCGCTGTAGCTGAGTCAGGAATTCGCATCAAGGCTTCCGCTAAACACATCAGCAAGATCCCTTCTTGAGTATCCAAACTGTACTCAAGTAAAAGGGCATCGATCATTTGAATGGATTTCTTATCCGCACGGATCGCCTTGATCAGATCCGACGTTTTCTCGGTGATCAACGCTTTTTCAGCATCGCTTGGCGTTGCTAAAGGCAATAGCTGCTTGAGCCATTGAGATTCATCCACCATGTAAAGTGGAGAGATTTTCGACCAAAGGGTCTCAAGCGGCTGGTCAACAAACTCGCTCGTTAACACGTCTGTGGCAGTAAACATGTAATTTCCTCAATCTCAAATCCAGAAAAAGTCTGGATTTACTACAATGGCTCGCAGTGTATTTTGAGCTTGAGTGGATTACTTGTCAAAAACTCCGAGCTTTTTGCTAAAAACTCTGGAAATTAACAAAACAAAAACAGAATCACATGTAATTTGGCAATATATTATCTGGTAATGGTTAGCTTATTTAACGCTAATGTGCTTTTTATACATGGTCGGAGACATTCCTTGCAGGCGTGCAAAGGCATGAGTAAAAGCACTTTGTGAGGAAAAACCGGACAGTTCTGCAATCTGACCAATGGTGAGATTGCCTCTTTCTATCAGACTTTTGGCCATATCAACGCGTTTACCCAATACATATTGATGAGGTGTGATTCCCATTTGCTCCTTAAACAGCATATGGAATTGGCTCTCACCGAGGAATACGCTACCCGCCAGCTGAGCCACAGTGATCTTACGGCCTAAATGCTGATCGATATAACGATCGATCATGTCGAGATCAAATCGAGATTCTTTTCGATAAGTTTCAAAACTTGAAATATGACGCTGCAGAAGCGCGATCACCGTATCGTTACAAGCACGGCTCAACAAAAGATCATCGGGGTGAGACTGCATTTCAGCCACCAGCATTTGAATTAAACGCTGGATCTGAGTATCCAATTGAAAATAGGTGTCGGACTGAGCAAGATCGTTTAGCTTCTGCAATAAGAGAGGGTCATCATCTCTGGGTTGCGGCATATTTAGAACAAGTATGTCCGATTGCCCGACCACGCCACCAAAGGCATGATCCGAACCAGACGTCACAACACAGCCTTGCCCGGGGCCCACCAAATTACCAAGCCCACCCACTTCAAATTCAGCGTGTCCTTTTAAACCAATCACAACTTGGGTGTAGCTATGGTCATGGCAATCCATCGTCGTTGGCAAAGTCACCAGTTCCGCAGGACGAGGCGACAAAAGTTTGGCATTTTTGCTCAAATCGAATTCAGATGAATCATTTTTCTGTTTCATTTTGCATGACCTTTATGGGCAAGTTGCGCGCATCATATAGTAAAAAGCCCTTTGCGAAAATGGTTGTCATTTCTTTGCTTTTTATACTCAACCAAGCACTTATATGCCTAGATCTCACAGTGAAACTGCTCATTAATTGTACTCCGGAACAATGATCAAGTGCACATTAATTACGGCTAATGCGTGTTCAATGACCAATCAGTGGAGCAGATCTAAAATCTGCCCTTGCATATTTTCCCTTTGCGCTCAAAATGATTATTGCAAGCCGAAAAAACAAACAAGCGACCACCACTATATGGTTGTTATTTGTCCAATTTTTGGTATAGATAGGAATAGAATTTGCATTATGAGATAGCTTCATTGAAAGCTGTCAAAAGTTTGTCTTTTCCACAAAATGTGGGTTAACACGTTAATTTGTTTGCAGGGACCTATGATCAAACGTCGCATCCCAGCGCTTCTAGTAGCGCTCAGCCCAGTATGGGTATCGGCATCGATTCAAGCAGAAGAAACGACTCAAGTCGATCCTGTTATTGCTATCGATAGTAAACTTAGCCAAAAGCAGACTGAAATAGATGCTATCGCCTCTGAGTTTGATGCTCAAAGCGACGATCTACAGCAGTTAAAGAACGACCAGGCTAAACTAGAGCGTGCGTCTAACGAGCTAAATGCTAAACGTAACCGCGCGAAATCTGCTTTAGATAAGCAGTACAGCCGCCTTTTGGAAGACCCAGATACAGACTTGGTGACTTTCCAAAAACGTTATCAAGAAGCTTGGGCAGAAGTGAAAGACAACCAGTCTGCTTCTTTAGAAGTTGAACAGAGCATCGTAGAAAGTGAAATGCGCCTGTCTCAAACTAAACAAAAGCAAGCGCGTTTGGATACTGAGTACACCAACCTGCAAGAGCAACGTGTTGAAGCCCGAGTTAAGCGTCTAGCGGCAGAACTTCGTGAAAGCGCTGTTCTAGAAACGTCTTATAAAACAACCTGTTCTTCAACAATGACGCTAGGCGAATGTACAAGCCAAGGTCAACATCTAACTAAGCAAAAAGCAGTGAAGACATTCCGCTCCAAGCTTATGGATAACCTAACAGAATCCGTCATCGCTAAGCAGAATATAAAAGGGGTTCAGTTGAACATTCATGTTCAAGAGAGCCAAATCATCCGTGCTGGTTTTGAAGGTAACAACGCTTACTTCACCCAACTACAAGCTCAACTGCAAGCCAAACCAGAAGCAACAGCGGCGTGTAAACTACTTAACGTTTCATCTCGCTACTGTCTGAAAGGCCATGCAGCAAAAAATACCAAGAGCGAAAAAGAGTGGGCAAACATCACAGTACGTTCAAACCAATATGATGATTCTGTAACCATCAATGGTATCGATTATGGCAGCACGCCTGTAGAACTTGTGCTTCCAAACGGCCGCCATCAAATCACAGTCTCAAAAGACGGTTTCGAAACTTATAACCGCGTCGTTTCTCTAAATGGAACCGACACAGTTTGGGTTCAACTTCGTCCAAACAAAGACGGTTAATTGTCCTAATTAACATTTTGATGATGAAATCTTGGCCAAAAATTTGGTCTGATTTCACAAAGATGTAGATAAAGCGCCATTTTGTCATCAAGTTATCGCAAGATAGCTTCTGTCAAAATGGCGTTTTCGTTTAGAATAAACCCATTAGTGTATTTATTAGTGAAGTAGAAAGAATGCGACAAAGTCTACCCGCACTTCTCTTAGCTCTATCACCTTGCCTAATAGCACCGTCTGCGATTGCACAAGAAGCCCCTTCTTCTGTGATTGAAATCGACGATGCGCTTTTTGGTAAACACAGTGAGCTAAAAGAAGCTAAGCAAAATAGGGATGCGAAACAGCAAGAGTTAGACAGCCAGCAACAAAAGCTGGATGACTTTGCAAAACAGGCGAAATCGGGCGATGCAGCTCTAGAGAAAGCAAAAGCTCGTCTAGAACGCGACTATCAACGCATGATTGATGAACCTGAACTCGACCTTTCTGCTTCACAAGCTCGTTACCAAGAAGCTTGGGGCGCAGTAAAGCAGAACCAAGTCCAACGCCTCGAAGCAGAGCAGCAGCTTTCAGAGCTTGAGTTGGCTTTGCAAACAGCGCAAGCTCAAGTTGATGCCGTTCAAACAAGCATTGATGAACTCAACAATAGTAAACTGCGCGCACGAGCTGAACGCTTAACCGAAGAACTATCCGGTCGTGACAGCGAAAAAGTGAGTTTCACTAACGTTTGCCAATCGAACATGACCCTTGCCCAATGTGCGAGCCAAACTTCTGAGCTTGCACTGCAAAAAGCCGTCAAACAGTTCCAAAAAGCACTCATTGATAACACATCAGAATCCAACTTGGTTAAGCAGAACCTAAATAAGGTCTCGCTTAATATCCATGTACTCAATCACAAAGTCTCTGAATCAGGATTCTACGATGGTGTTCGCTATCGAACCATCATGGATGTCAATCTAGAAGCTCGCCCAAGTGCCACCACCGCCTGTAACCTACTTGATTTGGATGCACAATACTGTTTCGCACCGGGCTCATACAGCGGCGTTGACAACAAACAAGTGGAAGTCGCATGGGTAACGCTGACCGTTCGTTCCAACAAGCATAACGACAAGGTCACTATAAATGGGGTGAATTACGGTAGCACACCATTAGACGTGATGTTGCCAATTGGCCAGCATATTGTGACGGTTCAAAAAGAAGGTTACTACAGCTTCAACCAAGAACTGAAAATCAAATCCGATCAAACGCTACGCGCTGTTTTGCGGGAAAAAGAGAATGAGTTAGTTGCCGGCCACAAGTTTGCTGATCAAACCGCAGGTGATGCTCGTGCTCCAGAAATGATTACGTTACTTTCCGGTGAATACTTCATTGGCGAAAGCTCATCAAGACAAATTCACCTTGATCATGCTTTCGCGATCGGTGCGACACCCATTACTGTGTCTCAGTTCGATTCTTTCGTAAACAGCACCAACTATCAAACGGATGCTGAACTTAAAAACACCTGTACGACGATCGAAAATTCTGAAATAACGCCCGTTCCAAACAGCTATTGGCGCAATCCTGGATTTAAGCAACACCCGAACTCTCCAGCGGTCTGTATTAGCCGTAACGATGCCAATGCTTACTTGCGTTGGTTAAGCAAGCAAACAGGCTATGACTACCGCCTACCAACAGAAGACGAGTGGGAGGTGGCATCACTAGCAGGCTCTCAAAGTGCTTACTGGTGGGGCAATGAATTTGAATCAGGTAAAGCCAACACGGGCTGGGGTGGAACGCCTTGGTCGAACAAGAGTACTGCACCAGTAAGTGCATTTGCCCCCAACACACTCGGCCTGTATGACATGGTTGGTAACGTATGGCAGTGGACTAACGATAGCCGTGGCTTAGCCAAAGGCGGCGCTTGGAACTTCTCGCCTTCGATGGCGCAAGCGCATCAAAAGCTATTCCTGTCAACTTCATCGGCGGCCAACTATGTGGGCTTTAGAGCAGTCAGAAAAATCGACTAGCTTTACCTATATTTGAGGCTAAAAAGGGGACACTGAGTGTCCCCTTTTTCTATCTTCGCCCACCCAATAAGCAAGCGCGGTTATTTATCGCTGTTTATGGCGCGAGACGATCGATGTCCCACTGCCCGCCATTTTCAGAGAACAAGAATCGATCATGTAGCGATGCTCGCCGCCCTGCCAAAACTCAATACTGGTTGGCTTGACTCGATAGCCGCCCCAGAAACTTGGTACTGGGATTTCACCTTTGGCAAATTTCTGCTTCAGCTCAAGGTACTTACCTTCCAAGATACCACGCGCCGAAATACGACTGCTCTGCTTACTAGCAATCGCGGCAATCTGGCTCTCTTTTGGTCGTGAGCTAAAGTACTTGATGTTTTCTACCGCGGTTAGCTTCTCTGCAACGCCTGTAATGTGAACTTGTCTTTCCAATGGATGCCAAGGTAAGTGAATGCTTACTTTATTGTTTTGCTCGATTTGCTGAGCTTTACGGCTACCCAAGTTGGTGTAAAAGACAAACCCTTCTTTTTCGACATTTTTTAGCAGCACAATACGCTGAAATGGCTGACCTGTTGCATCAACCGTTGCAACCGTCATCGCCGTGGGATCCGATAATCCAGAGTCAATCGCTTGCTGCAACCAAAGGTTGAACTGGTCAATGGGATCCGCGCACAAATCTTTGCGTCGTAATCCACCTTTCGCGTATTCGCGTCTGATATCTGTAAGTTCCATTCCTACTCCCATGGGATTTTTTTCTGATTTTGCGCCGATGCGACCAATAACACAAGGTCGATTCAACATCATCAGTCTAAACTTACTATTAAGTGGTGATAATGAGAAAGCTAACATTAACTAACCAAATGAACCACAAATAAGTATTATCAACTTCTTAACATTTGTACTATCTAGTAATAAAATCAAAGTAATACTGAGTCATCAACTCAAGGACGCCCGATGAGTAACAAACAAGTCGACAAACTATCCAACACCGAGCTTGAATACGTCGACGACAAAACTGCCGCACTTTTGCTCAACACCCCAAGCAGCGCTAGATTGATGCTTTGGGTCATGGTGCTATTTTTTGGCTTGGCCATCGCTTGGGCATCATGGGCAGAGCTCGACAAAGTCACTGTAGGACAGGGCAAGGTTGTTCCTTCTTCTCAAATACAGGTTGTGCAAAACCTTGAAGGTGGCTTAGTTAAAGAAATAATGGCCTACGAGGGTCAATTGGTTCAAAAAGGTCAACAACTACTTCTAATCGATGACACCCGCTTCCGCTCAGACTTTCGTGAACGTGAACAACAAGTAGCAAACTTGACCGCTAGTGTGCTGCAGCTTTCAGCCTCCATCACAAGCGTTGTTATCAATGAAGATTTTGATGAGAGAGACTGGCAAAAAAGCGTTCAGCTTGATTACAGCCGCTTAGCCTTTCCTCCTATTTTGAGCGAATCCCAACCTCGCTTAGTCGAGAGGCAAAAAGCGGAGTATCGCCAAGATCTCAACAAACTTCGCAACCAACTCTCACTGATCGACCAACAGGTTAAACAGAAGCAGCAAGACTTAGTCGAGATTCAAGCTCGCGTTCGTAACCTTCGCCAAAGCTATAACTTCGCATTGAAAGAGCTTGAAATCACTGAGCCGCTCGCTGATGAAGCGTCGTGCCACGTATTGAGCTTCTCAAGCTGCAACGCCAGGTAAATGATACTCGCCGTGAATTGACTTCTAGTGAACTCAAGATCCCTGTGCTTCAGTCTGCAATACGTGAAGCTATGCTCAATCGCATTGACAGTGCGCAGAAGTTCCGTTCAGAGCAACAAGAGAAGCTAAACCAAGCGCAAGACAAACTTTCAGCGCTCACTGAATCTGCCGTTGGGCTAGAAGACAGAGTGAATCGTACTGTTGTTGTCTCTCCGGTGACAGGTACGGTCAAAACGCTCTATGTGAATACCGTCGGAGGCGTTATCCAACCAGGGATGGACATTGTTGAAATTGTCCCAACCGAAGATACTTTGCTCGTTGAAGCGCAAATAGCGCCGCAAGACATCGCCTTTTTAAGACCCGACCTTCCTGCCATCGTTAAGTTCAGTGCTTATGACTTTACTAAATATGGCGGCCTAGATGGCACGTTAGAACATATCAGTGCAGATACAACCCAAGATGAAGAAGGGAACAGCTACTACTTGGTCCGAGTACGTACAACACAAAAAAGTCTCGGTAACAATGAAGAGCTGCCCATCATTCCGGGTATGACTGCATCTGTAGACATCATAACGGGTAAACGCACTGTGATGGATTACCTTTTAAAACCAATACTGAGTGCGAAAAGCAACGCGCTTCGCGAGTAATCTTCATTTTTAGTCTGTTAGCAAGGAGCTTTATGTCTAATACCCTACTCGGCCTTACTCTGTGAGTTCAACATCATGAAGACGCTGTCATGAAACAACGTTGGCTCATAGCATTACTTGCCATTTCAACCTCATTCACCTCAGTTGCCCTTAATACTCAAGAGCAGCGCTGGGTGAATGCGGTGCGTGAAACTTATGGCGATAGAGCAGGCAAACGAGTAGAAACTTGGCGTAAAGAGATGTCTAAGTATCAGGGGCTCTCCGAACAAAAACAGCTTTATGAAGTGAATCGTTTCTTCAATCAACTCAACTTTGTCAACGACATCAATCTGTGGGGAAAGAAAGATTACTGGGCGACTCCACTTGAGTTTCTCGGAAGTAATGCGGGGGACTGTGAAGATTTCACCATTGCGAAGTACTTCTCGCTGTTAGAGCTCGGTGTGTCTGATAAGAAGCTCCGTCTCGTGTATGTTAAAGCCATCACGCTAAACCAGTTTCATATGGTGTTAGCATACTATTCGACTCCGAGTGCAGAACCGGTAATTTTAGACAATATCAATCCAGAAATCCTGACCGCCTCTAAGCGGCGCGATTTACTTCCGGTATACAGTTTCAATGGTAAAAACCTTTGGCTAATGAAGTCGAAAAAAGGTCAGTTGGCAGGTAAGTCCTCTCGCCTAAGTCTATGGAATGACTTGAGAGCCAGAGAACGAAACTTAAACCTAAACAAACCAATTATAAATTATGACGAGTAGGCAATATGACGTTATATAAGCAGCTAGTCGCGGGGATGATCGCAGTATTTTTATTACTGATGATCTCGGTATTTATTATCGAATTTAATACCACGCGTAATAACTTAGAGCAGCAGCAACGCTCTGAAGTCAATAACACCATCAATACGGTAGGCCTCGCCCTCGCTCCGTACCTTGAAGACAGCGACCACATTGCGGTGGAATCGGTCATCAATGCCCTGTTTGATGGCAGTAGCTATTCCGTGGTTCGACTCATCTTCCTCGATAACGGCGAAGAAATCCTTCGCTCTTACCCAATCAAGCCAAACAACGTGCCGGAGTGGTTTACCGATTTACACCTGTTTGAGCAAATTCATGATCGCCGAGTTGTCACCAGTGGATGGATGCAACTGGCGGAAGTGGAAATTGTCAGTCACCCTGGGGATGCCTACGCCCAGTTATGGCAAGCCTTTGTTCGTCTTCTCATCGCTTTCTCGATTATTTTCTCCATCGGCCTACTAGCGATTGCCTTCATCCTCAAGCGTGCTTTACGTCCGTTGCAACTGATTGTAACTAAGATGGAGCAAGTGGCTAGAAACCACTTTGGCGACCCACTGCCGCGCCCTGCCACTAAAGACCTTATCTACGTGGTGGATGGCATCAACAGTATGTCTAAGCAGGTAGAACAAGCTTTTAAAGCGCAAGCGAAAGAGGCGCAACAGCTTCGTGAACGTGCTTACATCGACCCGGTTTCACAGTTAGGCAACCGCGCATTTTACATGAACCAATTGAACGCTTGGCTATCAGAAAGTAGCTTTGGCGGGGTCGCTCTGTTAGAAGCAAAATTCATCAAAGAGCTCTACGATGAAAAGGGTTATGAGTTTGGTGATAGTAAAGTTCGCGAGCTCGCTGACCATCTAAAAATATCTATCACAGCACCAAACGTCACCATTGCACGTATCTCGACCGAAGAGTTTGGCTTTATTTTACCGAACATGGATGAGAGCGAACTCAAGATCATCTCTGACAGCATCATCCACTTTGTGCAAGATGTGGACTCAGATCCAACGGGTACTGCCGCTGCAAACGTCTCACTGGGTGTGGTACATAATGAGGAACGTAAATCATCAAGCGACATCCTCACCTTACTCGATAACGCACTGGCAAACGCTAAAGCGAACCCTGATATCAACTACGGTTTTGTCTCTAGCCAGTCTAGCCAAAATCTACGTGGTAAGCAGCAGTGGAAAGCCTTGGTAGAAGAAGCGATTCACAATGATTGGTTCACCTTCCGTTTCCAGTCTGCAAGCAGCTCTAATGGTGAGGTTTATCACAAAGAGGTGTTCTCTGCGATTGAGAAAGATGGTGAACGCTTTACAGCAAACCAATACCTATTTGCTCTTGAACAGCTTAATGCGAGCCACATTCTCGATGAATACGTTATCTCCACAATCATGAAAAAGATTGACCTTGGAGAGGTGAACTCGCCTGTCGCGATCAACATTTCGCAAAGCAGTATTTCGCAACCGTCTTTCATTCGCTGGGTCACGCAAACACTCACCAAGAATGAATCTGCGGCAAGCCTCATGCACTTCGAGATTCCGGAGACTTGTTTCGTTAATTCGCCTCACCATACCGCACTATTTTGTAACGCGGTGCGCGCAGCAGGCGCTGAGTTTGGTGTCGACAACTACGGCCGTAATTTCCAATCGTTGGACTACATCAACGAATACCGTCCAGCCTACGTGAAACTGGACTACTTGTTCACTCACCATCTTGATGATGAAAAACAGAAGTTCACGCTTACCTCGATCTCTAGAACGGCGCATAATTTGGGAATCAAAACCATTGCTTCACGTGTTGAGACACAAACTCAGCTTGATTTCCTTTCTGAACACTTTATTGAAGCCTTCCAAGGCTTTATCGTTGATAAATAGGGCTTAGATTGATGCAAGATCCCTTATTAAACTCGCTGATTTACGTAAGCCGCTATTACGGCTTAGCGAACTCTCCGGAAGCATTGATTAATGGTTTGCCACTTTCTGATGGCAAGCTGACACCCTTCCTATTCCCACGCGCGGCAGAGCGTGCTGGGTTGGTTGCGAAAGAGAACCGATCAAAGCTCAATGAAATCCCCGACCTAATCCTTCCCGTGGTACTGCTGCTAAAAAGTGGTGAAGCCTGTGTGCTCAACAGCGTCAATCATGAAAAGCAAGAAGCCGAGATTGTAACGGGTGAATCAGGTCTCGTACCTGTATCTATGCCACTCTCCGACCTCGAAGAGCGTTTCATTGGTCGTTACTTCTTAGTAAAAAAACAGTTTCGTTATGATGAGCGCTCACCTGAAGTGCTCAAAACACGCGAAGGGCACTGGTTTTGGGGCACCATTTGGCAATCGAAGAAAATCTATCGCGATGTTTTGATTGCTTCGATTCTGATTAACCTGTTTGCCATCGCCGCCCCCATGTTTACCCGCTTGGTGTATGACAAGGTGGTGCCGAATCTCGCGTTTGAAACCTTATGGGTGCTCGCAAGTGGTATCTTTGTCATCTTCCTGTTCGACTTAACCCTGAAGCTACTGCGAAGTTACTTCATTGATGTCGCGGGCAAGAAGTCAGATATCCTGATCTCATCTAAGCTATTTAGTAAGGTCATGGGAATTCGTATGGAGTCGCGACCTCCATCGACGGGTGCATTCGCACGCCACTTACAAGAGTTCGAATCCATTCGTGAATTCTTTACGTCAGCTACTATTGGTTCACTTATCGACCTTCCGTTTGCCATCTTGTTCTTAGTGCTGATTTGGCTCATGGCTGGCAACCTTGTGCTGGTTCCTATCGTTGGCGTGTGTATTCTGATTATTTACTCACTGCTCATTCAAGGGCCTTTAAGAAAAGCGATTGAAGAAGGCTCTCGTTTGGCCTCTCAGAAGTACGCAAACCTAATTGAAAGTATTTCGGGTTTAGAAACCGTTAAGCTGTTTGGTGCACAGAGCCAATTCCAGTTCCGCTGGGAAGAAGCCGTGGCTCATATGGCGAATTGGAACATTAAGAGCCGCCGAATTACTGATGGCATTCAAAACACGGCTGGTTTTGTTCAGCAAGCCTCCAACGTCGGTATGATCATTCTGGGTGTTTACTTGATTGCGGAAGGTGAACTGACAATGGGTGGCTTGATTGCAGCGACCATGCTGAGTGGCCGTGCAATTGGCCTATGGTTCAGTTATCTCTGCTCTCGACACGATACAACCAAGCCAAGTCATCGCTTTCGATCATTGAGCAAGTGATGGAAATGCCGGACGAACAAGAGGAAGGTAAACGCTACATCCACCGACCTATTGTCCAAGGTAAGATTGAACTGGAGAAAGTTACGTTCCATTACCCAGAATCGCCTATCGCTTCTATTCGTGATTTGTCTCTGACCATCAACCCTGGGGAAAAGGTTGCCATCATTGGTCGTATCGGCTCAGGTAAAACGACGTTAGAGCGTCTGATTATGGGCCTTTTCCAGCCAACTGAAGGACATGTGCGCATTGATGACACTGACATCTCTCAGCTTCACCACATCGATATCAGACGCAACATCGGCTGTGTACCGCAAGACAGTAACCTCTTCTACGGCACCATACGCGATAACATTACCCTAGGCCGACCACTTGCCGACGACCGCGATGTCATGGATGCGGCGAACCGCTCGGGTGTTACCGTGTTTACCCAGCAAGACCCAGCAGGGTTGGAGCGTCAAGTCGGTGAAGGCGGCATGTTATTATCTGGCGGTCAACGTCAAGCAGTTGCGATTGCACGAGCGCTTCTAGGACGACCTCCCGTCTTGTTGATGGACGAGCCAACCAGTGCCATGGATAACCGATCAGAGATGCACATAAAGCATCAGCTGGGCCAGCTTGCTCCAAGTGAAACTCTGATTCTTATCACGCACAAAACATCCATGCTCGATGTGGTTGATCGCGTGATTGTGATGGAAAAAGGCAGCGTGATTGCCGATGGTCCGAAAGGCCAAGTTCTGAATGACCTAAAACAAGGTAAAGTTCGCGCGGTCAACTAATTGACTCACTTAACCAGAATCCACAAAGCCCCAATCACAAGATTGGGGCTTTTTAGTTCGATTAAATCAAGTTTGCGGGGATCGCGAATCAAAGCTTAATTAAGCCAATTTCAAGTCGAACTCTTGGCGATATTGAACCATATCTTCAATCGTTAACACTGGCATATTGTGCAGTTTGCCAAATGCGACGATCTCTGGCGCTTTTGCCATTGAACCATCTGGGTTAGTCACTTCACAAAGCACGCCAGCTGGCGATAGACCAGCCATCTGCATAAGATCGACCGTTCCTTCAGTGTGTCCACGACGAGTCATGACACCACCAGCACGTGCTCGCAGTGGGAAGACGTGGCCTGGTCGCGCAAGGTCTTCTGGGCGACTCGCTGGGTTTGCCGCAGTTTTAATCGTGGTCACGCGATCTTGAGCAGATACGCCTGTTGTCACGCCCACTTTAGCTTCAATTGACACTGTAAATGCGGTTTGGTTCGCGCTGTTGTTGTCTTGAACCATAGGTGGAAGCTCAAGTTTGTTTGCTTGTTCATCGGTTAAGCAAAGACACACGATTCCGCTGCATTCGCGGATCATCAACGCCATTTGTTCGGTCGTAAGATGTTCAACTGAATAAATGATGTCGCCTTCATTTTCACGATCTTCATCATCAAGCAGTAAAACACCGCGTCCTTCTTTAAGCGCAGCTAATGCGTTTTCAACGCGGGTAATTGGGTTGCCAAACTCGGCAAGTAGAGAGGACTGATTCATGGTTAAACTCCTAAATATCACCAGAATCAGGGCACTAAGAGGGATAAAAATCCAAAACGAGACGCGCCAGAAAGCCGTACAAGCTCACTTGCGTATCTCCATTCTCTTTCATCCGGACTATAACCGTCGGCTCTGGCATCTCACCAGATCTGCTGACCTCGACGAATCGAGCGCTCGCGGGCTCACCTTATCAGGTATACCGCCGGTGGGGAATTTCGCCCCGCCTGAGAATTAAATTTAAAAAATGCGCTCTTTCAGCTAGTTGAAAGAGCGCGGCAATATTAGCGTTTTAGCCATTGAAATTAAAGGGCTCAATAAGGAATGTGTGTTAGCGAATCATCCATTTGGATAATACTTTTCGCGTTACATTGCGCATCGATAGCATGATTCGGCTCCGCGGGAGCCAGCTTGGTGTCGCCAAAACCGTCTTGCTGTGCGAGAAAGTGATAAAGCCTTCCACACCGTGATATGCCCCCATACCTGATTGACCAATGCCGCCAAACGGTGCATCTTCCGCTGCCACATGCAGCAACGAGTCATTAATACAAACACCCCCACTATGGGTTTGCTTGAGCACTTGCTTCTGAAAGTCACCATCATCACTCATGATGTACAGCGCGAGTGGTCGCGGGCGTGCGGTGATGTAATCCATAGCCTCGTTTAACGTCTCGTAGGGCTTGATCGGAAGCACAGGCCCAAATACCTCCTCTTGCATCACTTGCATGTCATCGGTTGGATTTTTGATTAGATGCGGGAACATCTGCTTACCCGCGCCTTGCTCTTCAATGATTGCAATGACCTCTGCCCCTTTACTTTGAGCATCCGTAATTAAGCTCTGCAAGCGCTCATGCTGTTTATCATTGATGATATGAGTCATTTGTCGCTGGCCTTGTTTATCGACCTTGTAAAGGCTTTGGAAGCGGTTCTGATAAACCTCTACAAACTCATCTACCCTATCGTGGGGCACAAAGACGTAATCTGGCGCGACGCAAATTTGGCCTGCATTGATGGATTTGCCCAGCAAAATCGCATCGACGGCTTTTTTCATTGGGATCTGATGATCAATGACTACTGGAGATTTTCCCCCTAACTCAAGGGTGACGGGAGTCAGGTTCTCAGCCGCAGATTTGGCCACCAGCTTACCGACTGCTGTTGAGCCCGTGAAGAGCAAATGATCAAATGGAAGACTAGAAAATCGTGCGGCAATCTCTGCCCCACCTTCAACGACTTGTACAGCGCCATTACAGCTTTCAAAGACGTGGGTCAGCACGCGATTGGTTTGCGGGGTGAACTCACTCAGCTTAACCATGACTTGGTTACCTGCCGCTAGTGCCGTGACAACAGGAGCAATGCTCAATACGATTGGGAAGTTCCAAGGCACAATAACGCCAACAACACCGAGAGGTTGATACTCCACACGAAGTTTAGATGGCGATAACATTAAACCTGCATGCCTTTTGGAAGGTTTCATCCATTTAGCGAGTTTCTTCTTCGTATAATTGATGTGGCTAACCGAGGGCATTAAGTCACAGATCGTACTATCAAATTCACTTCGGTAACCATAGTCACTGTTCAAAGCGGAAATCAGAGCTTGTTGATGTTCGATGAGCGAGCGCTTTAACTGAGTGAGCATCGCAATACGGTGATCATAGTCTGGGTAAGGCTCTGCGCGATATCGAGCTTTGCTGGCGTCAAACAAGGCATCCAAATCACGTTCATGATGTGATTTTTCACTGTTCCAATTCTGAATATCGACTACAGGTTCCATACACGACCTCACTTCTGATTGAGTACTTTATGACGGTAATACGAACATCAAATACTAAAGGACTCATTCGTCCTTACATAGAGCTTAGGCTCTAAAGTTGGTTTTGGCGCACGGAATATTAAATATTCCAACTAGTGGACAAACTCTCAATCCAACCGTGCCGCGAAAATAGAAAAAGCAGCTTACGCTGCTTTTCATTAACTTTTATGCCCGAGTAATCTAAACACTCCGTTTTCAGGCAGAAGCCGAGACAGGCGACTCGCTGAGTGGCTAAAACTCGGGAGGATGACGTACACTGCAGCAACAAAGGCGGTCGAGCCAAACAAGTCAATCGGACGATGCATTCCAAGCCACAAGCGGCTATAAGACACCACAAGTGCCCAAACTAAAATACCTAAAGCCCAGCTAGGCCTTCCCCATTGAAGAAACAGCCCTGCAAAGAAAGCCACACATGTCGCTGCAAAAATCGTATGCCCAGAAGGAAAGGAATAATCCGTTTCACCTAACCAATGACGAGTGCGCCATTCGCTGGTGCTCGCTGACACAGCCTCAATAAGCTCATTTTGTCGCTCTTGAGTCAGCTTATAAAAATGGTCTGCGTTTGGGATAACCAACTGCTCGGCCATGAATTCAGTATAAGGGCGAGGACTTTCAGTCATCACCTTTAAGCCCGTTTTACTTGCAAAACAAATAAGTAAGATCAGCGCTAATTGAATCAACTTAGCTAGGCACTGCTCTCGGGACATACCTAGGCGCAACATCAATAAACCAAGTACCGTTAGCGTTATCAAAAATCCTTTGCTACCTGCAGAGTCTGTCAGCCAAGTCAGTATCATGCCAACGCGATCTGGCACACCTGCAGCAAGGTCGATTGAAAATGACATCATGCTAATAGGAACCAACAAGGTCATCATCGCAGCAAGCATAATAAGACCGCTCTTTTTACTCTGCCTTTTTGTTGTATACATCTTTAGGCTCTCTTGAAACTATGAACGATGGCAGTGAGTGTAATTGCCAACAATCTTCCACATCATCAAATTCATGTAAATTTACGCAATACTAGACTGAGCAGCCTGATGACATCGCCATACCCACTTTGTTAAATTTAAGCCGTGGCGCACTTGAAGCCTTATCAAAGGCTTGGCCAACAAAAATAGCGCTTCAGCCTTGTGGAGCTTGACTCAACCAACGCCAAAAGAACACTACGAAATTGACTGAAGTTTGTGTTTAACGGATGTGAATTACAGTGAAAATGATACCAACGTACCTCAGCCATTCCTAGCCATTGATTTGTCTCAAAATGAAACAAATTCTACCAAGCAGCAATGTAAGGCGTTGTTATTAAAGGCCACTAAGATATTTGTCATGTGCTTCAACACAAATTAAGTCGCTCAGACACCCTTTAGAACGTAAAACAGCCCATGTAGTATCGCTACTTGGGCTGCTATTAAAAGTAAATCTTTAAAAATGGCGGGCTGTATTTAGCCACTGGGTTAAAGCACTATATTTATACTTTAAGCTTCCAAAACTTCTTCACCACTGAGCTCTGTCAGAAGAAGTTGATCATCGGCATCTAACTGCATACCAAGCAAGGGAATCCCATGCTGTGCAACCCATGAAAAAAAGAATACTACTGCACAAATGGCAATCACGACGAACGGTACCATATTCTACCCCTTCCTTGAATCAGAACTAAGACCATGTATTAAACATGGCTCACATCACGATAAATAGCAAGTAAAAGTGTAAAAAATTCGGCTTAACCTCACATGTGATAGCTAAAGCCTAAAAATATAAACTTTCGTCTAACTATCCCTAACAGCACTCGCATCATCGTATTCAACAACACAATAAGCCTTGTATTTAAAAGGAATTATCAAAGTCTAAATCGTCATCAAATCGCTCAAATTTCGACATAAATCTGTCATCATTGAGGGCTAGATTGGCTACATATGCACTTGGTTACTCTTTGAATAGTCTAACTGAGATCATAGTTTGGCTGACAAAACGACATAATGGCTTATTTAATTGTGATCGAGATCGTGGCGAAAACGCCAGTTGGCCGCTACATTGAAAGTGTCTTAAGGAACTGTTTTAACAGAAGCTCTGGTAAGAGCACACAGTAACCGTGAGGGAATATATGAAGAAAATGAGAAGAGCTCAGCTCCATCGCGTTCGTATCCAATACTGGAAAGACTCAAACAAGAACGTGAACGAAAAATCATCTTAATATAGATTACGTCAAAAAAACAAAAGCTGGCTCGAAAGCCAGCTTTTGTAATTTTTGGAGCAAAGAAAAATAGCTTTTCCCGCAACCTATATATCGACACCCACATCTTCTTCATCTAATTTCGAAGAGTATTGAATTTCATACTGATTGAAACTAAAAGTACTCGGGCCATGAGTTCGCTTAGTCACTACCTTCTCTTCACCAAATTGAACCGTCACGTGCGTGTAAACCTTACCCTTTACATCGACAATGTTCGTTTCCAGTAGCGCTTCAAACTCGCTTTCAAGCATTTCTAGAGCGTTTTTCGCTTTCTCCATGTAATCATTGGCTTTAACTTTCTTGGCGTCAATTTGGGCTTCTTCTTCATCGGTACGTTCAGATTTTGGTTTCTTTTTAAACTCAAGCTCCTGACGAATGATGTCCATCGTCGCTTCTTGCGCTTTTTTATAATGCTCTTTGTGCTTATTGATGCGCTCTTTGTACTTGCCAAATCTAGCGAATCCTTCTACATGAGTTGCAGTATCACCTTCAACCCCAAGATTGACACACGTCACTTTGCCACCCGCACGAGTTGTGCCCCCACTAAGAGTGCCTTGACGTTCACTGCGGTCACACACGATTAAATCGTTACCGCAGCGTATGTCATTGCTCATACAGTGCACAGCAAGCTCTATGTTCTCTGCTGCTTGAATCTCAGAGTATTGGGCATAGTTCGCTTTGATATTGCCACCAGACTTAACACAGCAGCTTTTCTTATTGCCATCAGTAGATGTATGCCCAATGATACCCTTAGCGACCTCTATATCGCCTTGGGCCTGTACATCGGCTGATTCAATGAACCCGCCAACAGTAATGGTTCCTGTCGCGCGCACTACCATGTCGGATTCAATATCCCCCAACACCACCACATTGCCTTTAAATTTTACGTGCCCAGTCGCAACACCAATTTGGGGAACGCAAAGTGCGTTCTCGACTTCCACGGTTTTTGCTTTGATTAATGGCATTCCTGAGTCGGTAGCCAACAATAAATTCGGGTTGGTTGGACTAATGTGCGACCCTTTCGCAGCAGAAAGCGCTTGATCATTACCCGGCTTAGGCGGAATCACTTTACCTTGTACCGTAATCCCTGCGACGCCTTTGGTGGCAGGAATTCGCTTCATTAAAGGCTGATCAACGTCTACGGTAATCGTTTCTCCTAGGTTGAGCATGTCTACCTTATCTTCCCCCTTAGATTTAGGCGCAAGGATCTGCTTAGTCGGGTCTTTAACAAGTGGGATGAATTTTGCGTCTTGGCCTTGAACGGGATTCTTGCCTTTCGCGACAGGTTGAGTAAATGTTTCTCCGGGCTTGAGTTTGGTACTCATGAGCAGCACTTTTTTCAGCGCCAATTTATTGATGCCTTTGGTCACATGGGCTGTTGCCAGTGCATGAACAACTTCACTGCCCTTTAGCGCATTGCCACCATAGGCGCCTGTCACCTTCATACTGGCTAGCATATCATGGTCGGCAAGTATAACTTCTACATTGGCATCGCGCACTTCACAAATGGCCAAACCGCTATAGGCTTCGCCTTTGCTATCTTTGGCATAGTTAACAAACCGAGTAACTTCTTCTTCCATGACAAAGAAGTGACTGGCGTTTATCTCACTTAACGCCTCTTCCAACCCTTTGCTGCTAAAGTCGTTACTGACATTGAGATCAGCGGGCAACTTCGCGAGCACCTGGCTTTTGTCTTCAGATAATCCTACTAACTTCTTCCACATACCAAACTCGTATCATGCATACGCACACGTTCCCCACTTTATAAAAAAGTGTCTCTAACCTGAATCTCTGTTATGAGAAACTAAGGCGTACATCACTCTAGGATAATTTACAGTGTGAATTAGCTCTAATCACATTCAGTAAATTTTACGCCCAAGTAACCTCGCATTACTTGAGTATATGTTAAGCGCTTGATGGAAAGTGATGTTTTCCATCTAATAAGTAGGTAGCAGTCACTTTGCATCCTTCGTTGGAATACTCCAAGGATTCACAAAGCTCTCGAGTTAAAATGATGCCTCGCCCGTGGGTGTCTGAGCTCTTACTTTCATTCATCTTTTGATAATCAAAACCCACGCCGTTGTGCTCAATTACCAATTTCAGTAACTTGCGTTTTGGACAGTAGTCAAAATCTAACGTCACTTTGGCGTCGAGCTTTAACTCTTTCAGTTTGTCTTCACGAACCTGATAGAAAGTAAAAAAGCCGTCAGGGTCGTCTTTAATCCTCGAATCTAGATCCAATAACCCGTGATCAATTGCATTGGTCACTAGCTCAGAAATAACCGAGCAGACAAGATCCAAATGTACCCCGCCACTGACCATGCCTGTAAGAAAACCACGAACTTGGTTCATCACATGGCTCGACTTAATCAAATCCGCATCTAAGCTCAAGCTTGATTGGATTGGAACCGTGCTTAAAAAACCTTCTTCTTTGACGATTGAACTCGGATTGCCATTGGTGATAGGAAAGCGCATAGAAAGGATAGAGAGGTCATCACTGCTTTGATCTTGAGAGAAGGCCTTTACAGCGCTGTGGAGCGAGTTAATCAAGTTACTTTGCCCAACAATGGCCTGTTCAATTCTATTCGAGCCAAACTGTTCACCATTCGCATTTGTTGCTTCTGTTACACCATCTGTGTAACAGATAAGCTGTTCACTTGGAGCCAACTTAAAATGGGTCACAGATGCTTCAAATTCGTTCTCTTTCAGAACGCCAAGCGGCATATGAGTAGAAACCAACTCCCGCACAATTTGGCCATCGGATCCTAGAATATACCCTGTGGGAAGCCCACCTCCCCACCAAGATACTTCAAAACCATTGGCCCGCACTTCAAATATGCTAGCGGCGAGCATCATACCAACAGGCAAAAAGCGAACGAGAACCGAGTTTATCTCTGAAACGATTTCCCCAAGAGCCAACCCTTTAGCTGCCATTGAGAAAAACGCTCGTGTCGCAGGTATCGCAGAAATAGCGGCAGGTAGGCCATGACCTGTTGCATCAGCAATCATCACATATATGCCACCATGTGGCCGGCTAGCCACCACAATGAGATCCCCATTAAACACCGTCATCGGAGTGGAAAGATAATCTAAGCCATGGACTCTCTCTATCTGAGCGCTCATCTCATCCATCAAGTTACCAAAGATGGACTCGGCAATTGCGTAGTCATACTTCACTTGCTCATGGAAATGTCTGAGCTCATCACGCTGCGTCGTTATCTCGCCATGCATTTTAGCAATACGACTATGGGCTCGTACTTTACTCAGCAAAACGCTGCGATCTACAGGTTTTAAAATGAAGTCATCGCCAAGATTTAAGCAACGCTCAAAGGAGTCTCTGTCATTGAGGGCAGTAAGAAAAATGATAGGAATGTGGTTTTCGGGAAAAGTGGTTCTGATCTCTTGAGCGGCGGTGAAGCCATCTTTGATCGGCATTAAAACATCAAGAAGAATGACATCTGGCATTTCATCACACGCTTGAAGCGCAGGTATGACTTTGGAGCCATCCTCCAGCATAATAATATCGTGTGTAATTTCTGAAAGTATTATTCGGCAGACTTTCCTGTTGGTATCATTGTCGTCAACAACCATCACTTTCATAGCCAACTCCTTTGCACCTATTCCATGAAGAACTATTCAATTTGAAACTTTTTGTCAAACCGAGAGATAATCAGAATCTTCTTCACTTGAGGGAGTGGATTAGCCAACACGATGCTACCGTCAGACAAATTGAGATAATTTTGCATGTTTAGCAACATACCTAAACCCGCACTATCGATATAATCGACTTTTCTTAAATCCACCGTGAACTGGTATCCTTTATGTTCACTGTAGCTGCGACGAAATTCTTGGACCAAATTAAACCCAAATGCCCCTTCAATCGCTATCGTTACGTGCTTGCGCGTTGAATCGATATTTACATCAATACTCATAAGCTATCCCTTAAAACAGTTCGACTTCGCCTTCTTCTATGCTTGATTGCCTTGCGGCGAGCACACCGCGATTTTTCACCTTATTCATAATCTCATTAAGTTGAGCCTGAATTTCTTGGCAATCTTTCCCTTCCAAAGATTGCGCAATCTCTTGAATATACTTTAGCGTGTCTTTTGCGTAATCGCCTTGTTGAGAGACAATATCTGCAAATTGCAGCGCCCGAATGCCGTTATCCACCTGTACATGAAGCTCTGCGCCGAGTTCATGGATCTTATTCACCTCTTGCTCAATATGGACATTTGTCTCATGAACCCCGCGCAGCATAGTGTCTACCTTTTCTTTCGACTCAATGGCGTTGGTCATGTCAATGGACGCCATCTCCCCGACAATAGTATTGGCTTCTTCAACGGTGGATTGAGCCACATTGATTTCATTGGCGATCTGTTCATTTAGCTCTTCAGCCTTTACCGAAAGGTTGCGTACCTCTTGGGCGACGACCGCAAAACCTCTCCCGGCCTCTCCCGCTCTCGCAGCTTCAATGGCTGCATTAAGTGCCAACAAATTGGTTTGCTCTGACAACCCCTTCACTTGATCGAGCAATCGAAACACAGATTTCAGCTTATCGGACATATCATGAATACTGTGGACAGCGGCAATACTCTTTTCAGACACATCTACGAGGGTTTGTACAAATTCACGAATAATGGCTTCAGTTTTAGGAAGAACTTGGGCAAGGTCATTTTCATTAGTTGTACTGCCAAAAAGTTCATCCACCAGTGCATTTGAAATCGCATTCTGCTCTTCCGCGACCTTCTGTAAACTAAAGAAGCTGTTGTTCAACGTTTCGACTGATTCATCAATAATGGTATGTTGCCTATCTAAAGGGTCCTGCAGCTGAGGGATAACACTGGACATCGCTTTTGCCGTTAGGATGCGAGCGTCCGCCTCTGAGTAAACATCTTCGAAGTCTTGTATTTTCTTGAAGCCCTTACCTTCAGCCAATTTGTTTTCATTCGACTGATGCTCAGTCGGCTTAGATTGGTTAGGCGTTTGTGACTGTTTTGATAGCAACAACCATGGAACCATTGCTGCGAAAACCGCTAGCACAATAGCTGAGTACTGATCCATCAAATAAAAGACTGCAGCTAAGCAGAGACACTGAGTAATGATGACTAACACTTTCTTTGTCGACAATTTGGCCTTCATTTGACGTCCTTGTTTGCTGCAACTAACGGCTGTAGTTTTGAGTGACTCATTTGGCTAACCCAATTTTTAGTCGCCAGTATGGCCACTCTTGGTTAAATCACATAATGCTTGGGGAACATGCGACAAGCTAGCAACATGTGTAGCGCCCCCAATATCGATCGCCGCTTTCGGCATACCCCACACTACGCTAGACTTTTGGTCCTGAGCGATTGTCTCCGCACCTTGGTTCTTCATATTGAGCAAACCTTTAGCGCCATCTTGTCCCATTCCAGTAAGAAGGACACCCACCGCTTTTGCCCCGACCACTTCTGCTACGGCATCAAACATCACATCCACCGACGGCTTATGCCGATTCACCGGCGGCCTATCATCGATCTGGCAATAGAGGTGTTTGCCTTTTCTCACAATCACGAGATGCTTGTCGCCAGGTGCAAGGTAGGCACAACCATGAATCAGGGGGCGCAACTTACCGTGAGCTCTTTCACTTCAATAGCACTTTCAGAGTTCAAACGCTTGGCAAATGAGGCGGTAAACATGGCGCTGATATGTTGAGTTATCACGATAGGTGGTAAGCGATTAGGTAAGCCAGAAAGAACCTTCTTCACCGCTTCAGTTCCTCCAGTAGAGGCCCCTATAGCAATGAGCTCAACATCATTTTTTGAAGATAGAGACTTTGAACGTACTAAGTTCGATGCCGCAGATTGAACATTACGTCCTTCGTTTCCTGTCACATTGGCCTGGGCCGCCATTTTGATTTTACTGTTTACCTCTTGGCGATAATCAGTAAGCTCGCCAGTATCTTCAACGGCTGGTTTGGGGAAGTAATCTATCGCTCCCAACTCCAAGGCAGCCAAAGTAGGTTCAGCCCCATGTTGAGTTAGGGTCGAAATCATCACAACTGGCATAGGCCTCAAGCGCATGAGATTTTTCAAAAACTGCACCCCATTCATTTTCGGCATCTCAATGTCGAGAGTGAGAACATCAGGATTATGTTTCTTTATCAGATCTCTCGCTTCGTAAGGGTCTTCCGCCGTGGCAACGACTTCGAGTTGGTCGTCAGAGTTGATAATTTGCGATAACAACGCTCTAAAAACAGGCGAGTCGTCGACGACGAGAACCTTTATTTTTCTGCTCATTAGAATAACTCCACATCATCGTCATGTTTTTGGTGGCTTTCACGGCCAATCTGAGAGGCATATTTATCTTCAAGATGCTGAAGATTGTTCGCTTCTCCAAACGGAATTCGCTTAATCCAAGCACGGCCAGACAATGGATCAAACATCACTTTTCTTGGCTCTAGCCACCCAAATCTTGCGCCTGTACAGAAAAGGATTCTTGTTCAACATAGTGAAGAATGAACTCAATGTTTTTCTTGCCAATCATGGAGTGCTTACCCAGCATTTGGGCGCCACCAAACAACTTTATCTGCAAATTACGCCTGTCGGCACCAAGGTGAACGAGTTCATTAATCAACATTTCCATGGCATGGCTACCGTATCGCGCGGCCGTTGATAAAAACTCATCAGCGTGCCAGTGTCTCAGCTCTGCATGACTATCAAAGGGCAACAAGAAGTGATTCATTCCGCCGATTTTTAGAGTAGGCTCCCACATGCATGCCGCAACACAAGAACCCAAACCGGTACAGATGATCTCTTCTTTATTGGTGCAATAAACTCCACCAGGTTGCACCTTCACGATATGCGCCTCTCTTTGCGGGTGATAAAACCGGCTATAGAGGTTACTGCCGTTGGGATGAAGTCGTTCACTGATTGAAGTCATAGTTCATTGCTACCGTTTTACATATATGGTGTGACCCAAGTGATGAAAAATCTCACTACTCGCCCCCACACTTTCCGAATGGCCGATTAGCAATATGCCATTGGGATTCAACTGCTGATGAAAACGTTTGAGCAAGTGTTGTTGCGTCTCTTTATCGAAGTAAATCATGACATTGCGGCATGAAATCAGATCAAACTTTTCATTAAAGTTCCACTGTTCCAGCAAATTTAGCTGACGAAACTGGATAAGCTGCTGCAATCCTTTGGCGATTTTTATATTGCCTTGTTGGGCACCTCTCCCCTTCACAAAACAGGGTTTGAGATACGGTTTGGGAATGCTTTCTAGCACGCCACCAGGATAGATCCCCTGCTGAGCAACAGACAGCACATTGGTATCCAGATCCGTCGCGACAATTCTGACCGATGGACACCAATCCAAAACACCTGAACGATACAGAGAAGAAACCAGACTATACGGCTCTTGGCCTGTTGAACATCCTGCAGACCATATCCGTATCTCTTCGCAGTGACGCTCTTGCCACTCTTTGGCCATCACTTTCTCGATAAACTCAAAGTGGTGATACTCTCTAAAAAACTCGGTTTTATTGGTCGTCAAACTGTTAATGAAGTGAACACGTTCTTGTTCATCACTTTCTATAATGCTCTTGAAATCACTAAAACGTTTTAGCCCACGCTTACGCAGCAAGCGACTAACACGGCCGTAGACCATGGTCTTCTTTCTATCGGACAGATAGATACCGACCGTTTTATGAATGAACCACTGAATAAACTTAAAGTCCTTATCAGTGAGTTCAAATTCCCTTTCCATGGTCGTTGATACTGGTTCAGAACGAGTTAGAACTCTTCCCATTCGTCACTATCCTCACTAAATTTCATGCCCGAATTGACCACATTACTTTTCGATACAGGGTTACTCGAGCGAATATTACTGATGTTGGTAGGGCGAGGGGTGCTTACCTCCTGCCTCGCGGAAGACGATGTCGACTCAAAGGTGGTGACCTTTGCATCACTGTTGAAGTAGTTCATCAAGTTCAGCAATTGTTTACCTTCATCTTTGAGTGATTGACTCGCTGCCGACGTTTCTTCCACCAGTGATGCGTTTTGCTGGGTCATCTCATCCATCATGGTAATAGCGCGGTTGATCTCATCGATCCCCGTTGATTGCTCCGCGCTTGAATCCGCAATCTGCGCAATCAGCTCTGTCACTTTCTCTACTGCATCAACAATTTCATTCAAGGTCTCACCGGATTTGTCCACCAACCGAGAACCTTCATCGACCTTCTCAACACTGTCCTTGATTAAACCTTTGATCTCTTTTGCCGCTGCCGCACTTCGCTGAGCGAGGTTACGGACTTCACCAGCGACAACCGCAAAACCACGACCTTGCTCACCGGCTCTTGCGGCCTCTACTGCAGCATTAAGTGCCAACAGGTTGGTTTGAAATGCAATCTCATCAATGACACCAATGATGTCTGAAATCTTCTTACTGGCACTGTTGATCTCTGACATGGCAGACACCGCTTGCCCAACGACTTCGCCACCTCGGCCCGCTTTTTTCGCCGCATCATCGGCAAGCTCATTGGCGCCTTTTGCGTTATCAGCATTCTGCTTAACGGTGGCCGTCATCTCTTCCATGCTTGCAGCTGTTTCTTCAAGGTTTGAAGCCTGAGCTTCCACACGCTGGCTCAAGTCATCATTGCCTTCTGCGATCTCTGTTGATGCGGTTGCCACGCGCGCTGATGACGTGGTGATTTTCTCTACCATATTTCTTAGGTTAAGAATCGAAGTGTTCACCGCATTTTCTAAACGACCAAACTCTCCTTGATTGCCTTCATCCATACTTGAGTTCAGATCACCTTCTGCCACATGGCTCATCACCTCAATACACTGCCCCAGTGGCGCTACTAAGGTATCGAGCAAGTTATTAATGCCGTCGCCTAGCTCTTTCATAAAGCCGTTGTAGACGGTAGTATCAATGCGTTCATTTAACTCACCTGCAATCGCTTTTTGAATCAAGTCCTCGACTTGTCTTTGACCATCGCGCTGCTCGGTAATATCTACCCATTGAAGTGCTGGTCCAATGTAGTTACCCGAACCGTCGCGCATCGCAATACAGGTTAGATTGAACTCAAGACCCGCCACTTTAATGTCTGAGCTAAACGGCAGTCGGTCAGGATTATTAATAATGGCGCGCTGGTGAGCAGGGTTCTTGTGGAAAATATCAATATTCTTACCCACAAGGTTACTGGCATCGAATCCAGGTAACACCGCTTGAAGTTGGGGCTCGCGGCTTTTCAGTAGTGTCGCAAGAGACGGGTTCACATACTGAATCACCCCTTCTTCATCCGCCATCATCAAGTTGGTCGTCATACCTTTCACCGCGGAAGCCAAGCGGCCAATCTCTTTCTCTTGTGCTCGTTCTTCGGTTACATCTCGCCACTCAAGCGTGTTACCAATGTATTCACCCTCTTTGTTGTGAATCGCGGCAACATTGAGCTCAATTTTTAAGTCGCCAACTGAGATATCGGTTTTGTAAGGTAGGTTGGTTGGGTCAGCTAACAATTGTCGCTGATGCGCGGGGTTGCGGTGAAACTCATCAATACAACGTCCCATCAGCCATTCTGTTGAGGCGGTAAAACCACTCCAAACGGTTCTAAACACCGCTTCATGTTTTCTAAAGAGTTTGAGTGTTTCTTCGTTGATATAAGTAATCTCGAAATCTCTGTCGATCATCACCATGGCTGTTTGAGCTTGATCTACCGCCGCCTGTAAGCGAGCAATCGCATCTTCTTTTCGGAGCGCCTCGGTGACATCCTCCCATTCTAATGTGTTGCCAACATAGTTTCCTTGAGCATCGACTATGGCGCCAACGTTAAGGGAGATCTTGACATCTTTTATAGTAATAACCGTGTTGTATGGCATATTCCCAGGATTAGACAACAGCTGTCTTTGATGTTGCGGATTGGCATGAAAACCATCTATGCAGTAGCCATCCAGAAAAGATTCGGTCGCTTCAAATCCCGGCCAAACAGACTGAAACAGACGCTCATGGTGCTTCAGAAGCTCCAATGATTTTCGGTTAAAATAGGTGATCTTGAAGTCTCGGTCGATCATCATTAACGCTGTTTGAGCGCCATCTAATGCCGCGACAAGCCGATCGCTGGATACATGACTTGTTGATGATTCTTCGACATCGCTTACTTGCATCAATGAGTCCTTAAGCTCAGGCGCCTTTTGCTCATATGCGTGGTGGCGTGTCTCTTCCTTGTTTCGATTCCAAAATGCCATAGTTCACCTCTAGACCAGCGTTTCTTCTGTAGTTGTTCGATTTAGCTCTGCTACATCAAAAAGAGCTTCTAGGTTTATTAGTATTAGATGTCCGCTCTCTACAGAGGCTATGCCTTTGATATAACTGTCATCGACGGTTACTGACATATGTGGTGCAGACTTTATTTCGTTTTCCATTAAGGCGTACACTTCCGATACACCATCAACAATGATTCCCAGTGGGTGTTTCTCTTCACTATTGAGCACTATCACAACGGTAGTGGAGCTGATTTCCGCCGGCGTTAGGTTAAAACGCATACGTAAATCAACAATCGGCACGTACTCCCCGCGGATCTCTAGCACACCTTTCAAGTAATCAGGTGAATTGGGGATGACTCGTATCTCGCTCCAGCCACGCACTTCACGGACATCTAGAATAGGTACGCCATACTCTTCGTCATTCAAAATGAAACTCAAAAACTCTTGGGCAGCCATTCTCTAATCTCCCCTCAGTATGCGTTCGATGTTGAGTAGCTCTTCGGTGTCAATCAGTGACATCACTTCACTGCCGACATTCATGACACCTTGCAAGTAAGAGGTGACCAATGACTCCCCTACTGCAGGAAATAACTCACTATCACCTTGTGCGATCACATCGCTCATGGCGTCGACCACCAAACCCATCAAACGCTCTGTATCGTTGCTGTAATCGTGTAGAACTAAGACAACAGTGGTTGGTAAGTACTGGGCCTCACCCACCGAAAATCGCAGGCGCAGATCAATAACGGGGACGACCATGCCTCTTAAGTTGATAACGCCTTTGACGTACGAAGGTGAACGGGGATAGGGGTTGGTGTTTCCCAAACTCGAATCTCTTCAACATCATTGATTGGGACGCCGTAAAGCTCTTCAGCAAGGTAAAAACTCAAGAAGTCAGCACTTTCATTAATATCTAACTCGCTTAGTACCTTCTGCTCAGAGTGTTGATTTTCTGTATTTGCGATTGCTATATCCATACTCACGACCGTCTCCTATGCGGCAATGCCTTTGTTGCGATTGTCCCCCTGCCCGCGCGCAGTAAAAGAGGTAATCAAACCCTGAATATCGAGAATTAGTGATACCGAACCATCCCCTAAAATGGTCGCTCCGGATATGCCTGCAACTTTGCTGTAGTTTGACTCCAAACTTTTGATAACGACTTGCTGCTGGTCGAGCAATTCATCGATAAGCAAACCAACGCGATTTCCGGCTGCTTCAACAAAACAGAGAATTCGTTTACTAAGCGAACCACTCTCGCCCATTTCCAATTCATCTTGCAGACGAAGAATAGGGATGTTCTCTTCACGCAGACGATAGAGTTCAACCCCACCGGAAGCCAACTTAATACTTTTAGGATCGATCTGAATTGACTCAACAATAGTGAGTAGAGGAATGATATAGACTTCTCCACCCACGCGGACGAGTTGACCGTCGAGAATCGCAAGGGTGAGAGGAAGATTGATAGTGAATCGACTGCCTTTGCCTAGCTCGGATTCCACTTCGATATGCCCACCAAGCTCTTCAATATTTCGTTTCACCACATCCATACCAACGCCGCGCCCGAAATATCAGACACTTGTTCGGCAGTGGAAAAACCAGGGGCAAATATCAGGTTGAGGACTTGTTTGTCAGACATCTCTTCGCGATGAGTGTTGCTATCCACTACGCCTTTCTCTTGCGCTTTCGCCCACAACTTATCGCAATCGATGCCCGCACCATCATCGATAATTTCAATCACGATGGCGCCACCTTGATGGTAAGCGTTTAACTCAATGGTACCTTGCTCAGGCTTACCGCTTTCTAACCGAACTTGTGGAACTTCAATCCCGTGGTCGATACCATTTCGGACTAAGTGGACAAGTGGATCGACAATGCGCTCCAAAACGGTTTTATCGAGCTCGGTTTGTTCCCCCTTGATAAGCAGCTCAACCTTCTTATCGAGACGGCCACACAAATCTCGAACCAAACGCGGGAAGCGACTGAATGCAAAACTCATCGGCAACATACGAATGTTCAATACATTCTCTTGTAAATCTTTGCTGTTTTGCAGTAACTGATCTAAACCCGATTTAAGTTTCTCAAGCTTATCAATCGTAAAGTCATTACCAATTTCCGTCAGCATGGACTGGGTGATCACTAGCTCACCAACAAGATTAATCAGGCTATCTACTTTATCGATATCTACCCGTATAGAGCTGACACTCGATTCCGTTTTATTAGCCTTAGCCGGTGTAGCTGGGGGCTTTTTAGTGGCATCTTTACTGGCATTAATTACCTGACTGTCAGCGGCTTCAGGTACCGCATCGGGTGTATTAGAAGTGGAGTCAGTATCAACGAATTCATGTTCTGCAGATTCGACGCTAGATTCGGCTTGAATATCGTTTGTTGCGGTTTCACTTTCGGTACTCGCTAACTGCGACATTTTTTCTAACGTTAAGTCACATTCATCTTCAACCCACTCAAAAATTTCGCGAATTTCGTCTTCTGGTATTTCTCCCGAAACCTCCACTGCCCATGATAAATAGGACAATTCAGATTCAATTTCTTGGATGTCAGGAAGGTTATCAACGTTCGCCTCAATTCTGTGGTTGTCATCAAGCTCAACCAGTTCACGAAGAATTCTTAACGGGTCATTACCGCTGAAAAACATTTCGGCATGCGGTTTGAAGTTAACCAGCCAGTGGAAAGAGGAAGAGAGTTCATTTTCAGCAGCTTCGCCTTCTGGCGGCTCGCTGACAACCTCACTGTTGACCTCAGTCAGTTCATTCAATAAAGCTTTGAGCTTATAGCCCACAGATTCTTGTAAGCTGGCATCCACCTCTTTTCCAGATTCATGCCCTTCTAAAAGATTAGAAATGCAATCGCCACTTTGGAGCATGACATCAATACTTTGTTGAGTGAGAGACAGTTCCCCATTGCGCACCAAGTCTAGATAAGCTTCTACCGAATGAGTGAATTCAGAAATATCGAACAGATTGAATGTCGCCGCCCCTCCTTTTATGGAGTGCGCCGCTCTGAAAATAGTATTAATGGTTTCTGTGTCGACATCATTTGGGTCCAGCTCTAGCAGAACTGACTCAAACTCCTCTAAATTCTCACGACACTCTTCGTAAAACATCTTACGAAGTTGCTCCATGTCTAACGCCATGCTCCCCTCCCCTTTTGGCGACCCAGGTGTCACCGACAATTGTTATCGCACCAAGTTAGATAACGCGCTTCAGCGTTTTCAGTAGAGTCTCGGGATTGAAGGGTTTGACTAACCAACCCGTAGCGCCAGCCTGCTTCCCTTGCTGTTTCTTCTCCGTGCTAGTTTCGGTGGTTAACATTAAGATTGGGATGAATTTGTACTGAGGAGTTCCGCGTATTGCCTTAACAAAATCAAAGCCGCCCATAACGGGCATGTTCACATCGGAGATTACAACATCAAACTGAGTCGCTTGTGCTTTATTAAGCGCGTCCCTACCATCGTTGGCAGTTTCAACTTGATAACCTGCATCCTTCAAGGTATGGCTCACCATTTGGCGAATAGAAATCGAATCATCGACCGCGAGAATCTTTGTCATCATGAACCTCTTCAAACATCCAGTGTTTTATTTGATAAGACGTTGGAGGCCTAGTACTCGAATTGCTTCTTCTAAAGTTGGTGTGGCATTTGCCAACTCAATATTGACGTTGCTGTTTTGTGCACTGTTAAACAACGACGCTAAAGCCTGAATACCTGCAGCATCTATTTTACTTACTTGAGAACCGTCTACGAGCAATGTCTCAGAAGCTTCTGAAACCCAATTTTTGTATTGGTTCGTCGCTTCAAGCACTGTCGATATGTCTAGGTTTTCATTCAGTAAGCAGCTCATGTTAGATATTCTTTATTCTCAAATTAGCACTAAGCCTGACGCATAAATTGAGTGTAGGAACAAATAGTCAATAAGCAAATGAGTTCAGAACGTTAGGAGTAGATATGGGGCATAAATATCACTGAGCATTTAGTCAGTTAGTTTAGGCAATTCATACATTTAATGTATGGGTATTGGTTTGGAAATTATTTCCATTTTTTTTGTGCCGTTTCCACTTTCTAGCACTTATGGGTGAGGAATATATGGACTGGATTGTTGTTATGCTATATCACTGAAGAAATCAACCTTTCTGGCTCAGTATCTCACAAGCGAGGTTTACAGTGTAAATTACTCGCTGCCTTTACACTGTAAATTCGCTAAATTTAATAGTTCCTCTCTCAGCTGTTTTTCCATGGCTTTACGACCAGGAAGACCAAGCTCACTGGCACACTGAGCCCAAGCAGCACCTTGGACAACCCTGCGAACCATCAAATCAGATAAAAAACAAAACTCTACTTTCCTTAAACTGTGTAGATACATTCTCAACCAAGGTAGGATCGCTTCGTAGTTGCTTCCACCCTGGGCATAATTTTCCAACGCCCTGAGCATGCTCGTAGGGAGCTGAGTGATAGAAACTTCAGGCCATAATGAACGAACTAAGTTAGGTTCAGTGTCGTTGTGCAGATCCCGCAAGGTAGAAAGCCAACCTTGATAGAAGAGTTGATTAACTGATTCAACCCAAGGGCTAGCTTTGCTGTTGACCATCACCACAGAATAAGTCCCGCTAGATTTATCTCTTTGCGTTCCCAGCTTTACCGGAACAAACTCACTCTTGAGCCAGAAATCCACTAGTTCATTAGTCGCACCAAAACTGGTCGACAAATATGCATAGCCGTCAATCTCTTTTAATTGGCTAAGCATGAGTGAGCCAATACCTTGCCCTTGCAAACTTGGATGTACAGCAATACGCATTACACGTAAACTTTTCTCAGTTGCTGCCGCGTGCTCCATATAGTGGCTGGTAATGGATGCCGCGACCAAATGGCCTTTGGGACGACGTTTACCTAGCTGAATGCTGTCTACCAGTTCGGTATCTAAACCGCCCTCTTCGATAGCCAAAATACACCCAATACACTGTTGGTTGTCCATCATGGCATAGGCTTGCACTGGCTCCGATTCAAGCATCAGCATTAGGTCACTAGGCGCGGTTTGATAATGGGCATTAACCAACAAAGCAAAACATTGCGCCAGTATGCTTGGAGATTGAAACAAACGTGATTTGCTCAAGTGCTCAAGCTGAAGACCTTCTATATTTTCAACGGACAGCGATTCAGGAATATCAACACCCAGCAAGAAGGTTTGATACATCCACCGCTCTAGTTTATCCCCTTTCGCCCAGCGAATCGGTTCATCGATATGTAGAGATTTGCCACTAGGTCGTGCGTGATTAAGCCAACTTAAGAACTTAAGCGTAAAACCACGACCAGAGCCTTCGTAACCGTGAACTGTGGTTGAGAACACCAAACGATGATATTGCTCAACGAGTCGCTTAAGCATTGGAATAGGAATCGCCGCCGCTTCATCAACCAATAACAAGTCACAATTAGGTTGCTCTCTAATAAGCTCATCTGGCGCCATAAAACGAATACGTCGACCTTGAGCCTGGAAGTCACCTTTACCACCTTCGAGTTCAGGAAAGCCTTTCGTGACCCACTCAAACACAGGAGCTACCGAACGAAGTAGCGGCGCAGTAACTATGACATCCAGTTCTCGCTTAGACATCAATTTAGCCACGGCCATACCGAGTGCACTGCTCTTCCCTCTCCCGCGATCGGCGGTTAGAACAAATGGACGCTTTCGGTGCCCTTCGACCACTCGACAAATCCCCTCTATCGCTTGTGTTTGCTGAGAGTGAATTGTTAACTCGCTTAACGAATATGGAGCGAGCTTAGGCAAAGGTGGCAGCTCAGCGTGCTGCTTAAGTGAAATGAGTGAGCCTAGCGACTGACAAAGCCATTTCTGAGCGTAGTTGTCTTGCATGGATGAAGGCTCGGCAATGACCACTAACAGCCCTCCTCCTTTTAGCGCTCCCAATGCGGCGCTAAAACTGTTGGCATCAAACCCCGCACGACAGTCATAAACTAAAGTGAGCAGCTCTTGTCCAAGCAATTGATCGCCTTTTCGATAGTCAACGCTATCAAGCTGCGCGTAAGAAACATTTCCTAGCAGCGCAGAACACTTCTTCAGATCAGGTGAAAGCGTGGCGAGGCTGGCATCAATTACCGCTTCTATCCAAGATTCATCACCACTGACCACAACACCCACACGCTGATGAGCCGCTTGCGCGCATAAACGCAGTTCATGGAGGTAGGATTCTATATTGGTCATGTTGGGCTCTTGGTTGTACGATGAAGCAGTTCACTGCGCAAAATTCTCATTTAATCTGGATTCTAACTTAACCAAGATATTAGCGTAAGAGTGAAACAAAAAAAGCCACGATAACGCGGCTTTTGTTCAAATTGGAGTTACTTGGGTATGCCAAGTTTACTTTAGTTTGCCTTCGATAAACTTCAGTATTTCGTCCATCGTAGTGTCGTCTACCTTCTTAAGGTTAAGCGCCAAGTTAGCACCCTTACGTGTGTAGGTTGCGCGCCCTTTAACGAGGTCAACCTTGCTAGCCGCCGCTGTTTTACGCGGAGCAAGCTGAGCAATCCACTCTTCGATGCTCTCAGAAACTTCCTTCGTTAAGCGAGCTACACCTTGTGCAGAACTGCGCTGCCAAACAAAGCCTTCGTCAGATTGGCACTTCTCTAGCAGCTTAGCCTTGTTCTCATCGCTCAACTCGTTGAACTGCTTGTGCAGTTTTACGATGGTTGGACGCCCTAAATCCGCGACATTTGGATACGCTTGAAGCAGTTCTAAAGGCAGCGACGCCGCCTTTAGCGCACCACTAACTAGCGCTTCGCTACATTGGAAAATCTTCGCCAATGCCTTTTGATCTTCCGCTTCACCGCTGTCTAGCTTCGCTTGCATCTCTTTACCCTTCTCGTACAGAGAAAGCGGCTTATGCGCGTTCGCAACATCAGAAAGGAACTTAGCATGCTCACCGTTAATGTCTTCGGCAACATAGATTAGGAACTCTTTGCCAGCCAGAATACAAGACATGCGACGACGGCTACCATCAAGTACTTCAATCGTACCGTTGGCATTACGACGACCTACCGCTGGGTACTGCTGACCGCTCTCTTTCAACGTTGTCAGAACGTCAGAAAGCGCATGCTCATTCAAAAATGACTGTTCACGGGCATTTTCTGCAAATACAACCGTCTCCGACTCCACTTTATCCGCCGGAATTCGCACTAGCTCAAACGAAACCAAATCTTCACCAGCCACTGCCAGTTCAATCACCTGCGCTTGCTCTTTTGCCGCAGTTTGCGCTTCTTGAGGTGTCGTTGCACGGCGCTTGTTTGCTTTACCAAATAGCTTGGCATTTAGATCAGATGTTTTAATTGCCATTTATCGATTACCCCTGATTAAGTGAAGACCAATTACTGTGCAGCACACGTTCTAACTCTAGCGCACTTTTCTGAACCGCATCTTGAGCGGTTGCCAACGTTTTCTTGCCACCTTCAAAGTCGCCAGTGGTTAAATCAAACACAGTACTGTAGGTGTCTGCGCACGTTTCAAACGCTCGGCTACGAGGAATCGTGGCCATCATCACTTGGTCACCTAGCAAGTAGTTCATTTCAGTCAGTACCGATACCTGCTTTTTGTTGTCATCTTCAAACATGGTTGGCATTAATCGAACAAACTCTAGTCCCTTCCAGTCTTCAGGGAACATCTCATACACTGTTGGCAAGTGCTGGAAGAAGTTAACCGTTGATGCCCAGTCTAAGCGCTTAGCCGCACACGGAATCAGTAACGCGTTTGATGCGTACATTGCATTCCATACTAGTGGATCGACGTGTGGGCCAGTATCAATCATGATGACATCAAAGTCATCAGCAATCTTATCAATCAACTTCTCTTTCAGAAGTTTTACAATATCCAGAGATTGATTCTGAGATAAATGCTGCCAAGCTTCCGCGTTAAACATCGCATCTTCTGGGAATGCAGATACTGTTTTTAAGTTCGGGTATTGAGTTGGAAGCATAACGTTCTTATGCAGGAACTCTTTATCAACCTCCGTCCCTTCAGGAACGTTATCCAGCATAATATCAACCGCAGAATATATGCTGTCATGCTCAGAAACACTGATTTGCGGGTTCAAAAACAGGCGTAAAGAACCTTGAGGATCTAAATCGATAAGACAAATGCGGTAGCGCTTGTCTAGGTTAAGCGCTAAACAGGCAGCAAGGTGAACCGCAGACATCGACTTACCTGTACCACCCTTTTGGTTTTGTACATTGATAATCCACGGCTTGTTATCACCATTTTTCTTACGCTGGTGGAACTTGGGAACGCCAGCTGCATCCATCAACATGTGTGCTTCTGTTAATGAAATAGAATAGTGATTCGCATTGTTTTTTGTAAACTGGTGCCCTGCTTCTTCCAACTTACTAATGGCATCATCAAGCTTTCTGCGAGTTAAACCAGAGCGAGTTTCCATCAATGCTTTAGACATTGGCGGGAAATGTTCATCACTTCTTTCTTCTAATACGATCTCAATACGATCGGCTTGAACTTGTTGCGTTTGTTCGGCGAGCTGGTAGAGGTTCTCTATCGTCTGTTCTCTTTTCATTGCCAAATTCCATTCAATTTAATGACTGAACTCATTGTACAGCAAATAACAACCAAGACAATAAAAAGGTGAACATACACTTTTTGATTCCAATCACAATAAATAGAAAAATGACATGCCATTTGATGAAATAGTCAACAATTAACCGTTTTAACTCGTTAGTTTCAGTCCAAATAATTCTTCAGATTTAAAGTGTTACAGCATCACTTATTTACATTGTAAATATGAAAGGAAATTGAAAAACTTCCGGAACGATTGTCAAAAGCCGATAAATTACGGCCAGTGCATTTCTGATAAAGGAAAACAGGCTAGTCCATCACTTTTCAATAACAACTAACCTACCTCATCAAAACTATCATCCAAAATGAAAATTTTGTCATCGCTAGTTCAGCTCAATGTAAAGTTACTTCGCTGTCACCCAGTTTAGGAACGATGATCAAGGGAGGCTTCTTGATCATGCTTTCATGGGATAAGTAGCAAATAGGAACAATGATCAAGGTAATTTATGCGTATAAAGGGCTCGCGTGAATATCAATCAAAATGATCATTTGACGGATCGATGATCAAGTGGAATCAAAGCACCGGAAGCATGAAAAAAAATGCCTTAGTTACGGTCGATGTCAATCATAGCTTAGCTTAGCGCCAATCAGTGTAGTTTAATTGATAATAAGGTGGCATGAGGAATAGCATTCCAATGACAATGTCATATCATGATCATGCTTTCGTCATATTGAATAGAATGGAGACTTGCAGGAAAGAGGGGACTTCTTTGCTATTTCAATTGAAATAAGTACTCAAAATGTCAATAATGCCTAAAATTCAGTCCATCCTTGATCATGCTTACGTAGAAAATAAGCTCTGTAAACACGTTTAAGCAACGGAAGTATCGCTGATAACCCAAGTGGCCTGTGGATAACGTGTATATGAGTCATGATCATGCTTTCTAATCATTGATGATCATGCGTTCTATGAATTCATGATCATTGTTCTTGATAACATTGATCATGCTTTCTAACTATCAATGATCATGTTTTCGATAACTTCATGATCATGCTTCTGACGGCTATTTTTTTTACTTGTTTAAAAACATAAGCTTACAATCAATCTCTCGCCCAGATCATTAGATCATATAATCAATTTAGATCATATTAATCAAAAAGATCAGTTTTTTAAAACCAACAATTTTTTCTTTATTTATGATCTTTTTTTCTTTATTCTCTTGGAACTATAACGATATTACGGCAAGTGTGATACGGATCTAATAATGAGTTCAGAAGAAAAAGTGCTAATCAAAGCACCGAGAAGCCACAAAGATGGACATTTGTTTGCAGTCTCAGAAACCGCAGTAGACTGGATAGAACAATATCAGCACTTTAAAGGTGTGACTAAGAGTATTGTAGAACTTCTGAACTTAATTTCCCTAAGAGGCTTTCGCAGTCAAGATGGATACGTCTCTACAACGGAATTAATCGAAGCCACTGATGGCCAACTTACTCGAGCTGCTATTCAGCAAAGACTCAGAGCGGCTGTCAATATCGGCCTGTTTTCTCAAATTCCCGTCCGCTTCGAAGAAGGTCTTGCCGGCAAAACTATGCTGCATAAGTTCGTTAACCCTAACCAACTGATTTCGGTGTTGGGTTCTACGAGTTTAGTGACTGAGTCTGTGAAGCAGACTGAAAAGAAAAAGCGCTCAAAAGCTTTAGCGCAAACCCAAGTAAATAAACGCTTGTTGAATGAACATGGGTTAAATACGCCACCAGCCATGAAAGATGAGGCGGATCAATTTGTCGTGTCTCCAACTAACTGGGCTGGCATCATTGATCAAGCATTGGCCCCCCTAGAACACGTAAGAATTACCAGAAATCAATGGTTTCGATCTCTGGTACACGCGCTGTGATCGAGACACGATCTTCGAAAAACATCATGACTGTTGATGATCTGATGACACTGTTTGCTCTGTTTACGCTTACCGTACAGTATCACGATCATCATCAAGAAGATTATCAACTTGACGCCAAACAAGCGCCAAACAAAACGCCGCTGTACATCACTGATATTTTGTCACTGCGCGGCAAAAAGGATAGTGGGCCCGCGCGCGATTCTATTCGCGACAGTATTGACCGAATTGAGTTTACCGATTTCCAATTACATGAGCTAACTGGTAGATGGCTGTCTGAGAACATGCCAGAAGGCTTCAAGAGCGATCGTTTTAGATTTTTGGCCCGTACTATTACCGCATCGGAAGAAGCCCCTACAGAGGGCGCTGACGGCGAAATTCGCATTAAGCCGAATCTTTACATTCTAGTTTGGGAGCCATCGTTCTACGAAGAACTGCTGACTCGTGACTACTTTTTCCTTTTCCCACCAGAGATCTTGAAGCAGCACACCCTGGTATTCCAGTTGTACTCATACTTCCGTAGCCGTATGGCGCGTAGACACACGGATACCATGTTACTCAGTGAGCTTAATCAAAAGCTTGCAAGAAATATTGAGTGGCGACGCTTCTCGATGGATCTGATCCGCGAACTGAAAAAACTCTCGGAAGGGAAGGGGACCGATGATCTTTTCGCGGTGAATCTTTGGGGTTATCACTTGATGATCAAAACCATTGTCGAGAAAGGCAAGGTGAAAGATTATGAAGTGGACATCAAATGTGATGTTGAAGAGGTTCTGCGTTATTCGCGTGCCCGTACGACCAATGCCGGCAAGCGTAATATGGCTCCAACCTTGCCAAACCCACTCCGTAACGAAATGGTGTCTAAGCAAAAACTGGAAGAGCTGTCGGAGATCATTGATGGTGAATTTGAACCAATTCAGCGTAAATCGCCTTCTCCGAGAGGAAAATTAGGTCGCCGCGTGAAGCTGCGTAAACACCTTGTCGAGATCAACGCCGACGAAATTACCATTACTCTGTCGAAATACACCTCACCAGAGGCCCTAGAACGCTCTATAACCGCATTAGCGGCAATGACAGGGCATTCGTATAGCTCAATCAATGAAGAGTGTGTAGAGCTCATCGACAAGCTGGATTACTTGAGAGTAGGGGAGGCTGCACTGCCGTATGAAACGCTGAGCAAGGTGATTGAGTTGTACAATAGTCAGAGCGAAAACAAACATCTGTCCATTGAGAGGCTAATTTCTGGGCTGGCTGTAAGACGAAAAGTGTGCAAACAGGTATTCGACGGACACTTAGATGAAACGGTTTTCCGCGCTCTTGATGAGGTTGCTGTTTAAGCTATTAGTATTTTGTTACCAGTACTAACAGTTACTTATCTTTGTATAGAATTTACACAGTACTAAGACAATCCCCTGACATTGAACTGACATAAGTGGTCAATATCAGGGCTAGTATTTATCTCGAATAGACAACCTTTTGTCCTTTCTGATGAATTAATAGATTGGCTCATATTGTTACATTCATTCTGAATATGTTCGCGAGTTCTTTTAGGACTCGCTTTTTTTTGCCTTCAGTTCAGCGATATGATCAAAAAAGCGGAAACATGATCAAGGTTTAACTTGATCATGTTTCCGCGCTTGTTTGAGTTGATTGGAGTTAGTGCATTACGCGACTATGTGGCTTCTCTTCGTTCCATTTATTTTCATTCCATTGATGCGATTCCATGAAATGCACGTGTGCCTCGATCAGTTGATTCGATTCTGATTGCCACTGTTTGCCATCTTGCTGATTGCAAAACTCGAGAGATAAAACCGTTAAGTGCTGCAAGCGCTTCATGCACCAGTCTTTCAAGTCCAACTCGGACATTGGATCGGATACAACGCTTTGCAAGCGCGCTTGCGCCAGTTGTAGAAACTGAAACGCTTTCTGCTGAGCGCAAAACTGATTGGCTTTATAGAGTCGTAAACACCCATCTAACCAACAAGCGATGGCTTTGCTTTGTGTATCAGTAATGGTTGGCCCCCAGATTGAATCTGGCGGCGTTAGGATCAATGGTTCAAGCTTTTCTACTTGATCATGCTTTCGTTCTTCATACCACTGACTGATCGCGTCTACCCAACGGTTTAGTTCACTCATGCTGCGTCTGTCCACCTTTTCACGAAGTGATTAGAACCCACTTGATCAAACTCGGTTTGTACCGCCATGCTTCGGTTTCGAATTTCATCGGCTTCTACAGAATAGTTTGGCTGAGTTTTGACCAGTTCGCCAAATGGAAGATCAGGATCCGGCACCGCAGAGATCAACAACTTAGTATAGGGGTGTTGCGGATTGGCTAAGATCGAGTGGGTATCACCCCATTCAACGATCTGGCCTTTGTACATTACTGCTGTCTCTTCGGCGATGTAGTGCGCCGTGGCAAGATCATGGGTAATGTACAAAAATCCGATGCCATACTCGTTTTTCATCTTCTGCATGAGGTTCAGTACGCCTAAGCGAATTGAAACGTCGAGCATTGATGTTGGCTCATCAGCTAAGATCACTTCCGCACCGACAGCGAGGGCGCGAGCAAGGTTGACGCGCTGACGTTGACCACCACTCAACTGGTGTGGGAACTTCGCTAATGTGTCGCTAGGAAGCTCAACAAGCGCTAACAGCTCTTCAAGCCTCGCTGGGATCTCAGACTTGTGTTTTACCTGCTTGTGAATCAGTAGAGGACGCGTCAGATGGTGTTCAATGGTATGAGTTGGGTTTAGCGAGCCAAACGGGTCTTGAAACACCATCTGAACTTGGCTTCGATACTCTTGGAGTTCTTTACGCTTCTTGATGTCATCGATGTTTTTACCCTTGAACAGGATTTCTCCTTCGGTACACGGGTACACTTTGGTCATCAAGCGAGCACAAGTACTTTTACCGCAGCCTGATTCGCCCACCAGCGCCAGCGTTTTACCTGCGTAGATATCAAAGCTAATGCCTTGTAGCGCGCGGAATCGCTCTTCTTTGGCAAAGCCACCACCAACAGTGAACTCTTTAACAACGTTGTTTAAGCGGATGATTGGTTCGCTCATGCCAGAGCTCCTTCTACGGTACGTTTCGCTTCATGGATATTCGGGAACGAAGCCCAAAGCTTTTGAGTATATGGATGCTGCGGGTTTTGTCGGATCTGCCTTGCGTGGTTCACTTCGACAATCTGGCCATCTTTCATAATCGCAATGCGGTCACACAACTGGCTCATTAACGCCAAGTCATGGGTGATGAACAGAATCGAGAACCCGAACTCTTCTCTTAGCTCGTAGATTTGCTGCAGAATTTCGCGTTGAACCACCACGTCGAGTGCGGTTGTCGGCTCATCCATGATGATCATCTTAGGGTTCAAAGATAGGGCAATAGCAATCACTAAGCGTTGGCGCATACCGCCACTGAATTGGTGCGGATACTCACCTAAACGGTCGCGAGGGATATTGACCAAATCAAGCAACTTTTCTGCGCGATCACGGGCTTGTGCGTTGGTATAACCTCTGTGATGACGCAACACGTCAGCAAATTGCTCTTCCACCGAAATCACGGGGTTAAGGGAGTTCATAGCACTTTGGAAAACCATCGCAATCTCGCTCCAGCGAAGCGCGGTGATTTCTTTGTCAGACAACGAAAGTAGGTTTTGGCCTTCAAACCAAATCTCGCCTCCAGAAATGAACGCAGGCGGCTTATGAAGACGGTTAAGTGCAAAAGCAATAGTGCTTTTACCACAGCCTGATTCACCTGCAAGGCCGAAAACTTCTCCCTTGCCAATATCAAAGCTAACGGATTTTACAGCCGTGAAATCACCGTTGTCGGTGATATAATCCACCTTCAAGTCTCGTACTTGAATGATCGGATCAGGGTGCTCCGCATGCTCAAGATAGAACTCATCCATAGAGTTGCTCCAATTAAATACAAAAGATAATTGTTATCATTTACATTTATCGGCATTTTAAAAGTGAAGTAATAGCAAAAGGTGAAGTGTGTCGAAAAATGGACATGGAAAAGACGCTCCGTTCTCGCATTAGAGACGCCAGATGAGTTTGCAATCGGATAAGTCTTTGTCGTCAAGGAACTAAAACGAAACAATTTCGAGCTTTAATTGATGGCTTTTTGTTAGAAGCCAGCTTTGAATATTGTGACTCACTCTTAGTGTCGCTGCCGAACCCAAACAACTTCAAAATAACACTTCAACGCCCTAGTAAAATCAGGATTTTAAACGTCTAGAATACGTTAGATTTTTGGTTCGTTTATTTGTCGTCTAATGAGTCTAAATATCAGTAATTTACAGTGTGAATAGCTCGATTGAACAATTGTGTGATTAACGTCTTAAAGTCAGAAGAGTAAAGGGCTGGAAGGAAATTGAGCACGGTAAAAGTAGGCCCAAATAGTGGGATCTGGATCTCGGTACTTTTGTGCGGGGGAATCCTCTAAATGTACTTCGACTTTTTGCCGTGCGCAAAGAATTATTAACGAATTTGTCAGCCGTGTTTCGGAAGGTTTAGCCCTATCACATTCTGAGGCGAAAAATCTTAACAACAAAAAAGTCATTTGCTACAGATTAGGTGTCCCTACATGGTTTGTGCGGAGGTACTATGTCCATTAATTCTATTGACCATGACGAAATGACAAATATTGCTAATAAGTGGGACTTCACGGAAGAAGTTGAATCACAAAAACCAGTTAAAACCCAGGTTAAGTCCGCAGAAGCTCGTCGCCGTATTGAAGCGTTGAGAGAAATCAGAGAAAGCGGTTTAACAATGGAAGAAGCAAGGGAGTTAGGTTTAATACACTAAATTATTAGCAACACTAGATTGTTAGGGTGGCCAAGGAGCCACCCTTATTATTTTCTGCCTTTTCTTGATCTCACCCGAGACAAAATCACTTAAATTTCAGCCGTGCTATGCTATATTCCGTGCCCATGTATTATTTGTTTGAGTTCCGATATGTCGATCAACTTGTCGCTGTTACCCGCTGATGAAAAGAACAAAATAGAGCTTGATAAGCAGGCTTCGTTCTTAGTTTGGAAGTTACGGGAAGCGAAAGGTGGCCCGGAAGAAATTACCGAGCAACTCAATAAAATTACCGATGAGCAAGAACGCATTTGGTTTGCGCAGTGCATCGAGAAATACAAACGAGTAATGGGCGTCTTTTAGGTCGCTCACTCCTCAGCAAGGCGAGAAATTGAAAACCCGCCGCATTTTGCTAAAATCCTTCGCAATAAATTGAATTAGAGAGAACATCCCGATGGGAAGAAGTTTTGAAGTGCGCAAAGCCTCAATGGCGAAAACAGCAGGCGCAAAAATTAAAGTTTATTCCAAATACGGTAAAGAAATTTACATGTGTGCTAAGAACGGCGGTTCAGACCCAGACATGAACTTGTCACTTAAGCACCTGATCGCTAAAGCGAAGAAAGACCAAGTTCCAGCACACGTTATCGACAAAGCTCTAGATAAAGCGAATGGTGGCGGTGGTGAAGATTACCAACCAGCACGCTATGAAGGTTTCGGCCCTGGTGGCACGAGCGTTATCGTTGACTGTCTAACAGATAACGGCAACCGTACTTTCCAAGACGTTCGCCAGTGTTTTGTTAAAACCGGTGCGAAAATCGGTGTTGAAGGTTCCGTTTCACACATGTTCGCTCACCAAGCGGTATTCCAGTTCAAAGGCGACGATGATGAGATCATCCTAGAAACGCTGATGATGGAAGACGTAGACGTAACAGACGTTGAACTAGAAGACGGTGTTATCACTGTATTCGCGCCAACGACAGAGTTCTTCAAAACAAAGACAGCGCTAACTGCAGCGTTCCCAGACTTAACTCTGGATGTTGAAGAAATCACGTTTGTACCTCAAACGCACACGCCAGTTGCGGGTGAAGATGCAGAGAAGTTCCAGAAGTTCCTAGACATGCTAGACGACTGTGACGACGTTCAGCAGGTTTACCATAACGCTGAGCTGTAATTCTTCTCACTTACCCACTGCGGTAAGAGTGACAAAAAGCCGAGCTACTGCTCGGTTTTTTTTATGCGTTGAAATTGCCTTGATCATTGTTCCGTAAGAGACATTGTCACGAGTCCACCATAGTCGGCGGCTGGATGACAACGAATGTGCATTGCTCTTGATTCAACATGAATGTGTCTGCATCCTTGATCATTGTTCCGTAAATCTACGAATATCTACTATCGCGGGGTGGCGAGGAGTCCGATCTTTTCAACAACAGTCAATAACTTGCAGACACTATTTTTTATGGCAGTTGATTACGATAGAGGCTACTAGCGTTAGAAGTTAAAGATAACGCCGACTTTGCCGTAGGTATCTCTATCATTACTGCCAAATTTCGCTTCGTTACCCGCTTCAAAGTAAGGAGTGAAGTTGTCGGAAATGTTGTTGAAGGTTAAGCGAGCTTCCACGTTGTAAATGGTGTCATTGACTGTAGCGATTCGAGCATCGGCCTGATGTTGCCCAACTAGCTTGGTATTGAAGTAAACGTTCTCAAACTGCTTACCAACCGCCAGATCGAAGCGGGTGATATCGCTTTTGGTGCCGTTCATCTCTTTTGCATCTAAGTCTTTACGTAGGCGGAAAGAGGTATCAAACATGTCCATGACATTCGTACCCACGGTAATACCGAACTTGTTGACATCGGCACCTGTACTGTTTTCACCAGTTCGGGTAACACGAGAGCGGTTGTCGACAAACTCGTATTCACCCTTTAGGAAGAAACTGTCGAAGTCGTGCTTGTAGTTGAAGTTGTACTCTTTGGCTTTTACGTCGTTGCGTTTTGCAGATAGGGTTAATCCTTTATACCCCATGAATAATTTTGCGCCCGTTCCTAGGTCTTCAACTTTATCTGCGGAAAACTTATTGTCGATTTCAAGGCCACCAGTGAAGTCTGATGCGTAGCTAGCAGAAGCCATGAGTGCAGCTGGCAAAGCGACTAATAAGATTTTTTTGTTCATTCAGATCTACCTTTTTGATTGATTTTTTGAGTACTCCCGGAAGTGGAGGCAATATATCAAGGCGATCTTCGGTGGCGAAAATAGGAGCTATCGAGATTGTTAATAGGTAGGAAGTGCAACGAGAGTTAGTGAAAGTCAAAGGATTAGGGTAATTCACACTGTAAATTGAAAACGGTTCAGCGATAAGCACTGAACCGTTACCCGTTTAATTATGTGTTTAGGTGATTAACTCAGATCCTTACCATTACTGGCAATGACTTTCTTATACCAATAGAAAGATTGCTTAGGTGTGCGTGCAAGTGAACCTTTTCCTTTGTCATCTCGGTCAACATAAACAAAGCCATATCGCTTTGACATTTCTCCTGTAGACGCAGCAACCAAGTCAATGCAGCCCCACGGAGTGTAACCCATCAACGGGACACCATCTTCCATTGCTTGATGCATGGCAATAATGTGTTCACGTAAGTAGTCAATCCGGTATTGGTCGTTAATGTGGCCGTTCTCATCTGGTGTATCTTTGGCTCCTAATCCATTCTCGACCAAAAATAGCGGTTTTTGATAGCGGTCGTAGAGCGTATTCATTGTGATACGAAGCCCGAGTGGGTCGATAACCCAGCCCCAGTCGCTAGCTGGCAAATGCGGATTTTTGATGGACTTGACGACATTAGCGGCGCTGGTGTTGCCCTCGTTCATGCCGGCAGATGCACAGCGAGAAGCGTAATAGCTAAATGAGATGAAATCGACCGTGTGCTTGAGAATTTCAAAGTCTTGCGGCTCTGTAACGAGCTCAACGCCTTTATCGGCAAAGACTTTTTGCGCGTAAGACGGGTAGTAACCCCGAGCTTGCACATCAATGAAGAACAAGTTCTCCCGATCCTTCTCCATTGCAGTAAATACATCTTCTGGTTTGCACGAATAAGGGTAGAAGTTGCCTCCAGCCAACATACAGCCGACTTGATTGTTTTCATCCACTTCGTGAGCAATTTGGGTCGCAAGGGCGCTGGCCACCAGTTCATGATGCGCGGCTTGGTATTTCACCTGATCGTGGTTCTCACCTTCTTGAAACAGCAAACCGGCCCCAGAAAAAGGGCTCGCAAGTAGGATGTTGATTTCATTAAAAGTCAGCCAGTTTTTCACCAATCCTTTGTAGTGTTCAAAACAGGTTCGAGCATAGCGGCTAAAAAAGGTAATCATCTTTCGATTACGCCAAGAGCCGTACTCGTTGACTAAGTGCATTGGCACATCGAAGTGGCACAGCGTGACTAAAGGCTCAATGCCGTACTTTTTGCACTCTTCAAATACACTTCGATAGAAATCCAGCCCCTGTTGATTGGGCTCTAACTCATCGCCCTTAGGAAAGATTCGGCTCCAAGCTATCGAGAGGCGAAACACTTTAAAGCCCATTTCTGCCAATAAGGCGATGTCTTCTTTGTAGCGATGGTAGAAGTCGATGGCGTTATGGCTCGGGTAGAACTCATCTGGGTCAAGCTCAACATGAGGCACCTGCCCGAGCTTGATCGGCATTCGATTAGCCCCATACGGAATCATATCAACGGTGGTGAGGCCCTTTCCGCCTGCGAGGTGTGCACCTTCTGACTGGTTGGCCGCAATTGCGCCGCCCCAGAGGAAGTCATTAGGAAATTCAGTATCGGACATGGTGAACCTCATGTGGATGGTTGAGTAAACGGAAAGAGAGTCGAGTGTAAGGAACCTTATAAAACATCACTTCACCTTTGCAGGCTTTGGTGATTGAGAAGCGGCATCGCCATTGGATAGAGATGCAGGTCTAGGCTGGTCGTTTTCATTGGCATTCTCTGAAATGTCTTCGAACCCCATTACTAGGGTGATGACGAACGACAGTGGAATAGTGAGTGCAATTAGCCCAAGAACCCAAACTACGGTCATTGTGTGTTCAACATTAAAAAATTGCACACTGGTGAGTAGGCTTGGAGCGGCTAATGAGTAGCTGACAACTCCCAGCATTCCGGCCAGCCCACCGATGATAAAACCCGTGATCATGGTTGCGAACAATGGACGTTTCAATCGCACCAAAACGCCATATAAAGCAGGCTCGGTGACGCCAGCAAAAATGGCGGAGGCCGCAGCCGCTTTAGCACTTTGCTTAAGAGAGAGATTCTTGGTTTTGTAAGCGACGGCTAAACAGGCGCCTCCCATCCCAATATTGGCGCCAATTTGTGCTGGGAGAAATAGAGCTCGTAGCCGTTTTTGCCAATCGTTTCAATGATTGTAGGGGTGAATATTCGGTGCATCCCAGTCAGTATGATGAGTGGCCACACAGCGCCCACAATGGCTAAAGAGAACCAGCCCAACTGCTCATAAATCGCGGTAAATAATCCAATAAGTGACTCACTGACTCCATGCCCGAGCGGCCCGATGACAAGTAACGCGATCGGCGTTGCAAGCAACATAATGATCATGGGTTTTAAAAAGCTTTTGGTGACGCTTGGGGTGATTCTGTCGGCCCACTTTTCGATGTGAGAGAGTACCCAAGTCATCATCAGGGCTGGAAAAATAGAGTAGGCATAGCTGGTGGAAGAAAGAGGAATTCCGATCAAGGAGACAAGCTCACCATTGGCGGCTTGGTCGATCAGCGAAATGAAAGATGGGTGAACCATGACACCCGCCAGCGCAATAGCTAACGACATATTGGTTTTGAGTTTTATCGATGCAGATGCTGCCACCATAATTGGCAAGAAGAAGAAAACCGCGTCGCCCAAGATAGTCAAGACTGCCAGAGTTGGATCGTCGGCCGACAGTATGCCCGTGGCTTGAAGCAGCATGGCAAGAATCTTGATCATAGAGCCGCCAATGATGGCCGGTATCAGTGGCGACATGGTAGCAATAAGCAGATCGAGACTTGCAGAACAGACGTTCTTGAGAACAGATAGGGGCTCTGATGACTTCGGCTTTGATTGCTCAGCAGATTGCTGAAGTGACTGAGGGTCAGGCGAGGTTTGATCTTCAGAAGAGTTAGAGTTGTTTATCAAGTTTTGCATTGCTCGATACACTTGGGAAACGTCATTACCGACAATGACTTGAACCTTGTCCCCCTTCACCACCACGCCAATGACACCATTCACACGCTTTAGCTCTCGCTCATTTATCGCCTGCTGATCGTGCAACGTGATGCGAAGCCGAGTCATGCAGTGAGTTAAGTCGGCAATGTTGTTTTTGCCGCCTAAATGTTTAAGCACCGAGCTAGCAAGAGTGTGGTGGTCTGTGGCCATGCTGTTCTCCTGAGAAAATGAACCTCGGCAAACGATCCTGAAAGCATGCCTTAGTTATCATAATGTTACCGATAACAGTGATGAGATAAACCCTCGTCATCATTGCTATTTCCAAAGTGGGATCGCGCGCAAATTAACCATATCAATCATGAATCTCAACAGGATCCAATTTCATCAGTGGGTAAATCATGGTGCGCGTTCTGGCTGGAGGATCAGTTGGTGTCATGCTGAGCTGAGAGAAAGCCTGTGTTGTTTTTATCGGCTATCAGAATGCGTTTGACGCCTTCTTGACGGAGGGAAACGTCAGATTATGCAGTCAACCTGAACGCTTTTGAGTGATCATTCCACCGTTAGCCAGTCATTGATTCACTCGCTTAATTATTCGACCTTCCCAGACATGCTAAGACGATTTAGTCATAACTCACTGAAAAAATTATCTTTAATCGAATAAAACTCTCTTTATGTAAGCGTTATTAGTTGCATATCGCCAAATAAAATCCACATTTTATTTATGATGAAGATCTAGTTTTCTATTTTTAAAACAACGTTTCTATTTATTTTATAAAAAAATCAAATAATATTAAAAGCGCAAATCAAATGGTGATATAAAATCAATAAATGGAATATATGGATATGAAACATAGAAACAAAAGGTCTTTGCTGGCGGCATCTGTTCTTACTGCCCTTGTAGCGGGTCAAGCAGTGGCTGATGACCTCGATCCAAACGATGTACTTAACCAAAGTGCGGCGGCGGTCGATCTGGCAACAGAAGCTAAGCAAGCGTTTTATGAAAGTTCTTCAGTGAATCTTCACTCTTTCCTATACCTTCGTGACCGCGAGCAGAAAGACGATGAAGGTAACTGGACACCAAATATCGAGAACCAAACTCTTCAATTGGCGATGGACTACAAGTCTGGCTATTTTAGAGATGTAGTTGGCTTAGATATCTGGGCTAACACTAACCTGCAGATTGGTTCTACAACGGGTATGTCGGAGATCCTTTATTACGACCACTCTTGTGAAGGTAACCCATCTTACGATGGTAAAGCGTGTGAAAAATCGTACGCAGCAGTGCCAATCATGGCGCTGAAAGCTAAGTTTGGTGATGACGACGCAGGCCTTGCGGTTCGCGGCGGTCGTACTCGAATCAACATCGGTACCATCCGTTCTAGCTGGGGTCTAAACCCGCATGCATACCAAGGTATTGAAGCGAAAGCGCATGTAGGTAACTTCATCTTTGGTTACGCGATTGCAGACAAGTTCAAAAACGACTGGCGCAAAGAATTCTTACCAATGACCACTAAGTGGCACCAAAACCAAAAGCCAGGTGTTGATACGACCAATACAGAGATTGATTACATTCACACTGTAGGCGCAATCTACAAGTTTGGCGACGGTCAAATTGATTTGGGTTACGGTGAAGGCAAAGACTACCGTACAAACTGGCAAGCACTGGGTAAGTACGGCTTTGACTTAGATGGTGCGAAGCTAGACCTTACTGCTTTCTACCACGGTTCACGTGCAGAAGAGTCTGAGCTGACAAACGCAACGGATGCGAAAAACGAAAGTTACCTGGCATTGGGTGCTCGTCTTAAGCATGGTGGCTTCACTTGGATTGCAGGCCTTAGTTCGACAGATACACAAGGCCAAGCGGTGGGTTACAACTTCCGTCTAACGCCTTGGGCTAACTCAGACAACCGTCACTTCCAACAAACAGCGACTCAGCTAGAAGACTACAACATCGATGGTACGCGTGCAGCGAAACTAGCGGTGAACTACAACTTCGAAAGTTGGGGTCTACCTGAGCTAACGGCTGGTGTAGGTGGCGCTATTGGCGAGAACGTACGTTCTAGCGCAATTGATGAAGTTTACGATGGTTCAATGCACTCTTTTGATTGGAATGTAGGCTACAAGTTCCTAGATGGCTCTCTTGAAGGTCTGAATGCTCGCGTATTCCGCGGTACTTTCCGTGGCGAAGATATCGTTCACAAGAAAGATCGTAACGACACTAAGATCCTGATTTCTTACAGCCTTAAGTTGAAGTAATCGAAAGTACGGATTGCATAAAAAACGTTGCCCGGCGGGAGACTGCTGGGCATTTTTGTCGTCACTTTTTCACTACGTTGGTTGAAGTAATCACCAAGCAGTTGTCGCCAAGCTCTTATGATTTTTATCCTCACTATATAAAAAGACGATCTCTATCAATAAATATGAAACGCCTTTTTATTTTTAATTGTTAATTTGAGTTTGTATTGATACTTTAGCGAAAAGTGATTGAAGCATAAACAAGCTGCTAACCACATGCCTCTATACATAACGACTATGTATATGTGTGTATTTTAAGGGAACAAAGAATGGCACTGAATTCATTCAGTCTTGAAGGGAAGGTTGCACTGGTAACGGGTTGTGACGTTGGTCTTGGGCAGGGTATGGCTCTGGGATTGGCGCAAGCTGGCTGCGACATTGTTGGAGTCAATATTGTCGAACCAACGGAGACAGCGCAGCGTATTCGTGAAACGGGAAGACGTTTCTTAGACATTCGTGCTGATTTACAGTCGACGCAAGCCATTCCATCAATTATTGAACAAGCGCTTGAAGCGTTTGGAAAGATAGACGTACTGGTTAATAACGCAGGCATTATTCGCCGCGACGATGCGATTAACTTCAGCGAGAAAGATTGGGATGACGTTATGAACATCAACATTAAGTCGCTGTTCTTTTTGTCTCAATCCGTAGCCAAACAGTTTATTGCCCAGAAAACCAAAGGGAAGATCATTAATGTCGCTTCAATGCTCTCTTTCCAAGGGGGATTCGCGTACCTTCTTATACAGCATCGAAAAGTGCAGTGATGGGCGTGACGCGTTTAATGGCCAATGAGTGGGCTTCCAAGGGCATTAATGTTAATGCTATTGCTCCGGGATATATGGCCACCAACAATACTCAGGCGCTGCGCGCCGATGCTCAAAGAAACCAAGACATTCTTGATCGCATACCTGCAGGTCGCTGGGGTGAGCCGCAGGATCTCGCGGGGCCTTGCGTGTTTTTGGCCTCTTGCGCTTCAGACTATGTCAACGGGTACACCATTGCCGTTGACGGCGGTTGGTTAGCTAGATAGTAGGTTAGCGAGATAGTCAGCAAGACAAATGGGGTTTCACCATGATGACTGAGTCTGTTTTAGCCCAAGCTGTTGGTTTGGTGAGTTTCGCTCTCGGTATCGCGGTTTTTTATCAAAAAGATGATGCGCGGCTAAAAGCCTTATGTTGGTTTTTAACCTCAATCATTTGCTCCACTACGTGTTATTGGGGGCGGTTCCAGCAGCTTTGGGCGCTTTACTGTCAACGCTTAGAACAGGAACGGCGATCGTTACCAACACCAGGTGGGTGGCCGTGTTCTTCATCGCCCTCACTCTGGTAGCGGGTTGGTTTGTGGTCGATGCCTGGGTGGATATGCTCCCTCTTATCGGAACCATTATTGGCACTTATTCCATTTTCTGTTTATCCGGCATCAAGATGAGAGTGGGCTTTTTACTCGGTGCAATATGTTGGCTAGCAAACAACCTGATCGTCGGTTCAATTGGCGGAACCTTACTCGAAGCCACAATCATAGCAACCAATAGCGCCACGATTTATCGATTAAATCGGTGTTCAGATTCGGTTGCCGCGCACTCTTAATCGGCGTGGCGAAAATGACAAGGAAAGGGTAGTGCAGCGTCGCGGTATGTCTGCATTGCTCTGCAAAATTTAACTCTCTACACGAAATACGTGGTCGTGTAGAAATCAAAATTGCGGCAGTACCGCAGGAGAAAACATGAAAATTGCATTAATGATGGAAAACAGCCAAGCGGGTAAAAACGCGATGGTGGCAAATGAACTTAACACAGTCGCAGGTGTCTTGGGTCATGATGTGTTTAACGTAGGGATGACGGACGAGAATGACCATCATCTTACGTACATTCATCTTGGAATCATGGCAAGTATTCTACTGAACTCGAAAGCGGTCGATTTCGTTGTAACGGGCTGTGGCACCGGTCAGGGTGCATTGATGTCGTCTAACCTACACCCGGGCGTAGTATGTGGTTACTGTTTAGAGCCTTCGGACGCTTTCCTATTTAATCAAATCAATAACGGCAACGCGATTGCATTGGCGTTTGCCAAAGGCTTTGGTTGGGCAGGTGAGCTTAACGTTCGTTACATCTTCGAAAAAGCCTTTACCGGTGCACGTGGCGAAGGTTACCCAATTGAGCGCGCTGAGCCTCAGCAAAAGAACGCCTCTATCCTAAATGATGTGAAATCTGCGGTTGCGAAAGATGTGATTGCTTCGCTAAAAGCGATTGATCAAGAGTTAGTAAAAACGGCCGTGGGCAGCAAGCAGTTCCAAGCATGCTTCTTCGAGCATTGCCAAGATAACGACATGGCCGACTACGTGCGTTCTTTAATTGCTTAATGATGAGCAGATTGAGTACACAGTTGCATGACTGAACGATTAAATCGCGAGTAAGCAGACAAACGTGATGAAAACCATTCAACGAGTCGCCATCATCGGCGAATGTATGGTTGAGCTGTCGAAGCCACCTCAGCCTGAAGGCGAGACTGCGACCCCAAATTGCAGCCTGTCTCAAGGCTTTGGTGGCGATACGCTCAACACCGCGATCTACTTGTCGCGTATGACCCAAAGTGCTGGATTGGAAACCTGCTATATCACCGGTTTAGGTGTCGATCCTTTCAGCCGCCAAATGCTTGAAGCTTGGCGTGAAGAGGGGATTGATACACAAGGGGTATATCAATTGGCAGACCGCGTTCCGGGGATGTATGCCATTGAAACTGACGAGTCAGGTGAGAGGCAGTTTTATTACTGGAGAAACGAATCAGCGGCGCGCTTCTGGCTAGAGGCGATCGACACTGAAACGGTAATGAACACCTTGTCTTCTTGCCAGCTGATTTACTTGAGCGGTATTAGTTTGGCGATTTTGCCTGAGGATTCTCGCGCTCGCCTGATGACCTTCCTTGCGGAGTGTCGAGATCAAGGCGCAGTCATCGCCTTTGACAATAACTATCGCCCACGGCTGTGGGAGGCTCCTGAAGTGGCGCAGCATTGGTATCAGAACATGTTAGCGCTCACCGACATTGCTTTTCTGACATTTGAAGACGAGCAGTTGCTTTGGGAAGACGAAACTGAACAGCAAGCGATTCAGCGTACGCTGGAATCTGGTGTGGGTGAAATTGTTATTAAGCGCGGCGCACAAGCGTGTTGGATTGTTTATGACGGCCAGCAGATCGAAGTCGCAGCACAAAAGGTTGCCAACGTGGTCGATACGACCGCGGCGGGAGACTCATTCAGTGCTGGCTATCTAGCTAAGCGTGTACTGGGGGAAAGTCCAACCGAAGCGGGGCATAGTGGTCATCAGTTGGCGGCAACGGTGATTCAACATCGTGGCGCGATCATTCCAAAAACAGCTATGCCTTGAGAAAGGAGATTGAATGAAAAGTTTAGACCAACAGTTGGCAGAGATTAAGGTTGTCCCTGTCATTGCGATTAAAGATGCAGATAAAGCGGCCAAGCTTGCGCAGATTCTGATAGAAAACGGTTTACCTTGTGCAGAGGTGACATTTCGCACCAAGCAGGCGGCGCAAGCGATTAAACAGATGAGGCAAGCTTACCCTGACATGTTGATTGGTGCCGGTACGGTTCTAACAACAGAGCAAGTTGATCAAGCGATAGACGCAGGGGTGGACTTCATTGTGAGCCCTGGCTTCAACCCGACCACAGTACGCTATTGTCAGCAACGTAACGTGGCGATTGTACCCGGTGTGAACAATCCAAGTTTGGTTGAGCAAGCGATGGAGATGGGGTTAAGAACGCTGAAATTCTTCCCAGCAGATCCATCGGGTGGCGTTGCCATGCTTAAGGCTTTGACCGCAGTATACCCTGTGAAATTCATGCCGACTGGGGGCGTTAGCCCTGACAACGTAAAAGACTATTTAGATATTCCAGCGGTTGTTGCATGCGGTGGCACTTGGATGGTGCCAAATAATCTAATTGATGAAGATCGTTGGGATGAGCTCGCTGCGTTAGTGAAAACGGCGGCTAGCAGCATTTAAAAATAGTTTCCTACCTTGTTGTAAATCCCCATTTGGGAGCGCTGCCAATATGGCAGCGCTTTTTTTTGCCTGTTGGAGCATCTGAACTCTCTATGTCTGAGGGCGCTCTTAACCGTCAACATGAAAATTGGGCAAAAAAAAGGGTCTAGCGCGATGGCAAGACCCGAGTAGGGAGAGATTCACATCTCGTTGAGTTAAATACTCTTAGCAACAGCTATTTCTTATTATTCAGTGTCTTACTCTGCACATAGATAACTGCAGAATGCAGTGGCCAAATCTAATGCGTTGTAAGGTTTTTCCATGGTTGGATGAAATGAGATGAGTCAAGGTGCCAATCGTTTGGACCGTCATATTGACTTATCTGTCATCAATTCTGTCTCTTGTTTCCGCTTATTTCAACAAAGAATCTATTTTTGAAATGGTGTTTTATAATCTCTGTCACACAAATTGAAATATTTAACCTGTAAACATGAAATGGCGTTTTAAAAATTAAATAAATTTAATATAGTACGGCTATCAATATGGTTGGCTTTGTTTGTTGGTGGCTAATCATTACGTATTTTGATTGTTTTGGAGTCGTCACATGTCAATGAAAGGGAAAGCCAGTCTTCGATCTTATTTGCCCTTTCTTGCGTGGCTGCCTCAAAGCAATCGTGAATCCATCACTGCGGATTTTTGGGCGGGCCTAACAGGGGCGATTATTGTTCTTCCCCAAGGCATTGCGTACGCGATGATCGCGGGTTTACCGCCACAATATGGTCTCTACACTGCAATCATTCCGGCCATCGTGGCCGCACTGTTTGGCTCATCCCACCATTTAATCTCCGGCCCAACCGCCGCGTTGTCGGTCATTGTATTTACCACTATCAGCCAGTTTGCTCTGCCGGGATCGCCTCTGTACATCCAGCTTTGTCTAACGCTGACGTTTTGCGCCGGCCTTGTGCAATTGCTGTTTGGCTTACTCAGGTTTGGCGCTCTCGTTAACTTTGTTTCGCATTCTGTTGTGCTGGGTTTCACGGCTGGAGCGGCGCTCGTGATTGCGATTAGTCAACTCAAGCATGTTCTTGGGCTGCAATATGAATCTGCAGATACAGCTTGGGAGAGCCTAAAGCAGCTGCTTGTTTACATTGAAGGTTGGCAACCTCACGAGCTTATTATTGGTGCGATTACGGTCACTACCTGTGTGGTTGTAAAAATGGCTTCGCCTAAAGCGCCGAATATGCTGATTGCGATGCTGTTTGCCATGTTGTGCGCCTATTTGGGTGGAGTGTTCTGGCAACAAGAGGTCGCTTTGGTCGGCGAGGTTGGTTCTGTCGCCTTATCTCTTTCGTCTCCTAACTTGGGTTTACATCATATTGAAGCCATGCTGCCCGGTATTATTGCTGTGGCGATGCTGGGATTGGTTGAGGCGATCTCAATTAGCCGCTCTGTTGCGCTTAAATCGAGACAACGACTCGACAGTAATCAAGAGTTTATTGGCCAGGGCCTGTCCAATGTCGCAGGTGCCTTTTTTAACTGTTACATGTCTTCTGGGTCGTTCACGCGCAGCGGCGTCAATTACACCAGTGGCGCTCGAAGCCCACTAGCGGCGGTATTCGCAGCCGTATTACTGTTTCTGATCATGACATTCTGGGGCGAGTATGCCGCTTACATTCCGGTAGCAGGGATGGCGGGCCTACTGCTAATCGTGGCATGGAACCTCATCGATTTTCATCATATTGCTGAGCTGTTTAGGCAAGACAGTAAAGAAGCGTTGGTTCTATCGGCGACATTTATCTCTGCCTTGATGTTGCACTTAGAGCTCTCGATTTACGTCGGTATTTTACTGTCCCTTTTCTTTTATCTACGCAAAACCTCGAAGCCTGGCGTTGAACATATTGAGCATTCAATGCTGGAAGAGTCAGGCGAGATCGAGACACAAGTGGTGCGTGTGAACGGCTCTATTTTCTATGGCTGCGTTCAACACCTTCATCAAGAGCTAGAAAGCTTGGATGCCAAGCGCCTGATTATTCTGGGGCGTGGCATCAACTTCATCGATCATCTTGGCGTGCAAATGCTCGATGACTTTATTGCCAGCAGCAATAAAGAGATCCATTTTTGCCGATTTAAACATGGTCCTAAATCGGCGCTTCTTAAATCAAGCCATCACATTCGACCTGAGCACTTCTCAGATCGTTTGACTCCTCTGCTTGATTCCATAGTTAAAAGGTAAGTGCATGAAAGTTCTAGTTACTGGTGGGTGCGGCTATATAGGAAGTCACGCTTGTGTCGCTCTAAGCCAAGCCGGATATACCCCAATTATTCTCGATAATTTGAGCAACGCGAATGAAGCGATATTAACGCCGTTGTCGCAACTGTGCGGACAAGCGCCGAAATGTTATATCGGGGATGTTCGAGACCCACAGATACTAGACAGCATCTTTACCGAACATGATATTCAAGCCGTGATGCACTTTGCGGGATTAAAAGCAGTAGGTGAATCAACGGTTAAGCCTCTGGAGTACTATGACAATAACGTCAATGGCACTTTGATTCTGGTGGCTGCGATGCGCCGAGCTAACGTTCGCCAACTGATTTTTAGTTCATCCGCGACGGTGTATGGCGATCCTACTAGCGTGCCGATCGATGAGTCTATGCCAACGGGGGCAACCACCAACCCTTATGGCACCAGCAAACATATGGTCGAGCGGTGTTTAGCTGATATCGCTAATGCGCGCGACGATATGAGCATCTGCCTACTGCGTTACTTCAATCCAGTCGGTGCCCACCCTTCTGGCCTGATTGGCGAAGACCCAAGCGGTATTCCCAATAACCTCATGCCATTTATTACTCAAGTGGCGATCGGCCGTCGTGAGCAGCTTTCTATTTTTGGCAATGATTACCCAACCTCCGATGGTACCGGGGTTCGCGATTATATCCACGTTGAAGATTTAGTCGACGGCCACGTGGCGGCACTTGAAAAACTCTCTGGTCGAAGCGGACTGCATGTCTACAACTTGGGAACAGGCCAAGGGACGAGCGTGCTGCAAATGGTGGCTGCGATGGAAAAGGCCGTAGGGAACAGCATCCCCACTCAATTAATGCCAAGGCGAGCAGGCGACATTGCTGAATGTTATGCCGACGCAAGAAAAGCGGCTAGCGATTTGGGTTGGCGAGCTCGATACGGTCTGGATGACATGACCGCACACAGTTGGAATTGGCAAGTGAAGAACCGAATGGGTATGGACAGTAGTTGTAGGAAGGAAAAACATGTCTGATTTTGAAATGACGGATCACCCACATCGCCGCTTTAACCCGTTAACCGGAGAGTGGGTATTGGTGTCGCCACACAGAGCGAAACGACCTTGGCAAGGCCAGCAAGAGAGTGTTTCGAATGATACGCTGCCGAGTTACGACAAACATTGTTTCCTGTGTCCGACCAATGAGCGCATCAGCGGCGATGTGAATCCGGATTATCAAGGAACTTACGTTTTTAAAAACGATTTTGCAGCGCTCAAGCAAGATACGCCGCTTGCAGATAGCTTGGCGGATCCTTTGTTGAAAATGGAAAGTGCACGTGGCGAAAGCCGTGTGATCTGTTTCTCTCCTGATCACAGCAAAACACTGCCTGAACTTCCTGTGCAAGCGATCGAGAAGGTGGTGGACACTTGGGTCGAGCAGACTGGAGAACTAGGACAGGATTACCCGTGGATTCAAGTATTTGAGAACAAAGGTGAAACCATGGGCTGTTCTCAGCCGCACCCTCACGGCCAGATCTGGGCCAACAGTTTTGTCCCAAGCGAAATCGCGCGCAAAGACCATAACCTCTCAGCCTACTACCAACAGAATGGCTCTGCGTTACTGGACGATTACGTTGCTCGTGAACTCAGCGAGCAAGAGCGTATTGTGGTTGAAACCGAGCATTGGCTTGCGGTTTTGCCCTATTGGGCGGCTTGGCCTTTTGAGACGCTATTGCTACCTAAGCAGTCGGCTAATCGATTGACATCTTTAAGCTCAGCGCAAAAACAAGACTTGGCCGTTGCGATCAAAGAGCTCACCACCCGCTACGACAACCTGTTCCAGTGCTCCTTCCCTTATTCGATGGGCTGGCATGGCGCGCCGTTCAACGACAGTGCCAACGAACATTGGACAGTCCACGCCTGTTTTTATCCACCACTATTGCGCAGTGCGTCTGTGCGCAAGTTTATGGTCGGGTATGAAATGTTGGCCGAAAGTCAGCGTGATTTAACCCCAGAACAGGCGGCGGAGCGTCTAAGAAACGTGAGCACCACCCACTACAAACAACAATAAACCTCAGCGAATGAGGCCCCTTGCTCTATGCAAGGGGTAAAAGCAGTAATCAAGGAATCAACGATGAATAAAGAGTTATTTAGTTTAGACGATAAAGTGGCAATGGTGACGGGCTGTAATACAGGCCTGGGTCAGGCCATGGCCATTGCACTCGCAGAAGCGGGGTGCGATATCGTCGGCGTGAATCACAACGATGCTGGCGAAACACCGGAAATGATTGCCCAAGCGGGTCGAAAGTTTTACGCCATCACTGCTGATCTGAGTCAGCACGATGCATTAAGCAGCGTGGTTGAACAGGCGGTGACGCTCGCGGGTAAAATCGATGTACTGGTCAACAATGCCGGCATTATTCGCCGCGCTGATGCGATTGAGTTCAGTGAGCAAGATTGGGACGACGTCATGGACATCAACCTCAAGAGTGTGTTCTTCCTGTCGCAGCTCGTTGCGCGTGAGTTCGAAAAGCAGCAGACCGGCGGCAAGATCATTAATATCGCCTCTATGCTCTCTTTCCAAGGGGGATTCGCGTGCCTTCTTACACCGCATCAAAAAGTGGCGTAATGGGTATTACTCGTTTGCTAGCAAACGAATGGGCAGCAAAAGGCATCAACGTGAATGCGATTGCTCCGGGATACATGGCCACCAATAACACGGCTGCGCTACGAGAAGACGAAGCACGTAACCAAGCCATTCTTGAGCGTATTCCTGCCCAGCGCTGGGGAGAGCCGAACGATCTTGCGGGCCCAACCGTGTTCTTGGCTTCAAAAGCGTCAGACTATGTGAACGGATATACCGTGGCTGTTGATGGTGGCTGGTTAGCACGTTAATGGTGGGCTGCTCGACAGCCTTTTTTTTTGTACCCAATCAATAAAATGAAAAGTCGTTTCAAAAAATGTGAGCAACCTTTGCGTTTAAGATTCGAGCGTCCGATATGATGGCGTCATAGTATTGATAGAACTTATTTTTGATATCCAAGCTTGCGTTAAATCGTAAGAAATATCGCCCCTTTATTGGCTCGCTTGCTTGGTTATATCCATAAATGTTGTAAAGAGAGTATTGTTACATGACGGATTCCATTACGCTGCGCCCGATCCCCGCTGAGCTGAACGAGCAAAGAGTGATCGACCACCTCCCTACTGTGGTGGCAGCCATCAAAAAGAACATTGCCAAAATTGGTGAACGCAACCCTAAAATCGGCACAGACACGCATCAATGGCAGTACTGTGGTCAGTTTGATTGGGTTTCGTCATTCTGGACCGGTGAGCTGTGGCTTTGCTACCAAATGACCGCAGAGCAGACCTTCAAAAACAGCGCGAAGCTTCGCAAACAGTACTTTGCCGATATGCTGTTGGATCCGTTTTGGTTAGATCACGATCTTGGTTTCCAATACAGCTTAAGCTGCGTAGCAGATTACAAGCTGACAGGCGATGAAGAGTCAAAAATGATGGCGATTCGCGCTGCGGATCATCTGATCCATCGTTTCAGAAAAATTGGCGGATACATTGTTGCTTGGAACGACACACATCCACTTGGGCCTGAAATCACCCAAGGTAAATCGATCATCGATTCATTGCAAAACACCGCATTGCTGTTTTGGGCATCAGAAGTGACAGGTTCAAAGGTCTACGCAGAGGCGGCGACGCGCCACAGTGAAACACTGGCTAAGCACATTGTTCGCGATGATTTCTCAACCTATCACTCGTTTAACTTCCATCCGGTGACTCAGCAGCCAATCAAGGGCGAAACCTTCCAAGGTTATGCCGACGACTCTTGTTGGGCGCGCGGCCAGTCTTGGGCGGTGCATGGCTTTGCCCAAACCTATCTTTACACAAAGGACGAGAAGTTCTTAACGCTGGCTAAGCAGTTGGCTCGATACGCCGTTGAGCAGATCACCGATGACGGTGTGCCTGTTTGGGATTACTCACTTCCTGCTAACGAGATTCAGTACAAAGACAGCTCGGCGGGCGCGATTACCGCTGCGGGACTGTTACTGATCGCTCAGTGCATTGACGATGAGCAAGAGGCCGAGCAGTACCGAAAATGGGGCTTGTACTTACTGCAAGGTTTGATGGACAGCTGCGATCTTACTCAAGACGATAATGCACTTGGCTTATTGGCGCACGGCGCGTCTTTTGTCAAAGTTGGCCTTTGCGACAACATGCTGCCATACGGCGACTACTACTATTTAGAGGCACTGATGCGTGCCAATGGTTATCAGAAGTTCTTCTGGTAATTCACTAATCCAATTTATTGATTTTAATAGGGCAGAGAGTTTAATAGGCTCCCTGCCTTAGGGAGCTTTTATGTCTAAAATAGACCAACCGAAAGGCCATATGACTCTGCCCGTTGAAGTCGGACAAGAAGAAGTGGTGCTGGATCTCTACAAAAAATGGCAAGCGGATGCGCTGCGTGATAGTGACGGAACCAGCATGCCTGATTCACTGGCAGAGCAAGACAGCGATATCTATTCGGTGATGTGTTTGGTGCGTGCCGATCAGAAATATGCCTACGACAATCCACAATATCTGCATCGTAAGTATCTGATGTCTTTTCCTGTCACGGCGATGAGTGAAACGGTGTCTATCTCACCGCTTGATGGCTACAGCAAAGACAAATACGAGCTGGATGATGACAGCGATCCGAAACAGTGGTGGGAAGTACGTAATCGCACCACTAACCAAGTGATAGATGTTCAGCACTGGGATGTGTGCGCAGACACCAACACGGTGCAAGTTTATCAAGCTGTCCCTTACCATGAGTACACGGTGACCTTCCTTGCAAGGCAGGTATGGGATAGCGTTTCCATGTATAACGCCCTAACCAACGACTGGGAAGGGCCGCGCATTCGCAGTTTAGATCCTTATCATCCAGAGTGTCGCTCGCATCTTCTGAACCACTTTCAGACGTGGCTGGATGAGCACCCGAACACGACCGTGGTGCGATTTACCACCTTTGCTTTCCTGTTCGTGATCGACACTGGAGAGAAGAACCAAGACATTTATCGAGATTGGACGGGATATGGCGAAACGGTAAGCCTCGCGCCCTAGACGACTTTGAAAAGCGCTTTGGTTACCGTTTAACGCCAGAAGATTTTGTTGACGCGGGTTATTACAACGGCACTTATAAAGTCCCTTCTCAGCGCTACAAAGACTGGATGACATTCGTTCAAGAGTTTGTGGTGAGCTTTGCAGCCGAGCTGGTTTCTATGGCGCACAAGGCGGGTAAGCGCACTGCGATGTTCCAAGGCGATCACTGGATTGGCACCGAACCTTTCCTAGAGAGCTATCAGCAGATTGGTTTGGACATCAATATTGGCGCAGTTGAAGATGGTGTGGCCTTGCGTCGACTGACAGACTCTGGCGGTGACCAAATCCGCGAAGCGCGATTCTATCCTTATTTCTTCCCAGATGTATTCCGTGAAGGCAACGATCCTGTGGTCGAGTCTATGTCTAACTGGACTAAGATTCGCCGCGCTATGTTGCAAAAACCTCTTGATCGCATCGGTTACGGTGGTTACTTGTCACTAGCCAACAAATTCCCACACTTCATTGATCATGTGACTGAAGTTTCGCAGCAGTTTGGTGATTACCTGCAGCACACTCAACGAACGCAGTCGCAGAAAGTGGCGGGTAAAGTTGCGGTACTAAGCGCTTGGGGTAAGGCGCGAAGCTGGCTACAAAATCAAGCTCGCGACCAAAGATTCTACGTGCCACCGCGCCCAGATGTCATGGAACTCGTGGGCAACAATTTGCTTGAGTGTTTGTCGGGCTTGCCGTTCGATGTTGAGTTCATCAGTTTCGATGACATCGTTGAAAACGGCATTGATGAAGACATCAAAATCATCATTAACACCGGCGATGCAAACTCTGCGTGGAGTGGTGGCGAATGTTGGGACAATCCAGATGTGTTAGTCGCCATTCGTCAGTTTGTCGCGCAAGGCGGTGGCCTTCTAGGTGTGTCTGATCCCTCTGCGCTGCAAAAGAATGGCCGTTACTTCCAACTTGGTGATGTGTTCGGTTTAGAGAAAGAAACATCGCTGACCATGGGCCGTGTGGCTATGCCGGTTTCGGTGAATGAAGAGCACTACCTCAGCCAATGTCTATCCGGCAAAGAGGACTTTGGAAACTTAAGCTACGTCTATCCGCAAGCTGATGACCTCAATGTGATTGTTGCTCAGGGGCAACACTTGGCGTTAACGGCGAAAGAGTATGGCGAAGGCCGCTCTGTATATTTAGGTAACTTACCCTTCACCACAGAGAATGCTCGTTTGTTGCAGAACATTCTGATTTGGCTGGGAGCCAATGACGGCCAATCTCAGAGCTGGCTATCATCAAACCCTGAAGTGGACGTCGCTTTCTATCCAGACACATTGATGGCGACCGCTGTGAACTTCTCGTCAGAGCCGCAGAAAGTGACGGTGATTGATCACAAAGGGCATGAAGTGAGTTTGTCACTTGAGCCTTATGAGTGGCGTTGGTTGTCCGCTGAGTAATAAAAGGAAGGTGCTTCGGCACCTTTTCTTTTCTCCAAAGCAAAAACCAATACCGCGCATTTACAGCCCCATACCCAGTAAACCTGTTCAGCTAGATAACGTTATGACATCTCAACACTTGCTTACCATCCGCGAGCGACTGACTCGCACCTTTATCGACCAATACCGTTTGAATTATTGTCCACAGTCTTGCCAGCATTGGGTTGAGACTTTCATTGGAGGCCAGGGCTGGCCTGATGTTGATCTGAAAAAAGGTCGAGAGTCTGGTGAGGTAATACGGACGTATCTAGAGCGGGTTCTGGCGATTGCCTATCGGGTAAATCACGCGCGCGAGCCTTATGTCAAAAGCGTTCTAAGTTGTGCTCTCTACCATTGGTATCAAGTGAATCCGAACAACTGGAACTGGTGGTGGAATCAAATTGGAAAGCAAAGGCTTCTAGGAAATATTGCGCTGCTGCTTGATGATGATCTGGATGCGAATTGGTTAAAGAGAATTGCCCTAGACATGCCCAAAAAGGCAACCATGACAGGTGCTAATTTGGCCGACCTTTGTCATGGTGTGGCGATAGGCGCTCTGCTTGAAGGAAATCAGGCTCGGCTTGCGAAGGCGATGCGTCAACTGGCAACTACGTTGCAGACGACCTCTGATGAAGGGATTCAGCGTGATTACTCTTATCAGCAGCATGGCGCGCAAATCTACAATGGTGGTTATGGTGAGTCGTTTTTTAATGTGGCGCTGGTTTGGGCGTATGCTTGTGAAGGGAGTTCATTCCAGTTTATCGATGCCGATAAGCAGCAACTGCTCAACTATTTTGAGCAAGGGACGTTGTGGATGACCTACAGTAGGCAGTTTGATTTCAACGTGTGTGGTCGCTCTGTGGCGAAGCCCTATCTGGAAAAACGCGATTATCATCGTAACTTGGCATTTCAAGCTCAGCGACTTCAATCATTGGCTCCGCATACCCGAAATCAGCTAGAGTCCATTCGACGCTTCTATGAAGGGTTTGAGGCCTATCCGTACCAAGGTTTTAAAGTGTTTTGGCGATCCGATTATTGCTCTCAAGTGAGCGCTCACTATAGCGTAACGGTAAAGGCAAACTCATGTCGCACAGAACCTATTGAGCAAGGCAACCAAGAAAACCTCAAAGGCGGCTGGCTCGGCTTTGGCAGCATGAATATCACTGTGACTGGTAAGGAGTACCACGATATTTTTCCCTGTTGGGATTGGCGTTTTATTCCAGGCGTCACCACCCCTGCGGTTGAACGAGCTCCCAAAGTGTGGGGATCAGTTGAACAGGTGACGCATTGGGCGGGTGGTGTCAGTGATGGGCGATCTGGCGTGATGACCTTTGAATTGGAAAAGGATGGTTGCCACGGTTTGAAGTCATGGTTCTTCTTTGATGGCTTAGTGGTTGCGTTGGGTGCAGGAATAAGCGCTAACTCTGAACTCCCATTAGCCACAACGCTCAATCAGTGTTGGCTAGAAGGAGAAGTGGAAGTGGGCGGCCAATTACCCAACTCAGCGGAATGGGTTTATCACAATCAGTGTGGCTACATTAGCCTTGATCATCGCCCAATCAACGTTGAGCGTTCATTACGAAGCGAAAAATGGCATAGCATCAATCGGCACTTGGAAAATAGAGATAATCTCAAAGAGGTGCTGAGATTAACCATTGATCATGGCCTTTGCCTAATAATGATGGATACGCCTATGCCATCTTACCGGCAACCACTGCTAACAGAACAAAGCGTTATGCGAGCAACCCAAATGTCGAGATCCTAGCCAATAGTGCCACTTTGCAGCTCGTTAAGTATGGAAAAACCTACTGTGCAGTGTTCTATCAAGCAGGCCGTTTCAACTTGAATGATAATGCTTGGGTTGAAGTGGATAAGCCTTGTGTCATGCAATGGAAGTACTCAAATGATTTAGTCAAGGTGGTACTTTCAACTCCGGGAGCGGGTGTGCCGGTAAAATTGACATTTAGTGAGCAATTAATTGAGTATTCAGCAAAAATTATCACGCCATCTGGTATTCATCATTTAGGTGAATCCGTTGTGCTTACCCTCGCACCTTTCACAAAAAAGGCGAAAAAATAGCCGATCAAAATAACATTCTCATAAAATTGGAATTACTTTTCAAAAAAATATTGGTTACTGTCCGAAGCGCTGATTAACCCAGTAAATAACCAATAATGAGAAACTATGAAAACAGTTCAATACGTGAAATCAACCTTAGCGATAGCCGTTTTAAGTAGTGTTTGCGCATCTGTAAATGCTGGCTCAATTTCGCAACTTTCCAATCAAGTCGCTCCAGAGTTTGCTCAAAGTGAGCAAACTGCTGTGGCATCGAAAGGGCAAGACTTAATCCAACTATCAACGACATACATCAATGATCAAGGCCTAGACGGCAGTTGGGCAGACATTGATTACTCGATCATTTCCACTACCGGCAGTGAGTTTCGCAAGCATATTGCGCGAATTCGTATTCTTGCTGCCGACTACCATCTAAACAGCAATGCAGCTGCGGCAACCGCGGCCAACAAGGCAATTCGCTTTTGGTATAGCTCTGCACGTTCCAACAGTAATTGGTGGTGGAACGAAATTGGTAAACAGCTTTTCCTTGGCCCGTCGGCGATTATGCTTGGCGCCACTCTGGATGCGGATCTTAAGCAAAACATCGTGAGTGACATGCCAAGTGCGCCTTATAAAACCGGCGCCAATCGCACCGATATTTCAAAAGGGGTCATTTTTGGTGGCTTGCTTGGTAATGATGAAGTGAGGCTGCAAAGCGGTCTGACTGGGATTGAAGAGACTATTGTCGTGACGGAAGACGAAGGCATTCAAGCCGACTTTTCCTTCCAGCAACATGGTCCGCAACTCTATACGGGCGGCTATGGAGAAGTGTTTTTCGATACCGCATCCTTTTGGGCTTACCACGTGAAAGACACGCCGTGGCGCTTTGCACCTGAACGAGAAGCGTTACTGGGGAGTTACCTACTCGATGGCGTTCGTTGGATGCAATCTCACGGAACATTGGATTACAACGTTATGGGGCGAGGGATCAGCCGTGAAGCCACTTTAGACAACGCGCCTCTTATTAAGCAAACTCAGTACATTGAGGCACTGGCACCGCAAAGAGCGCAAGAGACGCAAGCGCTTAATATGCACCTGCATGGTGGCCCATCTGGCTTGCAAGGTTTCAAATCTTTCTGGCGCAGCGACTACGCGAGCAAAGTTGGCAGTGGCCATTTTGTCGGTATCAAAATGAACTCGGCGCGCATCAAGCCGACCGAGGCGGGTAACGGTGAAAACCTACTTGGTAACTGGTTAGGCTTTGGTAGCACTTTCATCATGCAAAGGGGCGATGAGTACCATAACCTATTCCCGGTTTGGGACTGGAAGCTAATCCCAGGTGTGACCGCGCCACACTTTGCTCAAAAACCGAAGGACTGGGGGCAAATCGAAATGCAAACTACGTTTGTGGGGAGTGCCTCAAATGGGCGTCATGGTGTAGCGGTCATGGATATGGATGTATGGTCGACTCAAGCGAAAAAAGCATGGTTTAGCTTTGATGATGAGCTGGTCGCGTTAGGGGCAGGGATACGCTCGACACGCTCAGAATATGTTAGCACCACAGTCAACCAAACTCGATTGAACGGTGATGTGACTGTGGATGATCAAGTGTTCACTCAAGCAGCCGAGCAATCGTTAATGCCAATTGGGTACACCATGACGGCGTGGGTTATGTTTTCCCGAACTACTGGTATGGGCATATGGACAATCGCCAGAACACTGGCAGTTGGAAAGCGATCAACAATGGTGGGTCGGACGCGCAAATCACAGACGGTGTATTCATGTTAAGAATGGGACACAGCTGGCAGCCAACATCGGCGTCTTATGCGTATCAGATTGTGCCTGAGAAAACAGCAACTGAGACAGCAAGTTACGCGCAAAGTAATCCAGTTCAAATCTTAACCAATACCGATAAAGTGCAGGCTGTCTATCATACTGGGCTGAACACAACAGGCATTGTTTTCTACCAAGCTGGCAGTCTTACACTGGCTAACGGTGCGGTTGTGACGGTCGACAAACCAAGCGTGCTGGTGGTCGATAGCTCACAGGTTCAACCTCAAATCACGCTCTCAACACCGGGCTATGGCACGCAAGTGAAGGTGAGCTACAGTGGCGGAGGTTTGGACCTTGTAACCAGCGTGGTGACTTCAGCATTGAAAGCAGAGTTAGGTAAAAGCCACAGTGTGGACTTTTCCAATCCGGTGATCGAACCGCAGCAGCTACGATTATGGTCGGCGCTGATGCATTTGTTCGTGACGGCAGTTATGCAAACCAGAGCTTTGGCAAAAACAGCTTCTTGGTGGTCAAGAAAGATGGCACAGGTTACAACCGTAAAGTGGTATTGAGTTTCGAACTGAGTGGGCAAACCTTGACTGCAACGACTAAAGCAGTTCTGAGATTACATGTTAAGAACGTCAACACAGCGGTGCAGCGACAAGTACAATTTTCTCGTCTAGCACAGGCAAATTGGACGGAAAGTAACATCAGCTGGAACTCTCTGCCTGTGGTTCAAACGGTGGGTAGCCAATTGACGATAACCCCTCAAGATAAGGGCAGTTGGATTGAAGTAGATGTGACGGATCTTGTGACTGAAGGTGTGAACAGCTTCTTGATCGAAAATCCGGGCGTGGCCGATGGCAAAGGCGATGTCAGTTTCTCCAGTCGAGAGTCTGGATTAGCGCCTGAGCTAGTCATTACTCCTTAGCTAGAGTGCCTCTCTTGTAACAAAGCGAGTGTTCACTCCGATAAAAACGCCCGTTATGGGCGTTTTTTATATTTATTTTCTGGGAGTTTAGCGCGTTTTGTCTTTCTCTATCTCATTCATCATTTCCGCCGACAAAGACCGAACTAGCTCGGGCTTGTCCTCGGCGATGTTATTGAGCTGGCCCTCGTCATCGTGAAGGTCAAACAGTTGCGGTGCGCTCATGCAGCCTTTTTCATTGCCGGTATATTGGCAGATAAAATCATCGTCATGGGGTGGAATGTAGGCGAAATCGCGATTGCGAAACACCTTCTTGTACTGCATACCTTCCAACACCATCGATTCGCGTCCAAGAGGATCTTGGCCCGTTAGGGCATCTAGCATATCTTGGCTATCAGGCGCTTCTTCTTCACTCAGCTGATAACCTGTCAGCTTGGCGAACGTGTGGTAGAAATCCACTTGGCTCACTAGGGCTTCGGATTCACCGGGTTGGATTTGCGCAGGCCAGCGGACGATAAATGGGACGCGAGTGCCGCCTTCAAATAAGCTGTATTTACCGCCTCTCAGTGGCCCTGCCATTTTGTGTGTGCCGTTGAGTTCGATGGCGTCATCTTTATACCCATCGTTAAGTACTGGCCCGTTATCACTTGAGAAGATCACAATGGTGTTATCGGCAATACCTAAGCTTTCCAGCTTGTCTAATACCTGTCCAATGCACCAATCCATCTCAACAATCACATCGCCTCTCACGCCGTGGGGGTTGCTCCTCTAAACTTCGGGTTCGGGATCCTTGGTACGTGCGGCTGATGCATTGCGTAGTAAAGGAAGAAAGGCTGGTTATGGTTCTCTTCAATAAACTCGATGGCTTTTTCGGCGAACACTTCGCCCATGGTTTCATCGTTCCAAATCGCTTGCTTGCCTCCGCGCATGTGGCCAATGCGACTGACGCCATTGATGATAGTACCGTCATGGCCATGGTCGTACATGACATCGAGGAGTTCTGGGTGGAAGCGGCCATTCGGCACATCTGGGTAGGCTTGATTCCAATCGTAAGTCACCTCGATAGGATCATTCGGGTCGAGGTTATCTACCTGTCGATTGTCGATGTAGACACATGGCACACGGTCATTGGTAGCAGCCATAATGTAGGACTGATCAAAACCCACATCATTGGGTGTACCTTGGATTTCCTCGTTGAAGTCGAGGTTGCCATCGCCAAGCCCTAAATGCCATTTACCCACAATCGCTGTGGTGTAGCCGACCTTTTGCAGCATTTTTGGCAGTGTGTGGTCGTGAATGCCGATGATTTGAGGTGCGTCGCCGGGCAGAACGGCTGCATCGGGATTTCTCCAAGGGTAGCTACCCGTTAGTAGGCTGTAGCGCGATGGGGTACAGGTGGCTGCGGTGGCATAGCTTGGTGAAACTTAATGCCTTGATCGGCCAATTTATCGAGATTGGGAGTGGGAATATCGTTGGCGCCGTAGCAAGAGACGTCGCCAAAACCTAGGTCATCGGCGTAGATAATAATGACATTCGGTTGTTGAGTGTCGTTCATAACAATACCTGTCTATTTAACTTCATTGTAAGGAATAAGGTGTGACAGCACTTGGTGTTGATACCAAGGGTCTTCTATTCGAGTCAGCCCTTGTGCCAATTGACGCAGTAGTGACTGAAACGCGGGGTTTTGAACATCTAGCTCTAGCGGGTGGCGCTGATAAGGGTCGGATTGATCATCAAACAGTCGTGTTTTGGTTAGTTGATACTCTGGGCTGACTTCCAATGCCAAGGTGTAACGCTCGGTCTTAATACCGCGGCTTTGCGGGAAGTAATCAATGACTTTACCAAGATGATCTTTTTCTCCGTCCAGATTGCGGAAATAGAGTGCATAGCCATTTTTACTCGCTTCAAAGCGCGCCTCGCCTTGCACCGTATTTGGCACTTGGTCAGAGAGTCCCAATTTTGAAAGAATGCTTGGCATAATATCGGGGCTAGAGATGAACTGCGTAGCGATATCGGCTTCATTTTGCTGCGGCGATTTTACGAGGAAGGGCACTTGGAACGACTCGTTGTAGATGCAGTTTTTCGCGTCTTCTAACCCATGGCTGCACAGGGTTTCACCATGATCACTGGTGAACACCACCAAAGTGTTTTCCCATTCACCAGTCTGCTTTAACGCATCAACAATGCGGCCGAACTCTTTATCCACACCGGACACGTTGGCAAAGTAATAGGGTGCCGACTTGGCTTTTTCCAACTCCAAATCAGCGTTTTCTCTCACCAGCAGCGAATTCGTACCTTTATCTTGGTATAGGGCAAGGTCTGCTTCTCGGCAGTCTTTCAAGCTGTTGTAAGGGCTATGGGGTGGGTTCATAGAGACAAACAGCGCAAAAGGGTGGCTATCGTCTCTGACACCAGATTGGTTGGTGATGTATTCAATCGCTTTGTCCGCTTCATGTTCGGCCGACCAAACCTTCGGCTCATACCGTTTACCATGCGAGTCGTAATAGTGTGGATTGGTGTGCTGATCGAAAGTGCCGTAGCCATACCAGTAATCAATGCCGTGACGACGTTTCGGCTCGGTGTACGAATCCCAAGCGGGTTGCTCCCCTTCGACAAAATAAGCATCAACAAAACGCCCCGGACTTTCTGGGTCATTAGCCGTTGGTAAATCGAGATGCCATTTGCCGATATAGCCTATGTGATAGCCAGCTTGGGACAAAATATCGGTAAAGCATGTTTGGCTTTGCGGTAAGTCTGAGCAGAGACGATCGGAGTTGCAGTTTAAAGGCACACCGCTTTTGTTGGGGTATAGGCCCGTCATCAGGCTGCCTCGGTGCGGGCTGCACACAGGGCAATTACTCACTGCATTGGTGTAGCTAGTGGCGGTGAGGGCAAAGGTATCTAAATTTGGCGTGGTGACAGGATCTGGCCTGCCCGACAAGTGCGCTGAGTAAGTAGGATTTTGCCAAATACCTAATGACATCAGACGAAACTGGTCGGGAAACACATACAAGAGGTTTGGGCGTTTCATCTCAGCTTTCTCGGGAATTTTGATGGCTAGATGATATATTGAAACGATGTTTTAATTTGCAAAACAGATCACAATTAATACAAATATGAAAAGGTGTTTTAAATATTATGATGAGATATTCAAAAACAGTTGTATGATACTTAAAAACAGCAGTTAGGAAGTAACAGATGCAATCGACACTCATTGCCACAAGTAAAGTGAGGGCGAAACGACCATTCCATGTGTTGAGCAAACCTATTGGCCCGATCTGCAATTTGGACTGCGACTACTGCTTTTATTTGGATAAAACCGAGTATTATCCAGAAACGCGTCGCTTCGACATGCCCGATGAAGCGTTAGAAGCACACATCAAGAACTACATTGAAAGCCAACCGAGAGGTTGCCAAGAAGTGACGTTCGGTTGGCAAGGTGGCGAGCCAACATTACGTGGTATCGACTTCTTTAAACTGGTGGTCAAGCTGCAACGTAAACATGCACGGCCTGGAATGCGCATCCTCAATACCCTGCAAACCAACGGTGTTTTGCTTAATGACGAGTGGGGGCTTTTTTAAAGCAAAACCACTTCTTAGTTGGGATCAGTATTGATGGTGATGAAGAGCTGCACGACTACTACCGAAAAACCAAAGCGGGCAGAGGCAGCTATCGTCAAGTGATTGAGGGTTTGAGAGTACTGCAACGTCATCAAGTGGAAACTAATGTGTTGACGGTGATTCAGAACCACAATGGTGGACATGGGCGACGTGTCTACCAACATCTCAAAAGCTTAGGCGTTCAGTTTATCCAGTTTATTCCCATTGTTGAGCCTGAAAAGGGTAAAGGCGTTTCGAGTCGCAGCGTGTCGGACATTCAGTTTGGTCAGTTTATGATTGACGTATTCGAGGCGTGGCGTGAAGCGGATATTGGCAAAATCTTCATTAGCCATTTTGATAATGCGTTAGGCATGAGCTTAGGTATGCCGTCGAACATCTGTGTCCACTCGCCTCAATGTGGTGACAATATCGTGATGGAACATAATGGCGACGTCTACAGTTGCGATCATTTTGTCTATCCTGAGTTCAAACTGGGTAACTTGAAGCAGAAAGATTATCCCGACTTAATAGAGACGCCGATCCAGCAGCAGTTTTCCACCCGCAAACCGATTGGCAGCCAGCTTCACTGCATGCGATGTGACCAAAGAGATCTGTGCAATGGTGCTTGTCCCGCTCAACGAATCAATGATGAGGGAGAGCTTGCCATTGATGCCAAACACGTACTTTGTGCCGGCTACTACGCCTTCTTTTCCCATCTGCGACCATACCTTCGTGCCATGGGGGAATGCGTGAGGCGAAATATTCCTGCGACCTATTATCAGAAGTTCCTGTGATCGTGGTTACTCTGATTGTTACAACAAAAGCCAGCTAATACC
>NZ_JYJP01000015.1 GCF_001012815.1 Vibrio mexicanus
AAGGTATAGTTTTTCAAACTTTCCAATCACATCTCCATCTTTTATCTCTGATTGGAAAGACTTGTTTTCCACGTCGATTAAATAGCGGTGCTTGCGAGTTTCAGTCCATACATAACGACCTGTAGGGCTAATCCCTTTTTTTCTAAACTCTTTTTCATCTAAATCACCACCTTTTGCTTCTGTACGCACCGAATATAACCACTCGCCCGTTTTTTCATCGTAAACACCAACCGCATAAGCATGTGCAACTATGCGCTTACCATCGTAAATGACAGAGTGCTCGTTAAATTTGGTGTCCACCTGCTGTTTTTCGCCATTGCCCAGGGTGTACTTCCAATCTTTAAACTGATCCACGTAGTAAAGATAGCTGCTGTCTTCAGCCCATAAAAATTCCTGATAGCCTCTAGAGCGGCCTAGCTCAGTGTACTCACCAGTTTTAAGATCTTTAATGACCTTGAACATACCCTCTTCAGCCGAATAAGCCAGCGCTAAATAACGGTTATTGGGCGAGACACGCATTAGGCGAACCTTGCCAACAAATTCATCGGCAACCAAGCGAAGATCGGTCCCGTCGGTTTTAATGCTCCAGACTTTATCACGTTGGTCGTAGTGATCTTCTGCCTGATGTCGGGCGTTGTCCCAGCGAAACACGATACGCGGTAAATCGTAAGAGTCCTCATTGGTTAAATCTTCACGAAGCCATTCTTTTGCTTTATAGATTGAGTAACTGGGTTTGCCCGTTTCTTCATCGTAAGTCACATAGTTATGCTCAGTGATGTATACGCGGCCATCGTCCCATTGTTGGGCGTTTTTTTCCGCAATCCGCTCTTAGACTGTGAGCGTTTTTTGTTCTTTGATAACCTCAGCCTGCTGGGTGTTTGGTTCACTATCCTGACCATTGCAACCCGCCAGCCAAGACAACGCTAGTAGGGCCACTATTGAATGCTTTTTCATTGTTTTTTGAGGCTGACTTGCGCTTGTAGTGTTTTCGGTTATTTCACTGACAATAAAGTGTGAGGGAAGGGTATGAATGAATTTGTCTGTTTGAGAGGTGCTCATAGTGAGCCTCCCTTGACAAAATCGCCATTGTTTGCAAAGGCGTTGTACAAAGAAGAATATTGAGCGAGATGTCCTGTACCAATCTGCTTCCAAACCTTATATTGATTGAGTTGTTGCTGGTTGTTTAACTCGAAAAGAAATACCCGTGCGGCTCCGCCGCTGCGGGCGTAATTACCGCTTTTGCTAATGAGGTCTAGTTTTTCAAATTTACCAATCACATTCCCATTTTTTATCTCTGATTGGAAAGTTCTGCTTTCCATGTCGATTAGATAGCGACGTTTGCGAGTTTCTGCCCATACGTAGCGACCTGTTGGGCTGATGCTTCTCTTGCGAAATTCGTAGTCTTGAAGATTATCTTCATCGGGGTTAATCCCGACACTGAATAGAAACTCATCTTTTACTTCATCATAGACCGCTACACCAAACTCATTGACAACATAACGTTTACCGTTATAAATCGTGGAGTATTCATTGAATTTAGTTTCAACTTTTTGCTTTTCGCCGCTGCTCAGGGTGTATTTCCAATCTTTAAACTGATCGACATAGTAGAGATAGCTGCTGTCTTCGGCCCATAAAAACTCTGGGTAGCCCCTAGAACGGCCCAGCTCAGTGTACTCGTCGGTTTTAAGATCTTTAATCACCTTGAACATGCCTTCTTCGGCCGAATAAGCCAGCGCCAAATAGCGGTTATTGGGTGATATACGCATCAGGCGAACCTTGCCATCAAATTCATCAGCGACTAAACGAAGGTCTGTCCCGTCGGTTTTAATGCTCCAGACCTTATCGCGTTGCTCATATAAATCATCTGAAGAGTAAGTACCGTTATCCCAATAAAATACAACACGAGGTAAGTCGTAAGAGTTCTCATTGGTTAAATCTTCGCGAGGCCATTCTTCGGCCTTAAAAACAAAGTGGCGAGGTTTCCCCGTTTCTTCATCATAAGTCACATAGTTATGCTCTGTGATGTACACGCGGCCGTCGTCCCATTGCTGGGCGTTTTTTTTCTGCAATCCTTTCTTCGACCGTGAGCGGTTTTTGTTCTTTGATAACCTCAGCCTGTTGCGTGTTTGGCTCACTATCCTGACCATTGCAACCTACCAGCCAAGCCAACGCTAGTAGGGCTACTGTTGAATGCTTTTTCAGTGTTTTCTCTTTGTCACTCTTCACGCCACTATTACCCGACTTTGGTTCTTTGTTTTTCATCTACTGACTTGGTTGTCTCGATGGTAATAATTTGGTTTCTTAATAGCGAACGGAGAAGTGCAAAAAGTCATATGGGATAGGAGTTTAGTCGTAATGAATGTAATAACTGTCATTTTAACTAGAGGCTTACCCAATAGCCATTGGTATTTAAGTGGAATAACCCTGTTATAGAAAGCGGCGGAGTATTAGTGAGATGAAAAGGAGTGGACGTGTTTTAGAGGGCTCAAAAACGGTGAAACCCCAGAGGTGGTAAGTCTCTGGGGTTTCGAATTTTTTAGATGTCTCGGATGGTAAGGCCGATAATCTTATATGCAAAAGGCTGGATTTAATCCAACTAACTCCTTGGTAGGGAATTAGATGCGGATGAAGTCCATGTGCTCAACTTTTGGCTTGTAAGCGTGACGTTGAACGTCTTGTGGCTTAACCTTAACTTCTGCGCCGTCAATCACTAGAGTGATTGCTTCGTAGAACTCAGGCTTGTCCATTTGGTTCATTACATCGTCGTGTACTAGCGCGATAGAAACTGGCGCTGCTTCACCACCGTAAACAACTGCTGGGAACTTACCAGCGTGACGTAGGCGGCGGCTCGCACCTTTACCTAGCTCAGTACGTACTACTGCTTCAAATTTCATAGTTTTACTCTCAAATTAGTAAAAGTTAAATCTCACAAAACTCAATGCGACCTTGAGAATTGCGGTAGGGCTTTAAGTCGTAATTGGTAGTAACGACCAAAGCGAGCGCGGATACTATCACTCAATCCGTTTTTAGGCAATATCAATCGCGTTTAAACTGCCGAAAAATACAAAGATTAATAGGGCATTGCTGAAAATATCAGCATGATAAATCAACAGTGCCTTGTCCCGAACTCGCGCGGTAATTTACCAGTATTTGGTGACAATACAATGTCTAATTTTTTCATTAAAACAGCGGCTGTGTCTTTCTACACTTTTACCAAGTTTAAACAGACGCAAAGACCACCTAATTGGCTCTTACTAAGGTCTATACTGCCACGGTAACTGTGCGCCATTTCAGACACGATATTGAGCCCCAGTCCCGTACCAGGTGTGGTTTCATCGAGTCGCACGCCGCGCTGAATCACATGCTTCAATTTATCTTCTGGAATACCCGCGCCATCGTCTTCAATAAACAGTGTGACCGTGTTGTTCTCAGTCTTGGAGTGGATTCGAATGATTGATTCAGCCCACTTGTAGCCGTTCTCTATTAAGTTTCCGATCATTTCGTCTAGGTCTGTTGGGTCTACGGCTACTTCGACTTCTGAATCGACCTCATTAATCAGCGTGATACCTCGCTGGGCATAGACTTTGTCGAACGCCATGGATATTGCGTCGATACGTTCACTTACGGGCGTAGAAACGGACAGTATGTTCACGCTACCAGCAACGCGAGCACGGCCTAAGTGATAGTCGATGTGTGATTGGATTTGTGCGATGGGCTCTTCGAGTTTCTCTCTCTCTTCAATCGGTAGTGTTTGGATTTCATTTCTCAGCACGGCGAGTGGCGTCTTAAGCGCGTGAGAGAGGTTACCCGCATGGTGCCTTGCGCGTTCTAATAGCTCTTGGTAGTGGAAGAGCAGGGCATTGAGGTCGGCCACTAGCGGAGAAACTTCCTTGGGATATTCGCGCGATAGTTCGTTTTGTTTACCTGCTTTTAGTGCGGTGAGTTCATGCTTCATGATAGTCAAAGGGTAAAGTGACCAACTCACTTGTAGGCCGATGAGCACTAGTACACCTGTGAATAGTAGTCCTAGTATTATCCAAAGCTGCTCGGTTAACTCATCCAATGTTTGGTTTATTGGCTTTTCATCAATACCAATAACGATGTTGATAGGTGATTTGCTGTCAGGTAGAAAAACACTCTGCTCTGTATAGATAAGCGGTTCTTTCTGCGCGCCAAAGAGCAGTTTTCTCAGGGGCTTCTTTTTAACGGTGATGGTTTTATCCCATAAAGAGCGAGAGCGCAGAGTCAGGTTTTCATGGGTTGCTACCCAGTACAGGCCGCTATATGGCTGAGTAAATCGAGGATCTGACAGAGGGCGGGTTAGTTTTACCTCACCATTGGCGTCCATCTCCAAGTTAGCGATGATTTCGTCCATAGCTAAGTTGAGTTGGCTTGTTACATCACTAATCAGGTAGTCTTTAACTAATTTGGGTATCCCGAAACCTGCGGCGAGTATCATGGCGCTCAGCCACAAAGTTGCCGCCAATAATAGGCGGCTTTTAAGACTTAAACGTTTCCTTAATGCTTGATTAGGCATTGAGTTTGTATCCTAACCCGCGAACCGTTTTAATGATTTTGGGTGCGATTTTCTTACGGATTCGGCCAATAAACACTTCGATGGTGTTTGAGTCACGGTCGAAATCTTGTTTGTAGATGTGTTCAACCAACTCGGTGCGGGATATAACCTTGTCTTTGTTATGCATGAAGTACGCAACGACTTTGTACTCAAGCGCTGTTAGCGTGACCGGTGAACCTTGCCATGAAACGATAGACGAACGAGTATCCAATGTGAGGTCGCCTTCTTGCATTACAGGCGCTGCTGTACCAGAAGCGCGTCTAAGCTGAACACGAAGTCGAGTCACGAGCTCAAGCATTTCGAACGGTTTGGTAAGGTAATCGTCTGCACCTGCATTTAGGCCTTCGACACGTTGGCTCAGCGTATCGCGAGCACTTAATATGATAACTGGCGTGTTGATGTTTTCGTCGCGAATGCCTTTTAGCACGGTTAGCCCGTCCAGTTTGGGTAAACCAAGGTCAAGCACTATGGCATCCCACTCTTCTGAAGTGGCGCGATACAAGGCATCAATGCCATCTTGGGAGAGCTCTGGCACCCAGCCTGCTTGTTCTAATGTGTCGCAAATCTGTTCACCAAGGCGAGGGTCGTCTTCAACTATCAGGATTTTCATTCTTTTTGTTCCTTTACCTTACTTCTTGATCACTTCGTGAAGGTTACGCCCTTTGAGCTCAATCATTTCGAGTGTCGTAGCGTCATACTCAACGTTGATTACGTTGCTGTCATGCATCAACTTTAGTTCGTAAATCCACTCATCGTCGTCTTCTTCGAGTTCAACTTTAATGACTCTGCCATGAAGTTGGGTTTCTACGGTTTTATAGAGTTCCGAGAAAGATTGGATTTTTCCTTGCTGTACGGCTTCGAAAACCTCATTTTGGTCTTCATCAATTTCGACTCTCGCCCCTGACACTTGAGCTTCAGTGAGCATTTGGTCGTAATGGTCAGACGCCTCATCGGCCCAACAAAGTGGGGCAAAAGCGAAAATAGGAACAAGCAAAACCGAGAGCCATTTTGCTGATTTAGGTAGCGATACTTTAGTCAGCTTTTTACCAAGCGCTTTACTAGACTTTTTGCGAGACATAGCCATAACCTAGAGTGATGAGTAACAACAGTATAGCCAGTCTAAGCGCTCTACTGTGAATGGAAAATGAATAGCGATGAATTGTGCTCTAGCTATCCTTTCTAAGGGCTAAATAGTGCTTTAAATGAGCAGGTTAGCTCTTTAATTCATCATCGAAGATCTTATCGCGCAGTTTCCAAAAGCGCCCTGCCTTACGGGCAATGATGAATTGCGGTAATCTGAAACGGTGCTGATTGGCCACCACTTTGGTTGGACTACTTGCCTCGAATGGACGATGTTTATCGGCCAAATGAGGGCGAACAAATTGATCCGAAAAGCGCTGCTTTTGTGCTTTAGTCGCGAGTGACCAAAAATCATGAACTTGAACGTCGTTCTCGCCATGATAGGTGACTTTGAGTTGGTTTTGCCCCGTTTTGGTTTTGTGGGTTTGAAGGGTTAGGTCGGTACATTCAAACACCAAGGCATCTTTTAGATTCAACGCCTCTTTAAGCTTTTTGTCTGGGTCTACGAGCGTTGCATCGCACTCATGGCAAATTCGCGCAGCGATGTCGTTGTCAGCACCACACTCATTGCAGTATTTGGCGCGGAATCGATAGCCGCAATGTTCACGTTCTCCAGTATCTTCATCGGTGAAGTACCCTTGCAGCGCCTGCCAAAGTGTTCGAGCAAGAAACCATTGCTGTCGAGTTTGCCCCAAAAGTTGTTATTAAAACCGCAGGCCGGGCAGGGAATGGTGATGATTTCGCTGTCTGAGTCTGGTTTTGGATCACCGACTTCGGGTTGGTAGAGATCGTAACTGTTACCGGCATAATCAAGCACAAGGCACTCTTCTTTATTGGGAGAAAGCCTTAAGCCACGGCCAACAATTTGCTGATACAAACTGACAGATTCGGTCGGACGCAGTATGGCAATTAAATCCACGTGAGGTGCATCGAAGCCAGTGGTGAGAACGGATACGTTAACTAGGAACTTGATCTTCTGATCTTTGAAGCGCGAGATGATGTCGTCACGCTCAGGTGTGGGTGTGTCACCAATAACAATCGCGGCTTCGCCTTCTGGCAGCAGTGAAAAGATCTCTTGAGCATGCCTAACCGTCGCGGCGAAAATCATGATACCAAGTCGGCTTTCCGCGTACTGAACCACCTGAGCAATGATTTGTGGTGTGGCGCGTTTTGATTGTTCTATCACCATATCCAGTTCGGCTTCTTTATAGCGTCCGGTATTGGCAGGTTTAAGTTGGGAGAAATCGTAACTGAGCACTGGGGCGTCAACCATTCGCGCAGGAGTCAGGAAGTTTTCATCTAATAAGTAGCGAATCGGTAGCTCGAAGATGCAATCACGGAAAAAACGCGGCTCTTCGCTACGCACTAACCTCGGGTGTGGTATTGATAGATCCAACCCATGCCCAAGCGATACGGCGTGGCTGTTAATCCGAGTATCTTAATGTTTGGGTTGAGCTCTTTGAGGTGATTAATGACTTTCTGATAGCTGCTGTTTTTATCGTCTGGTACGCGGTGACACTCATCAATAACCAGCAGAGAAAACTGCTCTTTGAAATCGTCAAGGTTACGCACGACAGATTGTACCGAGGCAAACACAACTTGTTCGTCGGTCTCTTTTCGCCCAAGGCCAGCCGAGTAAATCGAACCTTTCAGTCCATAACCTTCGTATTTGGCGTGGTTTTGTTCTACTAATTCTTTTACATGCGCCAGTACTAATACTCGCCCTTTGGCTAGCCTTGCGAGTTCGGCGATAACCAAACTTTTCCCCGCTCCAGTCGGCAGTACAATGACCGCAGGTGTTGAATGCTTTCGAAAGTAGTGGATTACGGCTTTTACGGAATCAGCTTGATAGGGGCGAAGGGTGTACATGAATGAGCTGAGAATTCTTTAACAAAACAAAGAGCGATAGTATACAGGCCCTACAATTACGTTGAACAAAAAATTTTCGCTTTGATACTCGCACCTTTCTAATGACAAGGTATACTGCGCGCGAATCAAATTTATGAGGTAAGCATGCGTTTAGATAAGTTCCTTTGTGACACGCTTGGTGTAACACGTAAAGAAGCCAATCAAATTCTACGTACGAAGACAGTGACAGTAGATGGCGAGATGGAAAAGAAAGCGGCGACACAAGTCTCTGAAGACTCGGTTGTTGAGTGGGAAGGTCGTCAGCTCACTTTATCTGGCCCACGTTACATCATGCTATACAAGCCAGAGGGCTTTGTGTGCTCGCATGAAGATGGATCTCACCCAAGCGTGCTGACTCTTTTAGATGAAATCAAACTGGAAGATCTGCACTTTGCGGGTCGATTGGATGTGGATACTACTGGACTTGTGTTGATCACCGATGATGGTCAGTGGTCTCATCGTATTACTTCTCCTAAACACAAATGCCCGAAAACTTACCGTGTGTGGCTTGCCGACCCTGTCCAGCCAGATTATGCAGAGAAGTTTGAACAGGGCATTCAACTTAAAAGTGAAGATGGCCTAACGCTTCCTGCTCAATTGGATGTGCGTGCAGAGAAAGAAGTACTGCTGACTATTCATGAGGGCAAATACCATCAGGTGAAACGCATGTTTGCCGCTCTGGGCAATAAAGTGGAGGCGCTGCACCGCGAGTTTATCGGTGAAATCGAGATGGATGAGTCGTTAGAACTGGGTGAATACCGATACCTCACTCAAGAAGAGATAGAGTCAATCTGGAAATAATAAACTCAAATTGGAATTAGTTTGGTTCCTAATAAGAACTAGTAAAAATTACCAAATTAGATGAATATATAAATAAGTGAATCAGGCTCTCATTTTGAGGGCCTGATTGGTTTTTTATTATCTTCTTCCCGTTTCCGCATTTTTCTGGCTGAGTATTGATTCTATGACGACACAAACTGCTGGTACCATGAGTACCCCATCGCTTGGCTTTTTGCTTTTTCTCGTGCTCGGTGCTATTGGTGCACTAACGCCACTTGCAATCGATATGTATTTACCTGCAATGCCTGCGATTGCGCGTGACTTAGGCGTGTCTGCAGGTGATGTTCAATTTACTATGACGGCCTACACAGCGGGCTTTGCACTTGGTCAGCTTCTGCATGGACCTTTAGCCGACAGCTATGGTCGCCGACCAATTTTAATGGCAGGTGTTTTCTTCTTCGGTATCGCGGCGGTAATGAGCGCGACGACAACGGGTATTGATGCGCTCACTTATATTCGCGCTGCGCAAGGTTTTGCGGGTGCGGCGGCGGCAGTCATCATTCAAGCTGTGGTTCGTGATATGTTCGATCGTGAAGATTTCGCGCGCACGATGTCTTTTATCACTCTTGTGATGATTGTTGCACCACTTCTTGCGCCGATGATCGGGGGCTATCTGTCGCTGTGGTTCGGTTGGCGCTCAATTTTCTGGGTACTGGCAGCCTTTGCGGCATTAGTTATCACCTTAGTTTACTTCAAAATCCCAGAAACCTTGGCGCCGGAGAATCGCCAACCATTACGATTAAGAACCACACTACGCAACTATGCACGACTGTTAAGTAACCCAACAGCGTTAGGCTTGATGCTATCGGGAGCGTTCTCCTTCTCTGGCATGTTTGTTTTCCTAACCGCGGGCTCGTTTGTCTATATTGATATTTATGGCGTGCCTCCAGAAAAGTTTGGTTATCTGTTTGGTCTTAACATCATCGCGATGATCGTTATGACGAGTATTAATGGCCGCCTAGTTAAACGTATGGGCTCACATAGCATGTTGCGTTTTGGCTTGGCTGTTCAACTCTTCGCCGGTCTGGGCTTGTTTGTCACTTGGCTACTTGATTTTGGCCTATGGGGCACCGTAACATTCGTGGTCTTATTTATAGGTACGCTATCAACTATCGGCAGTAACACAATGGCGCTGCTATTGAGTAGTTACTCTTCGATGGCAGGTACTGCTTCATCACTAGCAGGGACACTGCGTTTTGGCATGGGTTCTGTGATGGGTGTTGTAGTGGCATTTATGCCTCATAGTGAAGTGTGGCCTATGGTTACTGTGATGACCGCTTGTGCGATTTTGTCGGCAGGCTTTTACTGGATATTAGGAAGAAAGGCATAATGTCGACCTACGCTAAAGAGATTCAAGAGTTGGTTAATGCCGCATTGGCAGAGCTGAAAGCTGAGCATCAATCGGGGAAGCTGACGGATGCGCCGATTGCGAACAACCATTTCTTGGTTCGCTGGGTAACAAAATCGATTAAGACGCAACGTTTTGGTCGCTTAGTGAGTGGCGACCTGATCCGCTGGCAGAAAGTGGGCCGCTCAAAAGGTAACGCGGCTGATTTGCCTACTGTATTTAAGCGAATCTCTGCCTACTACGCGCAGTTTTTTGATGATGAAGGCAAGGGTAGAACGCTTAAAGATAGCGACATCGAGACGTTTCTCGACACCATGATTGCCTTGGATTGGGATGTATCTACCTCTGAGCCGTTATTGAATGGTGGCAAAGTCCAGATTTTTACCGATGGTCATAGTTCTTTAGCTTTGTGTGCTGACCAATGTGATGACTGTTTTGATGGTGAGTTACTGATTAAGCCAATGCACTGGTTTGTACGTGGTGACCATGCGCTGTTTGTTGAGAAGGCGGCAGAAGCTGGCTTCATGGTACACAAAGTGACGGATTATAAGTCGGTAGTAAAGTACCACGGTGAGTACATTATCTATCCTGAAAACAAGGGCAGTCAGCTGGCGGAAATTCCGCTGAGTTTCAAGGTGGACTAATAGCTTGAACAATGAAGCGTAAGCTAGATATGAAAACGGCAGCCGAAAGGCTGCCGTTTTTACGTTTTAAGAGTTAGGTGGTTGGGCTGCCTTCAGCACGATAGCTTTGACCATTCCTCTGAAAATAAACAGATGTGCTGGCATCATCGCGAACCAATAAAGCAGTCCAAGAAAGCCCTTCGGGTGCCACCAAGCAGTGATGGTGAGTTCTCGTTTGTCCCCATGATCAATGATGGCGCATTCCAAGCGACCTAAGCCAGGGCCTTTCATTCCAAACAAAAGCGACAAAAACTTGTTTGGTTCGCAGCGAATGACTTTCCAAGAATCGATTAAATCACCAACATGGAGCTCTGGGCCTTCAGGGGAGCGGCGAACTGGACGTCCTCCACCAAAGAAAAGATCCAACCATTCTCGAGTGCGCCACAAGATATTGGCGAAGAAATAGCCTTCCTTGGGGCTACCGAGTTGCTTGACGACCTGCCACAGTTGCTCTGAAGTAAGAATGGTTTCAATGGAGGCGCCAGCTTGTTTAGGATAATAACCAAAACCCGGTTGCCATCGATTGAGAGCGGCTTCATCAAATCCCCAGACATTACTTCGAACGAATTCTCCTTCAACGTTGATGGTGTTATTGACCATCTCGGTGTAGCCAACAAGCTCTTGCGGAAAACGTTCGCGGATTTTCTCTGAGTTGGCAACATAATCATGCTTAAGGCCAGCAAGTAACGCGGCACCAATAGAAGAAGGCACTGAAGTGACGATGCCCAACCAGCGAGAAGCTAACCCCGGAGTAAGCAACGACGTTGACCATAAACGAAACGGCTTATTTGCGGCCTTACAAATCACTTCGAACTGGTCTTTATACGTGAGTGTGTCTGGCCCACCGACTTCGTAGATTTCGTGACCCTGTGGCTCATCTTGAAGTAGCTCTAATAGATAATGATTCAAGTTTTCTAAGGCGATCGGGTTGGCTTTCGATGTTACATAACTTGGAGTAATTAGGACTGGAAGGTTATAGACAAAATCACGCATGATCTCGAAAGCGGCGGACCCCGGGCCAATAATGACGCCTGCTCTCAGCTCAGTGGTAGGAATACCTGAGTTACGAATAATTTCTCCGGTGGCTTGTCTTGCTTTTAAGTGCTGTGAGTCGCCGGATTGTGGTTGAATTGCACTCAAGTAGATGATGTGCTTCACGTCAGAGTCTTTAACTGCATTTGCGAAGTTATGTGCCAAGCTGAGTTCGTAATCAACGAAGTCATGACCTTGCGCCATGCCATGGACAAGGAAGAAGATAACATCAAACTTCGGTATGAGCTCTTGAGTGGCCTGCGCATCAGCAAGATCGAGATAGAGTGTGGTTAGGTTTTCATGAGGAGCCGTTCGCGCCTTTAAATACTCAATATGACGCGCGGCAGCCGTCACTTGATGGCCAAGTTCGAGTAACTGAGGAAGAAGCTGACTGCCAACATAGCCAGAGCTTCCAAGTACCAGAATTTTTTTCATCCAGCATCCTTACTTTTTATGGTGATTACATAATCAACGATTTATAATATCGGAACTTGAATCCCAAGTAACCTCTTGATCTTTGATTCTGCGTAAATGCTTTCTGTTGCATACGTAGCTCGTAGCTAAATCCATTCTTAATCTCGTGAACAAGCGTTCTCGCGTTAAGCACATTTTCAGAATATTGAAGCTGTGGATTGGTCTATCATACGAAGTAGAGCCGTGACCGGATTTCTCATTCTATTAAGCTGTTAGAGTTAGGTACTAAAGTGACCCTGTTATCTCAAGTAATACTCCATACTCGTGGAGATTTTCTGCGTAAATTGATTGTGATTGCTTTACCAATCGCATTGCAGAACATTATGTTTTCTAGCCGTGGGCTGGTGGATGTTCTTATGCTTGGTCAGTTAGGTGAAGCCGAAATCGCAGCGGTGGGTGTTGCTGCGCGTGCTACATTTGTGACGACCATTATGCTGGTGGGTGTGACAACGGGTGGCGCGCTATTGACAGCCAGTATTGGGGAGCGGCTGATCGTAAGGGCGTACGGGAAAGTACTGCGTTAACCTGGTTTGTCTCTATGGCGTTTGCAGCACTAACCGTCGTGCTTTTCATTTTTTTCCCTGAACAAATCATGGCGCTCACAACTGATGATGCTCAAGTAAATAAACTGGGTAGTGATTATTTGGTGATTACTTCCGTGAGTATGTTTACCGTTGCTTGTGTTGCCAGCATGCTTGTCGGGCTTCGCGCAATGCACAAACCCGGCATCAGTACTTTATTTAGCGGTGTCGGTATTGTTGCCAATATCTTCCTTAATTGGGTGCTCATTTTTGGTAAGTTCGGTTTTCCAGAAATGGGGATTAAAGGGGCGGCAATCGCAACGGTCATTAGTGGCTTTATCGAAGTGCTTTTCCTTTATGGGTATCTATATGGGAAAAAACATCTGCTCGCGTTTGGTGTTGAAGATATTCGCTCAATTATTGACTGGGATAAGATTTCACGTTTCCTCAAACTCTCTCTACCTACCACGTTTAACTTCTTAGCGTGGGCAGGGGGCTATTTGTTTATCATGCAATTATGGGCCAAACGGGAGTTCAAGGTTTGGCTGCGTTATCAGTGATGACGCCCATTGAATCGATCACATTGGCATTGATGATCGGCTTATCCAGTGCCGCTGGTGTGTTGACAGGCAACCAACTTGGCGCAAAGAAATACGACGAAATTTACTATCAAGCCATAGGGATGATCCTGCTCAACGTTATTGTGAGCGTTGTAGTGGCAATTGGTCTGTATCTTTCGTACGAATTGGTATTGGGGTTATTCACTGCGTTAACACCAGAAACCCGTGAGCTGTCAGAGAAATTTATTGTGATAGTTAGTATCGGAATGGTTTTGAAATCAGTGCCGATGATGGCGATCATGGGAGTTTTACGTGCTGGAGGTGATGTTAAGTTCTGTCTATATCAAGACCTTATCGCGCAATGGCTTATAAGCATTCCACTTGCGGCATTCGCAGCCATCGGACTTGGATTTGAACCTGAGTGGATTTTCTTGCTGTTCTTAGTCGAAGAACTAGTGAAGTGGTTTGGGTCTCTTCATCGAGTAAAAAGCAAGAAGTGGATGCGGAATTTGATTGAAAATTAGACGTAATACGGCCAATTTATGCAAATCAATACATATCTTGTGATCTGTGTGTCAAAACGCTTCCTCCTAACGGGGAATTAGTGTAGATTCACAGTCCAATTTATGACAAAGGTGAGAGTGTGAATGTTACTGCTTAAAGAGCTTTGTAAAGGCTACGTTGATGGAGGTGAATTTCACCCCGTTCTACAAGGTGCTGAATTGTCTCTAAAGCAAGGTGAACAAATTGCTCTCATGGGGGAAAGTGGTTCAGGTAAGAGTACATTGCTTAACCTGATCGCGGGGCTTGATACCGTAGACTCCGGCGAAGTCACTTTCCCAAGCTTTTCTATGCATGACGTACCTGAAAGCGTACGTACCGCGTACCGACGCAACAATATTGGCCTTATTTTTCAGCAGTTTAACCTTCTTCCAACTCTAAACGTTGCCGATAATATTCGTTTTTGTCGTCAATTGAAGGGGTTACCAGATGATCAGGGTTTGTGGCGTCAAATCCTATCTGCACTTGATTTAATGCCTTTGTTGGGCCGCTACCCAGAAGAGGTCTCGGGTGGTCAACAGCAACGTGCGGCCATCGCCCGTGCGCTCTATATGGAACCGAAACTTCTCTTGGCCGATGAGCCAACCGGTAGTTTGGATGAGCGCAATGCAGAGGCAGTGATGCGTTTGCTTACCACACTAACTCGCCAACTTGAGTGTACATTATTGTTGGTGACTCACAGTGAGAAAGTGGCTGATCACATGGAAGGTAAGGTAAGACTTCAAGGAGGGCAACTGCATGTTATGGCCCGTAGTTAAAGCGCTACTTGGTCATTACCGCCGTTATCCTTTTCAAATTCTTCTCGTATGGCTTGGCCTTACGTTGGGTGTCTCTCTATTAGTTGGCGTTTCTTCTATTAATCATCATGCACGTGAAAGTTACGCGCATGGTGAGAAGCTTTTTTCCAATCCTCTTCCTTATCGTATTCGTTCAAAGCACGAATCTAACCGAATCCCACAAGGGTTCTATATTCAGCTAAGACGCGATGGCTTTCATCAGTGTGCACCATTTGAGAGTATGCGAGTCTCCGCCGCTTCCGGCCAAGACTTTGTGATCGTCGGAATTGACCCAGTGGCCATGCTGAATATGACATCGGGCGTGCTTCTTAACGACATTCCTGCGCTACAGCTCATGCGGCCACCATTCCCGATTTTGGTCAGCGATGAACTTGCGACTCATATGAGTTGGGGTGATGGAGATTTCATTACACTTCGTGACGGCAGTCAGCTCGGGCCTATTCTCATTGATACCCAAGACAGAATTAATGGTTCGCGAATTCTTGCAGACATGTCGCTGTTAAGAATGCTGAATAAATCGTCGGGCATCTCAGTGGTCGCGTGTTCTGAAATGCCGCAAGAGAAATTGGCAAAGCTCAAAGACTCATTGCCGAATGGTATGAAGCTCGTTCGTAGTTCACGTCTCGAATTAGAGTCTCTCACAAAAGCCTTCCACATGAACTTGAACGCAATGGGGTTACTTGCGTTCTTAGTGGGCTTATTTATCTTCTATCAAGCCATGTCTCTTTCCATGACCCAACGTCAGCCATTGGTTGGGGCTTTAAGACAAACGGGCGTCTCATCTTGGCAGCTCACTAAGGCGATGATGCTGGAGCTGTCGGTACTGATATTAGCAAGTTGGCTATGTGGCAATGTGCTGGGACTTGTTCTCGCCAATCAGTTGATACCTTCAGTGTCATCAAGTTTGGGTGACTTATACGATGCGAACGTTGGACTTTCGATTGATTGGCATTGGGAAGCCAGTCTCTACAGCTTATATATGACGGTATTGGGTGCATTGCTCGCCTGTTCATGGCCTTTGGTTCGATTGCTTCGTTCACAACCCATTCGCTTGACGACTCGTTTGTCTATTGCCCGATTCACCGGCATTGAGTTCTCATTGCAAGCAGGCCTTGCGTGTGCTTTCTGTGTGGCAGCGATTGCCATCTATCAGGCTCCACAGACCCAATCGTCTGGTTTTGCCATTATAGCGTTAATGCTACTAAGTGCGGCCTTGTTCACGCCTTACTTCATCTGGAAGTTGTTCACAAGTTTCTCTTATTCAATGCGCTGGGTGAAAGTACGATGGTTCTTTGCCGATGCCGCCACAAGCATGAGCTATCGTGGCGTTGCTATGATGGCGTTTATGGTGTCGATGGCCGCTAATATAGGCATAGAAACCATGGTCGGAAGTTTCAGAGATACCACAGATCGCTGGTTAACACAGCGCCTTGCTGCTGACCTGTATATCTATCCGAATACGAGTGCGGCGACCAAAATGAGTGATTGGTTGATCAAGCAACCAGAAGTGGACGAAGTATGGTGGCGTTGGGAGCGCGAAGTGATGACGCCGAAAGGCTCACTACAAGTGGTCAGCACTGGCGCATCCGAAGGAGAGCTAGACTCTCTGACGATCAAGCTTGGTATTCCGCAATATTGGTATCACTTACATAACTCAAAAGGGGTGATGGTCAGTGAGTCAATGGCGTTAAAGCTGGGAATACGACCTGGCGACTTTATTAATTTATATGGCGACCTCGGACTTGGATGGCAGGTGGTGGGCGTGTATTTCGATTATGGCAATCCATATAATCAAGTGCTGTTATCACATCAAAATTGGCGTCATGCGTTTTCTGGTACCGGTAATGTTGGACTTGGCGTGTTGCTTCAAGAAGGAATCAATGCTGAAGGCTTGAAGCGTAGGCTCGAATCTACGTATCGATTGGGTTCAGAGAGAATCTACGACAATAGCTCTATCCATCAGCAAGCAATGCGAGTGTTTGACCGAACCTTCTCGATCGCCGATAAGCTCGGAAATATCACCTTGATTATTGCGGTATTTGGTATCTTCTTCGCCACTGTCGCTGGTGAAGTATCAAGGCAGAAGCATGTCTCATTGCTTCGTTGCTTGGGCATGTCAGGTCGTGAATTGATTGTTATGGGTGGCTTGCAGCTGTTTGTCTTCGGCGCTATCGCGATTGTTATTGCGATGCCGTTAGGACTGACATTAGCGAGTTTAGTCGTCGATATTGTGATTAAACAGTCTTTTGGTTGGACGTTGGAACTTAAGTTCAATCCTGCTGATTATATGTTCAGTATTGCGATTACAATGATTGCTTTGATGATTGCCGGCGCGATTCCAGTCTTTAGAATGATACGAAAAACACCGATGAAGATCTTAAGAGACGCACTATAGATGAACAAGAAGTTCGAAGTATTCAACAAGCTCAGGCGATGGGCGTCAGTTTTGCTGCTCTTTTTCTGTGCGTGGGTGGTTTACGAGTCTAACTTTTTTGGTGCAACAGAGAGTGAAGGTCACGATGTTACCTACATGCTAGGTTCCGTCCCTAAGAAAGTATTTGAGCCCGTACTACCCGATCAACCTGTGGTGATTCCTAAAGACTTTCAGTTTCATGCGTCTTTTCAGCACGAGTGGTGGCATTATTTCGCCAACGTTGTAGGGGAAGATGGCCAAAACTATGGTATTCAGTGGAGTTACTTCCGCATCGCAAACGATGACAAGGATACGGCAGGTTGGCAGAGTCCTCAAATCTACGTATCTCACGTTGTCGTTTCTAGCAAAGATAATGTCTGGCGAGAGCAGCGAATTGCTCGTGGTGGTATTGGCCAAGCAGGTATGACCGATAAACCCTTTAGGATTTGGATCGATAACTGGACTTGGCGTTCATTGGGCGTGACGCCTTTCCCCGGCAGCTTAGAGGCGAAAACAGATACGTTCAATGTTTCTTTAAATACGGTTGCTAAGGGCCCCTTTGCGCTTCCAGGGGATAAAGGATACCAAATTAAGCATGATTTGTTGCCTGTGGCTTCATTCAACATTACAGCGCCATTTCTTGATGTGTCAGGTGTGCTAACGCTTGAAAATGGTAGACCGATTAAAGTATTGGGTAAGGCATGGATGAGTAAGGAGTGGGGCAGTGGCTTGATGGCAGAGGGCCAGATTGGTTGGGATTGGTTCGTGTTCCCTCTTGATGGCAATACAACGGTCTCGCTTAATCAGTATCGCCACAAAAATCAGATGCCTTATGTTTTTGGCATGCTCGCCACTGACGACGGTAAAGTGATACGCCTAGATGGCGATGATATGACGATAACTCCTAGAAAGCTAACAATCATGAAGAACGGTAAACGGATTCCGTTGAGTTGGCATATTTCAATCCCAGAATATGGCGTAGATGTAGTCACCAATGTGGATAACCCTAATGTGTGGCTTCCATTTATCGTCCCTTATTGGGAAGGCCCAATAAGTGTGAGCGGATCGCATTATTCAAGTGGATTTATGCAGTTAACAGGTTATTGATGGAACCTGTTTCCTTTACGCTGATTTCATAGCGCTTTCTAATCTAATTCTAACGACAGAGCCCACTATTATTAGTGGGCTTTTTTCTGTCTCTAACTATCTGATAACTTAAAATTAAGTCCTATAACATTTACTGGTTCAATTTAAAGCGCAGTTTGTAAAACTTTATTTCGAAATGCTGAAAATGCACTATTTTTGAATAGGAAGTTTGGTCGAAATAGCCGGGTTGAAAAAATTTTTCAGAGTGTGACGAATGATAAAAAATCTAACCGTAAGAATAAGATACATGACCTATACTTGTCATAATTACTGATATGCAGCACGTTGTGTTTAGTAAGTTTAACCATGTTTTTTTGAACAATTGAATATTGTGACTGATAACGAATGTTCGGGAATTCCTTAGTTATTGTTCGCTTTTTTTACTGTTTAGATATCACAAATTGGTTAAAATGGCGCAATTGGTGGATACAGATGGTGAGTTCGCCATAAATAGGTATTAAGTGTCGAGCTTAACCTGTTTTCACTGATATAAATTTCTTATCATCCATAATTGAAATAGAACTAAGGCCAATAAAAATGGGCAAGTTATTACGTGACTTTCTAAAAATGGAGTCATCGAGCGGAATACTTCTTATCATTGCTTCAATCGTTGCAATGTCTGTCGCAAATTCCGGGCTTAATGAATATTATCAGGGATTTTTACACACGTACGTGTTGGGGATGTCGTTATCCCACTGGATAAATGACGGCCTCATGGCAATTTTCTTTCTGCTGATTGGTCTTGAAGTAAAACGAGAGCTAGTAGAAGGTGCATTAAAATCGAAAGAGACAGCTATGTTCCCAGCAATTGCTGCTGTGGGGGCATGGTGGTTCCAGCTCTTATCTACGTTTTCTTCAATATTAATAACCCAGAAGCGTTAGCTGGCTGGGCTATCCCTGCGGCAACCGACATTGCATTTGCGCTTGGCATCATGGCATTGCTTGGTAACCGTGTGCCTGTCAGCCTGAAAGTGTTCCTACTTGCGTTGCTATCATCGATGATCTTGGCGCCGTTATCATTATTGCTCTGTTCTATACCCAAGATCTTTCAATCATGGCTTTGATTCTTGGTTTCCTTTGTACAGCGATTCTATTTACTCTCAACGCGAAAAAAGTTACTCACCTTTCTTTATACCTTCTTGTAGGACTTGTTTTGTGGTTTGCAGTATTGAAATCGGGCGTTCACGCAACACTTGCTGGTGTAGTGATTGGCTTTGCCATCCCAATCAAGGGCGACAAGCCTAACGAGTCGCCTTTAAAGACGCTTGAGCATTGGTTACACCCGTACGTGTCCTTTGGCATCTTACCGCTGTTCGCGTTGGCAAATGCAGGTATTGCTCTTAACAACGTTTCGATTAGCGGTTTAACTTCAGCGCTACCAATGGGCATTGCGTTTGGGTTGTTAGTGGGTAAACCAATCGGCATCATGTTATTTAGCTGGGTAGCTGTGAAGATGAAGTGGGCGCGAATGCCGCATAGTGTTGGCATGCGACATATCTTCGCCGTGTCTATCTTGTGCGGCATTGGCTTTACCATGTCTATATTCATCTCTTCCTTGGCGTTTGGCTTTGAGCATGAAGTGCTCGATACCTATGCCAGATTGGGTATATTGATGGGCTCAACGGCATCCGCAATTCTCGGTTACAGTTTATTAGCGATAACTTTGCCTAAGCCTAAAGTTGTAATGAACTAAGTTTTCCGCCCACAAGCAGCAATGTTTGTGGGCTTTTTGTATCGTACTGTATTACTCTCAAATTCAGTTTAGAGAATTAAAACTCGTTTAATTTCATCCTGTAACCGTCTGTTATTAATAGTTATTTTTACGTTTTTGTTTTGAGTTTAGTTCGAAAGCTTACATCTGATTGAACAATTGATGATAGTTTTCCCGTACAGAAGTCTCATTTAGATCGGAAATTCCGAAAGATCTCCTCATCACAAGCGAATATTCTTACCTTCACCTTTTCCATAGACTCGTTCCCTTGCATATTTTGCTTCAATGTTAGTGAATTGATATATCGAATGAAAGTCGGTTATCATTTGTAATAGTTGTTTGGTAAAGTCCTATAAATGTTAAAGTTTTATAAAAGTCTGTGGAGGCTAGTTTAAATGCTCATCGCTGTCCTGTCGGGGTTTATCCTAGCGGCGTTTGTCCCTTGGCTGTTTCGTAATTTTGGGGAACGAACCAGTAAGTTGCTTGCGATTTTGCCAGCAGCATTGTTTGTCTATTTCATGACTTTCCTCCCTGCTATTACAGGGCAGGGGCCGCAGCTCATTAGTTATGAGTGGGTGCCAAGTTTAGGGATTACTCTGAATTTTTGGTTAGACGGCTTAAGTTTGATGTTCGCATTGCTCATTTCAGGCATTGGCTTTTTCGTCATTATCTATGCTGGCAGCTATTTAGCGTACAAGCCAGATCAGCGTAAACTGCTGATGTATTTGATGGCTTTCATGAGTGCGATGCTGGGTGTTGTACTTTCAAGTAACTTAATGGCGATGTTCGTATTCTGGGAACTGACCAGTATTACTTCTTACATGCTCATCGGTTATTACCACGAGAAAGAGTCTTCACGTAAATCGGCGTTGCAAGGTCTGTTTGTCACAGTCGGCGGTGGACTAGCACTACTTGCCGGTATCATCATGCTTGGCGCGATTGCTGGAACCTATGAAGTTCATGAGATCTTGGCTCAGGGTACAGACCTTCAAACTCACGCGCTTTTCACAGTGATGATGCTCGCTGTTCTTGGTGGTACTTTCACCAAGTCGGCGCAGTTCCCGTTCCACTTTTGGTTGCCTAATGCTATGGCAGCCCCAACGCCAGTGAGTTCTTACCTTCACTCTGCAACCATGGTTAAAGCGGGCGTCTATCTAATGGCGCGTTTGCAACCTACCATGCTGGCCATGAGACTTGGACCCTGCTTCTTACCGGAGCTGGTGCGATTACTATGCTTCTTGGTGCCGCGATGGCGGTGTCGAGTACGGATCTTAAGAAAATCTTGCGTACTCAACCATCATGGCTTTGGGCACGCTCACCATGCTTATAGGTATCGGCACTGAAGCTGCATTAGTAGCGGCGGTGGTTTTCCTTCTAGGGCATGCCTTATACAAAGGTGCGTTGTTCATGGCGGCAGGTACTATAGACCATGAAACTGGTACGAAAGATGTACGTGAGCTGGGTGGCCTTCGCAAAGCGATGCCGTATACCGCTGCATTTATGTCTTTGGCTGCATTGGCCCTAGCAGGTGTTCCACCACTGTTTGGCTTTATCGGTAAAGAGTTGATGCTTGCAGGCGTTCTAACCAGTCTTTGGGCACCGGTTCTTGCATTAATGGCGCTGCTGACTTCCATCTTCATTGTTGCTTGTGCTTGTTTGCTAGTGATCAAACCTTTCTGGGGAGAGAAAAAGCAAACACCAAAAGACGCACATGAAGCCCCAATGGGGATGCGCCTTGGTTTCACTATCTTATCGGTTGTCGGTCTTATCTTTGGTTTGATCCCAAGCTTAGTTTCCCCATTAGTGACTTCGGCGGCCAACGCGGTGTCGGGTTATGATGTTTCGGATATTGATTTGGCTCTATGGCATGGTGTGAATGTGCCGCTCATTATGAGTTTGACGGCGTTAGCGTTGGGTTACTTGCTGTTTAAGAAGTGGGATTCTTTAGGAGCGAAAGCTTCAAAAGTGAAACCAATGCTGGATTACGGACCTGAGCGTGGTTACTTCGTATTCATGGACAACATGCTTAAGTTTGCGAAGTGGTCGACAGCGAAGTTGCAAAACGGCTATATGGCGAATTACATCCTAACAATCTTTGTAACCACGATTGTTCTGGTTGGCTATACCATGTTTACCAAAGTGGGTTTCCATTGGGAGATTGATTTCTCTGATGTGACGCTAAAAGACATCGGCTTATCTATTCTGATTGTGGCTGTCATCACATACGCGTGTATTACTCCTTTGCGTTTAGGCGCGGTAGCTGCACTCGGTGCGCTTGGTTTCTCAATGGCACTTATCTACGTGTTCTTCAGTGCGCCAGACTTGGCTATTACTCAGGTACTGATTGAGACGTTGACCGTTATCATGCTGGTTCTTGTGCTGTTTAAATTGCCTAAGTTCCAAAAGCTGTCTTCATCGGACGTACGCTGGCGGGACTGTATTGTGGCCGTATCATTTGGTGCCATGATGGCAACACTACTCTTGACCGCAGTGCACTTTGCAATGCCGGGCGGTATTAGTGAATACCTCATAGAGAACAGCTACCCAATTGCGAAAGGCCGCAACATAGTGAACGTCATCCTCGTTGACTATCGTGCTTTAGATACATTAGGTGAACTCTTCGTACTGTCGCTTGCTGCGATTGGTGTCACTGCAATGCTTAGAACGAAGAAGGAAAAGTAATGAACAAGACAGGTACTTCAATCATTCTTCAAGTTATCGCACGCTTCTTGCTACCGATGCTGTTGTTATTCTCTGTGTTCCTTCTGTTACGCGGGCATGATGAGCCGGGCGGTGGTTTTATCGCAGGTCTTGTGGCTTCCAGCGGCTTTGCCCTTTATTTGTTTGCGTTCGATACAGAACAAACACGTAAAGTTATTGGCGTTGATAGCTCCTACTTAATGGGAGGCGGTTTGATTATCGCTATTTTGAGCGGCTTCATTGGCGTTGTATATAAAGGTGCATTCCTAAGTGCTGTGTGGTGGTACCCAACCTTGCCGGGGCTAGGAGAGCTGAAGATAAGCACACCGTTGATTTTCGATATTGGTGTGTATCTGGTGGTTATTGGAATGGTAACGACCTTGCTTCTTTCACTAGCACAGTTGGAGGATTAAATGACAACTTTGTTTGCTTTTGTAATCGGTGCTCTTTATGCAGCAGCGCTTTACATGATGCTTCGTCGAAGTGTCGTTAAGCTAGTGATAGGTTTAATGATTCTTTCGAATGCATCGAATTTACTTATCTTCACCGGCGGCGGCCTTGTAAGAGGTGGTGCACCTTTGATTGAAGAAGGTATGACAGGTCCAGTTGGTACGATTGCGGATCCATTGCCACAGGCGCTTATCCTCACCGCGATTGTTATTAGTTTTGGTGTTTTGGCTTTTGCTGTTGTTTTGATCAAACGCGCTTACAAAGTGATTGGTAAAGACGACATGAACGAAATGAAGAGTACAGATTCACAATTATGATGCTATTAATGCCAGTACTGATCCCGATGCTTGCTGCCGCCATTTCGATGGTGTTATGGAAGCATCAAACTCTGCAACGCTGGATCAGTGTTTTCTCAAACTTCGCGTTGCTTGTAGCAGCAGGTACTCTGTTTACGACTGTTTATAACGATGGTATTCAGGTGATCACCCTTGGTGGGTGGGATGCCCCTTTCGGTATCTCGCTGGTTGCCGATCTACTTGCCGTTATTATGGTGACAGTGTCAGCGGTTGTTGCGTTTTGTATCTCTATCTACGCGTTAGCGACAATGACCAAAGAGCATGAGAAGTTCGGTTTTTACCCATTACTTCACCTAATGCTTGCAGGTGTCATTGGTTCATTCCTAACCGGCGATATCTTTAACCTATACGTATGGTTTGAGATCATGCTAGTTGCGTCATTTGGCTTGCTTATCCTTGGTGGTGAGCGCAGCCAGATGGAAGGTGCACTGAAGTATGTCACGCTTAACTTACTGTCCTCAGCTCTGTTCTTAAGTGCGATTGGCCTTTTGTATGCCTACGCAGGAACGTTGAACATGGCTGACCTTGGCCAGAAGTTGGCGATGTCAGACAGTCCTGAAGTGGTTACTGTCATTTCACTGTTGTTCCTTGTAGCGTTTGGTATTAAAGCAGCAGCTTTCCCGTTGTTCTTCTGGCTACCTGCGTCTTACCACACGCCACCTGTCGCTATTTCTGCGGTATTTGCTGGTCTACTGACGAAAGTAGGCGTATACGCACTATATCGCGTGTTCAGTGTCATCTTCATTGGTGATATTGGTTTCACGCACAGTACGCTATTAATGTGGATGGGTATTTTTACCATGGTGACTGGCGTACTCGGAGCCGCAGCTCAGTTCGAAGTTAGACGTATTCTGTCATTCCACATTGTGAGCCAGATTGGTTACATGATTTTGGGCCTTGCTCTATTTACACCGCTTGCGATTCTAGGTGGCGTGTTCTATCTGTTCCACCATATCGTGGTGAAGACAAACTTGTTCTTAATTGGCGGTGTTATGCATCGCTTGCACGGAACCTATGATTTGTCGCGTTTGGGTGGTTTGTATAAGTCAGCGCCGTTCTTAGCCATCTTGTTTGCTATTCCGGCGATGTCACTGGCAGGTATTCCACCGTTGTCAGGTTTCTTCGCTAAGTTTGTGGTTATTAAAGCGGGTATTGAAGCGAAAGAGTGGATTGGTGTGATTGCGTCACTTGCAGTTGGCCTATTGACTATGTACTCCATGATTAAGATTTGGGCAGAGGCTTTCTGGAAGAAACTTCCTGAAGAAGCAGAAACGCTACCACCATTGTCTGATTCAGAGCGCTTGTGCTTGTATCTTCCGATTATCCTAATGGCGGGTATCACAGTAACTATCGGTATCAATGCTGAATGGTTTGTGAATCTTGCTCTATGGCCGCTGAACAGATCCTCGATCCTCAGCAGTACATTCAAGCTGTGTTAGGAGGCAACTAGTATGAAAGCATTTGGTTGGAACGTACTTCTGGCATTGGCATGGGTGGTGTTGTCAGGCTCATATACTCTAGCGAACCTGCTTGGCGGTATGATTTTAAGTTATATGGTATTGGCTTATGTACTGCGTGATCGCCCATTGTTCTCGAAGTACTTTGGCAAGTTACCTAAGCTAGTTAACTTCGTATTGTTCTTCATTTGGGACCTGATTAAGGCAAACGCACGTGTCGCATACGACGTTATTACGCCAACACATTTGATGAAACCAGCCGTGATTGGTGTCCCTTTAGACTTGAAAACAGACGGTGGCATTACCGTGTTTTCGAACCTAATTACAGCGACGCCAGGCTCTCTTGCGCTTGATGTTTCGACAGATAAAAAAGTCTTATATGTGCACTTGATGTACTTTGAAGATGAACAGCTTCATATCGCAGAGCTTAAGCGATTAGAAGCCATGGTTATTGATATTTTGGGTTAAGAGTTATGATTGAAACGGTCTATCAGATAAGTTTTGGTATGATGGTGTTAGCCCTATTGCTGGCATCGATTCGATTACTTAAAGGTCCATCGCTCCCAGATCGCGTTGTCGCGTTAGAGTTGATGGCGTCTATTACTGTCGGTATGGTTGTGCTTTACGGGGCGGCTTATAACCAACCTAAGATTATTGATGTAGCCATTGTGTTAGCGCTTACGTCATTCCTAGCGGCAGTCGGTTTTTCAAGTTATTTAGAGAAACGAGGAATTCGAAACGATGATTGATTTTGTAGTAGGGTTCTTTGCACTTATGGGCGCATTCTTGATGTTACTTGCTAGCATTGGCTTGAATCGTATGCCTGATTTTCTAACTCGTATGCATGCGACCAGTAAAGCAGGTGCTCTAGGCATTGGTTTGATAGTGATTGCATTCTCAATTGTATTTTGGGAAGACACGTCAATCGTTATTCGCTCAATAGTTGTGATTGTTTTCATTATCGTAACAGCGCCGATTGCGGCTCATATCTTGGCAAGAACGAGTTACTTCGTTGGTGTGCCAGTCTGGGGCGGTACAGTGAAAGATGCGATTAAAGAACAATACGACATGGAGACGCATCAACTTTCGAGTAAGTGCGGTACTAGCAAAACTGAAGAAAAATAGCTTCGGGTTTAGCTTGTAAATAGCAATAAAAAAACGCTTCCAAATGGGAAGCGTTTTTTGTGTTTAGGCTGCAGCTATTTTTCGATTACCGTAAAAATGGTCCACTCTTCAACCACCTTTTCTTGCAGGCCAACAACGGTCGCAGTGACGCGTCGGTTAACTGCGTGGGCGACTTCATCATCACCATCGTTTTCAAGTCTGTCCTCACCAAAACCGATAATTCGTACTCGGTCAGGTTCTACGCCATAATAGAGCAGCTCATCCTGTACCATTTCGGCTCTCTTTTTGGAAAGTTCGAGGTTGTATTCCGGTGAGCCGACTTTACTTGCGTACCCTTGAATCTCAATGGATGCAGACTGGTAAGCCTCTAAGAACTCCGCCATCGTCGAAATTTGGTTGCTGAAGATTGGATTAATCTCATAGGAGTCGTTAGCAAACAAGATGCGTAGCTGGCGCTCTTCAGAGGACTTAATAGTCTCGCCACAGCCATCATTATCAACTTGAGATGTTTCGGGAGTGCCAGGACATAGGTCTCTAGCATTCACCACCCCATCTCTGTCGTCATCTAGTAAGTCTGCAACTTGGGTGGCTTCGGGTGTTGCAATGTAATCGTACTCTTCTTCCGCATAAGTGTTGCCATGGGTAAAGGCGAGTACAAGGGCTAAACTTAATAGGCTCTTATTCAACATAACTAGTACTCCACTTTTTCCGTCCACTCTTTAGGGATGTCAACAAGCAGGGCATCAAGCAGCACCCCAGTTGCATTCATCACTCGGTACTTAGCGTATTGCTCGGCGTAGTGAGCATCTAAATAGTCTTTACGTGCTTCAAAGAGTTCGTTTTCCGTATTGAGTAGATCGAGAAGGGTTCGTTGACCAATTCGATACTGTTTCTCATACGCCAGTACGGTTTCTGAGGCAGAATCTACGTGGTCAGCCAAAAAGTTTTTCTGTTGTAGAGTTAAATCCAATGCACTCCATGAAAGTCGCAAACCTTCTTCTATTTCTCTGTAAGCTTGGTCGCGTAGGTCTTTTGCTTTGTTGAGTTGATAGGCTGCACTTTCTGAGCGGTCGCTGTCACTACCACCACGGAATAAGTTGTACCGCATTCTAAGCATGGCAATGGCTTCTTCACTGTTGCCTTCAATACCACCTGCATCGTCACGCCAAGTTTGGCTCGCTTCGATAGAGAAAGTAGGGTACATCGGCCCTTTGGACTGTTTGTACTGGAAGCGCGCTGAATCGATATCAGCCCCCGCGACTTGAAGTACTGGATGTTGATCAAATGCGACAACAAGTGCGTCTGTTAGCGAAAGTGGTAATTTTGATTCATCGGCTCTTGGGTAAATTAAGCCGAGAGGTTCTTGCCCGACAAGTCTTCTAAATTGAGTATGTGTATCGACTAAGTTGTTCTGAGCTGCGAGAAGGTTGCCGTGCGCCTTTGCAATACGAGCTTCAACTTGAGACACATCCGCTGTTGAGCCAATGCCAGACTCTGCGCGGCGTTTGATGTCTCTATATATCTCTTTGTGGACGGCGAGGTTGCTTTCCGATAGAGCAAGCACCTCATAGGACTTGACCGCATCAAGATAAACTTGAGTCACTCTCAGGGCAATGTCTTGGGCGTCTGCCAGTATTTGGTTACGGATAGACTCTGCTTCGGCAGCCGTTCTATCAATGTCATTCAGCGTTGATGAGCCATCCCATAAGAGCTGGGTGATGGAGATAGTCGCCTCTTTTCGCGTGAGGTCTGTTCGAGTCGGGTCATCTGCTGGATCAATACCTTCGTAACCGATCCCTGCGTCCAAGTCGATGCTAGGTAGGTAGGCACCGCCCGCGGCGTCAGCATTTTTTAAGCTAGACGCATATTCGTTAAAGATGCTTTTGATTTCTGGGTTGGTGGCCAATGTTATGGCTACCGCTTGTTCTAGAGTTTGTCCTGAGCTAGCAAAACTCATCGCTATTAAACTGCTTATGACTAATTTTTTCTTCCAAAACACAACGTATCTCCCCACTGAGTTATGAAGGACGAATAAACAGACAATCAAGAAGTTATCGTCGAACATGGCCATCGATCCTTTTAAGCGTAGTTAAGGATCCGGCAAAAAGGTATTTTTTACTTTAGAAGTAAGTGCCGGTTTTTCTGATAGGACTTTTTTGGCTTTCGTTAGGATTCTTCTGTTATTGACTAGTTTGTCATTATGGCCGCATCTATTTTTAATAGGTTACATAGTGGGGTGTATGCGGCGCTAGTGGGAGGCGTTGGTGCATCTGGGGGAACCGTTATGGGCATAAAAGTAGCGACAACCGTTCTACTCGTGAACGGAACCATTATCATTGATGAAAATGGTGATGTACGCCAATTGGGACCGGGTGAAACTGTTGCACCCGGTCAAGTAGTGGTCAGTGTAGGTGAGCCTACCGAGGGGGCTTTAGGGGCAGAGTCATTAAACATAGAAGCTGAATTGTTTACTGAAGACGCTGGTCTACAGTCCTTAGACATCGACGCTGAGCTAGCTCAAATCTTTGAGCAAATTGAAGATGGTGTCGACCCAACCTTAAATGAAGATTTTGCAACCGCCGCTGGTGGACAAAATGGTTCCAGCCTTACAGGTTCAGGGGATATTGAACGAACTGGTGCGGAAACTCTAGCAGAAACATCTTTTGATACAGAAGGGTTGGAATCGCAAGGGTTGTCAGAAACTCAAAGTTTGGCGCTCGTTGATACACTCGAGGAAGCTATCGTTGTAACGCTCGCGCTGATCTCCGGTGATGACAATGTGACTGCAGATGAAACCGACGAGCCTTTGGTGCTTGAAGGTGTCCTAACCGCTACCGATACAGACGAACCGACCTTTGTTGAGCAAGTTGATACCGAAGGTGAGAATGGTCAGTTTTCAATAGACAGTGACGGGAATTGGGTCTTTGTTGCCAACAGCGCTTTTGATGAGCTAAATGTCGGTGACACTTTAACCGATGTGTTTGAAGTGGAATCCGACGATGGAACCATTTCCACTGTAACGGTCAATATTAACGGTACTAATGACGCACCCGAACTCTCATCAAATGATGGCGTCCAATATAGCTTTGAGTATGCAGAAGGTACCGAAGCAGGATCCGTGATTGGCCAAGTAACCGCCACAGACCCAGATACCGAAATCCTAGAGTTTTCAATTACCACAAATGTCACCGACGATGATGACAACGAGCTGTTTCAAATTGATCCGACAACTGGTGAGATTAGTTTAACCGAGGCGGGTGCGTTAGCGTTTACTAATGACTTTGAGCAGTTACTTAATCAACATGCTATAACGGTGACGGTCACAGAAGTGGGGACTGAAGGTGAGCCGCTAACAGACAGCGTCATCGTGAATCTTTCAGAACTCAATATAGATGATAATGATCCAATCTTTGTTGATGATGACGATGAACCTGTTGAGGGATACGCATTTGAATACAATGAAAACTCAACAATAAACGATGTCATTGGCACAGTCAGTGCGTCAGATGCAGATGATGAAGTCGTACTCTACAGCATCAGTAGTAATGTCTATGGCAATGGAGATACAGAGTTAGAATTTCCGTACTTTGCCATTGATGTGACCAGTGGGGAAATAACCTTAACTGAGGCCGGTGTTGAAGCTTTCACAAACGATTATGAACTGGATGCTAACAACCACTCTATAACAGTGACGGCAACTGAGGTTCCTGGACTGGGTGAAATAAAGAACACCGATATTGAGGTGTCACTGGCAGAGCTGAACCTTGATGATAATGTCCCAGTGTTTGAAGACGATGATGGCAATCCGGTTCAAGACTACACCTTTGAGTATGAAGAAAACTCGACGGTTAACGACGTTATCGGTACTGTCATAGCAGAGGACCCCGATCTAGAAGATGTTACCTATAGCATTGAAACCAATGTTTATGCGCCAGATGATGAAACCGAGAGTGAACCACTGTTTGCCATTGATGAAAACAGCGGTGCAATTACCCTAACTGCTGCTGGTGTAGAAGCCTATACCAACGATTTCGAATGGCTCGGTAATATGCACGCAATTACCGTTCGAGCGACGGAAGTCGAAGGGCTGGGTGATGTGCAGTTTACAGACATCACGGTGAACCTCAACGAGATCAACCTCGATGACAATGTCCCAGTCTTCGAAGACGATGATGGCAATCCGGTTCAAGACTACACCTTTGAGTATGAAGAAAACTCAACGGTTAATGATGTATTGGGGACCGTCATAGCAGAGGATCCCGACCTAGAAGATGTCACCTATAGCATTGAAACCAATGTTTATGCGCCAGATGATGAAACCGAGAGTGAACCACTGTTTGCCATTGATGAAAACAGCGGTGCAATTACCCTAACTGCAGCCGGTGTAGAAGCCTATACCAACGATTTCGAATGGCTTGGCAACATGCACGAGATAACCGTTCGAGCGACGGAAGTGGAAGGGCTGGGTGATGTGCAGTTTACAGACATCACGGTTAACCTCAACGAGATCAACCTCGATGACAATGTCCCAGTCTTCGAAGACGATGATGGCAATCCGGTTCAAGACTACACCTTCGAGTATGAAGAAAACTCAACGGTTAATGATGTTATCGGTACCGTCATAGCAGAGGATCCTGACCTAGAAGATGTCACCTATAGCATTGAAACTAATGTTTATGCGCCAGATGATGAAACCGAGAGTGAACCACTGTTTGCCATTGATGAAAACAGCGGTGCAATTACCCTAACTGCAGCCGGTGTAGAAGCCTATACCAACGATTTCGAATGGCTCGGTAATATGCACGCGATTACCGTTCGAGCAACGGAAGTGGAAGGGCTGGGTGATGTGCAGTTTACAGACATCACCGTTAACCTCAACGAGATCAACCTTGATGATAATGTCCCAGTTTTTGAAGACGATGATGGCAATCCGGTTCAAGACTACACCTTTGAATATGAAGAAAACTCAACGGTTAATGATGTTATCGGTACCGTTATAGCAGAGGATCCCGACTTAGAGGACGTTACGTATAGCATTGAAACCAATGTTTATGCGCCAGATGATGAAACCGAGAGTGAACCACTGTTTGCCATTGATGAAAACAGCGGTGCAATTACCCTAACTGCAGCTGGTGTAGAAGCCTATACCAACGATTTCGAATGGCTTGGCAATATGCACGAGATAACCGTTCGAGCGACGGAAGTCGAAGGGCTGGGTGATGTGCAGTTTACAGACATCACTGTTAACCTCAACGAAATCAACCTCGATGACAACGTTCCAGTATTTGAAGACGACGATGGTAATCCTGTTCAAGACTATACGTTTGAGTATGAAGAAAACTCATTGACTACCGATGTTTTAGGCACAGTGACGGCAGTAGATCCTGACTTAGAGGATGTTACGTATAGCATCGAAACGAATGTTTACGCCCCAGAAGATACAGAGAAAATTAAACCACTGTTTGCAATCAATGCTTTAACTGGTGCGATTACACTCACTGCAGATGGAGTGCTTGCCTTCACCAACGACTTTGAGTGGCAAGGTAATGAACATGAGATCACTGTTCGAGCAACGGAAGTTGAGGGCTTGGGCGATGTTCAGTTCACCGATATTACCGTGAATTTGAATGAGCTTAACCTTGACGATAACGCACCGGAGTTTACTCAGCCGAATGGTTATGAGTTTAGTTATTTTGAAAACAGTAATGATGAGCACGTTATTGGACAAGTATCAGCGTCGGATGCAGATGGCGAAGAAATCACTTACAGCATTTTAACCAACGTTTATGCGGAGGGGGATGTAGATGAACTCAATCCATTCTTCGTTATTGACAGTGAAACGGGAGAGATCCGATTAACAGAAGACGGCGTCAATGCATTTACTAACAATTTCGAATTACCAGACAATATACACAGCTTAGTAGTGACAGCAACGGAAGTCGGCCAATTTGGGGGCGAGTCTAAGTCTACAAATGTGAATGTGGACTTGAGCGAGCTGAACGTCAACGAAGCACCAGAAGCAGAAAGCTTTGAAGCTTACCTTCGAGATCCAGACTCACCGATTCCGATTGTTTTTGACTCGGAAGACCCAGAATTTGACCATATTTGGGATATAGATGAAGCCGTTCCAGAAAATAATGAAGTAGTCATGGTGATGATTACTTCACTTCCAACCCAGGGTACTCTTTATTACACGGACGAGGAAGGAGAAAGGCGCGCACTTACGGTCGATGACCTCTACACTGGCGGTGATACGGGTACGGCGTTAGATCCTTCTAAGATCGAGTATCAGCAAGGCGAAGGTAATACGTTTGAACTTGGGGGTATTCCTGAGAATCCTGAGCTAGTTGAAGGATTCTACAACTGGGGTGTTGCTGTAGGTGAGTCAGGAACTGTACGACAAGTCACATTAGCCAATGGCGCAGCAATTCTCATTACTCTTATAGATAATAACCCACAAGGTAATGGCAATGGCATTTTCGGGCAATACACTAGCCCGGATAATCACATTGGGTTTGGTCTGGCAGAGAACCACGGTAACGGGATGACACCAGGTGAAAAAATTATCATTGATTTCTCAGAAAACCCACTGGAAGAGGTGACCTTAGGTATTGATGGTATGCAAGAGAATTTTGTCAATGGTTCAGATATTTTAGTGACCTACACCTATCAAGATGGTACTGAAGCAACGGTTACGTATAACAAGGATTCAGAACTCGGTTCTCAGCTGTTTTATGAGCAGTTCAGTCACTCTTCCGAAGGCAACCCGATTGTTGGCATATCAATGGAAGGAACCGGTGGTAACTGGGTTCTACGTGATATATCTGGTGAAGAAGCGATTACTACAGACGATACATTCAACTTTGTGGCAGTCGATGCTAGTGGCCTGACGAGTGATGACGCCACAGTGACAATTCCTCCATACATTGAACAAGCTGCGGCATTGGGCGATGAAACATTAGTGGGTACCGAAGATACCGATGCCTTTAAATGGCTACAAGCAGCGATGGATGGCGGTGAGGATACGGTCGAAGACTTTACCCGTTTCGAAGATATCATCGATATTACCGATGTGCTCTCAGATGACGAGAATGTCGATATAGATGATTTACTTGCAGTCACCTCGGCTTCAATTGACGGTGACGACATCGCATTGAATATTGTCACTGACGATGTAAGTCAAACGATTGTAATAGATGACGGTAAGACGATTTTTGCTGACTATATCAGTCCTGGAGATGCGTTAGATGACATTAATCTGATGGCTGAAATTCTTAAAACGGACGCTGCGTAGATTGCTACGGCAGCACCGGCAGAAGGCTAACCGCTTGGTTAGCCTTTTTTATTTACAACTTACTAAGTAAAAACAGTTGCCAGAGTCTTTGAAACTATGATATTTTCGCGCGCAATCTCGGACGTTGAACTATTTTCACAACAAAATAAAGTTCACGACAATCTGGGGGAGACGCGCAGTGACCATTCGAGCTGATTGTGACATTGCGTAGGGTAGGTACCGACAAAGCCTTTTGCCGGTAGACGGGATACTAATGACGCACATAGCGAATTGCGAATGGGAAACCCAACAGTGAATACAGTAACTATACAAACTAAAATCAGCAATATTCTTCCAAAATGTCCAGTTCTGCAGGATAGCAGCATCACTGAACCTTGAATTAGGCTTCCTATTTCTTAGTCATCAAACTTGAATGACGGCTTTGTCGCGTCCATACCGCGGCAGTGCACCCCAAATTTGCAGCTTTTAGCTTTCGTACGCCTAAAAATTGAATTTTATTCCACATTTTTGTTAGGGATGTTCCACGTATGAGCACAGCTTTTGAAGTCGATAGCCTTGCTATTGCAACCAGTATTTCCTCGCAGATTCCAGTCGTGGAAGGGATCTACGACTTAACACCAGATCAAATTCTCCTCGATCAGGCAGAGCATGAATCGGAAGTGCGTTCTTACCCACGCCGATTACCAATCGCCATTAAACAAGCTTATGGTGCGATTGTTGAAGACACACGCGGTCAGGTGTTTCTTGACTGCCTAGCGGGCGCGGGTACTTTAGTTTTGGGTTACAACCACCCAGAAATTAACCAAGCATTGAAAGACCAGCTGGACTCAGGCCTTCCATACCAAACTCTAGATATTACGACGGAAGCGAAAGCGAATTTCATTCGCCAAGTAAAAGCTTTCTTACCTGAAGAGTTTGCAAAAGACTCCGCGATTCAATTCTGCGGTCCATCGGGTGCCGATGCGGTGGAAGCTGCTATTAAGCTAGCTAAACAGACAACGGGCCGCAACACTATGTTTGCCTTCCGTGGTGCGTATCATGGGATGACAAACGGCACTATGGGCATGATGGGTAATCTAGGCACTAAAGAGCGCCGCACGGGCCTGATGTCTGATGTGCATTTCATGCCGTTCCCTTACAGCTTGCGTTGCCCGTTTGGTCTGGGTGGCGAAGAAGGGGCAAAAGCCAACATCCGCTACATAGAGCGTCTTCTTAATGACGATGAAGCGGGCATCATGAAGCCAGCAGCCATCATTCTAGAACCAGTCCAAGGTGAAGGTGGCGTTATCCCAGCTCCAGCTCAGTGGCTTCGTGAGATCCGCCGTATCTGTGATGAACATGACATCCTACTTATCCTTGATGAAATTCAATGTGGTGTAGGCAAAACTGGTTACCGTTTCGCATTTGAAGAAGCAGGAATCAGCCCAGATATCCTATGTCTGTCAAAAGCGATTGGTGGCGGTATGCCAATGTCGATTTTGGTCTTCAATAAGAAAGTCGACACATGGCGTCCAGGGGAGCACACAGGCACGTTCCGTGGTAACCAATTAGCTATGGTTTCTGGTGCTAAGGCGCTAGAAATCATTGAGCGTGATAACCTAGTAGAGCACGCAAACATCGCCGGCCAATACCTACGCTTAGGCTTAGAGAACATCCAAAAACGTGTGAACTGTATTGCCGAAGTTCGCGGTAAAGGCTTGATGTTGGGCGTTGAAATCAAGAAAACCAATGGCGAACTGAACAAATTCGGTGAGCCAGCCTCTGATGGTGAGCTGACCCTAAAGATCCAACGTGCAGCGCTTGAGCGCGGCCTTATGGTTGAAAAAGGCGGTCGTGATGGTTCTGTCATTCGCTTTCTGCCGCCAATTATTATCTCATTTGAACAAATCGACTTTGCGCTTCGCACACTGGAAGCGGCCATGCTTGCGGCAGGTGCTGAACTTGTTCAAAACGAAGAGGCGCCAAATCAAACAGAGTGGAAAAAGCACTTCATTCACACTGGCAAAGCAGGTGCCGATGAGTTTGCTTCTGTGATGAATCACACCACTAGCGTCATGAAAGCAATGTTTGAGCAAGTGGACAAGCCATACTCAGGGCTAGATCCAAAAGTGCTTGAAGAGCAGATTAACGCTGTAAGCCTAGACTCGTCAGATAAGAGCCTAAAAGAGGTGATTGCGAGCACGACGGATCTGGTGGCGAAAAACGCCATCTTTACTCAGCATCCAAACTGTATTGCTCATCTACATACCCCACCATTGATGCCGTCAGTTGCTGCAGAAGCAATGATCGGCGCATTGAACCAGTCTATGGACTCTTGGGACCAAGCTTCATCGGCCACTTATGTAGAGCAAAAAGTGGTGAACTGGCTGTGCGACAAATACGAGCTTGGCGGAAAATCCGACGGCATCATGACCAGCGGTGGAACACAGAGCAACCAAATGGGTTTGATGCTGGCACGCGACTGGATTGCTGATAAGTTATCAGGCCACTCGATTCAAAAACTCGGCCTTCCAGATTACGCTGACAAACTTCGTATTGTTTGCTCTGAGAACGCGCACTTTACGGTTCAAAAATCCGCATCATGGATGGGCCTAGGCGAAAAAGCGGTACTTTCAGTACCAGCCAACATCGACGGCACCATGAAAGCTGAACACGTTGAGCAAGTCGTTGCCGATGCTAAAGCGCAAGGATTGATCCCGTTCGCTATCGTAGGAACGGCGGGCACAACTGACCACGGCGCGATTGACGATCTTAATGTTATTGCCGATGTTGCCAACAAGCACGATTTATGGATGCACGTTGACAGTGCCTATGGCGGCGCACTGATCTTGAGCGGTTCAAAAGGTCGATTAAGCGGTATTGAGCGAGCGGCATCAGTCAGTGTGGATTTCCATAAACTCTTCTTCCAAACGATCAGCTGCGGCGCGCTGCTTGTTAACGACAAATCCAACTTTAAGTTCTTACTGCATCACGCAGATTACTTAAACCGTGAACACGACGAGCTACCTAATCTAGTAGACAAATCTATCGCGACTACAAAGCGTTTTGACGCGCTAAAAGTCTTCATGACAATGCAAAGCGTCGGCCCGAAAGCGCTCGGTGAAATGTACGATCATCTGTTAGAGCAAACTCAGCAAGTGGCTGATTTGGTGGATGCTTCTGAAGGTTTTGAGTTACTGGCTCGTCCTGCATTATCGACAGTGCTGTTCCGTTCAACGTTAGGTGATGCGGTGAGCTTGGACAAGCTCAACCAAAAAGTTCGAATTGAAGCTTTAGTACGCGGTATCGCAGTGCTGGGCGAAACAGTGATTGATGGAAAATCAGCACTGAAATTTACGATTTTAAATCCGACTCTTTCTATGAAAGATTTCGAAAAACTATTGAATGATATCAAGCAGCTTGCGGTAGAAGTGGCTGATAGCAAACTAAACAAATAAGGTAAGCGAAACTATGGCAGTTTTACAAATTGGTGCTGGTGGCGTTGGCTGGGTTGTGGCACACAAAGCGGCGCAAAACAACGATGTTCTAGGTGATATCACCATTGCATCACGCACAGTGGGTAAGTGTGAAAAAATCATCGAGTCTATTCAGAAGAAAAACAACCTGAAAGATGCATCGAAGAAGCTAGAAGCTCGCGCTGTAAACGCAGATGATGTGGAAGCTCTAGTCGCGCTTATTAACGAAGTGAAGCCAGATCTAGTTATCAACGCAGGCCCTCCGTGGGTAAACATGACCATCATGGAAGCCTGTTACCAAGCGAAAGTGAATTACCTGGATACCTCGGTAGCGGTAGACCTTTGTTCAGAAGGCCAGCAGGTACCTCAGGCATACGATTGGCAGTGGGGCTACCGCGAGAAGTTTGCGGAAGCGGGTATCACAGGTATTCTTGGTGCAGGTTTCGATCCGGGCGTAGTGTCAGTATTCGCAGCTTACGCGGTTAAACATCTATTTGACGAGATCGACACTATCGATGTGATGGATGTGAACGCAGGCGACCACGGTAAGAAGTTTGCGACTAACTTCGATCCAGAAACCAACATGCTTGAGATCCAAGGTGACTCTTTCTACTGGGAAAACGAAGAGTGGAAACAAGTCCCTTGTCACTCACGTATGCTTGAATTTGACTTCCCGAACTGTGGCACTCACAAAGTTTACTCAATGGCGCACGATGAAGTACGCTCTATGCAAGAGTTCATCCCGGCTAAACGTATCGAATTTTGGATGGGCTTTGGTGATACTTACTTGAACTACTTCAACTGCATGCGTGACATCGGCCTGCTAAGCCCAGACCCGCTAACTCTGCATGATGGTACGGTTGTTCAACCTCTACACGTATTGAAAGCACTACTGCCTGATCCAACATCACTAGCACCGGGCTACACGGGTCTAACGTGTATCGGTACTTGGGTACAAGGTAAGAAAGATGGTAAAGAGCGTAGCGTATTCATCTACAACAACGCAGACCACGAAGTGGCATACGAAGACGTAGAGCACCAAGCGATCTCTTACACTACGGGTGTTCCTGCAATCACAGCTGCACTTCAGTTCTTCCGTGGTGAGTGGGCAGACAAGGGCGTGTTCAACATGGAACAGCTAAACCCAGATCCGTTCCTAGAAACAATGCCAGGTATTGGCCTGGATTGGCATGTACAAGAGCTTGAGCCAGGTCAGCCAATCATCCATAAATTGAAGTAAGCGTTTAACGATTCTCGATTTTATATGATTTAAGCCGATGCATTAGCGTCGGCTTTGTTCGATTTTGGAAAATAGAAAGATGCAACATAACGAACTAAAAACTCCATACTTCATGATCAACGAAGATAAGTTGATTGCTAACTTGGAAAAAGCAAAGCAACTGAAAGAGATTTCTGGCGTGAAGCTTGTGCTAGCGCTGAAGTGTTTTTCAACTTGGGGCGTATTTGACATCATTAAGCCTTACCTTGATGGCACCACCAGCTCAGGGCCATTTGAAGTGAAACTGGGTCACGAAACCTTTGGTGGTGAGACACATGCTTATAGTGTGGGCTACAGTGAAGACGATGTCAGAGAAGTCGCAGACATTTGCGACAAGATGATCTTTAACTCTCAGTCACAGCTTGCAGCTTACCGCCATATTGTTGAAGGCAAAGCGTCTTTGGGTCTTCGACTAAACCCAGGTGTCAGCTATGCAGGCCAAGATTTGGCAAACCCCGCTCGTCAGTTCTCACGTTTAGGTGTGCAAGCTGATCATATTCAACCTGAAGTGTTTGAGTCGGTTGATGGTGTGATGTTCCACATGAACTGTGAGAACAAGGATGTGGATGCATTTATTGGATTGCTTGATTCCATTTCTGAGCAGTTTGGCGAGTACTTAAACAAGCTAGATTGGGTGAGTTTAGGTGGTGGCGTGTTCTTTACGTGGCCAGGTTACGACATCGACAAGTTAGGTGCTGCTCTAAAGGCGTTCTCTGAAAAACACGGTGTTCAGCTTTACCTTGAACCCGGCGAAGCAATTATCACGAAGACAACGGATCTCGTAGTTACTGTGGTTGATATTGTTGAAAACGTGAAGACGACAGCAATCGTCGATTCAGCAACCGAAGCTCATCGCTTAGACACGCTTATTTATAACGAGCCAGCTTCTATCTTGGAAGCTTCAGAGTTGGGCAAGCACGAATACGTAATCGGTTCATGTTCTTGCCTTGCGGGTGATCAGTTCTGTGAAGCCAGTTTTGATGAACCATTAGAGATTGGGCAACGTCTGCACATTATGGATAGCGCAGGCTACACGATGGTGAAGTTGAATTGGTTTAACGGCCTTCGTATGCCATCGATTTATTGTGAACGTAGCAATGGCGAACTAGAAAAGCTTAACGAGTTTGATTACAGCGATTTCAAACGCTCTTTGTCTCAATGGTCGGTTAGCTAGTTAAGTTACCGTCTAAACTTTGTATCAGTCGAGTTAACATCAACAAAAAAAAGCCCGCTCAGTGGTTAACACTGAGCGGGCTCCTATTTTACAGAGTGGGATTACGCTTCAACGACGACGCGAGTATCTTCGCTAAGAGCTTCTAGCTCATCCGCCACATCAGAAATGTTGACCTTACTTGGTAGTTTCACTGCCATGTTAGCGGTGAATAAGCTAGACCCGACACCACCGCCACCAGCGATAAACACGCGTTGACAGTCCATATCTAAGATATGAATGCCTTGTCCGTCAAGAACATGCGTTATCTCATTCACGATGCCAGAGCGATCATTTGAATCGAGGCGCAATTGGTAGATGGTGTCCGTAGCATGACTGAATGGGTCAGTATCGACGATTTGCACCAATAACTCAGGGTGATTGTGGAAAGCGCGTTTGACTACTTCTTCGTTTTGCTTAGGAAGTTCAACCTTAATTACGGCAGCCACTTGGTTTTCAATAAAGTTCACTTTACTGATTAACCACTTCCCACCGTTATCATGAGTCACGGTAGCCAGTTTTTTGATCGTTGCTGGAGTCGCCTTACCAACAAAGTTAACAATGAATGTGCTATTCATAATTGGGCCTCCAAAGCGCAAGTAGAACAAGTAGTTACATGAATGCTTATCTTCAGTTTAGAAGTTAGTGGCTAGGAAGGCTTGACGAGTGTCAATTTTTAGAGCTGTCGCTGATTTGTGTTGCAATAATTGTTGCACAAGACACAAAAAAAGCGGCAATAGAATGCCGCTTTCTCAAAAATAACTTATTGGCTAGAAACCAATTTTTAGTTCAACACCGTAGAACTGTCTGTCGTAAGAAGCGCCTGCGTCCATCGCAAAGCTCGCTGCTTCATTATTGCCAAACCAAGGTGTGCTGCTGAACTGGAATTCAGCACTGCCGCCCCAAGCATCAGTAACCCAACCATGGATATGCCCAACAGGGTTCAGGAAGAATAAAGAGACATCCCCCATTCGTTTTGAGCCCATGACTTCACCGCCCGAAGCAATGATTTCTTGTTCGGTTTCGAACATAGCCTCACCGACAACCGCGCCAAAGAATGGTGTGATAAACAGATCCTGCCAAGACGGAACTTCAGCAAAGGCTTCTACACCGTATTCCCAGAAGAATGTTGACATGGTTGCTGAGTACAGGAAGGATTCGAACTCGTTAAATCCAGCGTGACGAGCGGCCGTATAGTACACACCACCAAAATATGGGTGCATGACATAGTTGAGAAAGTGCTCATCGCGGTCCCAAACTGGACCTGCTTTTACGTTGTCTACCCATTTACTGCCAAGTTTACTCAAGTCGCGAGACTCTTCATCCCATTTAGTGATGGATTCGGGTAACAAGGTCATTAGGCCAACCGTGGCAACACTCAAACCTAAAATTGTGTAGGTTTGCCCCATCAAGTAGTCCCAGTCTTTGCCATCTTGCACTTGCAAGTACTTAGGCAGTTCTGGTTCTGCGATCGTTAGCTCAGGTTCTTGCAAATAGACGGCATAGCGATTGCTTGGATCGTCTAATACTGGCTGATTAGAGTAGCGATGGCTGTCTTGGAAAAAGTAGTCTTTATGATTATCTGCCGTGTAACTGAACTCAATGTGATTTATTGAGTCATAACTTGAGGCATTCGCACACGCAGAAAATGATAACATCATTGCAGCTATGTTTTTCATAGACACGGACAGCTCCAAAATTTGAGAATTTTTAATGATCAGATTCACAATTATCTAATAAAGTCAGAAGAATAGAAACTGCAAATTGTGTTATCTGGGAAACTAAACCAAAAAGATGTGCTTTACCGAAAAATGTTACACATCTATTTCATAAATTGATTATAAGTGATTGAATGCATCAAGCACGTGAGGAAAGTATAGTATGTTGAAAATAGCGATGCTGAGTACTGGAGAAGAAGTTCTTCATGGCGATATCGTTGATACCAATGCAGCTTGGCTATCGAGCTTGTTTTATGAACATGGCTTTCCACTGGTAAAACGCTCAACAGTAGGCGATTCGCTACAAGCATTGACTGAAGAGCTGTTAATGCTCAGTTTTAATAGTGACGTTGTCATTGTTAATGGTGGTCTTGGACCAACCACCGATGATATGTCGACCGAAGCGGCAGCTGCGATATCTGAGCAGCCTTTGGTGCTTTTCCCTGAATGGAAAGAAAGGTTAGAAGCCTTCTTTACCAGTCGCGGCCTGACTATGCCAGAAAGCAACATTAAACAGGCAATGCTGCCTGAACAATCTACGTTGATTGATAACCCTGTTGGCACGGCTTGCGGCTTTAAGCTGGAAGTGAACGGTTGCCTGTTTTACTTTACTCCAGGTGTTCCAAAAGAGTTCAAGCTGATGGCGGAAAGCCAAATCCTTCCAGATTTAAAACATCAGTTCCCCGAACAGGCCGGTCTTGATTGCAGCAAGCTCTATACATTTGGTACGTCAGAGTCTGGGTTAGCTGACGTTCTCGATAAGGTATCTTTACCTAGCGGGTATAGCCTTGGCTACCGTTCATACCTTCCGTACATTGAGGTAAAACTCTTTGGTCCTAAACAAGACCTTGATGTTCGAGTCAAATTACTCCAACTGATTTTCAAGCTTATAGAGAAGCATGTGGTGAGTGTCGATGAGAGCTTGTCTGATCATCTTGGGCATTTAGTTGCCGAGAAAAAATTGTCTATTTCTACCTCTGAGCAATCAACACAGGGGTGGTTATCCAATTGGCTACACGAAAATGCCTTAATGGCGAAATACTGTGGGCACGGTTGGGTGCTTGGGCAATCTCTGGATATTGGTGGAGAAGAGAAAGATCCACTTGCTGCTACCTTTGCGCTTGCAGGGGCAACTCGAGATAAATGCTCAACAGACATTTCCTTGGTGACTGGCCGTTTAATTGATAACAGTTTTACCGTGGCGTTCTCTGCACCGGAAGGGGAGTGGGGGCAAACTCTAAGTTTCAACAGGCATTATACGATAGAAGAACAAAAGCTGGTGATAGGAACGGTGGCAGCCGATATGTTGAGGCGCTACTTATCGAGTAAACCTATATTCGTGTCATACAGCTCACTTAAGTCTGTGAAAGAGATGCATGTTCCTAGAGGCTTGCTCGATTCGTAACCTAAGATTGGTTTTTGTCAAATTAGTAAGTGTTGATATAAGCATGTAACTGAATGGATATGTGGCTTATATTAATTGTGGTTCCGAATCAATTTTTTAGAATGATTTGTTCTAATCGCTAAATGGATGATTTTCAACGTTCCATAAAATTGTCTCATTTTTGAGCCTTCTATTCTCCTGGCGAACTTGTAAACTGAGTATTCGCATCAGTGGTGAGCAAGGAGGCAGACATGTTTTATCAATCAAAGATATTGGTCTGGTATCAAGTGGCAAGTCAAAAAGTTGTTTTAGGAGAGGCGTTTAGCGATGATGAGCACAATGTTGTGTCGTTGTGGCATCAAGCCCCTCAAGAGTCTTACAACGGACATGACACAGGCTTTCGCTTATCTTTGTTTGATGATGATGGGCGCGAAGTGGCTGACAAAGCCGTATCTATGGTTACCGCAGACGAATTTTTATCACATATAGTAAAGGCCAGCGCTTAGCGCTGGCCTTTATGTTTTCTACAATCAACTTTGATTCAAAAAGAGCTTAATTGAATAGTTATGCTCTCTTTGCTTTCGCACTGAACAATACGCCATTCAGCTTTAAATCACTTTTTGCTCTGCAAATGCAAGGCAGTATTTCATTACCTTGTGTATAAGCCATAGCAAACCCAACGTATTCGACTTCGCCAGACTCTAGCGTACATTTACATGCACCGCAGTGTCCTTCACGGCAGTTGTACTCGGGTTCAAGGCCGGCTTGCTCCATTGTCTCTAGAATCGTGTTGGACGAGTTAGATTCAATGGTCGTGATCTTGTTGATTGTAATATTCGCCATTACAGTTCGAAACCTTCGAAGTCATCTGCATTCACTTCGTTGTCGATTTGACCGACTAGGTAAGAACTGATTTCTGCTTCTTGCGGTGCAACCTGAACGTTATCAGACGACAACCAAGCATTAATCCATGGAATTGGGTTAGATGTCGCTTCAGGGTAAGCTGCTGCTAGACCAACCGCTTGCATACGAACGTTGGTGATGTATTCAACGTACTGACAAAGAATGTCTTTGTTCAAGCCGATCATAGAACCGTCTTTGAACAGGTATTCGGCCCACTCTTTCTCTTGTTCTGCTGCTTCCTTAAACAGGTCAAAACACTCTTGTTTACACTCTTCAGCGATCTGCATGAATGAGAAATCATCCTGACCATTACGAAGTAGGTTCAACATGTGCTGAGTACCTGTCAGGTGCAGTGCTTCATCACGTGCGATTAGCTTGATGATTTTCGCATTACCTTCCATCAGTTCACGTTCAGCGAAGGCAAATGAACAAGCAAAGCTTACATAGAAACGAATCGCTTCAAGGGCATTCACTGACATCAGACATAGGTACAGCTTCTTCTTCAGATCTTGAAGGCTAACATTAACTGTTTCGCCATTGATTGTATGTGTACCTTCACCGTAGCGGTGGTAGTCGTTAGTCAGAGCGATGAGATCATCGTAGTAATGAGCGATGTCTTTAGCACGTTTTAGAATGTGTTCGTTCTCAACAATGTCATCAAATACAACCGCAGGGTCGTTTACGATGTTACGGATGATGTGTGTGTATGAACGTGAGTGGATCGTTTCAGAGAACGACCATGTCTCAATCCAAGTTTCTACTTCTGGAAGCGATACTAAGGGCAGCAGCGCCACGTTCGGGCTGCGGCTTGAATCGAGTCAAGTAGAGTTTGGTACTTCAAGTTAGAGATAAAGATGTGTTTCTCGTGCTCAGGAAGTTTGTTGTAGTCGATACGATCGCTTGATACATCGACTTCTTCCGGACGCCAGAAGAAAGAAAGCTGCTTCTCAATCAGCTTTTCAAAAATCTCAAATTTTTGTTGGTCGTAACGCGCAACGTTAACCGATTGACCAAGGAACATTGGTTCTTTTAACTGGTCATTTTTGTTTTGAGAAAAAGTACTGTAAGCCATAAATGCCTCAATTCCTTTTAAGCCCTTCTTGTTTAGAAATTAAAAAGAAGGGCAGATAATTCACTGTTCTAATATATGGGTTGTCGATTAAATCTTACAACCGCCGCCTGCACAATCGTCTTCTTGGACTGCAACACCACCAGACTGTTCGTCTTTGGCACCGTCACGAGTGTTGTGGTAGTAAAGTGTCTTCACACCAAACTTGTATGCCGTTAGAAGATCTTGCAATAGCTTCTTCATTGGAACTTTACCCGTCTCGTAGACGCTTGGATCATAGTTGGTGTTCGCAGAGATAGCTTGGTCAACAAACTTCTGCATGATACCTACTAAGTGCAAGTAGCCGTCGTTCGAGCCGATGTCCCAAAGTAACTCGTAGTTCTCTTTTAAGTTTACGAAATCTGGAACGACTTGCTTCAAGATACCGTCTTTCGATGCCTTAACTGATACATAGCCACGTGGTGGCTCAATGCCGTTTGTCGCGTTAGAAATTTGCGATGATGTTTCTGATGGCATCAGTGCAGTTAGCGTTGAGTTACGTAGGCCATACTCCATGATCTCTTCACGTAGCGCATCCCAGTCGTAATGAAGTTTTTCATCACAAATCGCATCAACGTCAGACTTGTATGTATCAATAGGCAGAAGGCCTTTCGCATAGTTTGTCTCGTGGAAAGATGGACATTTGCCTTGCTCTTTCGCAAGCTCGACAGACGCTTTCAGTAGGTAGTACTGAATCGCTTCAAACGTACGGTGAGTTAGGCCGTTAGCACTGCCATCTGAGTATTTCACACCATTCTTCGCTAGGTAGTATGCGAAGTTGATAACGCCCACACCCAAAGTTCGACGGTTCATTGTCGACTTGTATGCTGCTGGTAGCGGGTAATCTTGGTAATCGAGTAGGGCATCAAGTGCACGAACAACCAGTTCCGATAGCTCTTCAAAATCGTCGAGAGATTTAATCGCACCAAGGTTAAATGCAGAAAGCGTACATAGGGCAATTTCACCCGAGTCATCTTCTACATTGGCCAGTGGTTTGGTTGGTAGTGCAATTTCCAAACATAGGTTTGACTGACGAACAGGCGCCACTTCTGAATCGAATGGGCTGTGCGTATTACAGTGGTCTACGTTTTGAATGTAAATACGACCTGTCGAGGCGCGCTCTTGCATGAGCAAAGAGAACATTTCGATGGCTTTAACGGTTTCTTTCTTGATTGAAGGATCGTTTTCGTATTTCACATACAGGCGTTCGAATTCTTCTTGATTCTCGAAGAAAGCATCATAAAGGCCAGGCACATCCGATGGAGAGAATAAGGTGATGTTGCCACCTTCAACTAGGCGTTGATACATCAGTTTGTTCAACTGAACACCGTAGTCCATGTGACGCACACGGTTTTCTTCAACACCGCGGTTGTTCTTAAGAACCATTAGAGAGCGAGCTTCGCCGTGCCACAGTGGGTAGAATACCGTTGCTGCACCGCCACGAACGCCACCTTGAGAACAACATTTTACAGCTGTTTGGAAGTATTTGTAGAAAGGGATACAACCGGTATGGAATGCTTCACCACCACGGATTTCAGAACCTAGCGCACGGATACGACCCGCGTTAATACCAATACCAGCACGTTGAGATACGTAACGTACGATTGAGCTAGCAGTTGCGTTAATAGAGTCTAGCTATCGCCACACTCGATAAGTACACAAGAGCTGAACTGACGGGTAGGCGTACGTACACCAGACATAATTGGTGTAGGTAGAGAAATCTTAAATGTCGACGTCGCATCATAGAAACGTTTAACGTAATCCAAACGTGTTGCTTTCGGGTACTTAGCAAACAAACAAGCTGCAACAAGGATGTATAAGAACTGCGCGCTTTCGTAGATTTGTCCAGATACACGGTTCTGAACGAAGTACTTACCTTCAAGCTGTTTAACAGCCGCATAAGAGAAATCTAGGTCACGACGGTGATCAAGGTATGCATCGAGCTCGTCTAATTCTTCACGAGTGTAATCTTCGATGATGTGCTTGTCGTATTTACCCATGTCTACAAGACGAGAAACATGATTGTACAGCGTTGGCGGCTCGTATTGACCGTACGCTTTTTTACGCAGGTGGAATACAGCAAGTCGAGCAGCAAGGTACTGGTAATCTGGCGTTTCTTCTGAGATCAAATCTGCAGCAGATTTGATGATGGTTTCATGGATGTCAGAAGTCGTGATGCTTCGTAGAACTGAATGTGAGCCTTGAGTTCTACCTGAGAGACTGAAACGTTGTTTAGACCTTCTGCAGCCCACGTGATGACACGGTGGATCTTCTCTAGATCTATGTTTTCTTTGCGGCCATTACGTTTAGTAACGGTAAGTTGTTGGTTCATTCTGCTTTATTTCCCTAATAAAACTGATAAAAGCCTTATTTTTGTATCTTTGTTATGAAACGATTGTAAATCTCGTTGAGGCTTTGTGATCAAAGTCTATCTATATATTGATGCCTAAACACTACATATAGGGGTTCGTTCGTTTTCGAGTTACAAGATAGTGCTATCACGGCTGATTTTCAAGTTACAGATCTTGGATGACTTGTGGATAACTGACAAAAATAAAAAAAACAGTAAGTATCCACTAACTGAAGATCTAAGAGCACAATTGAGTGGAGAAAAATACGCTTTCGAGATCGGTTTAGAAGTAACCACGAATTAAAAAAAATTCCTTGATCTTTGATAAAAAACTTACTTATAAATCGAAGCGATTAAAATGGAATCTAGCGCACGTTTGAAATGAAAAAAACGGCAATTTTCTAATTGCCGTTTCTTAAATCAAATAGTTTGCAAACTAGACAAGTTGCGTATGTACGATGTAATTAACGTCGACATTGCGACCAAGGCGGTAGCTGTCTGTGAGTGGGTTGTAATGCAGGCCTGTGATACCGAGTTCACGCAGGTCAGTTTTGTCTACCATTTTAAGCAATTCTGATGGGCGGATGAACTTCTCATGATCATGAGTGCCTTCTGGAACAATCTTTAGAAGCTTCTCTGCACCGACAATCGCAAATAAGTAGGATTTGAAGTTACGATTGAGCGTAGAAAAGAAAACATGGCCACCTGGCTTAACTAGCGAAGCACAAGATTTAATAACGGATAGGGGATCTGGAACGTGTTCCAGCATCTCCATACAGGTCACGACGTCATACTTGCCTGCATTTTCTGCAGCATGATCTTCGATTGTACTTTGGATATAGGTTAGTTTAGTGCCGGTTTCTAAAGCATGCAGACGAGCAACTTCTAGTGGCTCTTTACCCATGTCTAAACCGGTTACCACTGCCCCTTCTTTGGCCATGCTTTCTGCCAGTATTCCACCACCGCAGCCAACATCAAGCACTTCTTTACCAAACAGGCCCTGAGCGTTGTCTAGAACGTAGTTGAGGCGCAATGGGTTAATTTGGTGCAAAGGTTTGAACTCACCCTCTAAATCCCACCATCGAGAAGCCATATCCTCGAATTTTTTGATTTCATTTGGGTCGACATTTTGTGCTTTAGACATACCGCTCAACTCGTATAAAACTGATTCCTTGATTGTTGGGCATTATAACCTTTTTCATTGGCCTTTCATCAAGCACAGATAACTTTGAGTATAGATGCTTAAAAAGTAACCTTTTTTCAGTTGGATATGATTCAAGTGTGCAAATTCTCGGCACTTGATTCACAACCAAGCTCACAACCTGATAAAAGGAGAGGGAAAGTAATGCCGAACCTTGCAATAGTGTGTTATATTTTTCGACCTTGTACGTATCAAACATACGATCAAACTATAGAGGGATAATGGCTCTATGAGCGATCTAGCTAAAGAGATCACGCCCGTAAACATTGAAGATGAGCTTAGAGGTTCATACCTAGACTACGCGATGTCAGTTATCGTGGGTCGTGCTCTTCCAGATGTGCGTGATGGCCTAAAACCTGTACACCGCCGCGTTTTATTCGCGATGAATGTACTAGGCAACGATTGGAATAAACCATATAAAAAATCTGCCCGTGTGGTAGGTGACGTAATCGGTAAATATCACCCACATGGTGATAGCGCGGTATACGATACTATTGTTCGTATGGCACAGCCGTTTTCACTTCGCTACATGCTAGTCGATGGTCAAGGTAACTTTGGCTCGATCGATGGCGACTCAGCGGCGGCAATGCGTTATACCGAAGTTCGCATGGCAAAAATTGCCCACGAGCTTCTAGCCGACCTAGACAAAGAGACAGTGGACTACGTACCAAACTATGATGGTACTGAGCAGATCCCAGCAGTTCTTCCTACAAAGATTCCTAACCTATTGGTAAACGGTGCCTCTGGTATCGCGGTAGGTATGGCAACTAACATTCCTCCGCATAACTTGACGGAAGTAATCGATGGTTGCTTGGCATACATCAATAATGAAGAGATCACGATTGATGAGCTGATGGACTACATTCCTGGTCCTGATTTCCCGACAGCGGCTTTAATTAGTGGTCGTAAGGGCATCGTTGATGCTTATAAGACAGGTCGCGGTAAGATCTACATGCGCTCTAAAGCGGATATAGAAGCAGACAAGAATGGCAAAGAGACCATTATTGTTACGGAAATCCCATACCAAGTTAACAAAGCTCGTCTAATCGAGAAGATTGCTGAGCTTGTTAAAGATAAGAAAGTGGAAGGCATTAGTGCACTGCGTGACGAGTCAGATAAAGACGGTATGCGCATTGTGATTGAATGTAAGCGAGATGCAGTGGGTGAAGTTGTTCTGAACAACTTGTACGCGCAAACTCAGCTACAAACGACTTTCGGTATCAACATGGTTGCGCTGAACAACGGTCAGCCACAGCTATTCAACTTGAAAGACATGTTGAAGTGCTTCGTGGATCACCGTCGTGAAGTTGTTACTCGTCGTACTATCTACGAGCTGCGTAAAGCTCGTGACCGCGCTCATATCCTAGAAGGTTTAGCGCTAGCACTTGCGAATATCGATGAAATCATCGATTTGATCCGTAACGCCCCGACACCAGCAGAAGCAAAAGCTGGCCTTGTCGCTCGCGGTTGGGACCTTGGCAATGTCGCTGCAATGCTTGAGCGTGCCGGTACTGATGCTGCTCGCCCAGATTGGCTAGAAGAGCAATACGGTATTCGTGATGGTCAGTACTTCCTGACTGAGCAACAAGCACAAGCTATTCTTGACCTTCGCCTGCACAAGTTAACAGGTCTAGAGCACGAGAAGATTCTAGATGAGTACAAAGCACTTCTAGAAGAAATTGCAGAATTGATGCACATCCTTGCGAGCACAGAGCGCTTGATGGAAGTGATCCGTGAAGAGCTTGAAGCGGTTCGTGATGGCTTTGGCGATGTACGTCGTACTGAAATCACAGCGGCTAGCCACGATATCGACATGGAAGAGCTCATTGCTCGTGAAGATGTTGTGGTAACACTTTCTCACGAAGGCTACGTGAAATACCAGCTACTGAGCGACTACGAAGCTCAGCGTCGTGGTGGTAAAGGTAAGAGCGCAACTAAGATGAAGGAAGAGGATTACATCGAGCGTCTGCTTGTTGCGAATACTCATGATAACATCTTATGTTTCTCGACTCGCGGTAAGACTTACCGTCTGAAAGTATACCAATTGCCACTGGCAAGCCGCACGGCTCGTGGTAAGCCAATCGTAAATATTCTTCCTTTGGAAGACAATGAGCGTATTACGGCTATTCTACCGGTATCAGAATTCAGCCAGAGAAGTTCATCTTCATGGCGACTGGCGATGGTACGGTTAAGAAGACTTCACTTGATCAGTTCGCTAACGTGCGTGCTAACGGCCTAATCGCTGTTAACTTGCGTGATGATGATTCACTGATTGGTGTGGATATCACGAACGGCGACAGCGACATCATGCTGTTCTCGAAAGCAGGTAAAGTCGTTCGTTTCAGCGAAGACAAAGTACGTGCAATGGGTCGTACCGCGGCGGGTGTTCGCGGCATGAAGTTAGCAGATGACGATCAAGTGGTATCTCTGATTGTTCCAGCGAACGAAGGCGATATCTTAACTGTGACTCAAAACGGTTACGGTAAGCGTACTGAACTTGCGGAGTACCCAACGAAAGGCCGCGCGACACAAGGTGTTGTGTCAATCAAGGTCTCTGAGCGTAACGGCCCAGTTGTTGGTGCGGTGCAAGTAGAAGAAGGCGACGAGATGATGATGATCACCGACGCTGGTACACTTGTTCGTACCCGTGTTTCGGAAGTTAGTCAAGTCGGTCGTAACACTCAAGGTGTAACACTTATCCGTACAGCTGAAGATGAATCAGTGGTTGGCCTACAACGTATCGATGAAGTGGAAGAAGTGGAACTTGAAGAAGGTGAGCAAGAAGGTCAAGAGCCCGAAGCAAACGCGATTCAAGAAGATGCTGCAGCACCACAAGAAGGCGATGCCGAAGAGTAAACTTCAGCCTTAATGAGCCTTTGAAAAGCCGAGCTTATGCTCGGTTTTTTTGTACCTGCAATTCAACCTTTGATGACGTAACACTGAAAGTGAATTAAAGATCCTGATGCTATTTTATTTTGGCTCTGGTTTATTTATGAGCAAACAGAAGCAAAAAGAGAGGAAATTGAATGCATTTCAGCCGTTTACTGGAAGAACAATGTAACTCTAGTACAATAACAAGGTTGAAAGAAAAGAGCCTTAGTATAAATCTAACATTTTTGTTTGTACTTTGTGCTTCTAAAAACAGAGAGGAATCATGACTAAAGGTATTGATAAGTACAGTATCGACAGCACTGACTATACGGTTGGCCAAGATAATGTACAAAAGTGGGGTTTTGATGTTCATAACCCAGTATTTGGAGTAAGTGCTGGTCTTATTGCGCTATTTCTAGTGGCAGTACTTATCCTCGATGCTGGGACAGCGAAAGCAGCATTGGATGGAGTTAAGTGGAAAATCATAGGTGCCTTTGACTGGCTATTCATATGGTCCGGCAACATTTTTGTTGTTTTCTGTTTGGCGCTAATCGTCTCGCCATTTGGAAAAATCCGCTTAGGCGGACAAGATGCGACTGCCGATTACTCTTACCTTTCTTGGTTCTCGATGTTATTTGCTGCGGGTATGGGCATCGGCTTGATGTTCTGGAGTGTTGCTGAGCCTGTTGCTTATTTTACGGGGTGGTATGAAACTCCATTAGGTGTTGAAGCCAACACACCGGAAGCCGCGAAGCTTGCATTAGGGGCAACAATGTATCACTGGGGTCTGCACCCTTGGGCTATTTACGGCGTTGTCGCGCTTTCGTTGGCATTTTTTGCGTACAACAAAGGTCTGCCACTATCCATTCGTTCTATCTTCTATCCAATACTGGGTGATCGAGCGTGGGGTTGGCCCGGCCACATTGTTGATATCTTGGCTGTATTGGCAACGCTCTTCGGCCTTGCAACATCGCTTGGCTTAGGCGCACAACAAGCCGCTAGCGGTATCCATCATGTGTTTGGATTAGATGCCGGGATGGGGCTACAAATTGTTGTTATTACCGTGGTAACGCTACTTGCTGTTGTTTCGGTATTGCGTGGTATTGATGGTGGTGTAAAAGTCATCAGTAATATCAACATGATCATCGCCTTCTTGTTGCTGATTCTTGTTGGCCTGATCGGTTGGGCCGTATCACTCGGAACAATCCCTACAACATTGATGGCTACGTAGAAAACTTCATCCCATTGAGTAACCCCCATGGCCGGACCGACGAAGCTTGGTTCCAAGGTTGGACGGTGTTTTATTGGGCTTGGTGGGTATCTTGGTCGCCGTTTGTTGGTATGTTTATCGCACGTGTGTCAAAGGGTAGAACCGTTCGTGAGTTTCTGACAGCGGTACTGCTGGTACCGACAGCCGTGACAATAATCTGGATGTCTGTATTTGGTGGAATGGCAATTGATCAAGTGATAAATAATGTCGGTCAGCTAGGAGCAGAAGGGTTGACTGATGTCTCATTGGCAATGTTCCAGATGTTCGATGTTCTGCCTTGGGGTTCTATGTTGTCTATCATCGCTGTAGTGCTGGTTTTAGTGTTCTTCATTACATCATCGGATTCAGGTTCACTGGTTATCGACAGCATCACTGCTGGTGGTAAGGTTGATGCACCCGTTCTTCAACGTTGTTTCTGGGCGTTTATGGAAGGTGCTATTGCTGTTGCATTGCTTTGGGTTGGTGGCGCGGAAGCGGTGCAAGCTCTTCAAGCAGGGGCTATCTCAACAGCATTACCATTTGTGATTGTGCTGCTACTGATGTGTGTTAGCTTACTGATGGGGATGCGAACGGAACCTCGTAAGTAACCAACAAGACATGATGAATAAAAAAAGCGGAGCCAAATAGGCTCCGCTTTTTTGCACTTGAAATTGACAAGTTACAACCAAAAATCGCTGATTGGCTGTTTGTCGTCAAAATGATGGGCTATCTGTGCCTGCAAAAGTTCAGCGGTGGCAATGGCATCGGTTAGCGCATGATGAGGGGTGTAGGCCGGAAGTCCGTATCTTGTGCGCGATTGCCTAATCGAAGTGAGCCTGGTTTTTTTCCCTTTAACCGATTCCAAAGCCCCCCGTCGCACGTTGCTGAACTTGATTTTCAATTTCCAGCGTATCGAGCAGAGGAAACTCTATTCCTTCCTTAATACGCTCTTTGAGGGCGACGTTGAAAAACATTCGTTCAATCTTCCGATAATGAACGACCATGATACGGCCTTCCATTGACTGAAGAATTTCATGATAAATCTCAGAAAAATCAGGCGCATCAAGAATATCACTGTGGGTAATGCCATGAATCACTACGGATTCTTCTTCAAGTTTTTGTTTCGGCCGAACGATCCAATGCTTGGCTTGATTGATAAAGATTCGATTCAGCGTAAAAGGAACAACACCTATAGTGATGATTCCATCTTTGTCTGGGTCTAACCCTGTGGTTTCAAAGTCCATTGCCAAAAATGTCACCTCACTAAGAGGGGTGTTGGCGAGAGGAATTTCTGCGGAATAGTAGTCAATTAGGCTTTGGTCAGCGGCCGTTTCTAATCGTTGGCTGAACTTGCTCTTCCAATCAATTTTAGGTGGCTTTAATAGAGATTGAATCATAGCGACCTACTTAAAATTATTGCTTGCTTGATAGCGGAACTTCAAGAAGTTTTGGGCGTTACTCAAAATCTGAAATGCATCTTTTAGGTTGCGTCGCTCAAAGTCGGATAAGTTCTCGGGCTCAATGTTGTTATCTGGTTCAATCATTTGCTCCACATCGAGTGCTTGATGTCGAATTCGAACCATAGAGATAAACTCCATTGCATCACGTAAATCTTGAGCGCGGCCTTTTGGTAAAATGCCAGCGTCTAAAATGTCATCTAAGCGTTCAAATGAGTTCTGAGACCTTGAACCTACGGCCAAAGCATGGACACGAATCAAATCGGCAAGCGGGGCGGTGCCTCGTCGCTTAAGGTTGATACTATTGTTATGGCGACCATCTTTTTCCATAACGAAATCTTTGAAGAAACCTAGTGGAGGAGTGCGGTTAAGCGCATTTCTAGCCAAACAAGCGAGGAAGCGATTATTCTTTCTCGCTCGTCGAACGATAAAGCCATTAAGCTGTTCTGCCCACTTTAGTTTTCCGTATACACCATCAAGGTCAAAAAATATGGATGCATTAAGTAGAGCTTTTGGGTTTGGATCGTCAATCCAATTGGCAAAACACGCTTCCCATTCCCTTCTTGTCATGCGCCAATCTGGGTTAGTCGCCATGATGTCACCTGTACAATAGGTGTACCCACATCTATTTAGGCATCACAAACAAACTTAGCCAAGGATTCAAAGTAAGCGTTGTGCTTTTCAGCGACGTAGCTGTCATCAAGAATGATGGCGTTATCTTGGTCTGTGACGAGTAGTTGTTCATCACGTCCCATAGAGCCCAGTGCAAGAAAACAGTATGGGATAGGCGGAGTGCCAAGCTCTTCTTCGGCAAGTTCAATAATGCGTTGCTTGAAGCTTCGGCCAATCACCGACATTGCGCTGCCTACCATGTGCGAGTTCGCATCTTCGTTCACTAGTCGCACAAAGCTGTCTTTGACCTGCTCTGATAACGTCTCCAGCTCTTCCACTGTTTGCTGTTGGAAGATACTGCTTACTAGCAGCAGTGAGTTTTGAGATTCATAGCGGACAATATCGGTTGTTTCGATGATGCCTATAGGTTTTTTATTCTTTAGTACCGGTAGGTGATGGACATTGTAGCGAAGCATGGTCAGCATCGCTTCATACACATAAGCATTATGGTCAAGAGATATCACATCGGTTGTCATGACTAATGACACTTGCTCAGAAGGATCCAGCCCTTCAGCTAGCACGCGAGTACATAAATCTCTGTCGGTAATGATACCGATAACCGGGTTTCGGTCTTCCTCATCGTCTTCATCGTCCTGTACATCAGGGTCGATCACGAGAATCGAAGAAACACCTTCTTCGGCCATCTTTATCGCGGTATTTTGAATAGATTCAGTGCGAACCACGCTGAGGGGTTCGCGGTGTAGCAAGGTTTTGACCTTAGAGGTTGTCAAATCATTTTGTTCATTGGTGCTCGAAATAGCTTGGCGGAGCCGAGCGTTATCTTCTACCTCAACAAAATCCGCAAACGAATCGTGCTCATCATAAAGTTGTTGGAATATGTCAGCAGGAATGCAGTAAACCAGAGTGTCTTCAACGGCTTTTGCTGGAAAGCGCACCTTATTGTTGGTGAGAAGCCCCATTTGTCCAAAGAGGTCGCCTTCGTCAAGTCGATGGTAGAGTTCGCCTTTGCGGCGGAATAGCTCAACGACACCGCTCCTGACCATGTACAGGTCGTTTATTTCGTCACCAAAATGGATAATGGGCGTGTCTTGACGATAGTAAGAGATTTCTACACGACGAGTGATGTGTTCGAGCACTTCTTCAGGTAACTCGTTAAAAGGAGAGTGTTGAGCTAAGAAGTTCTGTATTTCAAGCAGTTCTGCTTCCATTCGTTGCGCCAGATTGTTCAATTTTGTTTAGTTTACACCAAAGCAAGGGTGCCTGTGTAATCTAACGATAGTGACGTGGTCTCAATAAAATCTTTATGCGCTTGGTTGTGCTTCTCTGCTGTCGATGGAGATCATATTTATTTACAATTCTTATTTATTTGATTAAATAATGATCACAAATTAATCATGGTTTCATATTCAATCAACTTATTTTTGTTAGGCTTTATTCGCAAATAATCGAGAAGTTTGCTTTTTATTGAGGGGTTTATTCACTTTGTGAATGAACTTTGAACAGGTTAAAGGGACGGAGACTGATTAGGATGAATACACAACGTTCGTTAATGGCTATCGCTATTGCATTATCGCTTGCTGCATGTGGAGGCGATGATGATAGTTCATCATCAGGCAGCTCAGGCAGCTCAGGCAGCTCAGGCAGCTCAGGGAGTGATTCAAGTAGTAGCAATTCTCTTACTGCAAGAGCTGCAGATGGCTATTTGATTGGTGCAAATGCATGTTTAGATTTAAACAACGACAAACAATGTGGCGCGGATGAACCTTCAGCGGTTACCGGCGAAGACGGTGAGTTTACAATCACTGGTTTAACCCAAGCTCAAATTGATCAGGGCGTCATCCTTATTGAGATCATTAAAAACCAGACTATCGATGATGATAACCCTGGTGTTCCTTTAACCAAAGCGTATACCTTGACTGCACCTCCGGGTTCTGACTTTATTAGTCCAATTACCACGCTTGTTCAAAACGAAATTGAGAAAGGCAGTACCGCCGAAGAAGCGACTGCAACAGTTAAAGCAAAATTAGGAACAGATTTAGACCTTACCGAAGACTATGTAGCTGCAGGAGAGGCGGGGGATGAAGAGTTCCAAAGTCTGCATAAAATTGCGCAGGTTACGGCGAGCATTTTGGCTGATAACACTGACGCCTTAGAATCCGCTGCATCAGGAGCAGGCATTTCAGTCGATCAGCTGACTAGTTTGATTGTTGAAGAAGTCTTAAATGTACTCGAGACTATCGTTGAGCAGGTTGCAGCAAACGAAGACAACGGCGATTTCGACCCTTCCCAGATAGCAAATGATATCGATGACGACATGATCGATCTTGATGTTGATAACCTTGAAGATAAAGTAGAGGAGAACGAAGCCGCTCAGTCTGCGGTTGAAGGCGATCTCGGTGCGCTGGTTGCTTCCGATGGTATCAATTGGTTCTGGAGTGAATCGTCAGACGCAGCCCCACGCACTCTAGAATACGGAAAACTGAAACTCAATGATGACGACTCTTTAACCGATACTGAGTATGAGTTTGATTATTCAGAAGGTGAGTTTGTCGAGTTTGATTCGTCACAAGGGAACCGTCAAGTCATACTGACATCAGCAGGGTGGGCGTTAGAAGATGATACTATCGAATCAATAACCATTAATGAAGACAACTCCATCGAGCTAGTCATGGCGACGCCAGAGCTGAATGAAACGGGCTCGGCAACGCAAGTCGATGTAAGTGGTTTGAATGTTGCTGCGGTATTGGCAAAAACAGGGGGGATGGTGCTTGGGCTGATGTTGTACCACAAGATTTAATATTTCCCAACGACACAATCGCTTATAAAGTAAGTTTTGAAGACGTTAATGACACAAACTTTTCATTTACTTTGGATGGCTGGTGCGAAGATTGGGAGGATACTTCACGATATGACGGATTGAATCAAAGTTGTAATGGATTTTTAGTTAATGATGAGTGGTTAACAAGTTTAGGCGACATGATTAGTACTGATCAATCTTCATTGATTTGGGTTGGCGGGAATAATGACTATGGCGTGCAAGTAGAAGTGCTGGCTAACGGGGTTGCTAAACTATATTCGCAACCTTGGATAGAAGGGGAGCCTGTGTCAGCTCTAGATGAGACAGGTACTTGGCAGGATATAACTGTGAATGGCGTTGTCGTACGTAAACTTACGATTCCTCAATCGATAATATCCCCGTTGTCTTGGAGTGAGTTCAATCCGCAAGACGGTATTGCGTATTTCTCTGAATATGAAGGCTTTGTACGCTTGGTATGGGAATGGCAAAATGAAGAGGGTGAAGAAGAGTATATCTTTGATTCAAGTACAGCTGAGTTTATCTTAAACAATTACTCTCAACCAATAAACCTAGATGCATGTTTAGCTGAGCTACCAGACGCGGATTATGAGAAGCAGGTCGGAGATACTAACGTGTATGAAGTCGAGCGTTCGGTTCCATGGATCGAAGATGGCGAGTTTGTCGACTATGTGTGGGAGTTTAAACATTTAGGTAATACTTTTTCATGGTTGACAGATGTTACTTTAGTAACAGGGATGCCTAGCTGGATATCAGATTATGCCGGTGAGTTGACGAAAACCCAGATTACTTTTATGAACGACGAACGAGACGTAATAACAACAGAATATGAATATTCTAATGATGACTATTACTTCGGAAACGAAGCGGAAGTTTATGTCGATGGGGTTTTTGAGGGGTGGGGTTTTGCTCGTGCAACTCTGGCGACAGTCATCGAGGGAGAAGGCGACATGCTAGGTGTTCCTGTTGAGTTTGATACTGTGACCAATGCTCGTTTAGGCTCCTATGCTGTTGAAAATGAATTTGGGGACCTAATTGTCACTGAGGGGATTCGCACTGCTACTGAAGAGATTTCGTTGGAAACTATTACAGAAGCTTTCCCATATTCAGAGTTTGATTCAGTTTCAACATTCTTAGGAAAAGATAAAGTTGAAATAGCAGGTGAACTTATGTACGCGTGTAAAGTATACAGTGAAACTCGCTTTACAAATGCAGATGACCAACCTGTAGATACGCGTCTCAATTGGCTGGTTAATCGCGGTATGGTCAAAAGTGAGAGGAATGAACCTTCATGGGGTGCTGAAATTAAAATGGAAGCAGTTTCACTTCCTAATTAATTGCTTGTAATACAGCAAAGCCAGCACTAAGTGCTGGCTTTTTATTTGAAAAAGATTGCTTTAATTTATTTGATAGAGCGCTTCATATATAGAGAGTGTGTATTTTAGACGTAAATATAATGACGATGTTTATGGTGGCAGTGAAACACAATAATTAAATGTTAAATAGTTTTGTTATTTCTTTTAACTCAATTAGTTAAGATCAACTTTGTTGGCGATATTACGTGCAAGTTATATCGTGGTCAGTTAGGATGCGCGCGTATCCATATTTTATAGATTTTGCTGACATGAATTTAACTTTGAAACAAAAACTACTTGGTGCCACGATACTGGCGACCGTAGTGATGGCAGGTGCATTGACCTCACTTGCTGCTAACCGACTCTATGAAACGACCAAAACGAGTATCTATCAACGTGCAGAAGGTGTGAGTAGCGCTGCATCTGTTGGGATTGCAGAGTGGATTGGTATTCGCAAAAACATTTCAAAAGCGGTGAACGACTTTGCTTTGCAAGGTGGTGATTTAACATCGGCGCTTGTGCAAGCAAGAAATGCTGGTGGATTCGATGACATCTTTTTCGGAACCATTAATGGTGAGATGCATCGTTCATATCCAGAAAGAAACCGCGCGGATTATGACCCACGAACGCGCCCTTGGTATATCGACGCACAAAAATATGGTACGCAGATCATTACTCCTGCCTACCAAGACGCGATCACGCAAGCCCTTATCGTTACTATCGCAGAGCCACTTTATGATAATGGTCGCTTTGTCGGTGTCGTGGGCGCAGACGTATTGATTGACCAATTGGTTAACGACGTAATAAGCCTTGATGTTGGTGAGCAAGCTCATGGCATGTTGATCGATACTCAAGATGGCACCTTGCTCGCTCACCCGAATGCGTCATTAGCCTTGAAACCAATTTCAAACTTATCTCGCGATCTTACGATGAATCGAATTACGCGTTCTGCGCAAGGCGATGTGCTTGAAGAGTTGACGATTAACGGACAAGAAAAGCTGTTCTATTTCCAGCCTATTGAAGGCACAGATTGGATTTTGGCCCTGCAACTGGATAAAGATACTGAGCAAGCAGCATTTAATCGATTGGTCGTCGGACTTATCACGGCATCAGTCATTATTTCTGCAGTTGTCGTTTTTGCACTTTATTGGTTAGTGACCATGTTGCTCGGGGATTTACGTCGTGTATCGAACGCTTTAGAAACGATCGCATCAGGTGAAGCTGACCTTACCCAACGTATTGAACCACGCACTAAGGATGAAGTTGGCCAGCTAGCTATTAACTTCAATACCTTCGTTGGCAAAATGCACGATATTGTCACGCAGCTTAATATTGTATCGGCTCAACTAACAGAGCAGGCTCAATCAACGAATGCTGCAGCAAGACAGCGAAGTGCTCGAGTTCAAGTGCAGCAAGATGAGATTAATATGGTTGCGACTGCGGTCAATCAGATGGCGGCTGCGACTCAGGACATCGCGAACAGCGCTGAGCAAACAGCGCAAAATTCGGGTGAAGCGGTTACGGCTGCTAGCATGGCGCAGAGAGAGTAGGGCAAACCCAGAAGTCTATCCAAAGCTTGGCGAACGAAGTGCAAATCGCGGCAAGCGTGATTAAAGACCTTGAAGCCCACGGGAACAGCATCAGTACGATTCTTTCTACTATTCAAGAAATCGCGGAGCAAACGAACCTGTTGGCGTTGAATGCTGCCATTGAAGCGGCGCGTGCAGGAGAGCAAGGCCGTGGCTTCGCAGTGGTTGCAGATGAAGTGAGAGTACTGAGCCAAAGAACGCACGCATCGACGACTGAAATCCAAAGCATGATTGAAACATTGCAAAGCACGACCAAGAAAGCGGTTGGCATTATGTCAGGTAGCGATAAACTGGCGAGCAAGAGTGTCGACGACGCAAATATGGCATCTGTTAGCCTAACGCAGATCGAAAATGCCGTAGAGCGTATTAGTGAGATGGCAACGCAAATTGCCTCGGCAGCAGAAGAACAAGCTCTAGTCACGGCCGAAATTACACGCAACACGGAAGGGATTAGAGACGTTTCGGATGCTTTCTCTGCAGAATCGAAACAAGCTGCAGAGCAAGCATCACAACTTTCTCAACTATCGGAGCAGCTTGAAAGCCAGATTCAAGGCTTTAAGCTGTAATGGAAGCATTTGAGTAAACAAAAACGCCGGCAAGAAGCCGGCGTTTTTTATATTACTGCTCGCGAAAGCGATTAGTCGATTAGGCCGTACTCTTTGCTCAGCACATCGATGATCTCTTGCTTTGGATTATCGCTGAGTACAATAGGTTGACCTGTGATGGTTTCTGCAATGCCAGTATACGTGCGGGAGATATCCATAAGAGCATCAACAGGCAGGGCGTTGTCACGAGCCAAAGCTTCACGTTCTGGCATGCGCTCTTTGTTTAATAGAATGTCTGGATCAGGGAAGTGATTCAGCAGGAACTGACGGAAGCCTTCTTTCGAATTCTCGACGATCTTGCCTTGTTGGTATTGCTTAGTATCCCAAATGCGTGACGAGTCTGGTGTGCCTACTTCATCCATGTAGATGAGCTTCTCTGTACCAGCGGCATCTGTCACATAACCAAACTCAAACTTTGTATCGACAAAAGTTTGATCAACCGCTGCTAGAGCATCGCTAATGACACCGAAGCCTTCTTTAAGCAGTTTTTCATACAAGCCAATGTCGTCTGCCTTTGTGAAGTTAAATGCTTCGAAATTCTCTTCGATGTTTTGGCGAGTGATATTAACATCGTCTGCTTCTGGTACCCCAGGAATGCCTTTCAGAATACCTTTAGTTGACGGTGTGATCAGTAGCTCTGGCAGTTTTTTGTCCTTCTCTAAGCCTTCTGGCATTTCAATACCACAGAACTCGCGTTCCCCCTTTTCGTAAGCACGCCACATAGAGCCAGTGATGTATTGACGACAAATGGCTTCAATCATTACGGGTTTGGCTTTTTGAACAATCCATACGAATGGGTGAGGAATATCAAGGATATGGCTATCGGCTAAGCCATTATCTTTGAACAGCTTGAACCAATGATTAGAAATTGCATTAAGAGCGGCACCTTTACCAGGAACGCCTTTCAAGCCACCTTCTGCGTGCCAAATACAATCAAATGCAGAAATACGATCACTAATAACCATAATGGCAAGTGGAGCGTCAGGCGCAACGTCATAGCCTTTCTCTTTAATTAGGCGTTGGCTATCTTCTTCTGTTAACCAGTAAACCGAGCGAACTTTGCCACTGTGTACGGGTTTGTTGGTGCGAATTGGAAGATCGTCATTAACGGCTAAAACTTGATCTGCAAGGTTCATCTGCAATTCCTATATTTTGAAACATCAAGAAAGTGATTCGATGGCAGTCATTAGGAGAAATGAGGCCACCAATATGAGTCGCATCATACCAGAACTATCTATCGGTTCCAGAAAAAAGCAAACGTTTGCTTAAATAATGCCTCCAGCGAAAATTCGGTTCACTTAGAAATAAAAAAAGCCCCCTAAAATAGGAGGCATAACAGTGAATATTGTTGAACTTACTAGTGGTACTGTTTCGCTCTGCCTTCAACAAAAAAGACTTCACACTGATGCTGAGCAGCGAGGACACGTAGAAAGTGACGATTCGCAATATCAATATCGTTAGACGCGATCACAGCACTTGCATTACCGGATTGAATGGCTCGCATGACAACTTCGATTTCAGAAAGAGTTTGCGACGGCATCATCTGAATGATCTTATTGCAGCTTGCTTTGTGCTGCGAGAACTGAGGGTGATGTGGGCGAGGACAATTCGCTGTAACCATAATCCATTGATCACCGTGAGATAAGCGAGCAAGCTCGGCAATCACATCATCGGCCAAGTTCATAGGCATGGTTGGTTGAGCCAATACATTGTGACGAGACATTGATGATGTTTGGGTTACTTGGTTAAGCATGGTTACTGTCCTTTTATACATACTGTATGTGTATACAGTAGTAATTTTCGAACGGAAGATCAAGCATTTTGTGGTGAATATTTACTCAAAGATCGTCGTTTGATCACATTTTTTGGCGGATTCATAGGTGTATTGGGAAAGTGGTGGGGCTAAGAAACGCAAAAAGCGCCTAGGAGGCGCTTTCTTATACAGGTGTTTTAGCTTGTGTTTAACGAGCTTCTAATCGCTCACGTTCTTGCGTTTCATCGATATTGAACTGACGTACATCAAGCGTTGCTAGTTCATAGCAGTCTTCACATGAGTAATGGCTTTTCCCATCAATGTATTCGTGTCGAGTCAGTAGACTTGGCTTTTTACACCAATCGCAAGTGCCTTCGATTGTAAACATTCGTTCTCCCCACCGTGTTCTTTAGGTGTTGTACGTTTATTAGTTATTGTCGCTGATTATTATGACATAAATCACGTAAACAGGTTAAGTATATGTTACGGGATGTGCGAAGGAGATCGATTGCTAACGCTTGATTTGGGTGGTTTTAGAGCAAAATTGCAAGGAAGTGTGTTTTACATATTGTTAACATGTGTAAGGAGTACTTTCAGGGCCGCGTTGAGTCGCTTCATCTCATCATCACTGCCCGCACGATCTGGGTGGTAGAGCGTACTTAACTGTTTAAATCGGCTTTTTATCACCCGCTCATTCGGAATCGATTTTGGCGTGAATCCAAACATTGCACAAGCAACCGTGAGACGCTGATCGTCCGATGAATTTTTCGTCTTTTGCTGACTTTTTTTGAGCTGATTGAACAAGCTTTTCAATTGGCGGTTTTGTTTATCAATGACGGCTTTTTGTTGTTTTACCTGCTGTTTGAGAGTGAGCCTCTCATTGGTTTGTTCTTGGCGCTGTTTGGATCTTACACGTTTGACTACGAGTAAAGTAACAGACACGAGTAAGATCACGGAGAGTGTCATGATAATATCTAGGTAGCGATTATTGGCTGGCGCAGATGAAGGGGCAACTGCGGGCGGCTGTCCTTCCACTTCCACACTTTCAAAGGCGACAGAGAACTGATCGATTGATGAGACTTGGCTTGCTCTGCGATTATTGAACTGCTTCTCCAAAATCTTGGCGTAGGCTTCTTCAGCAGCTGGAGAATGTCTCGATGAGAGAAGGTACCATACTTCCGCTAACTTCAATGGATTGATGGGTTCAGAGGCGGACTCATAAAGCTGACCCAAAATCAGCTGTGCTCGTGCTTCACCGGATAGGGCTAGATCAATTAGCCAGAAAACAGCGCTGTAGATTGAATCATCACTCAATGGCTGCTCGAGGTGAAGCTCGGCCAATTTGTATTTAGCATTGATATGACCACTTTGCGCTGCAAGCGTCAGCCAGTATTCCGCTTCTTTTGCGGATTCGACATTCGCGTAGTCAGCCAAAAAAAATGTGCCCACATCATACTGGGCTTCGACGTTACCATTTTCAGCTTCTTGCAACTGCTGCTCGTTTGGGTTTGCCCACAACAATGGGCAAACAATCAGTGCTAAGAATACGACTAAGAGTCTTTTCAACGTCCTTCGTCCTTGGAAGATTTAATGATAACGCGTTGAATTGCTTCAACTACCTAAATAGAGTTTAGGGGTTAATCATATTTAGAACAATAATGGATACGCGATCTCTTCAGTTACTTGAGTAACTTCCTTTCAGGAGCGCCATCGATAGGGCGGTTCACAGAGACTTTACGGCCTTTTTTTAGTCCTACTTCGTAATCGGCGGTTAGATTCTTCATTGCTTCTTTAAGCTGCTGCTTAAAGGTTTCGCGGTCAATGTTCTTGAACTCTTTGTCTATGTAGTTATTGATCTTATTGTTTGACTCTTCATCTGGCGTGATCGTTGGCAATTTCTCGAGTGCTCCTTCAACCCAGCCTGAAACGAAAGAGTTAACACGACGGGTCACTTCTAATGAACTTGTGCCCGAGCCTGAAAAACTGTTTCTGAACTGGCCAGTATGCTCATTCATCTCTCGATAGATAATGTCAAAAGCAAAAGCGGCAAAGATAGCTCTATCGGCTTCACCAATAAACTCGGCTCGCTTTAGACCTTTGTGATTAAGAAGCACCGCCTCTACGCCAAATTTGGTGTTGATGCCACGAATAACGCGCAACAGAGTAGAACTGATGTTCGCTGGGAGTAGATGTGTCGATTGAGTTTTGCCCATCTTAATGAACTCAATATCGTCCTTATCAAGACCATATTTGAGCATTAATCTGTGAGCCATTTTTATGGCATTCGCCGCTTCGTTAACGTTAGCGGAATTACCGAGCTCTAAGCATTTAGCTATTTTTTTGAGGGCTTTCTTTTTATCCATCGACAACAAAATTGCACTGTAAATTTTCGAAGTCGGACATTTTAACGTTTTTAGTTAAGAAGGGAAAGATTCAACGAATGAGAGGATGTAGAAAGGAAGCAAAACGGCCAGCAATGCTGACCGTCTATTGATGATTAAACTCGGTTTTTCTTTTAGTTAAATGCCGAGTTCATCTAATAAGTCATCTGGATTCACTTGTGGCTCTGCAGATTTCTCTGGCTTCTTATTCATTGATTGCTGAGTTTGCTCCAAGATTGAATCTGGGCATTCGTCGTCTGCAACTTCGAATTCTTCTAATTGGATGAACTCAGTTTTATCCATCGCAAGTTCTAGATAGAAGATGTTGTTGTTGGCAGTAGAAAAGGTGACTCGTCTTGCTTGAGGTCTATCTAGGTTGGTATCAACCGAGAGGATGACCTGTTTATTCAAAGAGAGCATTTTCGGTTGGTTTTGAGTGATATTGGTTTGAAGCTCTTTGCGAATTTTATTCGTAAAATCACCAACTAATTGGTTCATTAACTCACCCAACACATCACCCACTTCATCCGATGTGTGCAGTACCGCCAGCTCTTCCTCTGGCATACCCATATTGCGCATGTAGTTGGTATAGACTTCCAGTGCAGCTTTTGCAGTAAAGTTGATCACGACTAAACCAGAGAATCCACCATCAAACAGCACAAAACAACCGAAGTCCGGTTTAAGACTGGTCTTGTTGATCTTCTGGACCATCGCGGAATAGTTAATAGGAGAATTCGTTGCAGAAGTCAGTACTCCTGAAACTGATTGGCATAACTTTAATAGAATATCTTCCGTTGTTACTACTTTGTTTTTTTTCATTATGTTTTCACTCTTGAATACGGCAAATCATTTGCACATAACTCTGTTAAGTCTGGACAAAAAACAGAGAAAAGAAAGTACTCCGGCTATTTTGGCACTGAGTTATTGTTTTGATCACCATTTAAATGTTGTAAAGTGACGAAACTCAAAGAATCTTAATAATAACCCATAGCTGATTGGATCAGCGTAGTAGGGGCAGGAAGCAAATGTTACCAAGACTTCAATCTCAATCCGATGTCGATCCATTGGTGCTGCGTTTTTTAGAGCAATTAAAAGAAACCAGCTACAGTGGAGATATAGAAGCCACATATTCAAGCCGACTCGCCGTCGCCACCGATAACAGTGTTTATCAACAGCTACCTCAGGCAGTCGTTCAACCTAAAAACACCTCTGATGTGCAAATCATTGCAACCCTTGGCGCTCAAGATGAGTTTGCCGATATCACTTTTTCACCTCGTGGTGGTGGTACCGGAACCAACGGACAATCCCTAACTAAGGGTATCGTGGTTGATCTCTCTCGCCATATGAACAACGTGCTGGAAATTAATGCCGAGGAAGGTTGGGTGCGAGTTCAGACCGGGCTTGTTAAAGATCAACTGAATGACGCCGTTAGGCGCATGGCTACTTCTTCTCACCAGATTTGTCTACCAGTAACCGAGCAACGGTAGGAGGCATGATCAATACCGATGCATCCGGACAGGGCTCATTGAAGTACGGTAAGACTTCAGATCATGTATTGTCTCTGCAAGCGGTGTTCGCTGACGGATCGGTTTATGAGTCGGATAAGTCTTTGGGTGAACCAGAATCTGACACTTTTGCGGCTCAAGCGTTTGCGGTGACTGAAAAAGTTTGTCGTGAGAAACGCCAGCAGATCGTTGATAAGTTTCCGCCACTTAACCGCTTTTTAACCGGTTACGATTTGAAAAATGCGCTTGATGAAGCGTCAGATGAGTTTGATTTAACTCGAGTGCTTTGCGGGGCAGAAGGCTCTCTGGCGTTTATTACCGAGCGAAGCTTAATCTAACGCCGATTCCAAAGGCACGAACCCTAGTCAACGTAAAATACGACAGCTTTGATGCCGCGTTGAGAAATGCTCCGTTTATGGTGGAAGCCAAAGCGTTATCGGTTGAAACAATTGACTCTAAAGTGCTGAACTTGGCTAAGCAGGACATTGTTTGGCATACAGTAAGCGACCTGCTCGAAGATGTACCTAACAAAGAGATGTTAGGCATCAATATGGTCGAGTACGCGGGACAAGATGAACGCGAAGTTGAGATACAAGTCTCCGAGCTAACTAAGCAGTTAGATGAGATGATTGCAGCTGGCGAAGGTGGCTTGATTGGTTATCAAGTGTGTAATGATTTGGCGGGAATCGGCCGGATTTACAACATGCGCAAAAAAGCCGTGGGCTTGTTGGGCGCAGCAAAAGGTGCAGCGAAGCCTGTTGCGTTTGCTGAGGATACCTGTGTACCGCCCGAGAACCTTGCTGATTTTATCGCTGAGTTCCGAGATCTACTTGACGAGAAACAGCTTAACTACGGTATGTTTGGTCACGTTGATGCTGGTGTACTTCACGTTCGTCCAGCTCTAGATTTATGCGATCCTGAGCAAGAAGCATTGATGCATCAAATCTCCGATGAAGTTGTGAAGCTGGTGGCAAAATATGGCGGCTTGATGTGGGGTGAACATGGCAAAGGTTTCCGCTCTGAATACGGGCCGGAGTTCTTTGGACAGGAGCTGTTTACCGAGCTTCGACGCGTTAAATCTGCGTTTGATCCGTTAAACAAGATGAACCCGGGTAAAATCTGTACGCCGCTTGAGAGTACTGATGAGCTTGTGAAAGTCACCGATACCAAACGTGGCTACTATGACAGGCAGATCGACATAACCGTCCGTGACAGCTTCAAGCAGGCAATGGAGTGTAACGGTAACGGCTTATGCTTTAACTACGATACTTCCTCGCCAATGTGCCCTTCAATGAAAGTGACGGCGGACCGTCGTCATTCCCCGAAAGGCCGTGCGGGTTTAGTTCGCGAATGGTTGCGACAACTGACTGAGCAAGGCGTGGATATTCTCGACATCGAGCAGAAGTCGTTAAATGGGACGTCGCCAGTCAAAACTATGATTGACCGCGTTCGAAACACGCTCAATAAGCGTCATGAGTACGATTTCTCTCATGAAGTCTACGAGGCAATGAATGGTTGTTTGGCGTGTAAAGCTTGTGCCAGTCAGTGTCCGATTAAAGTGGATGTTCCTAGCTTCCGTTCTCGTTTCTTGAATTTGTACTACACACGTTACCAACGACCTGCAAAAGACTACTTGGTGGCGAACATTGAAAGTATGTTGCCTCTCATGGCAAAAGCGCCATCGGCAATCAATCTAGTGTTGAAGCAAGGCTGGGTGCAATCGGCAACAGCAAAAACAATCGGTTATGTGGACGCACCGCTGTTGTCTTCTCCGACACTGGCAAACCGAACCAAAGGAATTGATAGCTTCGATATGCAGCGTTTGGCTGCATTATCACAAGAGGCAAAGGACAATCATATTCTGATTGTTCAAGACCCATTTACCAGCTACTACGAAGCTCAGGTTATCGAGGATTTTGTCGCTTTAGCTCGTAAACTCGGCCAAACGCCAGTGATCTTACCGTTCAAACCAAATGGTAAGGCTCAGCACATCAAAGGTTTCTTATCGCAATTTGCCAAAACAGCGAAAAGCACTGCAGGATTCCTTTCCCAAGTCGCTGATTTGGGTATTCCTATGGTGGGTGTCGATCCTGCTCTCGTCTTATGTTACCGCGATGAATACCAAGAGATTCTGGGCAAAGAGCGTGGTGACTTTGACGTTCTTACTGTTCATGAGTGGTTATTGCCGAAACTGGAGAGTGTTGAGGTATCAGCAACGACTAGAGAAGAGAAACCGTGGTATCTGATGGCTCACTGTACAGAGAAAACCAAGTTACCTAACGCAGAAAAAGAGTGGGGCGCGATATTCTCTCACTTTGGTGCCACACTCAATACAGTGCCTGTTGGCTGCTGTGGTATGGCAGGTACCTTTGGTCACGAAGTCGATAAACTTCAAATGTCGAAAGACATTTATGGGTTGAGTTGGAAGCCGAATCTAGAGCAATTGCCAAAAGAGCGATGCTTGATAACAGGCTATTCTTGCCGAAGTCAGGTTAAACGATTTGAAGGTGTTAGCCCGATACACCCTCTTCAAGCATTGCTACAAATCGTTTAGCAAGCTAGCTTGGTAATGAGTATCTTTTAAGTAAAACCCAGCGGTATCGTTGGGTTTTTTATTCTAACCACCATAAGGAAAAGTAGATGAGCAAGTTAGAACTAAAAGTCCCACCAGTCGCCCTGTTTCTTATATTCGTTGTGGTCATGCACCGACTCTCTAGAATGCTTCCATCTGCAAATGTTGACCTACCATTCGCAGCAGTAGTTGCCCTCGTGTGCTTTGTGATGTCAGGAGTGATCGGTCTCGCTGGTGTTTGGGAGTTTCGCCGCGCTAAGACAACCGTTAATCCAACAAAGCCGGAAAATGCCTCATTGGTCGTAGACACGGGCGTTTTTGCGTACACACGAAACCCGATGTATGTCGCCCTTTTGATGCTACTCATTGGTTTGGGATACTGGCTTGGGAACTGGGCGAGTCTGTTGTGCCCAGTATTATTCGTTCTCTACATGAACAGGTTCCAGATCCAGCCTGAAGAACGAGTATTGGAGTCACTGTTTGGGAATGATTATATTGCTTTCAAACAACGTGTCCGACGTTGGATTTGATGTTTATTATGTTGAACTTAAGTAATGAATAATATTGCCACTGTGAATGTATGTTTCTTATTTGGCTTTAGTGTGAATGCTTGACTTGGGACACTTTCAATATTGATGAACATGTGTCGCATAATCCATTGTTAATAATAATAACCTCTAGAGAAGTAAGGGCGCTATGAATACCATTTTCTTAGTTAATTTTACTAAGGATGGTATAAGTGACGTTAAAAATAATGACGCTCGGTGCTTTGGTCGCCATGAGTTATTCCACTTTTGCGGCGGAGCTCAATCTCCCTCATCGCGGATCATAGACGGAACTATAAGTGTTGCCGAAGACTGGCCCTATATGACGGCTTTGGTTAATAAAGGTGTTAGTGCGTATTATGGTCAGTTCTGTGGCGGATCCTATATTGGAGAAAACTACATTCTCACAGCGGCACATTGCGTAGATAATAAAGGGCCAGATGACTTGGACGTGGTTGTTGGTATCCATCAGCTGTCCCTAGAGGGGTCACAAGGTGCTCGCATTGAAGTTGAGCACATTTTTATTCACCCAGACTACGACTCCAACAATTTGGTGAATGATATTGCCATATTGAGGTTATCAAGGCCGCCCACTTCTAGCGAAGCTTCTGCGGTAGAGTATGCGGATGCGCTCACTCGACAAACAACCCCAGATTACACAACGTTAACGGTTGCAGGCTGGGGTAACACTGTACCCATCGGAACACCAAGTTATCCAGACCAGCTACTTGAGGTGGATGTAGGCTTATCCCTCAATACGATTGCCAGAATGCAATGGGAGGGGCAATTTCAACCAGTGTGAATAGTGAAATGTTCTGTGCTGGTACGTATTACCAAGGCTATGATTCTTGTAGTGGTGATAGTGGTGGCCCAATTATCAACAAGAATACAGGTGTTCAGCTAGGTATTGTAAGCTGGGGGCGCACGGAATGTGGAGCATATGGTTCTTATGGTGTGTATACAAATGTTAGTCACTACACGGATTGGATTGAGCAGCACACTTCAGGTTTTACTTACGAACAAGAGGTTGATCTGGGAATTAGAAATGTAGGAGAGCACATTAGAGCGTTAACGTTCACTAATACTGGAAATAGCTCAGTGTCTTTTTCACCTGATTCTTTTGCTTTAACTCAGTTTGAGGCATCTGATCGAATCGCATCGAATCAATGTGATGGCCGCACTTTGAGCCAAGGGCAATCTTGTAATGTAGAAATCATTCTAAACGTAGTTGAAGCTGGTGTAAGGGAGTACACTCTCTCGTTTGACTACACCCAGAATGGGAACATCTACAGTGGAGAGTCTGGCTTTACTCTCTCTGGTGTAGTAGATGCTTCTAGCGCACTAAGTAGTGGTATCGATCTGCCAAACACTGGCGTCTATTCTAATGACAATGAGTGGACGGTTCAGAATGGGCTTTTCAAGTCAGCGACTATTGCACATAACCAAGAGTCTATATTGGTGATTGAAGGTGTTCCTAGTGGTTGGGTGACATTTGATCTTGAATATGCCACTCAATCTGATGCTGACTATTTTTGCATTGAAGTTAACGGTAGTGTTAAGGACAAATTCTCTGGAGACTACAGTTATTCTCCTTGGTATTTGCAATTGACAGAGTCATCGAATCAAATTGTTTTTAAGTACGTAAAGGATGGCAATGAGTCATACGGTTCGGACTCAGTAGCATTAAGTCGTTTCGAATTTGAGGCCTCTGATAATACCAATTCTCCAACCAATCCATCCAATCCAGGTGATTCAGCTATTTCCAGTTCATCTGACAGCGGCGGTTCTCTAGGTTGGTTAACATTGGCCCTGCTCGGCTTACTGCCCTTAAGAAAAAGAATTCAATGACTAAACAAAAAGCCGCTCAATCGAGCGGCTTTTTTAGATTTCATGTTTGCTCTACTTATGCAGCAGCTGCGAACTTCTCTAGGAACATATCCTTGCGCTCGTTGAAGCGGTTTACTAGATCGTCGACTGACGCTTGGTCATAAGGCTTTAGGCCACTGGCAACCATGCGTTTCACTCCTTTACCGACCACTTCGTCACCTTCTTTGAATGCGAAGTTAAGAGTAACTAGGCCGCGTTTACCTTCTACATCAAATGTTGCACCAGTAAATGCAACTTCAGGGTGAGTCAGATCTAGGCGGTCAAACTCCACTTCCATGCTCTCGTAGATAACCAATGGGCGTTGGCAGTTAATCATCATTTGCTGCTCTTCCATAAGAGGCACCATGATGTGTGGGAAGTTCATGCCAGAGAATTGAACGTAGTTTGTCACTACGTGCTCGATGAAGTCAGCGTTATGGCTCATTTCGCCTTCGCGTGACATGTGTAGGTACTCTTTACCCTTCTCGTCGACTAATGCGCTCTCTTTTTCACACTTATTCTCAATGCTCAGTGCAACCCCATCATTCACCATACCGGAGAAGTCAAAACGCATTTTCTGGCTGATGCCTTCTTTTTGAAGCAGTACGGCGAAAAGTAAGTCGCCAGGTACGCAAAAACGTTTGTTATCTTCATCGTGAATTGGGTTGAAATCACCAGCAACTTTCTTAGCAAAGTGGCTTGCCTGCTTGCGGGTGAACTGGAACTGATTATCTTGAGTTGAGAAATAAGGTGTTAAAAACATAATTTACGCTATCTAGCCAAAACTGCGTCGAATTATATATGAGAATCTAGTTTCAATGGTCCATCCAGTGTTTCGAATTGTAAAACAAACAAAAGCACGCCAACCAAGAGGTGCTTGGGGCGTGCTACAGGCGTGCTCAAATCAATAAACGGCGACATTTCAGTGTTAGATACTGGTTAATATCGCTTCCGGCATTAAGTGATTGTGAACGGCGAGTTTCAGAAGCGCATTGGCTTTTTCGATATCCGGTGCAAAATAGCGATCTTTGTCGTAAAAAGGTACTTTCTCACGCAGGATCTGTTTTGCTTCTTCAATTCGCGGTGAAGAGGTGAGTGGAGTTCTAAAGTCGAGCCCTTGAGCTGCAGCGAGATATTCTACAGCGAGAATGCCTCTGGTGTTTTCTCCCATCTCTTTCAAGCGGCGGCCAGCAAATGTGGCCATAGAGACATGATCTTCTTGGTTGGCCGAGGTTGGCAAGCTATCAACCGAGCTGGGTGAGCCAAAGTTTTGTTCTCACTTGCTAGCGCAGCAGAAGTCACTTGAGCAATCATAAAGCCTGAGTTCACACCGCCGTTATCGACAAGGAAAGGAGGTAGTTTGCTTAAGGCGCTATCAATGAGCAATGCCATACGCCTTTCTGACAAACTACCGATTTCCGCAATAGAAAGTGCCAGAGCATCCGCTGCCATTGCAACAGGCTCTGCGTGGAAGTTGCCACCCGAGATAATATCGCCATCATCCGCAAATACAAGTGGGTTGTCCGATACTGAGTTCGCTTCTACTTCGAGTGCAGAAGCTGCGTTTCTGATCTGCTGCAAACAGGCACCCATTACTTGAGGTTGGCAACGCAGTGAATACGGGTCTTGAACCTTTTCACAGTCAGTGTGAGATTCACCAATGTCGCTGCGGCTATCGAGAATATGGCGATAAGCTGTTGCTGCATCCATCTGGCTGCGATGTCCACGCACACGGTGGATACGAGGGTCAAATGGACGTCGGCTACCAAGCGCAGCATCCACAGACATCGCTCCACACACGGTTGCAGAAGCAAAAAGATCTTCCGCAACAAACAATCCTTCTAATGCAAATGCGGTTGATGCTTGTGTACCATTGAGTAGCGCTAGGCCTTCTTTCGGTGCAAGCATGATAGGCTCTAAACCAGCGATTTGAAGCGCTTCTTGGCCTGAAATGATTTTGCCATTATGCCTAGCTTCCCCTTCGCCTAATAGGACAGTGCTCATATGAGCCAGAGGCGCTAGATCACCAGATGCACCGACTGACCCTTTTTGTGGCACACACGGGTAAACCTGTGAGTTAACAAGCTCAATCAATGCTTGAATGACTTCTAGTCGAATACCTGAGTAGCCGCGAGCCAAGCTGTTGATTTTCAGTACCATCATCAGGCGAACTGTTTCATCGGCCATTAGTTCGCCAATTCCCGCCGCATGAGAAAGGACGATACTCTTTTGCAGTGTTTCGAGATCTTCAGGCGCGATACGTGTGTTTGCAAGCAGGCCAAATCCAGTGTTGATGCCGTAAACGGTGCGGTCTTCCGCAATGACTTGATTGACCACATCGGTACTGGCATTAATCTCCTGATGTGATTCGGGGTCGAGCTGCAAATTGATTGGCGAGCGGCTGACTTGCCTTAGTTCTTTTATGCTAAGGTGTCCGGGTTTTAGTAACAGGTTTAACATCTCATTCATTCCTTGCTTCTTAGCCTATTTCAAGTTCTTCAGTTCTTCATTGAGCATAGGTAAGTCTAGCCCTTGCTTTGCTGCGCATTTCTTGGCGATATCGTAACCTGCGTCCGCATGGCGCATTACACCAGTAGCTGGGTCGTTGTGTAACACTCGCGCAATACGCTCTGCGGCATCATCACTCCCATCGCAGCAAATAACCATGCCAGAGTGTTGTGAGAAGCCCATACCAACGCCGCCACCATGGTGAAGTGAAACCCAAGTAGCGCCGCCTGCGGTATTCAGTAGGGCATTAAGTAACGGCCAATCCGATACGGCGTCAGAGCCATCCATCATGCTTCGGTCTCGCGGTTAGGGCTGGCAACAGAGCCAGAATCAAGGTGGTCGCGGCCAATAACGATAGGTGCTTTTAGTTCCCCATCTTTCACCATTTGGTTGAATGCTTCACCAAGACGTTTGCGATCTTTTAGGCCAACCCAACAGATACGGGCAGGTAAACCTTGGAACTGAATGCGCTCTTTAGCCATATCTAGCCAGTTGTGAAGGTGCGGATTGTCTGGGATCAGCTCTTTCACTTTCTGGTCTGTTTTGTAGATATCTTCAGGGTCGCCAGATAGTGCAGCCCAACGGAATGGGCCAATGCCTTCGCAGAATAGAGGGCGGATGTATGCTGGAACAAACCCTGGGAAATCAAAGGCGTTCTCAATGCCCTCTTCGAGCGCCATTTGACGAATATTGTTGCCGTAATCGAGTGTCGCAGCGCCGCGGTTTTGTAGCTCTAACATGGCTGAAACCTGAATGGCCATTGACTCTTTCGCCGCTTTAACCACTTTGGCTTCGTCTTGCTCGCGAATCGATTGAGCATACTCCATCGACCAGCCTTTCGGCAGGTAGCCGTTGAGTGGATCGTGAGCCGAAGTTTGGTCAGTCACAACATCGGGCGTGATATTGCGCTCCACGAGTTCTGGGAACACATCCGCGGCATTGCCCAATAGGCCAACTGAGATTGGTTTGTCTGTCTCGTTAATCATCGCCAAAGCCTCGTCAAGGCTGGTGGCTTTTTTATCCACGTAGCCTGTACGTAGACGATAATCGATACGTGATTCATCGCATTCCACGGCCATCATCGAAAATCCGGCCATGGTTGCTGCAAGGGGTTGTGCGCCACCCATACCACCGAGGCCGCCGGTTAAAATCCATCGGTTAGTCGCATCGCCATTGAAGTGTTTCTTTGCAACAGAGACAAAAGTTTCGTAAGTGCCTTGGACAATGCCTTGTGAGCCGATGTAGATCCAGCTTCCCGCGGTCATTTGGCCGTACATCATCAAGCCTTGCTTATCGAGCTCGTTGAAGTGCTCCCAATTGGCCCAATGAGGCACTAAGTTAGAGTTCGCAATAATGACGCGTGGGGCATTTTTATGGGTAGGGAAGACACCAACGGGCTTACCAGATTGAACTAACAGTGTCTGGTCGTCCTCTAGGCGCTTTAACACCTCGACGATCTTGTCGTAACACTCCCAGTTGCGTGCTGCACGACCAATACCACCATACACAACCAGTGAGTGTGGGTGTTCAGCGACATCAGGATCTAGGTTGTTCATCAACATGCGCAGTGGCGCTTCCGTTAGCCAAGATTTTGTTCTCAGTTCACTGCCATGAGGGGCACGAATCGTTCTACTTGTATCAAGGCGAATGGTATCAAGGCGAGGATTGCTGCTAAGACTCTCTGTCATGTTGGGTACTCCTTCTTTAACTTTTGTTTCAACGTTTATAGTTATTTTTTTAGGTAATGGGTTTTTAAGTAATGTAGTTGTAGGTAATACTGTTTTAGGTAATGCATAGAACGAGTGACTATTCGCACTTCGCTTTTTTTTCGTTGGCAACCTGTAAATAGGTCAACCAACTGTTTTTGTTATTTATTCGACATCGCATTGGCTATTTCCCAACATAGCCTTGCCGCTAAACGCGCGGTTTGGCCATCTATGTCATAAGTTGGGTTGTACTCAGCGATATCGGCAATGAGTAATTTGTCGCTGTGATTGAAAATGCAATCGAGATAGCCGCGGATGACATCAAACGTGACGCCTGCTGGTGCCGGAGCGCTAACACCCGGCGCTGTCGCTGCAGGAAATACGTCTAAATCAATGGTTAAGTAAAGAATGTCAACGGATGCGATAAATGCTTCTAACTGAGCCAAATGATTCTGATAATGTAGTGTGGTGAGATCTTTATCTTCCACGTACCATACATTAAGTGAATCCGCTTGTTGGAATAGGGCAGGTGTGTTGCTGGCTCTGCTTACTCCTAGGCAGGCATAGTTGAAATCCCAGTTCTGCTGCTCACAATAACTCTGGATTTGGCTAAAAGGCGTGCCCGAGCTTGGTTTAATATCTTTGCTTTCGTGCAGGAATTTACGCAAATCGAAATGCGCATCGAAGTTGATAATGCCAATCTTTGGAGCGTTAATTCCTAAGTTGTGGAAGTGACCCGCGAGCCCTTGAAAAGAGGCCCAAGCAATTTCGTGCCCACCACCTAAAGTGATAACAGGTGTATTCTGTAATGCCGTTGTGATAACGCGAGCGCACTGCGCTTGAGCCTCTTCAAGTTCATCGCCTTGGCAGTGCACGTTACCAAGGTCTACAAGAGAAGAGTCGTTGTGCCATGCCATATTAGCGAGGGCTTGGCGAATCTTGTTTGGGCCCTTGCAGGCCCCGATACGACCTTTGTTTCGCGCCACGCCTGCATCAGTGGCGAAGCAAGAATTGATACGGAATCAGAGTGCTCTGTTAAGTTCGCAGCTTGCTGCGACTTCACAATGTGATGAACACGTGTACCTAGCTCAGCGTCTTCAATATCTGTTCGGCCCTGCCATACAAAGTCGCAGTAGGTTGCAGGAACGGATGTGCTGTCGGATTTAATACTCATTTTAAACCTCTAAACATTTGCCGCAGGGGAGCAAACTTTTCCATTGAGAACTCGAGCTTCTACCTTGTTTATGCCTTGGGCATAGCTTAATTCGGCAGGGTGGCTCACGTTCCAAACCACCAAGTCGGCATCGAAATCGGATTTGATTTGACCTCTTGAATCCCCTTCACCCAGTGCTTTGGCCGCGTGTTGGGTTACGCCGCGCAATGCTTCCTCCGGAGTGAGCCCAAACAGTGTGCAAGCCATATTCATCATCATGGTTAAGTCTGCAAAAGGAGAGGTGCCTGGATTGAGATCGCTGGCAACGGCCATTGGGATTTTGTAGTGACGGAGCAGCTCGATCGGCGGCTTTTTAGTTTCTTTCAAAAAGTAAAATGCGCCGGGCAGCAGCGTTGCTACGGTTTCTGAATCGGCTAGGGCTTTAATCCCTTCTTCATTCAAGTATTCGATGTGATCGGCAGAGAGCCCGTTGTAACGCGCTGTCAAAGCGGTACCATCCAAGTTCGAAAGTTGTTCTGTATGCCCTTTCACTTTTAGGCCATGGTTTGTCGCTGCCTGAAAGACACGTTCTGTTTGTTCGATATCAAAACCAATGGATTCACAGAACACGTCAACACTGGTCGCTAGTTCGAGTTCTACAACTTTAGGAATGATCACATCACAAACGTAGTCAATGTATTGATTAGGTTTTCCTGCAAACTCAGGAGGAAGGGCATGAGCAGCCAGTAGTGTGGTTGTCACGCGGATGTCGCGATATTGCTCTAACTGATGAGCGGCTTTGAGCATCTTTATTTCATCATCAAGAGTTAAACCATAGCCTGATTTAATCTCAACAGACGTAACGCCCGAGCGAATCAAGCCATCAAGTCTTGGCAGTGCCAGTTCGACAAGTTCGTCTTCGCAAGCAGAGCGAGTAGCCGCGACGGTGGATAGGATTCCACCACCTTGTTTGGCGATTTCTTGGTAGGGAACACCTTTGAGGCGTTTCTCAAACTCTTGGGCACGGCTGCCTGCATAGATTAAGTGAGTATGGCAGTCAATGAGCCCTGGCGTAACCAAATTTCCTTGGCAGTCATACACCTCAACATCATCTGCTGAATTGTTTTCGAACTGACTACCGGCTTGAATGGAATGGATTTTCCCATCTTGAATATGAATGCAGCTCGGCTGAGAAAGTGCGTATCCATCATCACCTGAGATCATGGATACGATTCGAGCGTTGATCAGTTTTAGAGGGCTGCCTTTGTCCATTGTTTGCTCACTAGCGAGTGGTTACTTTAAATGTATATACAAATTAAAGTGTATTTGATTCGCTACGGCAAGGTGAATGTTGCTAAATTGTGATCAACAAACAGGATGATGCTCTTTAATCGATCATGATCTTGGAGCTTAATTTGTAGTTATTGCCTGGATGGTAGAGAAGTGCAGAGCTAACAAGCGCATTATTACTCCATGTCCGACGTTTGAGAACCAAGCAGGCGCTACCTTCTTGCAGAGCTAGTTCTTCTTTAACTTTATCCTCTGCGATGATGGCTTCGACTGTGTGCTCTATCGCACTAAGCGGGCAGTTGTTTGACAGGTATTGGTGAGGTGTAAATTGAGTAAAGTCTTGATTGATATAATCAGGAACAATCTGTGCGTTTACCCAACGCATCTCGAGTTGAATGGGCGTCTCATCTTCGAAGTGGACAATCTTACTGTAGTAGACGAGAGAGCCTTGCATTATGCCCAGTTTAGTCGCTATGACGTCATCCGCGTTAAGAGAGGATTGAGTTATGACTTTATTGCTGTATAGCTTGCCGCGCTCTAGAACCTCTTCCGATATGTTACGAATGTCTAGAAGGGGGATTCTGGCTTTTGGTGATTAAGATTGACGAAAGTGCCCGCGCGAGGCTTACGCGTGAGTTTTCCTTCGTTTACCAAATCTCTGATCGCTTTGTTGACTGTCATACGGCTGACTGAAAACTGTTTAGCGAGCTCTACTTCTGTTGTAATCCGATGGCCATGAGGCCAGCGACCAGATGCTATATTGTCATCGATAAACTGTTTTATTTGCAGATAGAGCGGCTCAGAAGACATTGTGCATTTCCATTAATTGACTATACAAATATTCTGTCATTTACGTAAAGGATGCAAGTCGAGGGCACAAAAAAGCCAATCAGAGATTGGCTTTTGTAAGTGACTTCAAATCATTTTCTAACTTGTTAGTCACGCTTCCACAGCATGTGACAGAACTTATGATCTGGGTCGCGGCTGATAAGCATGCGAGCAAAGACATCATCCAGCGCGTCGTCGGCTTCGTTCACTAGACCGATGCGCACTTCTGCGTAAGTCTCTTCGTCAACGACAAAACCTACGTGCTCAGTCCAGTCATCACCCGTTTCCACAACTTCTGCTGCACCACGGTCTTCAAACTGCGCCGTGAACAGAATCACGTCTGCAGGCTCTAGATTATCTGGAGCCATTTCTAGGAAGATATCGTAGGCTGCGTCGATGACGTCATCGTATGAGATCAAATCGGTCATTATGCGCGGCTCATGTATTTGCGTTCAGCTGTGTTGATCACGATGCGATCACCCGTTGCGATGTACTCAGGTACTTGAACCGTCAGGCCAGTTGGCAAACGTGCAGGCTTAGTACGAGCTGAAGCAGATGCGCCTTTGATTGAAGGGTCAGTCTCTTCGATCGTCATCTCTACTGCCGCAGGAAGCTCAAGTGCGACTGGGCTACCGTCTACCAATACGATGTGCAGGCCTTGGATTTCTTCGGTGATGAACATTAGCTCATCTGCAATGTCTTCTTGCTTGAAGGTGTACTGAGTGTAGTCTTCGTTGTCCATGAAGATGTACTCGTCGCCGTCCACGTATGAGAACGAAGAAGCACGCTTGTTCATTTCTACCGTATCAACCACATCGTCAGACTTAAAACGCTCATCAACGCGTGCACCAGTGTTTAGGTCGGTACAACGTAGCTTGTAGATTTTCGCGCCACCACGACCGCCCGGAGTGGTTACTTCGATGTCTTTAATTAGGAGTGTTTTGCCGTTAGATTCGATAGCAAAACCTTTTTTCAGTTCACTTGCCCTTGGCATGGAGAGTTATCCTATTTGTTTGGTTTCGGTGCATTATACCAAGGACAATCAAAGAAGGAATCTCTTGATTGATCTTTGATGCTAAGCGAACATTATGGCAGTTCAACTCTTTTAGTAATGACCAATCGATGATTTTATCTACCCTAGACTCACAACAACCTTTTCAACCTGAATACCAAAAAGCCATTGACGAGCTTGTGACCTTTCTTCGAGGTGGGCTAGGAGATAACCTTCACAGCGTCTATATATACGGAAGTGTAGGGCGAAAGTGTGCCAAGCTGAATCTTTCAAACATAGATGTAATTGTCATTACACATCGCAGCTTCTCTGACACTCGCACAACGCTATTTAATACCATTAAATGGCGCTTTCAACGCTCTTATCCGCACATTACAGGCATTAACTTTAAATGCGGATTGGTGAAAGAAGTTGCGAGTCTGGACAGCATTTTCTCATGGGGCTTCATTCTTAGACATTGCGCCGTTTGCGTTTATGGTGAGAATCTGTCTGAGTGTTTTGGCGACTATGAGCCGAGTTGGGAGATCGCCAAACATTGGAATATGGATATTGAAGATTGGCTTGCGGTGTATCGCAATCGCATTGGCCGTGCGAATAAGGCTGAAGACCAAGTTAATGCGCAAGTAATTATCGCAAAGAAACTGCTCCGCGCGAGCTATTCACTTGTGATACCAAAAGACAAAAATTGGTTTGATGACCCGCTCGAATGTGGGGAGCAGTTCCTTCGTTACTTCCCAGAAAAAAGGGTGGAGGTGCAAAGATTGGGCATTCTGCTCAAAGGGCAGCCGATCCCAAAACGGTCAGTCATTGGCCTGCTTGATGGATTTGGGGAATGGTTGGTTAAGCAGTTTAAGAAAACAGAGTTTCGAATCGGCTAAATCTGAAATTTTGGCACCCTTGCTTAAATTATGTGTAGTTGGTTTTAAATTTTTGCTGATTTATAGAGCGATTAATTAGTACAAGCTACGATAACATGATATGAAACACAGACACTGACTCGTACAAAAGTTAATATTCTTCAAATACCTATCACCAAATAGTTGAGAAGAGGGCACTTTTGTACGCACGGAAAGCGAAGCAAATTGCACAGTGGAAACAAGTGTTTTCATCACAAATGCAGGCTATCAGGGAAGGGTTGCTGTGGATTCTCCCGTGTTTGATGGTTTCTCAGCTCATATTATTCATTGCATCAATTGGAGAGTTTAGTCACGGTGGCCGAACGCCTTGGTTAGATTTTTTATTTGAGCTCTATTATTACCTCAACAACCTCTTTCCAATCTTATTGACCGCCGCTTTATCTTTCATTCTTGCGATGCAGTGGCGTCTGCCTAGGCCACCTATCGCCTTAATATCTATTGTCTATTTAGGGCTTTTTCATAAATTATTCCAAGGCTCCGACAGTCGTTTGGTATTGGAACTCATCATTTCTGTTGCGACCCCTCTCTATTCGGTGCCAATGATAGCGGCTATCTATAAACGTCGTTGGCTGCGATTAGTCAGTAACGAGCAACTGAGTCGAATCGTTCGGGAATCTCTGAACCTGATTCTTCCCGCCATCTTTGTCGGCGTTGTTGTCATTTGTATCAACTCATCGGTGATGGTGTTTGCAGAGAAATACAACATCATCTCGTTAACGAATATGGATTATGAGTCCTCCCCACTGACATTCGGAGCCGTTTTTGCGGCGGTAAATTCGGTATTGTGGTTTATGGGGATTCACGGTTACTACGCACTGTTACCTTGGATTGAAGTGTTAGAGCAGGGCATTGTCACCACACAGCAAGCGGTCGCTTTAGGGCAATTTACAAGCGAATTTGTAAACTACTCATTTATGGGCGTGTTCGTGTTTACGGGAGGAAGTGGCGCAACGTTGGGGCTGGTGGTCGTTCTGATTCTGTTTGCCAAGTCGAAAGCGCATCGATTGATTGCCATCGCGAGCTTGCCTTTGTCCCTGTTCAATATTAATGAAGTGTTGTTGTTTGGGTTACCCATCATTTTCAACCCGAGGCTGTTTTTACCGTTTCTATTGGCGCCTTTTGCGAATTTGATAACAGCATATATTGCAATATCGCAAGGTTGGGTGGTACCACAACATCAGCAATGCCATTTAGCAGTCCTATCTTCATTAATGGTTGGTTAGCAACGGAAGGGGATTTTTCAGCAGTATTTCTGCAGTTGTTTAATGTGGCGTTGTCAGCCCTGATCTATTTCCCAGCAGTCATGGCACTCAACAGTACACTACGCGACCGCGATATTGGCTTTAGTTCATTAGACACAACTTACTCTCGCCGTTATGAAGAAGCGCAGACATTAAGTAATGACTACTTAATGCGTGAAAAAGCGCAAAATCAACGACGAGATAGAATTGAACGTGAACTCAAGCACTACAGTCAGAAAGAGTTCTGCTTGGAGTACCAACCGCAAGTCTGTTCTAAGAGCGGACGAGTTGTTGGCTGTGAAGCATTAATTCGAGCGATAGATGACTCAGGAAAGGTAGAGTACCCGGGAGCGTTTTTGCCGTGGTTTGAAAAGGCGGAATGATGAAAGATATCGACCGTTGGGCCGTTTTTCAGGCGGTCAATGATGTGAAGGTAGCGCTAAAGCAAGGCTGGGCGGTGCCAACGAGTGTCAACATCACTCCGGAAACCTTGTTAGATTCCGGTCTAGTTGAGCGTTTGGCAAAGGCGATTGCACCAGTTGCTGAGTATATCCATATTGAGATAACTGAAGAGACCTTACTTAATGATAAGGAACTCGTCGCTCAGTCTCTCAGTGAGCTTAGAAAAACGGGCGCGAAAATCTATATTGATGATTTTGGTTCGGGTTTCTCGTCATTGAGCTATTTGACTTACTTCGATATTGACGCAATTAAGATTGATAGAAGCTTTGTGTTGGCTCTTGAGACAGTTAAAGGGAAGAAGGTGTTCAGTGGTTTGTTGAACTTGGCTAACGACCTCGAGTTGGCGACGGTGGTAGAGGGTGTTGAAACTCAAGAGCAAATTAGTTGTATTACTCCTCAATCAGATACGTCAATCCAAGGTTGGTTCTATAGTCGGTCATTGCCTCTAGCCCAACTCAAAAAATATATCATTGAGACTAATCTCCTGAGCCCAAAATCTGAAGGCTCGGGGTCTAGTGATAAAGGGGATTCAGATGATTATTCCGATCATGGCGTGGACGAGTTGACTAAAACAGACCTAGCTGAGGCTCGCTAAGCGAACCAAAATCCATTCCGATAAAAGGTAGTATGGCGTCGGCAACAGGCTTTAGTTGTTTATCGATGTAGTGCTGATAATCGATAGCACTTTGAATGTACTCTTTCGGTTCAGGCCCGTTAATAGTAATCAGATATTCGATACGGCCACGGTTTTGATATTGCAGAGGTCGCCCCAATTTAGCGTTCATCTCATCGGCGAGTCGAGCTGCTCTTACTTGTGGTGGTACGTTCTTTTGATACTCATGTAAGCGGCGGCGAAGTCGTTTTTGGTACACCATCTCATCATCAAACTTCCCAGCAAGGGTATCTTCGACAAAGTTGCGTACAAAATCATGTGGCTTTTCGCCGTGAAAGACCATCTCATACAGGGTTTGTTGAAAACGTTGCGCTAAAGGCGTCCAGTCTGTACGGGCACTTTCTAAGCCTTTAAAAACAATTCGATCGGCATCTCCATCAGTGACCAATCCGGCGTATCGCTTCTTAGAACCGGTTTCGGAGCCACGGATAGTGGGCATTAAAAAGCGTTTGTAGTGAGTTTCGTACTCGAGCTCTAAGATTGAGCTAAGTTGATACTCTTGCTCTAGGTGTTCGTTCCACCATTGATTGATCTCCTTGACCAAGCGCTTGCCAATTTCGTCGGCGTTTTCTTGAGAGAATTCACCGTTAAGCGATACGAAAGTAGAGTCTGTGTCACCATAGATAACCTGATACCCACGCGTTTCTATCAGCTTTTTAGTCTGCTTCATGATCTCGTGCCCACGCATAGTAATACTGGAAGCTAAACGAGTATCAAAAAAACGACAGCCTGATGAGCCAAGCACGCCATAGAATGAGTTCATAATGATCTTGATGGCTTGAGAAAACGCTTTGTTGTTACTTCTCTTAGCCTGATCTCGCGCAGCCCAAAGCTCTTCGATCATCTTGGGTAAGAAGTGCTTTGTACGATGAAATTGTCCGCCGCGAAATCCCGCCACTGCTTGGTTTTCTTCTCTGCCAACATCCAGTTTCAAGCCTTCGATTAATCCCATTGGATCGATCAGGAAGGAGCGGATAATAGAGGGATACAGACTTTTAAAATCTAAAACCAGAACAGAATCATAGAGGCCAGGGATTGAGTCCATGACGTAACCGCCAGGGCTTGCTATCCAGTTTTCCGGGTATAAATTTGGTGCAACGTAGCCTGCTCGATGTATTTGCGGAAGATAAAGGTTAGTAAATGCAGCGACTGAGCCACCGATTCGGTCTAATTCAACCCCTGTGAGACGTGTTCGCTCAATGGCAAACTCAAGCAAGTGCGTGTGCGCAAAAATCTTATTCACCAATGTACAATCTTGTAGGTTGTATAGGGCGAGAGAAGGTTTGTCCTCTTTGAACATGCGGTTGATTTCATCCATTCGGTCATGAACGTTATGGATAATTTTCCCCTCATGTAACAGCTCTTGAGAGACGGATTCGAGCGACCAAGATTTAAAGTGGTATGTAGCGGTTTTTAAGGTATCAATGCCATCGAGTACGACACGGCCGGGTATATTGATAAAACCTTGCTGAGTCTGACTTGAGGTGCGAAAGAAACTTGATTGTCCTCCGCGGCCAATGGCGAATTTTAACTTGTGCCATTCACAGCGCTTGTGAAGCAGACGAAAATCGAAGTCCACCACATTCCAACCCACGACGACGTCTGGGTCGTAGTTTTGAAACCAATTGATGAGTGCGTTAAGTAATGCTTTTTCGTCCGCGACCCATTCAATAGGAGTGTCGGCAGGTTGCGGGTCGCCAATCATGATGACTCGGCTATCGAGCGGGCTATCCAATCCTACAGAGTAAAGAATGCCTTTCTCGGAACATTCGATATCGAGAGAGACTTGAGTTAGGTTTGGAAGATAGTCGTTTTTACGACATTTGACCTGTTCGAATCGTAGATGATTATGCCGTTCAATACTTTTGTTAGTAACCCTTTGGCCAGTAAACTCAACGCCACCTCGAATAAACCTTTCCATTAAATAGCGATCCGCCAATCGAATGTCCGACTCAAACGTCAAGATGTTTGCTTGCGCCAGTTGATGCGCTAATGCGTTGGAATCTTGAATGGTTCGGCAATAGCAAGCCACAAGCGGGCTGCTGTCGAAAGTCTTCAGAGTGAGTGGTTTTAAGTCAATCGCAATGCCTTGTTGAATTGAAATTGATTGAACGGCTTCAAATTGATGGTCTTCAATGAAGAAGATAGGCTTCTCACCTTGGATGATGAGTTGACTTGGCCCTTCATCTGTTTTCAACCACAGCTCGATTTGTGTTTGACCACCAACATCTCGCGCCTGACGCGTTAAAACAAAGCCTTGTTGAATAGTCACACTTACTGCCTTATTAGTTGTGCTTATTAAGTTTTAACAGTGTATCAGAGAAGGTCTGTTTTCTCACTTATGCCTGCTAGGTGGTTGAATTATATACATTAGATTGAGGTTTGTTGGACATATAAATTGATCATGATTTTGTCCTGACATTCATTTTGTCAGAATATGCCATATTGCACCTGCTCAATTAAGCAACTGTTGATCTCTAAATTGTTGACGGAGGCTATAATTGAAAAATAAGTACTTGCTAAAGTTTACTTTTCGGCACATATTCTTTGGTAGAGAATAATCCTAATATAGTTAAACTAGGCAGCCAAGCTGCTATCCACTCCCTGAGGGTGGGTGCAGAGCCAATTGAGAAGTGTGGAGATACAAGTTTGATAAATGTTTTCCTTGTAGATGATCACGAGCTGGTTCGCACAGGGATACGACGTATTATTGAAGACGTCCGTGGAATGAACGTAGCAGGGGAAGCTGAGAGCGGTGAAGAAGCAGTAAAATGGTGTCGTAATAATCATACTGACGTCATTTTAATGGACATGAATATGCCGGGTATTGGTGGCTTAGAGGCAACCAAGAAAATCTTGCGTTTCAATCCTGATGTGAAAATCATTGTTCTAACTGTTCATACGGAAAATCCGTTTCCAACTAAAGTGATGCAAGCAGGTGCCGCAGGCTACCTAACTAAAGGTGCTGGCCCTGATGAAATGGTTAATGCAATTCGTGTGGTCAATAGCGGTCAACGTTATATTTCACCTGAAATTGCGCAGCAAATGGCACTGAGTCAATTTTCACCGGCCTCTGAAAATCCATTTGCAGACTTGTCTGAGCGAGAGCTTCAGATAATGATGATGATTACCAAAGGTCAGAAGGTAACCGACATTTCGGAGCAGCTAAATTTAAGCCCGAAAACAGTCAATAGTTACCGCTATCGACTATTCAGTAAGCTAGATATTAGCGGAGACGTCGAACTGACTCATCTCGCTATTCGACATGGAATGTTAGACACCGAGACTCTCTAGTGACCACCCCATTTGACTCGGTTTCCTTTCTAAAAACAGTCACCAATCAGCCCGGCGTTTATCGAATGTACAACGCCGAGGCTGTTGTTATTTATGTCGGCAAAGCAAAAGATCTCAAAAAGCGCCTTTCTAGCTATTTTCGCAAGAAAGTAGACAGCGAGAAGACGCGCGCGCTCGTCAGTAATATCAATAAAATAGACGTGACAGTAACTCACACTGAAACCGAAGCGTTAATTTTAGAGCATAACTACATCAAGCAGTACTTGCCTAAGTACAACGTATTATTGCGTGACGATAAGTCTTATCCCTATATATTCATCAGTGGTCATCAGCACCCTAGGCTTTCGATGCATCGCGGTGCAAAGAAGCGAAAAGGGGAGTACTTTGGTCCATATCCTGACTCTGGTGCTGTTAGAGAAACGCTTCATCTGATCCAAAAGATATTCCCAGTTCGTCAATGCGAAGATACGGTATACGCAAACCGGACGAGACCATGTTTGATGTATCAGATTGGCCGTTGTGCCGGGCCTTGTGTATCGTCGATCATTTCGGATCAAGATTACGCAGAGCTAGTCAATTATGTCCGACTGTTTTTACAGGGTAAGGACAAACAGGTACTGGAAATTCTCATCGAGAAAATGGAGAAAGCCAGTCAGGCTCTCGCGTTTGAAGATGCTGCTAAATTTCGAGACCAAATTCAGGCAATACGTCGAGTTCAAGAGCAGCAGTTTGTCTCTGAAGACACCATGGAAGATATGGATGTATTGGGTTTTGCCCAAGAAAACGGTATGGCCTGTATCCATATTCTCATGATTCGTCAGGGCAAAGTGCTGGGCAGTCGCAGCCATTTCCCCAAAATTCCGTCTAATACCGTTGCTCAAGAGGTGTTTTATAGCTTTTTGAGTCAGTACTACCTCAGTCATAATGAGGCACGTACTATTCCTAGTCGCATCGTTTTGAATCAAGGGCTACTGGATGATGAAGTGCCTCTGCAACAGGCGCTGACAGAACTCGCGGGTCGTAAAATCCACTTTCATGTAGAGCCAATAGGTACTCGTGGTCGTTACCTTAAGCTTTCCAACACCAACGCGTTGACGGCAATTACCACCAAGATTAACCACAAAATGACCATCTCACAGCGCTTTAAAGAGCTGAGAGAAGTGTTAGATATGGATAGTATTTCACGAATGGAGTGTTTCGATATCTCGCACACCATGGGCGAAAGCACAATTGCATCGTGTGTTGTGTTTAATCAAGAAGGGCCTGTAAAACAAGAATATCGTCGTTACAACATCACTGGTATCACGGGTGGCGATGACTATGCGGCCATGGGCCAAGTATTAGAACGCCGTTACTCTAAGCAGCTCGATGTCGATAAAATTCCGGATATTGTTTTCATTGATGGTGGTAAAGGTCAATTGAATCGAGCGTTGGAGATCATCAGTCAGTACTGGAATGATTGGCCAAAGAGACCAAGATTGATTGGCATTGCAAAAGGTGTGACTCGGAAGCCCGGTTTAGAAACCTTAATCACTACGGCAGGGGATGAGTTTAATTTGCCAAGTGATGCACCCGCTCTTCATCTTATTCAGCATATCCGAGATGAGAGTCACAACCATGCCATCGCTGGGCATAGAGCGAAACGTGGAAAAACACGCAGAACCAGTCCATTGGAAGGTATTGAAGGAGTAGGGCCAAAGCGCCGTCAATCATTACTTAAATATATGGGTGGGCTGCAAGAATTGAAACGTGCTTCTGTTGAAGAAATCGCCAAAGTCCCAGGAATCAGCCATTCTTTGGCAGAAAACATTTATCAAGCATTGAAACAATAGTAAAAATACCGCAACATAAAGCCGCAGTGTGTCAGAGAACAATAATATGCGTTTGAACATCCCCAACATTTTGTCTTTATTACGGCTTTTTCTAATCCCCGTATTCGTCGTAGCCTTTTATTTACCTTACGAATGGGCCCATTTGCGGCAGCAATGGTGTTTTGGGTGGCAGGCTTTACAGATTGGTTAGACGGCATGTTGGCGCGAAAATTGGGTCAAACGTCTCGTTTTGGTGCCTTTATTGATCCGGTTGCTGACAAAGTATTAGTGGCCACTGCCCTGATCCTAATCACTGAACACTATCACAGCATTTGGATTACGATTCCGGCAGTGACAATGATTGCTCGCGAAATCATTATTTCTGCACTTCGTGAATGGATGGCAGAAATAGGGAAGCGAGCTAGCGTAGCGGTGTCTTGGGTAGGAAAAGTAAAGACGCTTACTCAAATGTTTGCCTTATGGGTACTTATTTGGCGCTACGATGACTGGATGATCTGGCTAGGTTATGCGGCATTGTACATTGCAACTTTCCTCACTTATTGGTCGATGATGCAATACTTGGCGGCAGCTAAGGACGATCTCCTCGACGAGAAACATCATTAAAAAGAGCGGGCTTAGGCCCGCTTTTTTGTATCTTGAAATTGGTTTTTCAAGTTTTCCTATTGAAAATCATCGATTTCATGCTAGTAAATTCACAAATTCTCGCCACATTGAATGCAAATTAGACAAACGATTCAAATTATAAAAAATAGTGTTGACTCAACAGTGCTAATCCGTAGAATGCACTCCGTACCCAAGAGGAAGCAGCCAACCAAAGCGGTTTCTAATTGAAGTATGTGGCGTGTTGGCAGAGTGGCTATGCAGCGGATTGCAAATCCGTGGACCTCGGTTCGACTCCGGGACGCGCCTCCATTTGCGACACTAGCTCAGTTGGTAGAGCGCAACCTTGCCAAGGTTGAGGTCACGAGTTCGAACCTCGTGTGTCGCTCCATATTTTGAAGTATGGAGCTTAGGTGCTTATAAGTAATAAGTTCGATACTAAAGATGGTGTCTTACCCATCGCAATAAAGAATTGCGTGCCCTGGTGGTGGAATTGGTAGACACAAGGGATTTAAAATCCCTCGGCGTTCGCGCTGTGCCGGTTCAAGTCCGGCCCGGGGCACCATCTAGTCTTAATGACTACGCGACACTAGCTCAGTTGGTAGAGCGCAACCTTGCCAAGGTTGAGGTCACGAGTTCGAACCTCGTGTGTCGCTCCAAATCGGAAGCCCTAGCAGAAATGCTAGGGCTTTTTCGTTTATGGTGACGTTTAGAACAGTGAACCGTGTTATCAGATGGTAGAACGCAACCTTGCCAAGGTTGAGGTCACGCTGATGTTCAAAAGAAAGCGAACCTCGTGTGTCGCTCCAATTCAAAGCCCTAGCAGAAATGCTGGGGTTTTCTCGTTTTTGGCGATCGTCTAGGTTCAGTAAACAGTGGTATCAGTCGGTAGGGTCCAACCTTGCCAAGGTTGAGGTCACGCTGACGTTCAAAAGAAAGTGAACCTCGTGTGTCGCTCCAATTCAAAGCCCTAGCAGAAATGCTGGGATTTTCTCGTTTTTGGCAGTCATTCTGACAGGTTACTCTACGGTGGGCCTTCTAGCTTATTTGGATCTGGCAATCTTGCCAGCTACAGACTCGATTTCTACCCCAGTTTTTGGCTTGATACAAAGCGCGATCTGCACGAGCCAAGACTTGCTTGATACTATGGTCACTATCTAGAGTAGGAGACAAGCCAATCGAAATGGTGCACCCTAGCGCTTTGTTATCATAATCAACAGTCATGCGCTCAATCACTTTTCGATAGTAGTTTGCGAGGCTCATGGCTTCTGACTCCGTGACATCCTCTAGTAGCAAGACAAACTCTTCTCCACCAATTCGAGCAAACATATCCGCCTTTCTTTTCACTTCGCCTAGCTTGTTTACGACGGAGATCAATACTTCATCACCGCATAAATGGCCGAACTCGTCATTGAAAGCTTTAAAGTGGTCGATATCAATAATCATCAGAATTTGATTGCGACTAAATGCCTCGCGTTGGCGGCTGATAAGTGCAGTCGCTTCAAAAAAAGCACGACGATTTAGAATGCCAGTTAACGGATCTAAATTGGCGAGATTTTCCATCTTGATGACTTGTTCATGAACGCTAATTTGTGAGGCGATCCAAGTGACTAAACTGGCGAATACACAGGCGTCACGCGCGCTGAAATGGTTTTTGTCGTGATGGCCAATGTTGATGGTGCCAAAACATTTATCATTGCAGGTTAATGGCGCATCCATACAGGAAAGTATTCCACCCTCTACCAGCCATTGGCAATCGATGTAATCTTCTTTGCTGGTGTTGTTGCACACAGCAAGCTCTTTGCGAGAATATGCCTGCCCGACCATGGTGTTTTTTATTGGAATGTCTCTGTCCAATGGAATTGCCTGATTGCCGTTAATCGCATATAGAGCAAGGGAAGAGTCATCTCGTTTGAGGGCAATACTGACACGGTCAGATTCAAAGATCTGTTTAATCCAGTATGTTGTACTATGAAGCAGGTCAGCCAAGTTTTTTGAGCGTGAAAGCTCGTCAAAGAATTCGAGTGGGAAATGCGCACTCATTCTTTGATTTTCTATTTGAGTCTGTAGAAGGGAAAAGTACTTCAAGCTCACCTCGAGAAAACGGACAAGACAATAGCAGTGAGTTTAGAAAAGCTATCGTCAAGTTTCCATATTATTGAGATTTTTGTAACTAAAGTACTAGAAAGCAAGCAATCAAGTTGGGCTCGTCTTTTAGGACGAGACAACTCGATTGTCGGTTGGCTTTTGTCAATTTACGATTTTGTAGATATTTCCGTTGTCCGTTGCGAAATAGAGAAAGCCGTCGGGGCTTAACGTTAGTGTACGGATACGTTCATTGAGATCATCGAATAGTCTATACTCTTCTTTGAGTTGCCCCTGCTCATCAATAGATACAACATTGATATGAGTGAGCTTCAATGCTGGTGCGAGTAATTTGCCAGCAAGACTCGGGTAACGCTGTCCACGATAAAGCTCTAAATCTGATGGCGCTATGGAAGGAACATAAACTAGCCTTGGTGACTCAATACCCGGAAGCTCTTCAGCCTCGCCAACATCAATAGGCCCCCAATACTCTTTTCCATGTGAAGTTATCGGCCATCCGTAATTCAAACCTCGTTTAATGAGATTAATTTCATCACCGCCACGTGGTCCATGCTCGATAGACCAAAGTGATTCTGACTCTTCATCGTAAATGATGCCTTGAGGGTTGCGGTGTCCATAGCTCCATATCTCTGGCAGAGCATTGCTATCTTCTATGAATGGGTTGTTAGGGAAGGGTATTCCTTCAGGGGTCAGCCGTAAAATACTGCCAGCATGCGTTGACTTGTCTTGACCATTGCTTCGTTCACCCCTGTCTCCAATAGTCATGAAGATAGATTCCTTATCAAAAGCCAGCCGGCTTCCAAAATGACGGCCGCTATCTGAGCCTGAGACTGTTGTTAAAAGTTTAGTCCAGTTGGTCAACTTACCATTGGATAACGTGGTAGAGGCGAGGGTGGTTTCGTAAGCACCACCCACTCGCGAGCTGTACGTAATATAAAATTCATTTTCTTTAAACGGAGAGGGAGAAATATCCATCAGTCCTCCTTGACCACCCTGTTGGGCGTCTGATGGGGCAGGCAACGCAACGGTTTTGGTTTTATCGTCTAAATCAACCGCGACAATGTTCCCATTTCGCTCTGTGACTAATGCGGTTGTATTGCTAGTAAAGGCGATACCCCACGGGACTTGCAATCCGCTCGCTACCAGCTCTGTAGATAGATTGGATGCGTGAGAAGAGTAACTAGCGAATAGCAACGGAAGAGTGAGCAGTGCAATCCTGAGCATAGTGTAGTCCTTTCATTTTTATATCTAACTCTATGTTGAGATCATTGTGGACTCAAATAGTTCTTATGAATGAATTTACAAAAAACACTTGATATGATCAATTCATGAGCTATTATGACGAAGTGTCATTTTTGACGAGTCGTCATAAATGGTGAAATACACACTTTGTGGAATCGTGTTACAATTGTATTGCTAAGGAGCAGTTAGAGAGATGGAATAATAATGTTTGGCTTTAGTTGTAAGAAAAGTGATAAGAAAGAGGGTTCGGGTTGTCGCTTCGGCATATCGAAGAAACAGCAAGCAATAGCAGATCGAGAAGTAGAGCTAATTATGTTGGCGAAAGGTCTGGTGCAAGAGCAAGGCTTTGGAATGTTGACTATGGACAAGTTAACTTCCGTTAGCCTTATTCGAAAGGGACAATTTATAATCACTTTTGCAGTAAAGAAGACGTTATTTTAGCTTTATGCATCCACTCTCTTAAGAGCGAGTCGCTGTTATTCGCGCGCTCTTCGCAGTTCGAGGGTAACTCTCGAGAAAAAGTGATTGCGATGCACGTCGCTTATCGAATTTATGCTCGTATGGAGCCTGTGCTATCAACGTGTGCGATCATGCTAAGAGCCTTGGGTGTTGGAAAAGGCTTCTCCTGAGCGAGTGGCTGAGCTTAACAAGCTCGAGGAGCTCGTTATCGCTGGAGCTGATGACATAACCAACGCTGCCGCTGAATGCGGAGACTTAAAGTTTTCAGCTGGAATTGGCTCAGATGCGATTGTGTTTGCCAACTGGTCGATTGCTTTTGGCTCCAATGCGTTGTCGCAGAATGCGTCGAATAGCCATTGTATCAAGCGTTTGCAAGACCCATTTACTGTTTTGCATAACGCTAACATGCTTCTTGACGGCTTGGGTTGGAAACCACTTTCAAGCGAGTGGGATTATCGAAAGACCTGGCGTCGTGTGGAACAAGAACTCTTTAGTGAAGAAGTTGCCTATCTAGAGTCGATTGGTCGCTAAACAGTTCAAAGTAAACCTATCGTAGAGATAGGTTTTTATTTCATCATTTGTGACGGTTCGTCATATTTAGAGTTGTTTATCATTAAATTTAGGCGACTCGAACAGGAATTATCCCATTGGCCAGTACGATCTGGCCAATATTTGGATAATAGTTGACGAATCGTCACAAATGGAGACTGTGATGAAATCTACACAATCTAACCAAAGCAGTAAGTTTTCTTGGCTTACAGTTCCCACACGTTACACCTTTTGGGTTGTAACATTCACGATAGCAATGGTCGTTGCCGCGACACTAGGTGCTAAAAATCTGTACTTCCGCGGCGATTACGACATTTTCTTCAATGATAACAACGTTCAGTTGAAGGCCTTTGAAGAGATAGAAGCGACATTCACCAAGTCAGACAATTTGGTTATTGTGATGGCTCCGTCTCAAGGGGATATCTTCCAACCACCTTTCTTGGGTTTAATTCAGAAAATTACCGAAGATGCGTGGCAAATTCCTTATTCGACCAGGGTCGACTCTCTTGCCAACTATCAACATACCGAAGCGTTTGAAGACGATCTTTTAGTTGAAGATTTACTCTTAGATGAATATCCGTTAGACCAAGCTCGAATTGACAAAGTCAAGCAAATCGCCATGTCAGAACCGGTGTTGCTTCACTCATTGGTTTCTGAAAAAGGTGACGTAACCGTTGTTAATGTCACTTTAAAGTTGCCTGAAATCGATGAAACAGCGGAAGTTCAGGAAGTGATTCAACACGTCCATCAGCTAGTAGATAAGTATCAATCTCAGTACAGTGACGTTGAATTTCATTTGGCTGGCATTGTGGCTATGAACAGCGCGTTTATGGAGTCTGCACAGGCTGATAGCTCGACACTGGTCCCTACGATGCTTCTTGTCGTCTTGGTTTTCCTCACTCTCATGCTTCGCTCATTTTTTGCGGTGCTCGCGACTCTACTTATTATTATCTTCTCAGTCACTGCGACAATGGGTCTCTCTGGTTGGGCAGGTATGTTCTTGAGCACGGCTACGGTGAATATTCCGACGCTAGTCATGACCCTTGCTGTGGCAGACTGTGTGCACGTGATCGCGACGATGAGGTACAACCTTCAACAAGGGCATAGCAAGGCCTATGCGATCGACCAAAGTGTTTCGATTAACTACATGCCGATCCTTATCACCTCTGTCACAACCGCGATTGGTTTCTTAATGATGAATGTCTCTGACTCACCAATATTGAGAGACTTCGGTAACCTTGCGGCACTGGGCGTGATGATCGCATGCTTCTTGTCTCTAACGCTTCTTCCTGCGTTGCTAAAATGGCTACCAATGAGCGTTAAACCGGACCAGCAGACAACATCAAATCGCTTTATTGATGGACTAGGTGACCTAGTCATCAAGTATCGCAATGCGTTGCTTCCGCTCTCTGTCGTTGTCATCGTCGTTTCTGCTGGCTTAATCCCACTAAACAAAGTGAATGATGAGTCGGTGAAATACTTCGATACCCGCAATGACTTTAGGCAAGCGGCTGATTTCATGGAAGAGCGAATCTCCGGAATGAGCAACATCAATATTGTTGTTAAGTCCAATGAGTCGCAAGGTATCGCTGATCCAGCATTCCTTAATACGGTTGGCGAGTTTACTAAATGGTTGCGTGATCAACCGGAAACCGACCACGTTGCGTCTTTGAGTGATGTTTACAAGCGCCTAAACAAGAATATGCACGGTGACCAACCGGGTTACTATCTATTACCACAAGATCGTGAGCTGGCTGCTCAATACTTGTTGATGTACGAGATGTCGTTGCCATACGGGCTTGATCTTAACAACCAAGTTAACATCGACAAATCGTCTGTCAGAATGGTTGTGACTACCCAAAACTTGGGCAGCGTAGAAATGATCGACTTGGAAGATCGCATATACGAATGGTTTAACTCCTACGCACCTCAGTATGACGTTCTTGCATCGAGCCCTTCACTGATGTTTGCACATATCGCGAGACCAACATGGCTAGCATGTTAACGTCACTGCCAGTTACTTTGATACTCATTTCAGCTCTAATGATCTTTGCTTTGGGTTCTCTCAGATTGGGCTTAATGAGTGTCGTTCCAAACATGGCACCTGCGATCATAGGCTTTGGTATTTGGGCGTTAGTTTCCGGCGAAATCAACTTGGGTTTGTCCGTCGTGGTTACACTTACTCTTGGTATCGTCGTTGATGATGCCGTTCATTTCCTATCGAAGTACCAACGTGCACGTAAAGAAGGAAAGTCTGCAGAAGAAGCGGTTCGCTACGCATTCCACACCGTAGGTCGAGCACTATGGATTACAACAGTTGTGCTTGTAGCGGGTTTCTCTGTCCTCGCGATGTCTTCGTTTAGGCTCAATGCGGACATGGGTGCATTGAGTGCCATCGTTATCTTTATCGCGCTCGTGGTTGATTTCATTTTCTTACCAGCGCTTCTTATGAAGTTTGATACCAAAAAGTACAACGTAGTAGAGAAGGACCGTTCTGAAGCAAAGCTTTCTGCAACGCCAGCAGTACACCACTAACGTAATGATTAATCGAAATAAATTTAAGGATAGATGTATGATTAACTCAATGAACAATTTCGCTAAAGTCTTTACAAAATACTCTCTCATTTCAGTAATGGCCCTAGCAACATCGTACTCATTTGCTGATGAGGCTAAAGGCCTAGAAATCGCAACAGAGCGTAAAGCTCGCGATATCGGTTGGGGTGATTCTGTCGCAACCATGGAAATGCTGCTGCAAAACGCGCAAGGCGAAAGCAGTGCTCGACTGATGAGATTGAAATCGTTAGAAGTCGCAGACGATGGCGACAAAGGGTTGACCATTTTTGATGAACCACGTGATGTGAAAGGCACGGCCTTCTTAAATCATTCGCATACCGTGGGTGCTGATGACCAGTGGCTCTATTTGCCTGCGCTTAAACGCGTAAAACGTATCTCCTCGCGCAACAAGTCGGGTCCATTTATGGGTAGTGAATTTGCCTATGAGGATCTAAGCTCCTTTGAGCTGGAGAAGTACAAGTTCCGTTACCTCAATGACGAGGAATTTGAAGGGCAACTGACTTACTTGCTCGAACAGATCCCAACAGATAAAAACTCAGGCTACACCAAGCAGTTAGTTTGGCTTGATCAAGTGGAATATCGTCCACTCAAAGTGGAGTTTTATGACCGCAAGGGCTCGCTTCTGAAAACCCTGACATTTACCGACTACAAGCAATACCTCAATCAATACTGGCGAGCGCACACCATGGCGATGCAAAATCACCAGACTGGAAAAAATACGATTTTGACAACACAAGAGTTGAGCTTCCAAACCGGGTTAGAGGAATCTGACTTCCAGAAAAACACATTGAAGCGTGTGAGGTAGTCGTATGAACAAGGGAATCGAGCTTGTTACCAAGCTCTTTTCCACTGCGGTTTTGAGTGTCGCTGCATTACAGTGTCACGCAGTGGAAATCGCCGGAAACGTTAGTCTGGATCACCGCCAGTATTTTTCTGAAGGCCTACAGGGACAAGGTAAAGGGCAATCATCCATAGCCTTGGAACCTGAGTTTTATTGGGATATCGGGGATGAGGGAAGCAGTTTCACTTTTACGCCATTTTATCGCCTAGACAGCTTGGATGATGAGCGAACTCACGGAGACATTCGCGAAGCGCTCTATCTGACTTACTGGGATGATTACGAGCTTCGTGTTGGCGTTGGCAGCTTGTTTTGGGGCGTAACCGAGTCAACAAACCTAGTGGATGTCGTAAACCAGATTGATGCGATTGAAGGGTTAAACAACGAAGATAAGTTGGGTCAGCCTATGCTTCATTTGACCTCGCTAAAAGATTGGGGAACGCTCGACCTATTGGTGTTGCCTTACTTTCGTGAGCGGACGTTTGCTGGGGTTGATGGAAGACTAAGGCCGACCATTCCAGTGAGCCAAGATGCTGTGTATGAATCCTCTCGTGAGGATCAGCATGTGGACTATGCAGTTCGTTATAGTCAGATGTATGGGGATTGGGATCTTGGACTCAGTTATTTCTCTGGCACCAACCGAGAACCTTACTACCAGTTGTCTGGCAATACCTTATCACCATATTACGCTCAGATGAGTCAAGTCGGCTTGGATCTGCAAGGCATTATCGGTGATTGGTTGTTAAAGTTGGAGTCTATCTATCGCGATAGTTTTGATAACCATACGGGTGTGGTGACGGGTTTTGAGTACACATGGGTAGGGCCATTTGAATCGTTCTGGGATGTCGGTTTTATTACCGAGTATCTGTATGACAGCCGAGGAAACAACGCTCAGCATATTGGTCAGAATGATATCTTTGCAGGTCTTAGATTTGCGCTTAATGATGAAGATGGAACGGAGGTGTTGACGGGTATTACCCAAGATCTCGATAACAGTGATGTGTATAGTGCCAAATTAGAAGCATCGAGTCGTATTACAAACCAGTTTAAGTGGCGTGTTGATGCGTGGTTGTTTGAAAACGAAACTCCAGATGACTTGCTCTATTTCGCTCGAAAAGACGATTTTATTGAGTTTTCGTTAGAGTATTATTTCTAACTGCGATCAGCGGAAATATCAAAAAGGGAGCAGCGGCTCCCTTTTTAACGTTATAGATCTTTAATCATCCATACGTCGCATTTTCCGTGTAACGTGCCGTCTAGTGGGCTATCTAAATGCTCGAAGCCGACTTTTTCATAGAGTTTAATCGCGGCATTCATATTAGACAGAGTGTCTAAGTAACAACGAGAAAATCCGTACTCTTGCGCTGCTTTTAGGCACTGGTCTGTTAGTCGCTGTCCCAGGTTCAACCCTCTGGCTTCGGGAAGTAAAAAGAGCTTTTTCAGCTCGCATACATCATCACTATTATTAAAGGGCGCAATGCCACACCCACCAACCACTTTGTCTCCCATCAACGCGACGATATATTTGCTTTTTGTTTTCTTTCGTATAATGCGCGCTCATTGCTTCAACTTCAGGGTCTGATGGTCCAAAACCTTCACCAACCGCGCCAAATTCTGCGCCAACAGCTTTAATGATGTTACATACGGATTCATCGTGGCTTGGTTCAATTGGGAGGAGAGTCAGTTCCATAATGTTTTTGGTCCTTTTGTGGAAGAACTAGCAGTCTAATCGAGCGAGCTTCATAGTCAATATCTCTAAAGTTGATAAATGTATCAAAAGCAAAGGCCTGTGATTTTGTGCAGAAGTCGAGTGTCATTTTGTCTTTTATTGGCAGTTGAGACGAATTTTTACTCAAAGACGGTAAATATCTTGATTTCAATTTGGATTTGTAACTTTCATTCGCTACTATGTACAGCTACTTGAAAAACCGGAAATCCCAATAGGGAAACGTTAGCTGAAGCGATCGGATACACGAAAGTTAAGGCTAGCTGAACTACCACTTACGCCTATTTCTGTAGGTGTAGGTAGATGAGGAAACGATGCAACATCTAGAAGAGATCATTGCTAACGCGAATGCCGCTATTGAAGCTGCAGATTCGTTAGTCGCACTTGATGAAGTGCGTGTTCAGTATCTAGGTAAAAAAGGTGAGCTTACAGCTCAGCTTCAAAGCCTAGGTAAACTACCACCAGAAGAGCGCCGCAGTGCTGGTCAAGAGATCAACAAAGCGAAAGGCGTTGTCCAACAAGCTATCGCGGCTCGCAAAGATGCACTACAACGTGCTGAACTTGAAGCGAAGCTTGCAGCAGAAACAATCGACGTAACTCTACCGGGTCGTCGTATCGAGAACGGCGGTCTGCACCCTGTTACTCGTACTGTTGAGCGTATTGAACAGTTCTTTGGTGAGTTAGGCTTTAGCACTGAGTCTGGTCCTGAAATTGAAGATGCATTCCATAACTTCGATGCTCTTAACATTGCAGAAGATCACCCAGCGCGTACTGACCACGATACGTTCTTCTTTAACCCAGATTTAATGTTGCGTACGCACACGTCTGGCGTTCAGATCCGTACGATGGAAAATGGTAAACCACCATTCCGCTTCATCGCACCGGGCCGTGTTTACCGTAACGACTACGATCAAACACACACGCCAATGTTCCACCAAGTGGAAGGCATGCTAGTAGACGAAAATGTAAACTTCGCTCAGCTTAAAGGTATTCTTCACGACTTCCTGACTAACTTCTTCGAAGAAGACCTAGAAGTTCGCTACCGTCCTTCATACTTCCCGTTCACAGAGCCTTCAATGGAAGTGGATGTTAAGCGTAAAGATGGCAAGTGGCTAGAGATCCTAGGCTGTGGCATGGTGCACCCAAATGTACTTCGCAGTGTTGGTATCGACCCTGAAAAATACTCTGGCTTTGCATTCGGTATCGGTATCGAGCGTCTAGCTATGCTTCGTTACGGCGTAAACGATCTTCGTTCGTTCTTCGAAAACGACCTTCGTTTCCTAAAACAGTTCAAGTAATCCAGAGGGTTCATCACAATGAAATTCAGCGAATCATGGCTTCGTGAGTGGGTAAACCCTTCGGTATCTACTGACGAGCTTACACACCAAATTACTATGGCTGGTCTAGAGGTTGACGATGTACTTCCTGTAGCTGGCTCATTCACTGGCGTTAAAGTCGGTAAAGTGGTTGAGTGCGGCCAGCACCCAGACGCAGACAAACTACGCGTAACTAAAGTTGATGTTGGCGGCGAAGAGCTACTAGATATCGTTTGTGGCGCATCTAACTGTCGTTTAGGCATCAAAGTTGCGGTTGCAACGGTTGGCGCGGTACTTCCTGGCGACTTCAAAATCAAAAAAGCAAAACTACGTGGTCAACCTTCACACGGTATGCTTTGTTCATTCTCTGAACTAGGTATCGATGTAGAATCAGATGGCATCATGGAGCTTGCAGAAGACGCAGTTATCGGAACTGATTTCCGCGACTTCCTAGGTTTGGATGACGTGACTGTAGACGTTGACCTAACAGCAAACCGCGCAGACTGCTTTAGCATCCGTGGTCTAGCTCGTGAGGTTGGCGTACTAAACCGTGCTGATGTGACAGAACCATCAGTTGAAGCCGTTGCTGCTTCAATTGAAGATACAGTATCAATCGACGTGAAAGCACCAGCTGCATGTCCACGTTATCTTGGCCGTGTGGTTAAGAACGTAAACGTTAAAGCTGAAACACCACTTTGGATGCAAGAAAAACTGCGCCGTTGTGGTATCCGTTCTATCGATCCAGTTGTCGACATCACGAACTACATCCTTCTAGAACAAGGTCAGCCAATGCACGCATTTGATCTTGCTAAGATCGAAGGTGGCATCGTGGTACGTATGGCAGAGCAGGGCGAGAAGCTCACTCTTCTAGACGGTAACGAAGCTGAACTAAACTCAGATACACTTGTTGTAGCAGACCACAACAAAGCACTAGCAATCGCGGGCATCTTTGGTGGTGAGGAGTCTGGTGTAACAACTGAGACAACTGACGTTCTTCTTGAGTGTGCGTTCTTCGCTCCAGACCACATCCGTGGCCGTGCGCGTAGTTACGGTCTTCACACCGATTCTTCTATGCGTTTTGAGCGTGGTGTGGATTTCGCACTACAAACTAGCGCAATGGAGCGTGCAACTCAGCTTCTAGTTGAAATCTGTGGCGGTGAAGTTGCACCAGTTGTTGGCGTTGAATCGCAAGCTGACTTGCCTACAGCAAACACAGTGGCACTGCGCCGCACTAAGCTAGATTCTCTACTAGTCACCACATCGAAGATGCTGACGTAAAGGAGATCCTAGAACGTCTAGGTATGGCGGTAGAGACAACTGTTGAAGGTTGGACTGCAACAGCGCCAACTTGGCGTTTTGATATTGCTATCGAGCAAGACTTGATTGAAGAAGTAGGTCGTATCTACGGTTACGACAACATCCCAAATCAGCACCCAGCTGCGACGCTTAAGATGCACAACCACGTTGAAGCGGATATCCCGCTTAAGCGCGTACGCAACTTACTTGTTGACCGCGGTTACCATGAAGCAATCACATACAGCTTCGTTGAGCCTGAGCAGCAAAAATTGGTTGTTCCAGGTGTTGAGCCGTTAATCCTGCCATTCCCGATTTCAGCGGACATGTCAGCGATGCGTCTAGGTCTTATCCAAGGTCTACTTAACACTGTGGTTCATAACCAGAAGCGCCAGCAGCCACGCGTTCGTCTATTCGAATATGGCCTACGCTTCATCCCATGCGAATCTGCTGAAAACGGTATGCGTCAAGAGCCGATGCTAGCCGGTGTTATCGCAGGTACTCGCAGCGAAGAGCATTGGGACATTGAAACTAACACCGTTGATTTCTTCGACCTGAAAGGCGACCTTGAAGCTGTTCTTGAGCTAACAGCAAACGAGAAAGCTTACTCATTTGCAGCACTTTCTGCAGAAGACAAAGCCGCTAACCCAGCGCTTCACCCAGGCCAATCGGCTGCAATCATTGTTGATGGCAAGCAAGTTGGTGTTATCGGTACAGTGCACCCAGAACTAGAGCGTAAGTTTGGTCTAAATGGCCGTACTATCGTCTTCGAAGTTGAATGGTCTGCAATCGATACTAAAGTAATTCCAGAAGCTGCAGGTCTTTCTAAGTTCCCATCAAACCGTCGTGATATCGCGGTTGTTGTTGATGAAGCAGTGGCTTCTGGCGACATCGTTGCTGCATGTCTAGAGCAAGGTGGTGAGTTCCTTAAGGAAGCGAAACTGTTCGACGTATATGTTGGTAAAGGCGTTGAAGAAGGTAAGAAGAGCCTAGCAATCGCTCTAACACTTCAATCCGTTGAGCGTACGCTAGAAGATGCAGACATCGCTGGTGCGGTTGACGCTATCGTTGCTCATGTATCAGAAAAGTTTGGAGCTTCTCTACGCGACTAATCGAGTCTAAGTAGATTAAGAACCTGCCAATGGGTCTCCCTTGGCAGGTTTTTTTATGCCTTATTTTTAGGATGAGGCTAAAGGTAGAGCGATTGATTATCTATTAATTAAAAATAAACAATGAGTTGGGGAATGTATAGAATCCTTCGTCTTTGAAGCGCATAATTATTGGGTACAAGATGGCCCAAAACGGCCAACAATAGTCGTGGTTTATTCGAATGAAAATGAAGAACTAGTGAAGGTTTTGATTTGTTTAGTTTATTTTTGTCTCATATCTATGAATTAGCTTAATATTTTTTTAGCCGAATTAAGATTTCGCAGGAATTTTACAATAGGCGTTATTACTGACTAATTTGTCATTAGTTGGATAATTATCTGTTTTTACAGCCTATTTTAGTGTTTGGATAGATTATTTAACTGTATTGTTAGTAATTTATCTTATTGATTTCTAAGATCTATATGCAAAGTGTGAAGAAAAAAGTTGGCGAAAATCAGAAGCTTGGCTTACACTTTCCAAGGTATGCCGATATGTTGTTGATTTATTCGGTTAAATGCTTCGGCGCTACCAAGAGGTAGCAATGTTTAACATAGCTTTGAGGAAAGTTTTATGGCGCTCACAAAGGCCGATCTGGCAGAAAACCTGTTTGAAAAGCTTGGATATAGTAAACGGGATGCCAAGGAAACGGTTGAAGTGTTTTTTGAAGAGATTCGAAAGGCTCTAGAAGGTGGCGAACAGGTAAAACTGTCGGGATTTGGTAATTTTGATCTCCGCGATAAGAACGAACGCCCTGGTCGTAACCCAAAAACTGGAGAAGACATTCCAATTACTGCTCGACGCGTTGTTACCTTCCGCCCGGGTCAAAAACTGAAAGCCCGCGTAGAAAGTATTAAAGTTGAGAAATAGCCAAGCAAGTGACCACGCCTAGCGTGGTCTTTTTGTAGAGCTATCAGTAACGCTTAACTTTTGCATATTACGACTATCAAAAAAGCGACCTTTATAGGTCGCTTTTTAGTTTGAACATCCAGTTTTCTTTAGGCTGCCGCACTCAGGTGAGTGGTGATATAGGGTTGCCAAGCGTTCTGATATAACATCTTAGATTCGCTTCTGATATTGGCAATCTGACGCTGCTCAATATCGGTTAGAGGTCTTTGCTCTGCCGCACTTTGACGTTCGATATTCTGAACCACTTCGTACAGATCATGCTCTGGGCCACTTTTTACATCGGCAATGGCTTTTAGGTGTAATTGCACTTCTGCAATGATGTTGGTTTTCGGCAACTGAACAAGCAGGTTCAAATCACGATAACCAGAAGCCGCTGGCGACTTGAAGCGATTTTTAACTTTGACGACAGTCGTTTCGCGCTCAAGTACTTCGTACACTTCCATCAGGCTTGCTACGTCATCTGCAATGATGGTGGCACGTGCAATATCGGTAATACGCTCTGTTTTACCATCGAGCTCGTGAGTTATCTTTTCCTCGGCGCGCTGTTTAGATTTGATGCCCGCAAACAAAGCTTCAGTTGAAGTCAATAGGGCAGTACTTTTACATATGGTTTCTAATTCGTGTTGAGCTTGATGAGACTTACTATAAAGCACATCAAAGTCATTGTATGGTTGAAGAGGGGTAACATTGGTTGACGGAATCGCATACAAGCCACTGAGGCTTCGCTTAAATTGCTTTGAACACATTTCGTTCTGGCTGCCAGAACGAGCTTGGTCATTGCTTGGTGCGGTCGGGATAGCTGCGAATGCAGGGGCTCTACTCAGTACCAACAGCATTAGGGCTGTAGTACGTAAAAATAAGCTCATTCACTCTCCTTAACTGACTTTGTTACGGTTAAAAGGGGAAATCAAAGGATATCCATAACAGTCATAGCAGTGTGTATTAATTACTATTGGGTTGAAAATTACGTTCTCAAGCCTCCTTGCCTAGTGAGTTTCATAACTTTGCTACACGTCACATTGTTTCTGTTGAGTAAGACCAAAACGTCGAACGTTAGTTCACTCAACTTGCTGACTATTGTACCGAACGAAAATGAATGGAGTGTGAACAGCAGGTTCATTTTTGGCAGTTTTACGTGACTAAGCAGGCAGAATTCCGTTAACCTTATTCCCCCAACCAGAATAGACTCAGTCAGCAACAACCTGTTCAGCGACAAAGAAGGAAGCAATGAAAGATCCAGAATTTTGGCATAACAAGTGGGCTTCGAATCAGATAGGTTTTCACCTACCAGATGTAAACCCGTTACTCACCAAATATTGGCACGCTACAAATCCTAGGAGAGAGAGCCGTGTATTTGTCCCACTATGTGGTAAGTCGGAAGATTTGATTTGGCTTGCAAGGCATCACGATGATGTACAAGGTGTAGAGTTAAGTAAGATTGCTGTAAGAGCGCTCTTTGCTGAGAATCTGTATACGCCTATGGTGACTCCAGTGACTGGGCAACATGAACTGTATCAGTTCGATGAACTCTCTATCTATGCAGGGGATTACTTCACGGCCCCTATTTCACCTGTCGATATTATCTATGATCGCGCCGCTTTGATTGCGATGCCTGAAGAGATGAGAAGCGATTATGTGCAGCGACTAAAGTCTTTGCTGGCGGCGGGTGGTCGTATTCTATTAGTCACTTTGGATTACCCTCAAGATGAAATGGCGGGACCTCCATTTTCTGTTCCGAAAGCAGAAGTAGAAACGCTGTTTGAAGGCTATAGAGTGTCCTTACTCGAGAGTGATGAAGTGGATGCGCAGCACCCTAAGAAAGCAAAAAAAGGGCTTAGCCGTTTTGCGGAAGAAGTGTGGTTAATCGAGTCACAGTCTTGATTCGCAAACTATTCCCGATAAGAGAAAGGCCGCGATTTACGCGGCCTTTTGATTCTCAGCGGTCTAGTAAACTGGGGTCTAGTAAATGACCTTCACTTTGCTCGCTGACTCAATCGCATCTTCAATTGCGCTCTCTACTGAGTTGCGACGTGTTAAAGCAACGCCTAAACGACGGCGTCCATCAATATCTGGCTTACCAAATAGGCGCAGTTGAGTCTGTGGTGCTGCAAGAGCGTCTGCTAGGCCATCAAAGCGAATGTTGGTTGATGTACCTTGACCAAGGACTACTGCAGAAGCTGCTGGGCCATTTTGAGCAATGGAATGGATTGGCATGCCAGTGAATGCGCGAACGTGCAGCGCAAACTCTGATTGCTCTTGAGAAATCAGAGTAACGAGTCCGGTGTCGTGTGGGCGAGGGGAGACTTCATTAAAGATCACGGTATCTCCTTTGATGAACAGCTCGACGCCAAATAGGCCATAACCACCTAGAGCATTTACTACCTTTTCAGCACTGTTTTGTGCCGCTTTCAAGGCGGCTTCAGACATCACTTGCGGCTGCCAAGACTCACGGTAATCTCCATCTTCTTGACGATGCCCAATTGGCGCGCAGAAATGAACGCCATCAACAGCGCGAACCGTCAACAGAGTGATTTCGTAATCAAAATCGATGAATCCTTCGACGATGACACGACCGGCGCCAGTGCGGCCGCCATCTTGAGCGTAATCCCAAGCCTTAGCAATATCACCTTCTGACTTCATTACGCTTTGGCCTTTACCAGAAGAGCTCATCACAGGTTTAGTAACACAAGGTAGACCCACAAACTCAACCGCAGCCTTGAACTCTTCAAAGGTGTCTGCAAAGCGATATGGTGAAGTGGTTAGGCCGAGCTCTTCAGCGGCTAAACGACGGATGCCTTCGCGGTTCATTGTTAGCTTGGTCGCGTTAGCAGTTGGCACAACATTGAGCCCTTTGGCTTCAAGTTCTACTAACTTACTGGTCGCAATGGCTTCAATTTCAGGAACGACATAGTCAGGCTTTTCTTGTGCAATAATTGCTTCAAGCGCATCGCCATCAAGCATATCAACAACATGACTGCGGTGAGCAACTTGCATTGCAGGTGCATCAGCGTAACGATCACAAGCAATCACTTCTAGGCCTAAGCGTTGACATTCAATCGCCACTTCTTTACCCAATTCACCTGAGCCAAGAAGCAATACTCGAGTTGCATTTTCTCTCGTAGCAGTACCAAACATAGGTCGTCCTCAATAAAAGTAAGAGTATAATTTTGTGATGCATAATACGGAAATAATGCAAAAAAGCAAACGTTTGCGCGAGTCATTTTGAGGATGAATCAAACTTGGTTTAGATTGATAAAATCTGACATAACGCAAAGAAATAGCGACAATTCGACTATGAATGACGATTCATTGATCTACGACCAATATTCTCATCATTAAGAACACCATAATCGGCTCGGATTGGAGCGAGCCCTTGCTCACTCTGCTGTTTGTCGTTTCTCAGGATGAGATGTTGTGCTATGCGCCCGTATTTAAAATACATAATCCCTATTGTTATCCCGCTTATTGTTTTACTACTTCCACTTTCTGCTTTCCCATTTGAAGGTTTAACCATTGTTCAGCAGCGTGTGATCGCCATCTTTTTATTGGCGGCGTTGTGCTGGGTATTTGAACCTATTCCGATTTACGCGACTTCAGTCGTCATCATTATGCTTGAGCTACTGATGCTCTCGAATAAAGGCATATTCTTCTTCCGATTGGAGGAAGGGGAGGCGCATTTTGGCGAGTTGCTGCAATACAATGACATTATGGCCACATTTGCCAGCCCAATAATCATGCTGTTTTTGGGTGGCTTCTTCTTGGCGATGGCGGCGACTAAGTACCGTTTAGATGTCAACCTTGCTCGTGTTTTGTTAAAGCCGTTCGGGCAGGATCCAAAGTTTGTCATGCTTGGTTTGATGTTAATTACGGGCGTCTTCTCAATGTTTATGTCGAACACCGCGACCACCGCAATGATGTTGTCGATTCTTACGCCTGTTATTGCCGTTTTTGGTCCGAAAGACCCAGGACGAGTCGCGTTCGCACTGTGTATCCCAGTGGCTGCAAACATTGGTGGTATTGGTACGCCTATCGGCACGCCACCTAACGCCATTGCATTGAAGTATTTGGTGGGCGATAGCCTGATTACCTTCGGGGAATGGATGGCCTTTGGCGTACCGTTTGTGATTGTCATGATGGCTCTGGCTTGGTTCCTCATTGGCTCGCTATATAAAGCGGACCAACAAAAGATCGAGTTAACCATTAAGGGCCGTTTTCTTAAAACGCCAAAAGCGATCATTGTATACATCACCTTTGCCTCAACGATTTTATTATGGCTGATGGGCTCGTCACATGGTATGAACTCTTATACCGTGGCGCTTATTCCTGTCGCAATCTTCTCCATTACCGGCATCATTAATAAAGAGGATTTGAAGAAGATCTCTTGGGATGTGCTCTGGCTGGTCTCGGGTGGTATTGCGCTTGGTTTAGCTCTCGACCAAACGGGTCTAGCTAAGCTGGTGGTTCACAGTATTCCGTTTGGCATGTTCTCTCCTTATGTTGTGTTGATTGGCGCGGCATTCCTGTGCCTACTTATGGCTAACTTCATGTCTCACACGGCAACAGCAACTTGCTTATGCCGATTATGGCGGCTTTAGGCTCGTCGATGGTTTCTCTAGCGCCACTAGGTGGTGAGATGACTCTGATCTTGGTGGTGACCTTTGCTGCCTCCTTGGGTATGTCTTTGCCTATTAGTACGCCGCCGAATGCGCTTGCTCATGCCACAGGCAATGTTCAAACTAATCAGATGGCAAAAGTAGGGGCAATCTTAGGTATCGTCGGCGTTTTCCTAAGCTTCGTCATGGTTTGGATTCTGCACTCCATTGGTTTTATGGGGTAGGCGATGTATCAACCAAATATGATTCAAAGCCAATTAGAAACGCTGATTGAGCGCTATTTCAGTCAGCCTGAACGGCGTATCGTGGTTGATGTTGGCACCAAGATATTGGAGCAAAGTGGTAAGAATGAACGCCTCTATTATGTTGTGAGTGGTGAGCTTGAAGGCTACTACCATGATGCTTCGAAAGTCGAGACTAAAGTGTTCTCCGCGTCATCAGGCGCTTTCATTGGCGTTCACAGCTTCTTCTCTGGATCTTGGGAAGCCTCATCCAGTGTCGTTGTGAAAAAGCAGGCCGAACTGGCTTGGATAGACAGAAACACCCAAGCGATTGATGTGGCTCTCAATGGACCTCTGACGGCCCAATTCACGCCTGTCATCGTGAATGAGCTGTCAAGAAGGCAACGACGCGCGAGCCAAGAAGCGATTGCCAAAGAAAAAGCGCTTCAAAAGCTGCATACCGCCGAGCAAATGACGACGTTGGGGCAGCTCGCTGCAGGTATCGCACACGAGCTTAACAATGCCATTGGCGTGGTCAGCAGTAAGGCTGATAGGCTTGAAACCACTCTAATTGAACTGCTTGAAGAAGTGCACCCAGAAGCGAGTCAGTACTTTGATTTTGGCTTGATGCGTGGGCAAAACGTCTCTTCATCTGAAGCGCGCAAACGAGGCCGAGAATTCGAAAAGACTTATGGACTTGATAAAGCCACCGCTCGTCAACTAGCCAAAGCAAACCCAGACAAAGAACATTTGTCCTCATGGTTGGCAAATCCGCAACAAGCGTTGCGCTTTTGGCAAATGGGGCTGATCTTCATGATCTACGATTAGCATCGCGCCACACGGTTGGCATCGTTAAATCGGTAAAACAGCTAGGCCGTACTGATATCGATGTGGATGAAGCGGTCGATATTAACGACTCGATCAATCATGCTTTGTCGTTGCTGCAAAGTGAGATTCGACGTATCGAAGTAAGAGTTCGGCCGTCAGAACTACCCAAGTTTCAAGGCCTTAAAACCGAGCTAGTGCAGGTTTGGGTCAATATCATTAAGAACGCGTGTGATGCTCTGCAACATACGCCCAACCCTGCCATTGAAATACAAACCCGCTACGTGAAACAAAAGCTGCTGGTGACGATTACCAACAATGGTCCAGAGATTGATGAAGTGACTCGGCGAAAAATTTTTCAGCCGAACTTTACGACGAAGAAAGGCGGCCTGTCTTTTGGGCTTGGTCTGGGACTTTCGATTGTGAAACGCATCGTCTCAGGTTATGGCGGCTCTATCGCAGTCAAAAGCGACGAACAGAAAACCATTTTTAGGATTAAACTACCAATCGAGGGTGAACATGGAGAAGCTTAATTTAATATGCGTTGATGACCAACGAGAGGTATTAAGCGCAGTACTGCAAGATTTGGAACCTCTATCGGCATGGCTCAACATTGAAGATTGTGAGTCTGCGGAAGAAGTCTTAGATCTTATGGATGAACTGGATGCAGAAGGGGAGATGGTAGCTGTCTTAGTTTCTGACCATGTAATGCCGGGTAAAACGGGTGTCGAGTTACTAACAGAAGTCTCTCAAGATAACCGCTTTACTCACACCAAAAAGATCCTTTTGACGGGACAAGCGACTCACGCCGATACAATAAATGCAATTAACACTGCTGGCATTGATCGTTACTTTGAGAAACCTTGGCAGGCCAGCACACTGGTAGAATGTATTCGTACGCTAGTGACGGAATTCATTTTTGACCAAGGCCTTGACTACACCGACTACCAGATAGAGCTTGACCAACAGGTCGTTTTATCTCGATTACATTAGTTCGCATTAGACTAGTCTGTGTTGACGAAAGGTAAGTTTGAGCTCGTGATGTTATGCGTCACGAGCTTGCTTCTTGTTCTTATCCTGAGGCTCAGACCTGATGCCACAAGTACCTGATGAGCAATCCTGATCGGTATATCGCCGAGTTCCGGTTAGCCAGTAAGATATCTTGTAGCGATTATTGGCAAACCGTATATAGAACCAGTCTGCGATGGGTTTAACAAGCGGCCAGCGCAGTGGCGCATAAATCCAACCCTTTCCAACTAATGACCAAGCTTGATGTGTGACATCTAAACCAAGCAGTAGCTGACCATTTTCATCGATAGCATGAAGTACTTTGTTTGCCTCGGCCACATCGATCTGTGGGTATTCCCCCATCTCTTCACTGTAAAGGTTAATGAGTTTAAGAGACTGGTGTGTATCATGGCGCCGAAGGGCATCCATTTCTTTTGAGCATAGTGGGCAGGTAGCGTCGTAAAACAGAGTCAGTTTTGGGGTCATATAAGCGCTCTAAGTAAACAATAAAGATAAACAACAAGCATTACGTTTTGCGAAGATTTATCGATCAGCCTATTGAACAGCTCCATCCGGTCACGACTAGCTACTCTCGATAACATTAGCAGACAATGTAGCATGAAAAGAAAAGGGCTCTACTTATAACAGTAGAGCCCAGTTGGCTATTTTCCTTGAGACTCAAAATTGAGTCTTAATCACAAACTAAATTGTCGTGTAACTTAGCGGAATATCAGGATTGAGGGCTTCTAATGTCGACTGTGTGTCTGCTAGGTGGCTGATGCTACCGCCGTCTTTCTCAATCAATGCCGCTTCGGTGATACTGCTAAACTCATCGCCCGCGAGAATCAGCTGGTTTAGAGCAACTTGTAGTGGAGGTAGAGAAGGGTTGAACGCTGCATTTTCTGCGTAAGCACCTAAGTATACCTTGCCCGATTTTGTTAGTAGGCCAACACCACTGAAATTGGAGGTGTAGGGCGCATGGCTTTTGTTCATTGCCGCGAGCGTGTCTGTAAGAAGCGGCTCATCTGTATCCAACGCGAAACCATGATCAGTCGATGCCATCAGAGCAGATTCAACGCCCAAGTCAGCAGGACCAAACGATTCTGGTAAATACTGCTGCAATGTCATTGCTTCACGCTGCGGCAATTGCACCATCAAATTGTCCGCTGTCGACAGTTCATTCATAAATTGTCGGCAGTGGCCACATGGGCTGTAGTTAATCGTGATATCTGAGATACCTTCTTCACCCTTCATCCAAGCATGGCTGATAGCACATTGTTCGGCATGAACAGTTTGTCCAAGCTGCACGCCGTCGTATTCCATGTTAGCGCCAAAGTAGAGTCTACCTGATAGGCCACGCACGATAGCGCCAACATAAAAATTCGAGATAGGTGCGTGGGAGTATGCCGCTGCAAAAGGAAGTAGAGCAACGCGAAGGTCGGCATCAGTCATATCGGAAGTATCAAGCAGTTGCTTGAATTGCTCAGCGGAGATGGTGGCATCAAATGACTCGCTCGTCACAATGGGCGCTAACACTTCTCTCAGTTTTGGAGATAAATCAGCCAGCGCTTTTTCAATGCTAGAGTTCATAGTCGTTCCTTTTTAGAGTTCTTGATTTTCATTCTAAGCGGCATTGAGGATATTTCAGAGATCTAGATCACTATTATTAATGTAATGAGCAATTAGCTTGCATTGTTTGAGTGATCTCACATTTGAAACCGATTGCACTGACAATAAATGCGACGAGCAATGCATTTGTCTTGTGAATCATTTGAGCGGAAGGTATTTGTGATGATTTTGAAATTTTAGCTCATTAACCACAATGAAAATGCGAAAAAGCTTGGTGCCAAAATTGAGGTAATCACACCGCACACGACAAGTGCTAGCGAACTAAAAGCGGCATCTTTGCTATCTTTCTCGGCACAGGTCGCTGTGCCTAAGGCGTGTGACACCGTTCCCATGGTTAGCCCTTTGGCGATAGGGTGAGTAATGTTTAACGCGTTGTATATTGGGTAGGCAAAAATAGCCCCAAACAGGCCGACGAGTAAGACCAAAATGGCGGCGATTGCGGGTTCACCACCAAGGTGGCTAGATACTTCCATCGCAATAGGTGTGGTAACCGATTTTCCTAACAAGCTCGCAATCAAGGTAACATCAGTATTGAACATTACTGCTATTGTGGTGGCGGTAAACATTGACATAATACTCCCCACGCCACAAGCGAGCATGATAATGCGCCAGTTACGGCGGATTTGAGGAAGCTGCTCATACAAAGGGTAAGCTAGAGCGACTACTGCAGGTTGGAGTAAAAAGTTAATCCAGCGATTGTCTGCGTAGTAGTCTTCGTACGGTACTTTGGTAACCAATAACAGTGGTATCAATATCGTCAGACTGATGAGCAAGGGATTAAGCAGCGGATTGTTAAACTTGATGGCAATCCAGCGAGCAAAGAGAAAGACAATAATCGTTGCTAATAGCCACATTACTTCGTCTCCTCTTTTAAGAAGCGATCAAGTGCGAACGCCAATATAACCAGAACAATGGCGGTACCACCGATCGCACTGGCAAGGATGGAAAGCGCATTCGCGGCTAGCAGATCAAAATGTTGCATCAGGCCGACACTGATCGGTACGAAGAGTAAAATCATATAGCGGATAAACAAGTTAGCGCCGGGGCGAACCCATTCTACAGGCACGAGACCGCTCGCCATTAAACCAAATAGCGCGAGCATTCCAAAGATACTTCCTGGGATCGAAAGCCCTAAAGCTGTTTGCAATGCGTTACCGGCTGCCAAACACCCAAATATCAATGCGAGAGAGACAATGTACTGTAGACCTGTTTTAATCATTGCTTATGAACACTTATCCTCGTGATTAGTTCGTCTTCTAAGAAGCCAGCTTTTCGACGTAATGGTACACCGCTTTGAGTATCGCGATCTTGTTTTCGTCGCTCTCATGTTCGTGAACTAAGTTTTCCAAGTTGAGCATGTAATCAGGCAGTTTGGCTTCGTAGTAATCTCGGCAATGTGCTGCCCACTTAGCTTGCTCAGCTTCGTTCAGCGTCCACGAGTAGTGGCGAGCACGGTAGCGAAACAGAAGTGGTTCAATTCGCTTGTCGTTAAATGTAATGTCTAAACTGCCTAGTTGTTCAGGGTTAGATTCGCGAATGATATCCATCGCAGCTTTGTCTGCTGGTGAAAAGAACCCATCGTACAATTGGCTATCAACATCGCCCTTGTTGTCATACTCTCTTTCAACGCTATAAAGCTCATTAAGCTTTTCACGGATCTCTGGGTGTTGACGAATAATCGCAAGATTAGCTAGGCATGCCTCCCGATCAATTCCAATCACGCCCGCGTTTTCTGCGGTTAATGTCTTCGCCGGTGCGAGAATAGGGCACTTGTTCAGATGAACCAGTTTTAACGGTACCGGCAGCTCGTCGGGTGCCAAATCTGAGTGTTTTGTATATAAGCGCTCGCGAAGTTCATCTGCAGATAGATCGATTAATGGCTGAGGATACTTAGCCAGATCCGCGACAATGACCGCATTCTTGTTGATAGGGTGCCAAGCCATTGGAACAATCCAACTGGTGTATTGGCACTCTTTACCTAGCATGCCGGACACATGCATTAGCGGCGTCATATTTACAATGTCAACCAGTTCATTGAGCTTACGCTTATGGCGCATTTCAAAGAAGTAGTTAAACAGCTTCGGTTGAGCAGCTTTAAGCTTCTTCGCCATTTCGATAGTGGCAATCACATCCGCCATTGCATCGTGGGCATTGCTGTGTTCGATACCGTTAGCGACAGACAAATGCTCAAGTTTGAAACTTGGGAAGCCTTCGTCATTTTCAGGCCAGTTAATGCCATCAGGGCGAAGTGCATGGCAAGCGCGCATGACATCCAACAGATCCCAACGCGAGTTGCCATTTTGCCAGCTCCATGCGTATGGGTCGATGAAGTTGCGGTAACACGTGTAGCGAGTTACTTCATCGTCAAAACGAATACTGTTATAGCCTAAGCTGGTGGTATTCGGCTTAGACAGTTCAGCATGGATCTTGGCGATAAATTCAGGCTCCGGTAAACCTTGAGAAGCCGCTTTTTGTGGCGTGATACCGGTAATCAGCGCCGCCTCTGGTGAGGGTAAATAATCACTTGGCGGCTGACAGTAAATAACAAGAGGCTCACCCACTATGTTGAAATCTTCATCGGTACGAACCCCCGCAAACTGGCTAGGACGATCGTTGGCAGGCTAGTACCCCACGTCTCATAATCGAAGAAGAAGAAAGTCGGTTGGTGCTCTTGTTGCATGTTGGGTTTACCAGATAGGTCAATCAGTTGTTAGTATTAGACCATTGCCAACAGTGCTTGGCAAACCAGTATTGGCAATACTTGGCTCGAAAGGTTATTTCCCCACCTTAAAATCGTCCTAACCCGTTATCTTGCTTGTGAGCGCCTAGCTGTTGTTGAATCCCTTCATTGATGTCTTTGGATAAAATGACGGTGCGATTGGCACAGATTGCCTTCAATGAGGAAAAACGAATGGCATTCATAATCGCAGCCGCAGACAGGTCGTGGGATTTGGCAATTTGCGCTAAGTTGACCGATTCTTCTAAAGAGGATCTTTTCGAAAAGCCAGACTCCCACAAGGCTAAACGTTGTGTTACATCGGGCAGTTTAAAGTTAATAACTGATTCGAAGCGGCGAAAGAAAGCCTCATCAAGGTTATTTTTAAAGTTAGTCGCCAATATGATCACGCCATTAAATGACTCGATTCGCTGTAGTAAATAGGCCACGTTTTGATTCGCAAACTGATCATTCGCGGTACTGGTTTCAGTTCTCTTGGCAAATAGGGCATCCGCTTCATCAAAAAACAAAATCCATGATTTGTCCTCGGCCATCGAAAATACCTTTTCAAGATTCTTTTCAGTCTCGCCAATGTATTTAGAGGTAATTGATGAGAGATCCACTTGATAAACATCTAAACCCGAGACTTCACCGAGTAAGCAAGCCGTCATTGTCTTGCCGGTTCCGGGGGGCCATGGAACAGTGCTCGATAGCCAGGGCGAATCTTGTCTGCCATTCCCCAATCCTCAGCCAGTGTGCGACCGTGTTTAATCCAACCTATGATATCTTCAATTTGACTCATGGTGGTGTCGGCAAGGTTTAAATCTGCCATTTTCGCCCTGAAACGACTCGCTTTGCCGGAAAGCTTTCCGAGAGTTCTGGGCGATAAGGCTCAGAGATAGTGAATAGATGCAAAAATTCGTCGTTTAGTTTGAAGGGAGTTTTCATTAGCAAGACATCGTCTTCCTGCCCGTTAAGTTCCATCAGGTTGAAAACGGGTGATTGGCTTTTGCTGTATAACTGCTTCTGGATGTTCAATCGCAGTTCGAGATCGTCACCGCTGAGCAAGAACACCAAGGTTTCGCCAGTGGCATAGATGCGCCCATTGAACTCTTGGCAACCAAACTCGGTGTAGGGCCGCTCAGTGCTCTCATTTCTATAGAGGAACATGTCCATTGAATTGGGTTTGACTTCCGGTAATAGCGCTAGCACCAATGCCAAACGTTCGGTAAAGGTCAGTTCGGTTTGTTGTAGAAATTGACCATACCCAGAGTCATAAGACTTGGCACTCGGTGGCGCTATGTCGAGTACACTTTCATACGACGTTTCTTGTTGAAAGTACAAGCTAAACCGCACACGGATTACCTGTTCACACCATGCAATGTCCTTAGCCAGGTCTTGCGCATTGCTTTGCAAAGCACTTAAAGCCACAGTCGGTTTGTGAATTGGGGTGACATTGAAATTAACCATGTTTACTCCAAAAGTGACGCGAAATCATCATGCTGTGTGGAACCCACGCGGAAAGCGTGTACGGTTGTTAGAAACCACTGAGCATTTAATCTAGCCATAGTAGCGCTTCATACCGTGCTGCAGCGTAGGGTAGTCTGCACTGGCATCAACACGGCAGTACCAACGGCTTCGAAGATCACTTGAGTTACCTTTGAACTCAAAAACGATTTGGTAGATTTGCTGTTGTCCTTGCAGTGGATAAGATTCATAGAAAATATCTTCCAGCGTGAACCCTTGGGGATCTTGGCTATCGTTTTCAAACCCACCTTTGAGCATCTTATAAGCGACTGCGTAGATGTCGGGGTAGTTCCAACAAACATAATTTAACGCCCGCTCTGCATCGTTAATGCCTAGGTTGTGGGTGTGAGACAGGATGGCTTCCAGCACTTGGTTGGTGAGCAAGTCTTGGTCGCATTTTTCGGACGATGCGTATTTTTTCAGAGCTTCGCTAATACCGGAAACAAGGAAATCACGCGACTTATGCATAATGTGATGGCATAGAAGCTTAGGTGGCTGTTCAAAGTCGATAGGGGCATCGCTGAGTTGGCCTACCGCAATATGAGCGTCTGATGGTAGAACGGATGGCCTTAAACTGGCGATCAACTCATCAAGGCACGACTCAGAGCTAGGCTTGATCTCATAGGCCACCATATCATCGATGACCAACTGCCATTCCACTTCGCGAGCCAAATGGCGATGCTCAGCGAGGCACAATATTGGGTAAAGGGCTTTGGCACTGAGCTCTTGCCCAGATTCTCCTTGCATTAGCAATTTTAGTGCATGAGCAATGCTATCGTTTTCTACCTTGGGCTGGATGCGACCAGCCACATAACAGTGAACAGGCTCGAAGGCCATCTTTTGAATTGGGTTACTGCTATCTTGTTGCGTTGAAATTGATCTTTGTAATATTGACATAATATAGGTCCAACGTTTCGTTGCTAAACTTGTGGTTCACCGAAAATGAGTTCAGAACAGCTAAATGGGTACAGCTCGGTCACATCAATGTTGATGTGTTGTTTGTCTACCCGCTTACTTTCTGGGTTGAGGTACGAGAAAATTAAGCAGATCACTTCTCTGTTGTGGCTTCCATCAGCAACCTGAGCCTCTATCTGCTCAAACTCGATGCCGTCTTTATTCTGAGCCAGCATAGGTGCCGTAAACGTCTTGTATAAACTGGTGCACTTTAAGCTGACGTAATTGAGCGCACGTTGCGCGGGTGTGCTTCCACTGTTTCGGCAAAACTTCAACATGCTGTTAAACAGAGGTTTAATCTTGCTTAGCTCAATTTCGGTTTGCTGGCTCAATACCTGACAGTAATCCTCTGCCGTGAAGCTCTGGACTTGATGGACGTGGGCAATTTGCAGTGAACGTCCGTTACACTGATTGTCGGTAGCGTACGATCCTAAGTGGGCGATGACATAGTCAAACTGCTGATTCGATTTTGATTCCAGTGCCGCAATGAAGGCATCCAAAAGGGCTGGCGTTTTTGCATTAAGAACGTAACAGTCGTGCCCATCGATGGTGAGAGTCCAACACATTTTACGAGCCAAAAAGCGATGCTCAGGAAGGCTGAGTACGTCAAACTGGCTTTTGCTCGCAGCGGCGGGGCCGAATTTTTGGAAAACCACTTCCTTATAGAGGTTCTCGATACTTTTGGACGGAAACTGTGCTTGCACTCGACCCAGCGCGTAAATATAAGAAGGCGCATCCATGGCGGTTCTGAGATCATCGTCTGGATTTTCGTCCAGATTATTATCAGCCTGATCCACACTCTCTTGTGGTGCAATGTTAACTGAAGTTGTCTGGGAAGTGCTTGAGTCATCAATGGCACTCTCAAAAGTACTGCTGGCTGGTGAGTCATCTGGCGCTTTCTGCACCGTATGATTAGCAGTGGCTTGGTTTTCTAAAGGCTGCGCTTCGTGTGTGGTATCGGTACTCAAGGTTTCGGAAGCTGCCTGTATTTGAGCATGATTGGATGGCCCAACAATGGCATCATTGGGGCTGATTTGATCCTGAGTCATACTGATTCCTCTAATAAATGGATTGATTGGCTAATGCGTGATTTAAGTAGCCATGTCTGTATGTTTATTTATGACCGAGCTTATGTGCATGACTATGGAGACGGGCAGTAGTGCTCAAGCGGCCTTATGATGTAAGGGTACTCGTGGCTAACGTCTACCTGACAAGCGCGCAATATGACTTGGTCTGAACCGCGCATTCTGTATTTGTAAATGACATCCACTAATTGCTTTTGTCCCTGTATTTTTGCGGGTACAACCTCGGTGCCAATGAAGTTGTAGCTCTTACTGTTATCAGACCCATGCTCGGCCAACTGCCCAGAAAATTGGTACACGTCCATGCAGTTGAGCATGCTGTAATTCAGTGCAATATCATTGACGTTTCGACCCGGGTTATTGCTGATCAGAAGTAGCTTTTCGAACATGTCCGTTGCGAGCGCTTCGTCAATATTGGTCTCTTGGCATATACGATTGATGAACTCTTTGAAGGTGAATGCCATCAAGTAATCGCAACGCAGTGTAGGTAGGCTCTGACCACTTTGTAATGTGACGTTATTTCCGATGACGCCAGTGACCACGTGATAGGCAATTTCGCCGGGCGTCATCACCAAGCTTTGAATCATCTGTTTAAGCTCCATATCACTGCGTGCTTGCAACAAGTAATGATCTTTTCCATCTACCGTAAGAATCCAGTCCAGATCATGAGCGAGGTCGAAGTTAACGTCTTCTGATAGCAGCTGTTTCGCACTGGTGGCGTCCAATTCTTTTTCTCCGGGCAGTCGAGCAATGCGATTAAACTCGCGCTGCACTGACTCGGTCGGGAACTGCACCCGTAACTTGCCAAATACATAAGCATTTTCGGGTTGCAGCTCAGTGACGCCACTGTTTATCGCCATTAGCTGTTTGGGCTCTGCTTGGTCGTAAAGTTCGGGTTTTGTTAGTGTTTGTATGGCAAGCTTTGGCTCGTTGGCACTAATATCGCCGTAGCGGTGTAATGGCCTTGAAAAGGTGTCCAGATTACTCATCATAGGGTCTCTTTGTTAGGTGAATTAGTCTCGGTGGTCGTTGCTATGTGGATACGTTAGTTAGCGACGATAACGCTTCCTTACTCGTATCCGCATTTTGCTCTTACTTTCAGGGGCATCATCTTCGTACGTACTTTCTGGAGTAGCTTCAGACATATGTTCATCCATATGTTCAGTGCTGTTGAGTGGCTCTGTTCGCTTCAACATTGGCTGAGCGACTGCGCTGTTCTTACGAGCAGGATCTTGCGGTGCGGCGAGATGATACACAGGCTGATAGGTGCTCAATGCATTGATGTCATCGCTACCCACGAGCGGAAGTGGGCAATGATCTATAACCTCATCGTCCGGATTGAAAACCCATTGAGGCGCGTTATCAGACATACCGAACTCAAGTCGAGCGTCAGTTGGCATAGAAGAAGGCGAGGGTTGATAACGCCAATCAGCGATTAACGCATTTTTCTGTGGCTCGTCAGACTCACCAAGATCATCGATAGACTGTGCGGTGTTTGCTTGTTGTGCGTGGTAAATGTCAGCTCGCCAAAAACGCAAAAACTTAACTTGGTAAGCGGCTGAGTTTACATATGTGGGCTCATTATTAATTTCATAATCATTGAGTTGTGAAGGCCAACCGATCAGCCCTTGATTGATGGTGGCAAGCCCTTCAATCGAATCACTGCTGGCGCTAGCTTGGATCGCGCCATTTACAAATAAATGGAAGCCAGACTCCGAAATGCACACAGCAATATTGATCCACTTGTCGGTTTCACAAAGGCTGTCAACCAACAGCGTAAGAGCCTCTTCCTCATTAACAAAAAGAGCTTGAATCTGATTGTTCTTGATATGCAGATCAATGAAAGCGCCGCTGCCTTCATCACTGCTATCACTGCTGAGCTGAAGTAATGGGATCACGTCATCGTGCCAAGCTGCATTGCTTTGCCTGGGTTCGAGCTTTACGCCAATGGAAAAACTTATGCCTTTTTCAAATACTGGCGCTAATGGCAATTTCAGATAGCTGCTTCTTTGCTGAGAAAACAATAACGCAAAGCCGTTAGAACGTATTAACGGTGCAGTTACCATTTTCATTGTATTCATACTCATAGTTGCTTCTCGTTGTTATTATCCCAGTTTGCACTGACGCGACTCGTACTAAAACAATCAATCTTCTCGATTTAGGCGTGGAACCAATCATTGAATAGCAAAGTTAAAACTGGCGGCACCTCAAGTGCAGAAAGTTTGTTATTGAAAGCAGAATATTATTGATGGGAAATATTGGCCCGTTGGAATTGATTAAAAATCCGGTGAATTCAATGAATGTATGATTATTAAAAAGTCAACCTTTATTACCTGAATTAAAACAGATAGTGAATTAAACCTGAACAAGGGTAGATAAATCTGAGTAGTCAATGGAATGATTACTTAAGGTGTTAAAAAGCCAATAAATATGGATGAAACATGAAAGCCATACCCCAAAAAGGTTGCAATAGTAGCCGTATCTTAAGCAAGCTGAATCACAATACCGCTATTGGTAGTAGGAGAGAAGAAACTCAGCAGCAAGGAGTTCCACTTCCACATCGCTTACGCATTGGAATGGAGCGATTGAGCGGCCTACCGCTGAGTACGGTGCGGGTGTTTTACAACGCCGCAGAACCAGCAAGAGTGCAGGCCCACGCTTACGCTCAAGGTGAAAACATCTATTTAGCACCTAATCAAGAACACCATTTACCCCATGAACTCGGGCATGTCGTGCAACAAATGAAAGGCATGGTGAAGCCAACAATAACCGTCAATGGTGTCGAAATTAATGACGACCCATTTTTGGAAGAACACGCAACCGAGTTGGGAAAGCGAGCGCTACAAATAGGAGGGAGTTGAAACTCTTTGTTCTTGCTCATTTTTAACGACTGCTTTTATATTAGCCTAAAATTGAAGTCTACTGATTGGTTTATATTCATGCTAAGAGTGTCGATGGAAACGGAACTATAGTTTAATTTAAGATGGTAAATATTTAATCGAATTAAAAGTGGTTAAGATTGCTAATATGACCTTGAGGCAAAGTGGAGTTGGTTTTTTAGTGTGATGGTTTATTAAAATTAAGTCCGCAAGTGCTTATAAGATAGTTAATACAAATACCTTGGTGACATTGTTAGGTTATTATTTGGCAACAGAAGAGATTCTGTAATAAGATATAATATTTAATTAAAAGAGGAATTAATATGTATTCGAAGGTTGATAATCCGAAAGAAATAAAAAATAAAACTATTGCTAATTCTTTTTTTCAGAAGAACAACAGTATGAGGCAAGGCTTCGGTTTAGTAGATAACCGCCCAGTAAGTATACTGCAAAGGAAATTAAAATTTCAAAACCACACCTTACCATCAAGAAGCTCGAAAACCATTAATAAAGTAGAAAGAGCTAGGAAAAGTAACTCGGTTTTTCAACGGGTACCAGTTGTAAACACTGGAAGTGGCGAGCTGTCTGTTGATACTGAATTACAAGTCCAAACTGGCCCGTCTTGTTGGCTTTATGTCTTGGATTCTATATTCGGAGAAAGTGGTAATGATAAATACCGAGTAGGAACTGCTAAGCATTTCTATCCCGATAGTGATGAACTCGACTCTTTGATGAAGACAGAACAGTACAAAGGTCAAGACAAGCGGGTAGTGGCATTGACACAGGTTTCGATACGAATAAACGGACTTATTAAACGATTAGGTAATATTAAAGGGGATGGTAATGTTTCTAAGGCGGATTTTAATAAACTAGCCGGACGGGAAGCTAACTCCGTCAAATCAGAAGATATAACGAATGAAGTATATGGTGTACATGCTACTAAAACTCTATCTGAAATTACCACACATCTTCAGAACGCTAACGCGGCAGTAAACAGGGTCAGAATTGCTATCAAGAATAAAATAGACAATCGTGAAACAGCCAATGAAAAAGATGAGGAAATACTACTTGGAAACAAGCTGTTCGACTTGTCTGGGAACCAAGGAGGGGCGACGGTTGTTAAACTAAAGGAATGGATGGCTGTTGCTCAAGGTGCCCTACCCATGTACATGTTCATCAATAAGCGTTTTAGGCCTACAAGAACTGACGACCTTTCTGCCGGACAGCTCGATTGGACAGCCAGGTCAAGTGATGAGATGAAAAGCGCAGGTAATCATGCGGTCATGTTAACGGCCTTATCCTACGGAAATAAAGGCAACGATCTGAAAGAATACGAAAAATGGATTCCAGAAAAATGTGCTGCGTATGATGATGGATATGTTGTTTACAAAGATCCTAACTATGGCAATGCCGAACTGAAAATAAAGTGGAGTCATCTTATGAACATGATGCACAATATCGGTGGTGGATACTTCGGGATTACTTCTCCCTCAGTTAAGTAAAAATATGAGGAGCATGGATTGCAATCTAAAAGTTTGTAACTTCAAAAAATTAAGAATTTGCTCCTGACCTTTTACACTAAATTTCGACTTATATCGAAATTTCTACAGAGCTCCATATTCAACGAAACTTTTTTCAACTCTCGCTCATGCGGTTATTTGATTTGTCATGCCTTCAAGTGCTTGTTTGGCACCTTAAATTGGCGATTTGGCGTGGTTTTAAGTTGTTGTTTTTCATGGTTTTGTTTTTGTTGAGAACTTTTAAGTAAATGGTAGTCTTCAAATCAAACAACATTGAGGACGAAAACGTGATAGCAACCGAACAGCAATACAACCATGTAGATTTCTCGCATCAGGATCTTAGCGAGTCCATTCTCACTAATTGCACTTTCTCTCGCTGCAATTTTAAAAGAGCTAACCTAAGGGATGCTCAGTTCGTCAATTGCGCTTTCATTGAACAAGGGGAGATCGAAGGGTGCGGTTTTTCTTACGCGGATCTTCGTGATGCCTCTTTTAAAGATTGTAAGCTGGCGATGGCACTGTTTAATGGTGCAAACGGCTTTGGCATAGAGTTCAGAGACTGCGATTTAAAAGGGGCGAACTTCATTCAAACCAACTTCGTTAATCATGTTTCACACAAAGTCTACTTCTGTTCGGCCTACATAACGGGCTGCAACTTGTCTTATGCCAATTTTGAAAAGCAAGTGATAGAGAAATGCGATCTTTATGAGAACCGTTGGATTGGCGCAAATCTTGTTGGCGCTTCTTTTAAGGAATCTGATCTCAGCCGCGGAGTGTTCTCGGAAGATTGCTGGGAGCAATTTAGAATTCAAGGTAGCGATTTGTCTCATTCAGAACTTCATGGTTTGGATATCCGCAGAGTGGACATGACCGGCGTGAAAATCTGCGGCTGGCAGCAAGAGCAATTGTTAGAACCACTCGGGCTGATTGTGGTTCCAGACTAAGTTGTGATAAGTAGGGTATAGATTAAGACGTGTGTCGCACAGAGCTTTGCGAGTTCTGATATTCAAGGAGCTAATTGAATACACTTGGTATTCATGTCTTCATCCGATATTTAGCACTGGTAATAGGAAAGGGGCTCTTGTGAAAGAACGTATATTTGAATCTTGGCGCGCAGAAAGAAAACATGGCGCAATTGCGTGGATAATTAAATCAACGATTATTGCTACCAGTCTATATATCTTGTTTCATGTGGTCATCGGATACCCTTCGTCTGAGGCTGTGAGTATTTTAGATTTCATCAATCAAGAGATAGTGATGTATCTTATTTTCCCATGCATTATGTTCTTTCTGAACTGGGGAACTTGGCTATACCGAGAAAGTCAGTTTAAGAAAGAACGTATTCGACGAAATCTAGGATAGCTCCTTACTTTAAGTTGGAAAGGCCGCCATGCTTTATGGGCCACTGATGGCGGCTAACCCTCAAGACTCACTTCTCTTCCAAATAACAAATCTCTCCTTCTGAGAGAGCTAAACCTGTCCTAGTTTCTCACTTTCCTAAACATGCACAAAACAAGGGGTTGATTCGCTGTAATTTGTTGATAATAATTATCATTAACAACAAAAGAGGCTAAATATGGATAACCAAGACCTTCTCTACAACGCTTATTACAAAGCTCAGGACCGATTTTTGGATCTTCACACACAGGGTGGGTTCGAGCCTGACGTTATTCATGACTACATCCACTGGGGAATGTTGCTAGCGTCGCAGTATGAGTCGGGAGCGAGCAGCGAAAATCCTCTGCTCTGCGAACTGTTCCTGCGCCAACTTTATTTCCATCTTATCGACGCCATAGAAGATCCGCTGCGAAGTCGTATCTTCCGGCGTGTCTGCCTAGACTCCATTCATACACCGCTTATTTGCCTTAAGCGCTATTACTATCAGTATGAAAACGGAGACGTTAAATTTCTACTTATAAAACAACAATTACAGCGTATTCAAGCGCCATTAGATTAGTCCATAACGAATCTTCAAAAGGAATGAACAATGACTCAACGCCCAACTGAACAACAATTTCGCGTAGAAAAAGACAGTATGGGAGAGATGAAAGTCCCCCTTAATGCGCTTTACCAAGCGCAAACACAGCGAGCTGTCGACAACTTTCACTTCAGCAAACATGTCATGCCGCAGGGCTTTATTCAAGCATTGGCCTACATTAAGCAAACTGCGGCGATGACCAATGCGCAGTTAGGATTACTTGAAGGCGATATTGCTCAAGCGATCAGCGATGCCGCGCAAAGCATCATTGACGGTGAGCACTTAGAACACTTTCCTGTCGACGTATTCCAAACCGGCTCGGGTACCAGCTCGAATATGAATGCCAATGAGGTGATAGCAACGTTAGCCTCGGAGCTGTTGGGTGATGATGTTAGCCCGAACGACCACGTGAATATGGGGCAAAGCAGTAACGATGTGGTGCCGACCGCTATTCAAGTGAGTACCGTTTTAGCGATTGAGTTGCAGCTTAGTCCTGCGTTAAATCATTTAAAGTCAACGCTTGAGGCAAAACGCCAAGAGGTGGGTCAGGTTGTGAAAACGGGCAGAACGCACCTCATGGATGCCATGCCTATTACCTTCGATCAAGAGTTAGGTGGATGGCAATACCAAATTGAGCAAGCTCAAAAGGGGATTGAGAGTGCACTAGAAAACGTTAAAGCGTTAGCACAAGGCGGTACAGCCGTGGGTACTGGTATCAACGCCGATCCAAGATTTGCGGCTAAGTTTGCGGATAACGTCGCGCAAACAACGAGAACCGATTTTAGTGCGAGTGACAATTTCTTCTATAACCTAAGCAGCCAAGATGCGATTGTCGCACTTTCTGGCCAGTTAAAAACGGCGGCCGTGGCCACCATGAAAATTGCCAACGATCTGCGTTGGATGAACTCAGGCCCGCTGGCAGGGTTAGGTGAGATTGAACTTCAAGGGCTGCAACCAGGTTCGTCAATCATGCCGGGCAAAGTAAACCCAGTGATTCCAGAAGCGGCTGCGATGGCTTCGGCGCAAGTGATAGGTAATGATGCCACTATCACCATTGCTGGACAGTCGGGTAACTTCCAGTTGAATGTGATGTTGCCTGTGATTGCGCACAACATTTTGGAGAGCATTGAACTGCTGGCTAACAGTGCAACGGCTTTGGCCGACAAAGCTATTGCCACGTTTAATGTGCGCGAAGATAACCTAGAAGTGGCACTAGTCAAGAACCCGATTCTTGTGACGGCGTTGAACCCAGTAATTGGTTACCTAAAAGCGGCCGATATTGCAAAGAAAGCGTATAAAGAAGGCGAAGCTATTATTGATGTGGCAGAGCGTGAAACAGATCTAGACCGCGCAACGTTAGAGCGTTTGTTGAACCCAAGTAAGTTAACTCAAGGCGGTGTTGCGGAGTAGAAGACGCTTACGAATACGAGTTGATACAGAAAGCACACATCCTTGTGTTGTGTGCTCTGGTTTAAATCCAAGCCAGAGACAATAGCAAGAATGGTAAGGCAATCGCCGAAGCCATTTTTGCCAACGCCTTAAACTCTCTCAGCAACACTTCACGCTTTGGAGAAACGCTAGGTTGTGAGTGGGTGAATGACGTCGCAACTTGTGCACTGTTCATAAGTCCTCAAACAAGTGAGATGTGAAAGGAGCGGCAATTCTATAGATAGGTTATGAACACTGCAACCGATATCCAGTATCCTTCCTAAGTTAGTAATTCAGATGATTTATTGGCATAAGCCCTAAATGAATACCTGACCCGTAAGAGTTTGCAGAATATGGAAGAGAATCAAACGCATTTGGCGTGATTATTATGAGAAGGCGCTGTCCCGCCCACACCTGAAACGCACAGAATTCGCGGTTAATCTGAATGAATCTAACTGCAAGGTTGCGGTTGATTGCGGATGTGGCACAGGCAGCGACATCGCTTATTTAGCGAGTCAAGGTTATCAAGTTCATGGCTATGATATTAACCCAGATTCGACATCCATCTGTCGAGACCGTTTTGGCGGCGAATCCCTGATTGAAATCTACGATGCCAGTTTTGAGTGTTTTGATTACCCGAAGGCAGGCGTCATAATCGCGAACTCAAGTTTGTTCTTTGCTGATCTAGACATGTTTGAGCATACGTGGGCGGCGCTCAAAAACTCAATAGAGGTGGGGGCGTGTTTGCCGGCGACTTTATGGGATATGAAGATAGCTGGGCCAATCAGTACCGCAGCCCGACAACCCCTTTATCAAGTGCAGAAGTCAATGACCTATTTGAAGGGTTTGAGATTATTAGATTCCATGAACGCGATGAGAAAGCCAAAACGGCATTAGGAAAAATGAAGCATTGGCATACCTATTCGATAGTGGCGATCAAGAGAGCGAGTTGAACTTGACCGTGTGTCTCGCTCTGTCACTGAACCGCGTGTTCATAGAATTGCTTATTTACTGAGTTGCTTGGTTTATAAAAAAGCTTGGTAAATCACGACTAGACCTAATACGAATCCAAAAATGTAAGTTCCTAATGCGCCGACAAAACGAAGCTTGTTCGGCCTAGCCATGGTTCTTGGCAAAATTAGCCCTGCAACGAGTATAAAAACGACAGGCCGTGGCCAGCACAATCGTCACGCTTACCCAAGAGGCTTGAGGCTGCTGAGCCAACACGTAAAACAAGATCATCAAAACTGGGGCGTATTCCGCTGTATTAGCGTGGGCGCGGCCAACTTTATGTAAGATGTTTTTAGGGTCGTCTGGAATGCCGGTTGAAGAGCGCACTTTTACTCTGGCAAGTGAAGTACCAAATCCAAGGCCGATAAGAAGTAGTGCAAGTAAACCAATACAGAAAAACGCAATATTCATTGCTAATCCTTTAGCTTTTTATTTAACTTTATGTTCGACGCAATGTGTTTCGTCACATGAATGAGAGAGTATAGTGTGTTTGAGCGGAAATGTTTGATTGTTGGTCCATTTTTCGGCAAGTATGGGACATTAAACATTCAGACTCGGCTTCTAGATTAGGGCTCAATGATGAAAATTCTATTGATGACAATTGGCTCTCGTGGCGATGTTGAGCCATTCATTGCTCTTGGAAAGGCTATGAAAAAGAAAGGTCACGAGGTTGAACTGTGTACCGCTCAGCGATTTAAGCCAATGGTGATTGAACATGATCTGTCTCACCAGCCAATCACAGATGAACTGTTTGAGCTCATTGAGGGCGATACGTTTGAATCGATGGGCAGTCTGTTTAGTGGTGTGAAAACCTCGATTCGATTGATGAAGGCTTCAAAACCGATTCAAAAGCAGATGATCATCGATTGTATTAAAGCCGGCTTAACAGTGAAGCCCAATCTTATTATTTTCCACCCGAAGTGCTTGGCGGCTGTCTCTATAGCAGAGAGTCTTCGAATCCCCGCGGTAATGGCGGCTCTTCAACCGATGACGGTGAATACTCGGGACTTCCCACCAGCCGGAATGCCTGATCTTGGCGGATGGTTCAATCGCTGGAGCTACACACTCGTCAGCTTGGGGTTTAAACAGTTCTCTAAAGAGCTCAATCGCCAAAGGCAAGCGAAGCTTGATTTGCCTCGGTTTGGTAAAAGTGATGCTGTAACAACGTACCGAGATGGCAAAGCGGTGGAGGTGATACATGCGTTTAGTGAAGCCGTGATTCCTCGCCCGAATGATTGGCCGGAATCAGCGTTCATTAGCGGGTATTGGCAGCTTGAATTTGATCCACAGGCTACCAACCCTCACAAGAACTTGCTGAGTTTTTAGCTGGTGGATCGCCGCCAGTCTATATTGGTTTTGGCAGCATGACGGGTAAAGACCCTAAGCAAACTACCCAAATTGTTATTGATGCTGTAAACAAAACGAAAGTGCGCGCGATTATTGCCACTGGTTGGGGCGGGTTGGAAGCGACTGACTTACCGGATCACATTTTGGCGATTGAGGGGGCTCCTCATGACTGGTTGTTTGCTCGAGTTGCTGCGGTTGTCCACCATGGCGGCGCTGGTACTACGGCAGCTGGCCTTAAAGCAGGTAAGCCGACGTTGATCTGCCCGTTTTTTGGCGACCAACCTTTTTGGGGAGCGCTAATCGCAAAGCGCGGCTTGGGTCCAGTACCTATTAAGCAAAAGCAGCTGAACTCGGAGAACTTATCAAGTGCTCTACTTGAACTTGTTAGTAATGAGCAATACTTGGCTCAAGCTCAGAAGGTTGCGAGCCAACTTGCTCTGGAAGATGGCCCAGAGCGGGCGATTAAGTGGCTAGAGCACCGTGCTGATAAAGCCGATGAGTTAAGGGTTTATCAAAATGCTGTTCGGTTGATCTCGATTTGATGCATAATATGCGGGTTATTATCACGCACAATGGAGTGCAATATGTATCTGTCTGAAATGACGTTCTTTGAACGATTTGAATCGGATATTTTGTCGGGCAAGAAGACCATCACGATCAGAGATGAATCGGAAAACAACTACCAGCCGGGCTCGATAGTTCAAGTATCTACCTACGAAGACAATCGCTGGTTCTGCCAGCTAAAGATTGAGTCGGTAGAGCCTATTCAGTTTGATGAGCTGGATGAGTTTCATGCTCAGCAAGAGAATATGACGCTCGATGAGCTCAAAGCTGTCATAAGAGACATTTACCCGAACACTGATAGCTTGTTTGTCATCACCTATCAGTTGGTTTAGTAACACTTTTCCTTCAAAGGCGCTTTAAAGCGCCTTTTGTGATCTTGGTTGTTACGCCACTTATACACTACGGTGTTTTAGCCGAGTTTTTCATTTTAGCCCCGATAGTTGTTTTGTTTGGATCGATACATTAGTCGAGACAACAACACAGGGGAAAGCTCATGAGTAAGTTTGAAATGGATTCGTCGGTTGGCAATGGAGCCGTGAACGAATCAAAAGATGTATTAGGGGTGCAACAGGCGCTCAATGCCATCGCTGACAAGATAGGTTTGGAATCGCCATTGGCTGAAGACGGCGCCATCACCGGTGATGGTGAAAGTTCGCCGACTTGCCACGCTATCGGATTGTTCCAAACCAAGATCCTTGATTTCGAAATCCTGATTATCGCATCGATGCGGGCGGTAAGAGTTTTCGTGCGCTCAATAAAGCCTGTTCAAGTAAGAGCGGATCGAAAGCGAATCTGTTTTTACCGCTGATTGAGCCCATTCAAGGTTTGAAAGAAGAAGACTTCGAACAAGCAGCAGAGGCTTTAGAATGTGAGGTTGCAGCGGTAAAGGCGGTGTCTGAAGTCGAATCGGCAGGCAGTGGCTTCTTTAGCTCAGGTGAACCAGCCATTTTGTTTGAAGCCCATATTTTTTCAAAATATAGCGATCGTCGCTTTGATGAATCCCATCCTGATATTTCCTCAAAAAAATGGGATCGTTCGCTATATGCGGGTGGTGAGAAAGAGTATGGCCGATTGCAAAAAGCCATGGGGTTAGACCGAGAAGCCGCGTTGAAATCCGCATCTTATGGTCGATACCAAATCATGGGCTTTAACCACGAAACCGCTGGCTATGACGATGTAGAAACTTTCGTCCGCGATATGTTCTTAGCGGAATCAAATCACTTGAAAGCTTTTGTTGGTTTTATCAAATCAAACTCTCGTATGCATGAAGCCATCAAAGCGCTGGATTGGGCAACTTTTGCTAAGCACTACAATGGCCCCGCTTATGCAGAAAATCATTACGATGAGAAGCTGCAGTCTGCCTATGACAAGTTCACTGGATAGAGTCTAAGTAAGGATTCAAAATGATCGTGAACAACGCAATGAGCTGGATTCAGTCGAAGGCGAGAACACTTATTGTTGCTATAGCGCTACTTGGTAGCGCTATATGGGTGCTTGCTGGCAATCAAGACAGTTCTTCAACGATAGAGAAAACGCGCAGTCTCGAACCGCAGTTACATGTCGAAATAGAGGCGCTGACCCGTGTGCAGGTCAGGGATTACCGCATTGAGCTCGACAGCCCCGAACTTGAGTTTCTTGCTCAGTTTATTGAGTCGGGAACCGTTTTACCGTCGCAAACCGCAGATCTCAAACCGGGCTACTCTATTGAAACTCTGACAGAGGCTTTAGCCCGCGCCGAAGCTAAAAAGCGAACAATGAGTGAGAGCATCGCGACGCTCAAAGGTCATATTCAAACCATCCAGCGTTATTTAGACCACACTAACCCCGACGCTATGCTGGCGAACTTTCGCATCAGTGAGATGAAGCAATGGGATTTGCGTCGCTACATCGATGAAGAAGAAGCCGCTAACTATGAGAAGCATGTGCTACTTATCACCCGAAACTACTCAGAGATGGCAGTACGCTGGCCATCGTTAAACTTACGCGCTTTAGAGTTCTTATTAACGGATGTGAAGTCGGATCTTCAATCAGTGGTCGATAATATTCAGTCGCAAGTACGATTGATCGAAAGCCAGTTGCCTGCCGCGATAGACGCGCTTGCAATACAACGACGTCTGTATGACGAAAAACACAGTTACTTTGAGATTTTGGCGTTGGCCGAAAATCGCTCTTTACTTAATGCGAACTTAAGCGTGATTGGTCTGGTGAAAGTGAACACAGATGATGGCCGACATGTGGATCTCGAAGTTGAGGTAGTCGACATGAAAGAGACGGTTGTTATCCCTGCAGGTGGTTCAAAGCAAGTTCGTTATAAATCGGCGTTACTGGCCGACCTAGAAGAGGAAAAGCGGCAGGTAATCAATGCGCTTTGGAACGAACAACATCAAGCTCGGTTAATTAATCTGGATAACCATTTAAGAGTGTATACGTCAGTCCCCACAAGTTTTTCAGACCAATCCCATCGTGAGAAAGAATTAGAGCATCTTAAGCAAGTCCGCGTAGAGACGAATGATTATTTGTAGAGGGCGTACCAAACCCAATTGACACCATCGACAAGGAGAGAACAATGAGTGATTTGAGTATGAATGACTGGAAAGAAGAGTTAACTAAGCAACTAGGCATCATTTCTGAGCAGCTTAGAGAAAAACGGCACTTTTCTAATCAAGATTTGGACAAGGCCTGGAAAGTCTTAAACGCTCTTCAAGCGAAAACTCAAGTCGGGATTGGCTGTGTGTTTTATCGTGGTGAGCCTGATCCGCTGGATGAATACGTTGAGATCTGTAACCGGGGCTTACTGACGGTAGACATCAGTGGGTGGCGGATTCAAGCGGGTTCACCTGATCAAGAGTATATTTTCCCTGAGCATAGCAAAATATCGCCATTTGAAACTATTCGCTTAGATACACGAGGGACAACGGAGCACTCTTTCAATTCTAATACACCGATTTGGAATAATCGTGGTGACGTAGCGACGTTAATGGATGAAAGCGGTGAACAAATTGCGAGTTGGGTATACGGTGGTAAAGGCCATGAGTGTGTTTTGATCAGTGACCTTTTTTACGATGGTTTAGAAAAACGTTCAGAAGGTGACGAGTATATTGAGCTAAGCAATACTTCCAACAGCCATGTCGATCTGGCGGGTTGGCGTATCGAATGTATTCGTAATGGTTCCAACTTTGTCTTTCCACCGCAATCAACTCTTGAACCCAACACCAGTTGCCGCGTGTACACCAATAAGCCGTTGCTAGTACGCAATGAATATAGCTTCAATAGTCCAACGGCTATTTGGAACAACCAGTCTGGTGGTGCCAAGCTCGTCGACTATCATGATCGTGAAGTCTCGAGTTTCCACTATTAAGGGAGACGAGAGTGGGCAACGATAGCACTAACATTGAGCCGGAAAAGGCATCAAGAACGAGCCTGAAAGTGTTAATCAAAGAAGGCTATGAGATGTTGGAATATGTTGCCCGTCATGGTGAAATGTCGATCGATCCAAGAGTCGCTGCTGGCATACATCAAGCTCGCCAACGGGTAGACAGCAAGCAGTGGAATGTTGATGACGAAACGCTTTTATTGCAGTGTTACGATCAACTCGCCAAACAGATATACCCAGTCACACTCGAGAGTTTAAAAGCAGTAAAACCGCAGCTCAAAGAATCGAAATGGACTGAACCAAACGCGGCGAAAGTGATTACGTGGTATCGCCGCTACACGGTTTTTACCCTGATCGTTGTGCTCACTATTCAGATGTACTACCTGTTTGGCCATACATTAACTCAAGCCCTCACAGTCGATATTCAATCCCTTAATGATGACCCAACGCAATGGGATCCCGCCTTGCAAGCCAACTATCAACTGCTTAGCTATTGGAATCAGATCTGGTTAATGGGACAGAAATTGGCGTTGGAGCCAGACCCCAGTGGTAAGAGTGTGGATCCATCCGTTTTGTTTTCAGCTCAACTGACTGCCGCAGCGTCGGTATTGCAAATGCTACAGAACTACGTGCTTCCACTAATGTATGGTCTATTGGGCGCGTTTATCTTCGTACTAAGAAGCTTACTTTATCAAGTGCGTACACTCACTTATACCGCAAGTCGGGAAGTTGGTTATCGGCTTAGGCTTACGTTAGGTTGCTTGGCAGGGATGATCACTGGGTGGTTAATGAAGCCAGACTTCGGAGAGATGGCACTATCACCTATGGCGATTGCTTTTCTCTCTGGCTATAGCATTGAAGTGCTGTTTACGCTTTTGGATCGGATGATTGATCAGGTTCGTCAGACTCAGACGACTTCTTCGGCAAGCTCGCGATCGCCTGACTGACTTTTTCTGGTGCTTGCTGAATGAACGTGATAGCCAGCTTGCCAACCATTTTTAAGGCTTCTTTCATTAAGGTATCCGTACCATCGATGCCTTGTATCACCTTGTTTACGCTCGCTTCAAGTTTGGCCTTCTGCTTAAACTGGGCGGGTGTGAGTTTGGGCTTTTGAGGTTTCGGCTTTAAGGCCTTTTTAACCGTCTCTAAGGTCTTTAATAGGTCCGCCATATCTTGCTCCCAATCAATGCGATTACGCCATTTTATTCAAACTCTTAGTCATCCACTCGGTGAAATAGCCAAACAATTCAGTGGATAAGACAGAGAAAGGCGGGGAAGTGTTGGGCATTCTGATATGGCTGTCACTAGCTAGAAAAGGGAGAAAAGCGGTGAGTGAGATAAAAAACAGTTATGTAGCCATTGTTCTGGCTGCGTTGGTCTTAACAGGATGTACGATGTCATTAGTTGCGAGCTATGACCCTAACACCGTTCAGCAGTTGGAGGCGTTGGAAAAGCGTGTTGATCGCTTCTTCTTGGAAGCGTCAGTGATACCTGAAGATCAACGCCAATATGTTCGCTTTGCTAAACAGTACATGGACATAGAGGTGGACATACGAGCATTGGTACGGACTCAAAAAAGGCGCGCAAGCAACGAAGAGACAACAAAGCAAGCTGAGATACTTATCAATCTGTGGAACAAAGATATGCAGACTCACAAAGCCAAAGATTCGTTGTCAAATTTTATGGTTAAGCTGCGAGCCACTCAGTACGAACGATTGTTTAGCGCCATGTTAGACGGCGAAGTCGCGAAGAAGCTGGATTAGGAGAACGAAGATGACCAACCAATTTGAAAATGTGGTGCAACAAGTCACGGAGCAAATCGAAGATAGCGAGATCAAAAACCTGATTGCTGGCGCTTTTAAATCGAGTATCGACAAGCAAAGAGAAAGCATTGAAATGCTGATGGTTGCGCACCAAGAAGGTCAAATCGATGATGACACCTTAGAGATTGAATTTGATCGGGAAAAACTGATCACCGAAGCTGAGATGCTCACCTGGCAGATCACAACCAAAGCAGAAGTGCAAAAAGTGGTGAACAAAGCATTTCATTTGTTGAAAGAGGCCGTGACTTAGTCACCCAATTGGCAAGGACTTCATTGAAGGAAACGTGCGATGGCGAAAGTAAGACGTTTAATTTGGGTGCCTTACGGGTATAGGCTGAAAGAGTCCTATAAGAAGCAGCTAGCTCAAGCCATCGCGCATCAGCAACAATCAGTTGAAGCAATGAAAGCGTCGAATGAGGCAAAGTGTGAACCTAAGTCTCAGGCTTCAGCGTTGAATCGCTCGCAAAACATGGCTGCCAAACATCACCGCGATGAAAGTCGTCAGTCAACATCAGCCCCTTCGAGTTCGATCGATAAAAGAGAGACAGAGCAGCAGCAAAACCTTGTAAAAGCGGAAGGTGAGCCTCATCGCTATTCGAATGAAATGCCCAGTTCAGTCAGTGAGGTGCTGACTTTCGGGGCGGAATTCAATCCTTATCAGTCTATCTTAATGACATGAGACAATGCATGGGAGGGATGCCAGAAGAAGCCTTTACCTCAGAGTCCCACCCATATGTCGACTCGACTCTAGAGTTACAAGACCCCCTGATTCATCGGATTTCACTCAACATTCAAAAGCCGAGATCGAACAAGCCAAGGCAAGCAGGACCAAATCTAGCAGTACCAAAGAAAGCGAGTTGGCCTCTCGAAGCCTCGCTATTCGCAGGCAGAGCCTGTCTTGCGTTAACCTACTAAATCGTAAGGCAGCAAACCCCAAGGGCACATATCTTGATTCACCTAAACTAAGCTGGCTGAAAGGAATTCGCTCCTGCTTATTATCAACCCCAAACGCTTTATGAGCTTACTTTGCTATTGAGGAGGTAATTCAGCCAAAGTATGGACGCAGTCAGTAAGCCCAATTAGGTAGAAGGTTAAGCCAAGTTTCTTTCATCCCGACCTTTTACTCTATCAAGGTAAACATTGACTAGGAGTATCAACATGCGGCAGCTTTCTTTTCGCCTATGCAGAGCTTTGGACGGCTATGTGTATGCTTTTCTCACCGACCAAATGGGTAAAGAAGATCTTTTCGATAATGGTTACAAAGTTGCCTACAAAAGCCGCGACGATAACAGACGAAAAGAGCTTCTTGCTCGGTGGCAAAGTGTTTATACGGTGAAATCAATAGATTGCTTGCAAGTCTCTGAACCTGACGGGTTACCTCAAGTCGTACAAGTCGCTTTTGAACAAATGGTCGAGAAGCTGATTGCTGGTGTAGACGTACTGTTTTGTGATTATAACTTAGCCATTGAGGCGGATTTGCCAATTTGTGATGGCATCATGAATAAGTATCGTTCCACAGATTTTGTTCTGTTTTCACGTGACGAGCTGATAGGCCCGGATGCTGTGACACAACCTTATATGGTTTCCTACTGTGTCCCCCGTTACCCAGAGAGCGGTAACCAAAGTAGCCAGCATCGAATCTATTGTAAAACCGACGGTTTTGCATTTTCGCGAGCGATTGATGCGATAGTGAATCAACGGGAACGCGATGCTCTGAATGGGGGCATATCCGAACCGAAGCGGATGGCTACATCAGCCAAGCACCAGTGCGAGAGAACGTTGCGAAACAAGCCCTTGACCTTTTTGCTGAATCAACAATGCAGTTCAATCGTTCAACAACCGCGTTAACAGCTCCTGCAGGCGAATAGGGACGCCAATGAAACCAGAATACATGTACTACGCGACGTTTAGTGCTGCTTTGACGGCCGGTGCGGAGCCTAGCCTGTCGCAAAAGTTGGCGTATCAGATGGCGCAGCTGTGCAAAGATGGGCCTGACGAATCCTGTTTAGATATGGATGAGCCTTTGAACCGTTGGGAACTAGGTAATAATAGTGACGATAGGGCGGCAGTCGACAATACCTTTGAGTTACAATGTAACTTTATGTCTGGGAAAGATAAGCGTTTTAACCCTCTACACTCTGTAGACTTGCCAGAGGGGGCGAACTCATACGACGTGGGTTGAAGACTGCCGTTTTTGCATTGCCGCCCGACAAAACGACGATACTAGCGAATCAAGAAAACAGCCAGCAAGAAACAGACAGCAATAGGGAAGAAAGTAAGCTCAACAGCGCGATCATGTTGGCCACCACTCAGCTTGATCCTTTAGCAATGAGTAAGTTTTGCCATGCGCTTAATCTCTATCGGGACAAGCATCAAGATTCGTCATCGTCTCCATATTGGTTACTGATGCATGCAATTCGCTGCTATCTATTCGGCACCACATTTCAGTGGGGAGTCGATGACGAGGCGAGCATGGTTGCGCGTCACTCAAAGAAACCGATGTTCACGGTTATCGAAAAACTCAACCTTCTTATTACCCGTCATCAGTCCGAGCCAGAGTTGTGGCAATGTTTGATTGAACAGTTGAGTTATTTTCCTAACTCCCAACAAAACCAATGTTTAGTGCTTGGAATAGCGTTTAGGCCAGAGCTGCTAGATAGGTTCGAGCTGACTCATCAGGCGCATAGAGAAGTGCTTAATTTAGATAATGTCTATCTGGCAAAGAGCTGGCTTGATAGTGAATAGAAAGAACATTAAGGAGGTATGCCATGCAATCACAACAGTTGCTCATTGAATTGGCGCGAGTGTATGACTTTGAGCGAGCGAACCTGAATCTTGCTATGCCCGATGTACGGCATTTTGCTCGGGGGTGGCTGAGTATAGACCTATCTTCATACTTAGCGACACTCCTAAAGCACAAAATCACTGGGTTTGGTGAACCTTACCAACAGAGTGAAACCTACTACCATCATGAGCCCAAAAACAACACGATTAAAAAGTGCGAGAAACGAAAGGCCTCCAAAGCGGATTTGTTACTGAGCGGTAATGAAGTTGAGGAGCAGCGTCATTACTTCGAGTATCACTATCTGCATTACGAACATTTAGTCGGTAGCAAACATCGCCAGAAATTGTATAGCGATGTCGAGCGAGTAAGGGCAATGAGAAAACACCTAAAGCAAACGCAAGTGACTCTGATTGTGGCTTACTGGGGCACAGTGTCGGGGCTTGAGCTGGACTTTTTAAAGCCTCTAGACAACAACCGCAATGCAGCATTTGCACTCGATAGCGGTATTGCAGGCAGCTCTCAGGTTTCTCGAATCATGCACGTTCAGAAAAACGGACAGCCTAGATTGATATTGATGGCGATATAGGTCGCCGTATGTGGCTGATAGAAGTACGTGTAAGGCCTTGAAAATCGCGGTCCTTGTTCATGGTTTATAGTTAATACTATCAATTGCGACTGAGCGTGGGTTAAGAGGTTGTTGAAATGACGAAACGATTTTCAATTTCGAAGAAAATTTATCTAGGGTTCGGCTTTATGGTCTGTATCTTAGCGGCAATCTCTACGGTCGCCATTTTCTCCCTCGACGCTTCGGAAGAGGGGTTCAATGAATATCGAAGCTACGCGCGCAACACCAACAATGTAGGTCGAATTCAAGCAAACTTACTTAGCGTCAGAATTGCCGCGCTGCGTTACATCATCCACGGTGAACAGTCGGATCTTAGAGCGTCGGAAAGACGATTTGAGTTATTTCGAGATTTAATGGTGCAAGCCAAACTTGAAGCCATTAACAGTCATCAACTTCAAACTTATGAAGAGATTGAGCGCTTGTTTAACCAATATATTCAAGTCTTCGAAGAGATAGAGAGGAAAATAAACGCACGAAACGAAGTGGTTAACGACAGGCTCAATATCCTGGGGCCAGAACTTGAAAGTGCGCTGTCACAAATCTTAGTCACCGCGAAAGATGATAATGATACTGAAGCCGCTTACTTAGCCTCGACTTCAATGAGAAATTTACTGCTTGCACGTTTATATGTGATGAAGTTTTTGGATACCAATGCCGCTCCCGAACAAGAACGGGTCATCAAAGAGTATCGTGAGTTGAGGGCTAACCTTGGGCAATTAGATGATGAGCTCCAAAATTCTGACCGTAGGCAGCTTTATGCGGACGTTACCCGCAAATTGCCTCAATACATCAATGCGTTTACCGACTTAACGGAACTGATTGAGAGCCGTAATGAACTTAAACGAGATCAGCTAGACCGCATTGGTAGTCAAGTGGCCGATATCGCTGAGAACTTAAAATTAGACATCAAAAGAGCTCAAGACACATTAGGTCCGGATCTTAAAGAGAAAAAAGAGGGCTACTTAGCGTTTTTTGTTCTCTTCAGTAGCGCTGGGTTTTTTATCGCAATCGGTATGGCGTTTTTCATGGCAAGAACCATTACGACGCCGATCCAAAAGGCCGTTAGAGTCGCGAACCAACTGGCTGATGGTAATCTGACTATCCCGATCAAGGTAACCACAAAAGATGAGACTGCCGAACTGCTGATAGCAATGAAAAAGATGGTCGATAAGTTTAAAACAGTGCTCATACAAGTGAATCGTTCAGCCGACCAGTTAGCGCAAGCTTCAAGTGACATCAATATGAACGCCAGTACTATCAATACATCCGCACAGACCCAAGCAGAGAGTGTCAAAAGCACCATCAAAGAGATGGAGGTGATGACGTCATTCATCGATAAAAACAAAGAGATTGCGATTGCAACGGATGCATCAACCACTCAAGCGTCTAGTGATACTGAAAAGGGCGGTCAGGCGGTGGCTGAAACCGTTGATGCAATGCAAACTATCGCTCAGCGTATCAATATCATTGATGAAATTGCCTACCAAACAAATTTACTCGCGTTAAACGCAACGATTGAGGCGTCGCGAGCGGGTAAATTTGGTAGTGGCTTCTCGGTGGTTGCTGCAGAAATTCGAAAACTAGCGGAGCGATGTCAGGTCGCGGCGGAAGAGATTGGTTTGATTGCAGATAGCAGCGTCACCCTAGCCAATAAAGCCGGAAAGCTACTCGATGCGCTTGTGCCTTCAATCGACCAAGCATCGACGTCGGTGCAATCCATCTCACGAGCCTCGATTGATCAGTTCCAGCGTGCTCAGTCGGTGAATGCGAGTATGAAGTCATTGAACCAAGTTGCCATTTCCAACTTAACGTCGAGCCAAGATCTGCTTAATACAGCGACTCGAATGGATCACGAATCTAACTCATTAAGAGAAGCGATTTCGTTTTTTGATATATCGAACTCAACGGTGACATCATGAATTGATGGATTTGATAGTAAGGAAAATTACATACAATTTAATTCTGTACCAAGGGACGTGTTACATCAAAAAGCACTCAATTTTTGTCGTGTTTCTCAAAACGGATGAAACATGAAAATTTGCGATACACCTTCTGATATATTTGAACCAATATCTCATTTATTCAGTGGCTAGGGGGCGTTATGAGCAAAATATCATCGACATTACGAACATTGTTTGGCTTGAGCGACACCAAAAAGGCCAAAACAGGAACGGTGAGAACCGAGTTTTATCGTGGTCATTTGCTGAAAAGAAATCCATCACATCCTGACTATTGGACCGTCACAATTACCGACAAATCCATGGTCGGAAAATTAGAATACGTGAAAAAAGCGGTCGATCAATGGTGTGATTTCAAGGTCGTAGTAGGGCCAGAGTTTTTTGAAAAGAATGAAGAAACATTTTCAGAGCAGCAAACCTTCGATTACAAAGAATTTAAGCTGAAGAATGATTGTGGCGGAGATAACGATTGGTATGTGACTTATCGAGGCCGTTTGATGAAGGGCTCGAAAGAGAAAATCATGAGAGCCATCGATGCTCTTGAGCAAAGACGTGCCGAAGCTGCAAAAGCAGCACCTGCAGAAGAATAAGAGTAGATAACGAGGCATTTTTTCATTAATGAAAGACTGTCACGAAGTGGCAATTCTACGGGCGACGATTTCCGTACACTCAGCCTCAAAGAATGCAGGGAGCTAACCGAAAGGTAGCTCCTTTTTATTTGAGGTTGAGTGATGAAAATGAATCAAGTATGCGCGCTCGCATTGAGCGTTTTCGTAGCAAGTCATGGGATGGCTGCTGGTGGTAACGAAGACAAAGCCTTGGCAGAAAAGGCCGCCAAGGAGCTAGCGAATCCCAATACCGCTTACGCGAGCCTTAACTTAAAGCTTCAATACAATGGCGGGTACGAAAACGGCGGAAACAACTTTACTGCGGTATTTCAACCCACGTTACCCTTTTTACTTGATGGAGGAGACAAGATCATCTTCCGTCCAGCCGTGTCATATGTAGATAACGACTTCTCCTCTAATGATGATTCAGGTGTGTCAGACATTTCGTTCGATCTCGCGTATGCACCAAAAACACAACCTGGGACCATTGCCGCGTTTGGTATGATTGCGTCGTTGCCTACTGGTAGTAAAAACTTTAGTGCCGATCAATTCGCCATTGGACCAGAACTTCTTGTTGGTAAGGTCAGTGCGGAACGTGTACTTGGGGCATTTCCAAATCATTTGGTTGGTGTGTCGGGCTCAGGAGTTGATGAGTCACGAATTAATAAAACATCGGCACAACTCTTTTGGGTAGAGATGCTCGCTGGGGGATGGACAGTCGGTTCAGCGCCAACCCTTTCTTACGACTGGACTAACGATCAAGCTGAGATTCCAATTAACCTAAGCGTGACGAAGACTACCGTGATCGGCGGCCGGCCATGGAAGTTCGGACTAGAAGCCAACTATTACATTGAAAAAGATGAGAAAACGCGCCCGGACTTTATGATCGGATTCAACATTACGCCAGTGGTCGAAAACAAACTCGCTAACTTCCTAAACTAACGAGCCAAATCCTATGCATCCTCCCAGATCATTTTGTAGCGCTTTGAGCATTTGAATCTTAGATTGATTCAAAAACAAGGGAATGACTGCGAACCAGCATTCGAAAACCATACGCCTTAGTAGGGCGTTAAAGGTTCTGGTCTCTTTGTTTCGGTCACATTAAACTAGTAACGTTGAAGTAGTTACCAGCGATAAAAGCAGCACCTATTTGAGTTATTTGAATGCTGCTATCAAAAATAGATAAGTGTTAGTGCCAGTATGTAGGTTGTGACTGATGTAAAGGTCACGGAAATGGCAACGACCGCGAACATTTACATGGAAGTTGGTCTTAATCTATTTCAAAGATTGTGGAAGAAGTGTTCTAAGTTTCTCAATAGGACATTTGGCTGTCTAAGTGTAAAGCGATCATTTTTGATCTCGGCGTTCTTAATCCTATCAATGCGAAACATTCGGACATCTTCCCTAAGCTTATCCCAGCAAAGCACATACCAAACAGGCCAATTAAGCAGCAGTATTTGAGGTTCAACCACTCTTTTGGTGACTTTCTGCGTTTCGGAAATATATTCAATCTCGAGCATTTTGTTTTCAAGAAAAGCCTGAGAAATGACAGGCATTGCCGCATGATTAGGTATGTCGTAACTGTTAATCACTGGTGCAGAAGCGTTTCCCCCGATCTGTATGCGAGAGCGCAACTCTTCTATGTTTCGTCGTTGATGCTCTGGAAAAGAAGCAGATATCCTGTTTCGAATTGAAGATAAGTTAGATTGAAGAATAGGAGAGTTGATACTCTCAGCAATGGTTAACGCAAGCAATAGAGACACGACCTCAGATGAAGAGAGTTGTAATCGACCTATGCCCCAACGACCACGAAGAGAGATACCACCGCCTTTTCCCCGCTCAGATTCTATTGGAATTCCGGACTCTCGTAACTCGGCCAAATCCCTCATCAGTGTGCGCTGACTTGTACCAACCCTTTTGCTGAGTTCTAAAGCTGTCCAATAAGATTGATCACGTAAGCAGCTCAGAATTTCATCGTGTCTGCGTTTTTTATCCTGAAAACTACTTTTTGCCATAGTTAGTAATTAATGTGCCATTTATTGACACATTAATCGCTAGGCTAAGTCTCTGCAAGGAAATTGCGATGGGATTCAATTGGTACTTAGAATAGGAAGTTAAATAATGACGACAGCCAGCAGCGAACCAGTGAACGAGAGTCATGAAATTGTATCGTTTAAGTATAAAGAAGGGGTGACTTTCGAAGAACAGAAACGTTTGGCGCAAAGCCTTAGCCAAATAGTCTCCAGTTTTAAAGGTTTTAAATCCCGAGAGTTTTACTACAGTGAAGACAATCAACGTTGGTTCGATCATGTTGTATGGGAAACTGTACAAGATGCCAAAGCGGCATCAGAACAGGTGATGAGTAATCAAGGGGCATTGAAGGTGTTTGACTTGATGGAAGAGGATTCTATGATCTTCTCTTATTATCAAAAGGTGGGTGAGGTTGAGAGTGATTAAGTACAGCTTAGAAGCCGAACTATGGAAGGATAGCGGTCAAGGCGGTTGGCACTTTATTACGTTTCCTAAAGCTTTGTCTGAACATATTCGTATGGCCCACGGCAGGTTAGAATCTGGCTGGGGAAGGTTACGGGTAGAAGTGAGTTGCCTCGACAGTAGTTGGTCAACATCCTTGTGGTATGACACTAAGTCAGCGGCTTATCTATTGCCGATTAGCGCTAAGATTAGGAAAAAGCATAAGCTAGCCACTAGAGATAAGTTGTCAGTTAGTCTTGTCATTGAACATGAAATTTTGTTGTGAGGTAACAAGGTTGCGTCTTTAGTGGGAGGTATCATGCTATATTTGTAAGTCACTATTGAGCAATAACCACTTTTACCGCTAGAAGAATCAACACAACCCCAGAAAGTTGGTCAATCAGTTTGGCTTTAGAGCGAATCTTTTCAATCAATTTCGGGCTGGAAAGCATCAATGTGATCAAGCTGTACCATAGACCATCGACAAGCATCGGAGTCATCACAATCACTGATTTGGCCGCCACACTGTTACCGACGGCGACAAACTGACTGAACAAAGCGATAAAGAATAGGGCGATCTTAGGGCTAAGCAATGAAATCAGTAAGCCTTCACGAGCAGATTGCCAAAGGCTCATCTTTTCGCCCGATTGTAGCTTATCGGCAACCCCACCTTTGGAGCGAAGCGCATTGAAGCCTAAATAGATCAGATAGGCGGCACCAGCATAGCTGATCGTTTTGAACAGCAGAGGTGATTGCTGCAGAACAACAGCTAAACCAATAATCGTGATGAAAGCGTAGAAGCCGATCCCAATTGCATGGCCCCAAGCGGTTGCAAGACCATTCACGCGGCCTCCTGCGAGGCTATGTTTGGCTACCATTGCAAGGCTAGGGCCCGGAGACATAGCTCCTAATATGGAAATGGTGAACAGTGATAGCCAGACGGTGAAAGTCATAATGAGTGCTCCTTGGTTTCTCTCCTTTGGTCTATGCACTCACCTTATTGGTAATATGTAATGATTTGAAATCAAAGTTAATCATTATGACTATGATGTTAAGTCATACCGACTGAGTAACTGGATTGCTGCATTGCTCGAAGTACTTTATTACGTATCCACTGGTGGGCTTTATCGTGATCGAATTTGGGATGCCACATTAGCCAATATTGATGAACAGAGTCATCAAAAGGGATCGGCCGATATTCTAGTTCGTCATTTTTGGATAAATTAACCGCAATGTGCTCGGGAACAATCATCACGTAATCGGTGCCTTTTAGTACATTAACGGCGGCAGAGAAGAAAGGCACTTTAACACCAATTCGGCGCTGAAAACCGAGTTGTTTCAAGCTCAAATCCACCATGGAATCTTTGTCACCACCGCCAGTGACCTTAAGGTGCGAAGCTGCCGCTATTTGCTCACTCGACAGCGCCTCAAAATGATTAAGCGGATGGCCTTTACTCATTAAACAAACGGATCGATCTTCTCCAATTTTTACACTTGAAACGTTCTCTGGCTTAGTGGGTAGCATGGTTGAAGCGAGGTGTATGCCTGAGTCATTAAAGCGTGCTAGGAAATCGGGTTGCCATAGGCGATAGGTGATATCGATATTAGGCGCTTGAGTCACAACTTGGCTAACCACCTCGGGTATGATGTATTGAGCCACGTAATCACTCGATGAAATGACAAACTCTTGCTTACAGGTTTTTGGATCAAATGGCTGATTGCTGATCAGGTCATCAAACTCGCCAAGCAAGTCTCTTAGTTTGTCTTGCATGGCGAGAGCGTGGGGCGTCGGCACAAGTCTATTACCATCTCGTACCAGAAGTGGGTCGTTACAAAGCTCTCGCAGTTGAGCAAGCTGTCGACTGACCGCTGATTGAGTGATGTTCAGCCTGTCCGCCGTTCGGCTCACGTGACACTCTTCGAGCAGAACATGCAGTGAGCGAAGCAAATTGAGGTTGATGTGATTCAGCATAAAGTCTTTGGTTATCGGTTTCGTTACAAGCTAATTTTGAGTGTTAACTATGAGCACTATTTCTGAGCATCAATAAAACACGTTAACAGCACTCGATACAACTCTTCTATTGTTGGTCTATCAGAGATGTGGTCAAAAAGGTTTGTATGCACTTTAGCCTGTGCGCGATCGTTTTGCTGGTGGTGCTCGTAGCAGAGGTTGACTGGCTCTACTAAAACATCGGCTTGGGTACCGATTAGGATGCAGGCCTGTGCCAAAACCACTTTTCCACCGCCTTTCTTCAGCACGACGCGCTGTGCGGTGCCAACCACCTTCCGACCATTAATATTAAGGTTATACTTTCCATCGCAGTAGCTGCCTGGTGTGTCATGAACATCCACCTTAACGTCAAAATACTTGAAGAAGGCGCTTAGAATATCGCAAAAGCTTTCATAGGCATTGGATATAGAGTAATCATGGTCGTCTTCGATGGCGTACATATACGACACATTGATGACTCCCTGAGTCTGGGGAACGGGAGCTCCACCTGTTTTCCTTGCGTATAGCTGCCACCCCATTTCTTTTAGCTTAAAAGCCAGCTCATCAGATTGTTGCCATTTACTCCCAGCGGGTAGGACCAAAGTGTCCTCGTTGGTTTGCCAAAGAATTAGAGCTTGATCAAGCTGGCTTGATTGAATGGCTTTGAGTATGTCGCCTTCGGTATTGAATACATTCTCGACGTTGACTGACTCATAGCGAAGTATTTTAGCTTTAGTCTTGGATGTCTCTGTGGCCGCCTTTTCTGTGGCATGGTTTTTAGCGTGGGGCATAACGGTTCACTCTAGATCTGACATTTTGAGTGTATCACGCGCTCAGATGATTGCTTGTGTTAAACGTTGTAAATCTGATGGTTAGCCATGTTTAGCTGTTAATGATACTAGGCGCGATGGATACTCGCAGTCAGTGTAAGGATTACCAAAGGTTGACTTCTATAATGGTCCGATTAAACTTTGCACAGGTTTGTTGGACGCCTAGCTCGCAAAAACGAAAGTACCTTCGCTACAAAACATTACTAGCAAGCATCTCACTTGCATATCATCCCACAACCAAGAGCGAGAAGGTTGAATTTATGGAGGACGATATGCGTCATCAAAATGACCACGATCTAAAACTCTGGCTGCGTGAAGCCAAAATTCTACAAAAAGCGAGTCAATCCTCGTCTTTGTCTGATTCATTACCGGTGCTTAGGCGCTTAATCAATACCAATGTATTGCGCGGTTTATCTTTGCCAGAACTGACCAAAAAGCGCGACATCATTCAGCGCAAGCACCTATTGAACATGCTGGCCGTTGAAAATGGTTCAAGCTGCTGGGCTGAGTTTAAGCAGAAAGTTGAAGGCTCTACCAATGGTGAATTGCTTCCATACAGTGTTGAGCTGCGTAACGCAGGTTATCCAGTACTCTGGTTCTCAACGGAGTCAGAGGCAACAGTATATGCTAACGAAAATGGTGGCAAAGTGGTGAAGGTAGAAGGGCAAGCGGCGGTGGTGCCGGAATTTACTAACTAGAAGTAAACGGTGTAAGACTGGTAAAGGCTAAGGGATAAACCCTTAGCCTTTTTCGTTGATGTTAAAATGAATCAGAAAAGAACGCGATCATTGAGAGGCCTTGCTCTTTAGAGATGACATGACCGCCACCATGATCGTGAATAGTGTGTTTAATGCCGTTTTTAGTCAGGGTGTCCGACATATACTTGGTGCCGTCGACAATCCAATAGAACTGGTCTTGATTACCGTATTCGAGATGGATGTTGGCTAGTTTGTGCGGCCCTTTTTTGTAGTGTTGGACTTTCTCTTCGATGTCGCCATAGCCTTTAGACCACATATCTCGCACGCTTTGATCGTCCGCCGACCACGGATGCCAGTACTGGCCATTGGTGGCGTCGGTGAAAGGCGCGAATGTTGCGGCATAACCATCTAGGAACCAACGCCAGCCGTTCGAAACCCATTGCTCTGTCGCTACATCTAAGCCTTTTTCATCAAACAGCCCTGGGCTTAGGGTGTATAGATGACCAAACTTGTCCGGATGGCTTAACGCGACGTTAACCGCGCCTGAGCCACCCATCGAAAACCCTGTGATCCCACGATTTTCTGGCCCTTCTAATGTGCGATATTTTGAGTCGATGTAGTTCACGACATCCTTAGTTAAGAAATCTTCCCAATTGCCCGTTACTGGGGAGTTTGCGTAGAAACTACCACCAAACTGGTTCTTACCATTCACACCTACAACAATCATTTCGTCGGCTTCTCCTGCTGCTATCTTTCCATCAAGATTGGTTGCGGAAAGATGACGAGCTTCAGTAACTTGGCCATTGTAACCGTGGAGATAGTAAACAACCGGTTAGCGCTTCGTGCTAGTGTGGTAAGAAGGGGGAAGGTAAACATACAAAGGTTGAGTGGCTTCGTTCCCCAAGATGCTTTTAAGCAGAGAAGGGGCATCGATTTTAATGTTGAGCTCTCTATCGGGCTCGGCGTGGATTGAAAAACTGACAACCAACAGCGCTGGCAGCAGCAAATGAGCGTGTTTTATTGGCATTGTTCTGTTCCTTGTAAACTTAGTTGTTATGAATAGATGAGTTAATAAGTAACAGGTTGCATTAATGGAAATGTTTTGAAGTGCAAATAAAACGCGCTAACTGATGTAACGTCTTTCATTGCGAGGCATATTCTTCTTCTGTGTAACATAATGATTTTATGTTTAAAAATTAGACATGAACTTTTAGCCCTGAAAGCTAAAAAGACTGACCCATGAGCACTACACCTTCGTAGTCATGCGTCATTTAAATAAAGTTACTCTTGCAGTTCGTTGTATATCGCTGGTTTGATGTCGAGTAGCGCGGTGTTGTTCAGGCAATCAAGGCCACGAACGTACAATGAGCCGTTACTTATTTTTTCAATCGGCACGATGGCAGCGCCGATTGGGTTAGGGCGATTCGGTGCGCGTAATGCAAATGTCCCTTTCTCACCACCTTGAAATGATTCTGAGTAGTCGACGTTACCCAGCCAATACAGAACCAAAATTCGTTCGCCGATGTTCAATCCATTTAGGCCATCTTTGTATTGGTCATCCAGTTTGATCTCGCAGAGTGTGCCATCAAACTCAATATTGTTTGGGCACTGTTCAACTTTCGAGTATGGGGTGTGTATTCGTCCGATAAAAGTGAGCGTAGCTACTATGGTTAATTCTCCATCACTGAGCATTTTTCATGCTGGTGTAGGTGTATATCAATAAGGTGATGAAAATGATTGCGCCGCCTACTAAGCTCGTAGATGCGGGTATTTCAGCAAAGATCACACCCCCCCAAACTGGCGCAAGCACGGTGTTAAGCATCAAGGTCATGGAGACCTCGGCGGCGGTGATGTAACGCGTGGCAACGAGCGTCATTAATCGCCCAATTGGTGCGCTCGCTAGCCCCATACAAGCCATATAGATCCAAGTATTGGTGGTATAGCTGGTTGGTTCTGCAAAGAAGAACATCACAGTTGCAAGCATTAGGCTTCCCAAGCCAACACTCGCCATTCGGCTCACCTCTTTGTACTTGCGAAGCAGGGTGAACATGAGTGAGACACAAATGACAGAGAATATCGCCATCGCATCGCCAATCCAGTTACCTGAACCGTAAGATCCTGACACCACGATTCCAATACCAATCATGACTACGGCAATGGCTGCGATGGTCGAGCGATTGGTCTTCTCTTTTAAGATTAACCAACTAAAGATTGCTGCGACTGCGGCTTTGCGAATGCCTCGTTTGTCGTTCATTTTGAGCAAAATGGGCATGGATATCGCGCTGAACAAGCCAAAAAGAAAAGCGGTATCAAACCCACTGACGTTGGCATAGCGAATAAATATAGGGTCCAAACTCATCAGCAAAGCGCCGAGAAGAGCGGCCGAAAAGCCAATGGCTTTGGTGTTGTTTTGGGGGCGTTTTAGGGCGGCAAGTAATGACATAATGATTCTCCTTATTAAAAATCATACTCGCGAGTATGATTTTTAATTGTTAGAGTGTCAACATAAATCATACCTATGAGTATGATCTTTTTGTTTGAGGATCCAATGAGCAAGATTGAGCAAAATAGAGAAAAAAAGAAGCTGGCAATATTAGTCGCTGCGAAGTCTGAGTTTTTATCGCAAGGCTATACTTGCGCGAATATGGATGTGATTGCCCAGCAAGCAAAAATGACTAAGCAGACTCTGTATCGCTACTTCCCATCAAAGTTGGAACTGTTTCAAGCCACGTTGGTGTCGATCGGTAAGAGCTACAATGAACGTTACTCGCAGCATCTCGAATTAGAAGACACGCGCCAAGCTCTGATCGCGTTTGCTCTGGATTTCATGCAGTTTCATTTTTCTATCGAACATATCGCCACGCAGCGTCTATTGATCTCGGAAGTGACTCAAGCACCTGAAATTGTTGAGAGCTTTATGAAAAATGGCCCACATCATACACAAGCGGCGTTGAGCGCCTTTTTTGCCAAGCGTTTGGGGGTAGAGTCACCAGAAAGCAAAGTGAATCTTTGGATTGGGATGTTATTGTCATCAAGAAATATGGTGCTGCTAGGAGTCGCTGAAGTGACGCAAGAACAGATTCAACAAACAGCAGTTGAAGCTACAGACATCATTCTGGCTGCAATTAACCCATAGTTTCGATAAGCCGAAGTTTAGATAGAGGCGATCAGAGCAAGAAAAGCCAGCTATGAGCATATGCAGCTGGCTTGAAGAAAGAGTGTATTTAGTTCGCGCTCATTTCTTGTTTGACGAGTTCAACAAAGTAGCTAGCACCAATGGGATGATTCGATCGTTGAAGTCGTATAAAGGGTTATGTACGCAAACGCCGCCCGTTTTTCCTTCTGAACCATTACCAATGAACAGATAGCACCCCGGTACTTGCTGCAGAAAGAATGCGAAATCTTCACTGCCTGTAAAGGGTGGGAAGTTCGTTGATACTTTGTCTTTCCCCACGACGTTAATCGCTGCTTGATGCGCCACTTGGGTGGCGCCTGCATTATTGATAGTAGCTGGGTAACTTCCATCCTTGATGGTGACATTAATCTCTGCGTTGTGGGCCAAAGCGATGCCTTGCGCGATTTGTTTCATTCGCTCAATAGCGAGCGAGCTCACTTCGGCGTTAAATGCTCGAATACTGCCTTTGAGCGTTGCGGTTTCTGGGATGACATTGTGAGTGCCAGATCCCGCATGAGCATCGGTGATTGAAACCACTAAAGGTTCGGTCGGCTGCACATTTCGGCTTTTGATGGTTTGCAGGGCATTAATGAGTTCAGCATGATGACAACTGGTCGATGGCTTGATGTGGCATAGCGCCATGCCCACCTTTGCCAGTAATTTCAATGATAAAGCGATCGGTACTTGCCATAAATGGGCCTTCTTTCACCCAGACATCACCCTCAGGAATACCAGGCATGTTGTGAACGCCATAAATGCGCTCGCAGGGGAAGCGATCAAATAGACCTTCATCAATCATGGCTTTGGCTCCTGCCAACCCTTCTTCAGCAGGCTGGAAGATAAAGTAGACAGTGCCCGAGAAGTCGCGATGCTCGGAGAGATACCAAGCCGCCGCGAGTAACATTACGGTATGACCATCGTGACCACAGGCGTGCATTCGACCTTGATGCTTTGAACGGTGCTCAAACTCGTTAAGTTCTTGCATGGGTAGGGCATCCATATCTGCCCTTAACCCAATGGCTTTCTCTAAAGGATTGTCTGAAGGAGTATGGCCTCTAAGTACACCGACGACACCAGTTTTGGCGATGTTTCGGTGTACTTCATCAAATCCCCAGCTCTCGAGTTTGCAGGCGACAAGCTCCGCGGTGCGCTGCTCTTCGAATCCCAACTCTGGGTTGGCGTGAATGTCTTTTCTCCAACGCGCGAACTCATCGCTGTTTTTCATTATTTGTTCAATCATTACATTCCCTAGCAAACTATTCGTGTTGCTGATAAGCCTTCTTATTACTAGGGATACTGTAATACGCACAGTGACATTAGCCAATAACAGTGAGTTAATTCGCTTTCAATGTCACTTTGACCTGTACGATACGATTGTTTTGAACGCGCTGGATTTCAAAGCTCCAATCTTGATACTCAATCACTTCGCCAAGATTAGGGACGCGTCCTATAAGCCAGGTTAGGAATCCATTTAATGTTTGAAAACCTTCGCTTTCCTCACCGTCTATCGTGGAGATGTCTAAACGGCGCTTTAACTCGTTGAGCGGTATCAGCGCGTCCATCGACCAACTGCCATCCTTGTGCTGTCTTGCCCAAGTATGTTGCGGTGCTAAACCTAGTTCACCGGCTACCGATTCCAAAATATCGTAGTGAGTGACTATCCCTTGGATATCTCCGTACTCGTCAACAATAAACGCCATCTCACAGTTGCTTTGTTGCATTTGGTTGAGAAGCGGAAGCCCCTTCATTGATTCTGGGAAGTAACGTGGCTTTCTAACTAAACGTGCAATTTTCTCAATCGACAGCGACTCATATTGGTCCAGTAGCACCTTAGATGAAATCGTACCGATGATATTGTCTAATCCACCATGCAAACCGGCCAAACGGAATGTTGAGTTTGACGAATCTCTTTCAAGCAGGTTTCAATCGGCTGATCGATATCGAGATAGTCCATGTCGCAACGAGGTGTCATTAACGATGTCACGAGCCTGTCATTCAAGTGCAGAATGTTGCGGATCATATCTTGCTCTTGTGGCTCTATCGCGCCAGATTCTGAGCCCTCGGTGACAACCGCAAAGATGTCTTCTTCGGTCACTTGGTCGCCATCATCGCCATGTTGTCGAAATAGCTTTAGCAAAGCATCGGTAGAGCCACTCAGTAACACTACGAAAGGTGTCGTCACAATGGCTAAATAATGAATCGGGTGCGCGACGATGATCGCTATTTTTTCTGCATTACGTTGAGCAAATCGTTTCGGTACCAGTTCGCCAACCACAATCGCAAAGTAGGTGATCAACACAACCACGCTCGCGGTGGCAATAATCGACGCAAGTTCTGGTTCTAAGCCTTGTTGATTGAGCCACTGAGCAAACGGTGCAGATAGGGTCGCTTCACCAAAAATACCACTTAAAATACCAATAGCGGTGATACCAATTTGAATGGTCGATAGAAAACGAGTTGGGTTGTTTTTTAAATCTAGCGCGCGCTGCGCAGAAGATTGAGTTTGAGCCAGAGTTTTTAAGCGGCTCGATTTGGCAGCGACAAGCGCCAATTCTGACATGGCAAAGAGGCCGTTAAGGGTGATAAGCCCCACCAGTATGAATATGTCCATTGATTGTTCCAGTATTAAACACTTGCTGAGAATAGCGCAAAGACGGAAACATGTTAGTGAATAGTTTTTATCGTGAGGATTAAAGGGACAAGTCGAAGAGAATAGGCCACTTAGTTAAGGTGGCCTGTTGTTTATAGGGCTAGAGTTCAAACGCCTCTGCGAGTTGTTTTTGCTCTTCCAAGACGGCGGTACCATGGTCAAGCGTCGTTAATGGATTCGCGATGACCACTCGCAGCGCAACTACATTTTGACCACTGGCAGTTTTGAATTGGGTACGAGAAACGAACCCGTTACCTTGTCGCTTTTGAGTCTCTTGTATCGCGATGTTTATCTGATCGAGAATTTGGTTGTTCTGTTTGGTAAATCCATCGCACTGTTGTAGGCCGTCGACAAGGTAACGATATAAGAAAATATTGGATTGAGGCTCGGTAAGTAGTTCAAACTCCTGGCTTTCGTTGATGTGATTTGCCAAAGCCTTCGCCGTTGCCACGTTTCGGTCCAGTATTTCTGCATATCCATGTCGACCAAGTAGTTTAAGCCCCGCTTGAAGATGTAAAACACTGGCCGGGCGTGAGCCTCAACAGAGTACCGACCTAAATCGAGAGACTTACTTCGAATGATGTAGTTGGCTCTGTTTTCAATGTACGCGCTCTGAGTTGGGTCTTTTAGAATTAAGATGCCCGTTCCTATTGGTAAGTAGAGCTGTTTGTGTCCATCTATGGTGACAGAATCAGCAAGTTCAATCCCTTTAAGCAGCGCCTTGTGTTGTTGCGAAAAGATAAGTGCGCCACCCCAAGCGCCATCTACATGAAAGTAATGGCCATACTTCTTTGCTAGAGCTGCCATTTCATCTAGCGGATCAAACGAACCGCACTCTGTAGTTCCTGCAATGCCAACGATAGCGCAAACATGGATATGGTTGTCTTTTAACTCTTGTAGCTTCTCTTCTAGCAGGTCTATGCGAATTTGCTGCTGCTCATCGACAGGGATAGTCACCAAGTTGTCTTTTCCAATCCCAAGTATTGCGAGGCTTTTTTTAATGGAATAGTGCCCGAGTTCAGACACGATAACTTTGCTTACTCCTTTACTGTTGCCGGCTGTTTTGTCTTGTAGCGCGTGACTCACGCCTTGGATTTCTACATTTGACCCCAGCGAGTACGCTCGGGCAATTTGAAGTGCCATTAGGTTTGCAACCGTACCACCAGAGGTCACCATGCCCATAGGTTTGTCGTCCGCGGTAATCCACTGACTGTATTGACTAGGTTTAAGGTCATAGATCGCATGATGCAGCATCGCTAGCGCTTGTTTTTCATAGAAAGTGGTCGCGTTGGCGGTTTCCAGTTTCACCATGTTTTGATTTAGCGTGCTTTGTAGCTTTGAGAGTGGTCGATTGAAGTTTGGCAACAAAGCGGTCATATGGCCGATAAAATACGGAGAACCTGTGTTGATGGAATAGGGAAGGACACTTCTTTCTAATTCATCGATAACAGCTTGCGGCGAATAGCCTTGACCGGGTATGGGCTTGAACTCGAATCGAGATTCTAGATCTGGCGTGGTAATGGGCTGACAGATAGTACGCTGAGACAGAAATTTTTCAGATAATCGTTCAATGTTATCTCGCCAAAGCTCATGCTCAGACTCGTTGAAATAGTGGCGAACTCGCAAGATAAATGCCTGTGAGTAGTAGAACTTGAAGTGTTGGGCCACTCAGTGCCGAGCGTCTCACCATAATGGGATGAATCGTTGTGTTTGGTGTTGTTGCTTGTTTTAGTAATGTCATTAGTGTTGTCCATATTCTATCTTCCTAGCTAACTGATATTGTTTTGTTTTTGAATGGCAGGGGAATGGTTGGAGCCAGAACTCATACAAGGGGATGTGATCTTGAAGTGACGAATCATTAGCATGGTGATAGTGCTACCTAATAACGTGAAAATAACTCCAAGAAAAACTTCATTTGGGTTGAGCCTACTGCCTTGCCAAATCATGATGAATGAGAAGAACAACCCCCAAAGTAGTGAACACTCTGGTTCAATGTTTCCTCGCATACTGTCGATATTTTTCTTACGAAGGACGCTCGCGATGATGCCCCCACCGCAGCTGGTGATACAGCCTAAAATCGGGCCCCAAATCCAGAGAGGATCGAGCTTTGCCTCAACGGCGACACCAACGCCTACAACGGTATATGTTCCGAGCCCAAGTGCTTCGACTATCGCTCTTGTTGTGTCTGCTGTGTGGCTGATGGATCCAAAGCACTTTTTGTAGGTTGTAAAGCGTTGTCTAAAATAGTCATGCACGAAACTGAACAGAAAGCCCCTAGCGTCATTGTGAGTATGATGTAGATGTAATCCGGAATGCGCATGATGACAGGGGCTCTCCCAACCAACAGGTCTCGTGCAATGCCGCCACCTCCCACTAATAGAGCGATGACGACCATAGTGCCAAAGAGATCGTATCGATTCTCTTTGGCGATGAGAAAACCACTGAACGCAAAAAATATCGCCCCAATGATATCCACTGCGTAAAACCAGCTGCGCTGTACAGTGATGTTAATTAAGACAGGAAACAGATATTCGGCGATGGTCGTTTCGATTCGTCCTTGTGCAGTGAGGAGGTCAACACCTTGATTAAACTTGGTCAGCAACCTCTGATAATGAACATCAGTGACTGGGTCGGATGAGCGGTGGATGAGTAAATGAATGGGTTTGGAAGGCAGCTTGAGCGAATGCTCTTCTAGTTTTCCGCCCAGTTTTCTTTGCCAAACAATTTGCGCACCCACGAGCCTATCGGAAATTAGAATGTCGACATTTTTATTCAGAAGATTGTTAAAGTTATCATTCTCGTTTTCGGCTCCAATAATCAGGCCCGAGCCAGATTCTTTATGTCTTTCAATAAAGTCATTGATCTCTTCACTTGCGTAGGTATAGCCTTCGACCACTCCAAGCTTCAAGTCATCAATTTCCAGCTGATTCAACAGTTCTTCAACCAAGTAGAAGTCGAGTTTTGCTCTCGTTTCATGTCGGATATAGAAGCTGTTGGCTTCATAGCGATACGGTTTTGATAAGTGGTAATGTTGCTTTCGATACTCACTTTCGAATGCCCCAGAAGTAATATCTTTTTTCCCGTTTAGCACGTCGGCTTGATTTTTGGACCAGGTGTCCAGTTCATCTATGTCGTAGCTAACGTAAATGTCAGATTCGGCAAAAATAGCCGTAACAAGAGCATGATCTAACCCTGTCATTTGGTCTTCTTCGACATACTGATAGGGGCTCCAAGGGTACCAAGCCGCTGTTATGGTTTCTTGAGTATTGTCGGCTATGGCGCCGGGGCTAAACGCCGCCCCGGACATGAATAAACACCACAACACTTTCATAATGGGCTGTGTCATTAGCTAAACCTCATAATCGTAAAGATGACAAGAGACAGCATGAGAGCTGGCCAGTAAATGAAAGGTGCCCACTGAGTTTTTCCTTTGTAACAAGGTCTCGCCAACGTAAAGGTCAGTGCATTAGCAACAACAAATGCTAGGGCGATGTACAAGCTGAAGTAGAAGTATTCAAGGTAAATTACCCCTTTTGCTTGTAATGATTGGCGTAAGGAGAAGTGCGATAACGTCAGGGCAAAAAACAGACTCGCAGCGTAGCCTAGAACCATAGAGGCGTTGTAACCCATGAGGGCATTCTTCTTCTCATTTCGGGTTTGAATAAGCAAAACAGAGAAAACTAAATAGGCGATGACAGCCAGTGGCAACATATGTGCGATTAGCACGCCAACAAATTCTCGTTTGATTGAAATGCCAAAGAACAAGTCGGGTTGTGCATTAAACGAGGTGTTTTGAGCATCGTCACCAAAGTTACTGCTGAAGCCAATATTTCTGAAGTAGTAGGCTGTTTTATCGATGTTCCAGCCTTCTATGAATAGATACTCTTCTAGACCGTGCTTTGTATTTTTCGAAAACTCGGGATAGGCATCTAAGTCTGGGACCAATATGGTGTTTGGTCGGTGAAAGTTAAGGCTGCGGGCTCGAAGCCAAATTTGCTCTTCATCAAATGGATATTGTAGATAGTTAAACGCTTGTCGTAGAGATGCCTCGAAGTACCAGCGTGTCATTGCTTTATCGCTATAGACTTCGGTTACCGAAAAAGTTTCGGCTTCTGGTAAGGTAAACCCGAGCAGCAATGAGGAGTTTTGTTCCTCTGCAAGTTGGTCTTTCCATGACTTAGGAAGCTTTTGCCACGCATAACCCGTCACATAGACGTCTGTCGCTGAGATGAACTTGACGGATTGAACAAAGAATCCTGTCTCAATAGGGGTAGGTGACGGAGTGGGCTCGTCTTTACGTGAACGCTCGATAGCATTGAGCGCTGCAGCAAGTTGAGTTTTTTCCGTTGCCATAATATCGCTACCTGCCTGACCTCGGTCAGCCAATGCATGAGTGCGCCAAATCATCAAAATGGCCACGACACAAATCATCGAAAAAAGTCCTGATGTCAGCCAAATGGTTCTGCGCAGTTTGATAGAACTCAGTGCAAGTAGCAGGCAAATGCCTAAAAACCCGGAAATCACACTTAGAATGGTCAACGTGATGTGCAGCTTGACTTGATAGTGGGTGAACGAACTTGCGCCAATGTTGTTGTGATGAACATAATGATCGAGGGCATCTTGCTTATCTATCACGGCGACCAGCGTCCATTTCCTTTCACTAAACTTTTCCACGAGTACGAGCTTTTCAGATGCTTCACCTTCTACTTGACTAGGCATACGTCTGGATGAAAATTTTCCTTCTTCTAAACGAGATATGGTTTGCATCGAGAGGTTGAGTGATTCGACGTCAGAGATGTTTTTAGAAAGGTAGTCAGTGACGGGGTGGGAGATAATGGTGCCATCATCGGTCAGTAAGATCCCATACCCACTAGATAGTAACTGTAAGCCAGCCAAGATCTCTCTGAGGTTTTCCAGAGAGTAGTCTGCAACGATATTACCTTGGTTTTTTTGGGTACTTTCATTCCAGCGAAAAGGAGCGCGATAGCTAATAAGGTAAGACTGATTAGCCTGTCCAAAATAAGGCCCAAACCAGCTTCCCTTGTCTATATCTTCACTGTACCAACCTGTATTTGGCGCACCTTCACCAGTGAGGGTGTAGTCGTATGGATAATGGGTTTCATCTCGGCCAGATTTTGTAAAAAAGGGCGCATATAAGGTTTTGTGCTCGTCGCGAAAAGTATATTTTGAAAAGTGTGGCGCGAGCTCGTCTGGATTGAAGGATTGGGCAAAATGAGCAGCAATTGCAGATGTATGTGGCAGAGCAAGTGTGTCGAGTAATTCAGGGATTAGATGTTCATAGTTAGGAGCGGGTTTATCAAGCTCGCTCGCAATCGCATTCACCGCGTCTTCTGAATGGTGGAAAAATGTATTCATATGCCATTCATGACGTTTGAGTTCACTGCCAACTTGCTGTTCTAAGTCGGTAAGTGTTTCCTTTAAAATTTGCTCTTCAATGTGTGCGACTTTGTACCACCACATCAAAGTGACAACGACCGATATAAAAAAAAGAATCGGTAAGTTGCGATTAATGATTATTCTTAGTTTCTTCATAACGCCTCACAGCTAGATGGATGTGAGGCTAATTTAGCCTGTGCCAAGCACAGGAAACTTGGGTTTGTTAGTGAAGGATCATGGTTATCGTATGGACGGCGCTAGGGGCCGGTCATTGTGACAACAGGCGCGTCTTTCTCACTCAGCGTCATTGAAACATGAACAGGTTTATTCGCTTTAAGCCAACTCTCTTTTTTGCTCAGGGTAAGTTCCGGAGTCGGGGAGTTCTTGTTGCTCCTTAGATAGGCGTTAAACGACAGGTTAAGTGTCTCTAGCTTAAAAAATTGGCTAGGAAACAGAGACAATAACGGCATACGTTGTGTTTGGTAGAATACGCCTTCATCAGTCACAATTGGGATTTGTACGCCAATCTCGCGAGCTGCTAAGTCTCCCTCATTACTGACATCGAAATAGCGTTGCAGGTCGGTGTACTTTTCGTCCTCCAGCTTGGCCTTCGTGGCCAACAGGTCTCTCAGGAGTTGCTCGATGAGTTTCGGTTGTGCCATCTTATCCACCTAAATCGGCTGGTTTCCGCGCTTTTTGAGCCCCTGTGTTTGCGCCTGATAGCCTTGATATTCCGATAAGCCTTAGCGTAAGTTTGATGGCTAGCGGGCATCAATGAAACGGAGGTTTGGCATACCGGGCAATTAAACTGAGCACCGGAAAGCAGCAGCTGAGGATCGAAGGCTATTTCGCTATTTACACCGTTTTCTTGGCATGTGGGGCAAGGGATTTTGGTTTTCATTGTTACTCCTATCATTGTGACTCCTAGTAAACGAAGATGACTTATGCGCACTTTGTATGGCTCAAAGGTCAATGCCATTCCATTGACCTAGTTTGCCCCCAAGTTTTAGCCTGGGGCAGTTGAGGTTCTTTTTTACTGCTGACCGCCGCCGTCCTTTTCTTCGGTGAGCATGATTGGCGTGATGTTATCGGTGTAGGCTTGGATGATGACACCGACTCCCTCTGGCAGTGGTAACTGGCCCGCATGCACTTTAACGTCGTACGTTGCTTTGTTGCTCTTTTCGTACTTGTCTGTTTTGGCGTTACTTTTCTCTGATGATTTAGACACACTACCGCTAATGCTCGCAGAAAATGGCCCATAACCAACTTTGGCCTCGAAGCTGCCTTCGGCAGACATATTCTCTTTCTCTGTTTCTGTTTGCTCGCTGGAAAAGCTGGACTTCACTTCCATATTGAAGTTGATATTCACGTCATCCACAGCCAACGCATTGAGTGGCAACAAGGTGAGTAGTGGAATCGTCAGACTTGATTCGGCGGTATCCACTTTGACTTCGGTATCACTGGGTTTTTCGCCTTTCTGTGTTGATATGACAGGGCGTTTAAGCTTGAGTTCTACCATTACGGGTAAGTACTCAAATTGTTCTTTTCCGCCTTCACCGCCACCTTCAACTTTCTGTTTGCTGAAACAGGTGTCGAGCATGAACTTTACTTGTGTCATGGCCATTTTATGGTTGGCATCGGCGGCAGCCATTAGCGGTGCTCCAATAAGATCCCCCATGGGCAGTCCACTAAACTGTTGCGCCATTGAGGCGAGCGCAGGGCCTTTAGATACTGGCATAGCTTTTCCTTACGTTGTTATTGAAACTGGGTATTAACCTGGAACTTGGGCGCGCAGCGCTCTTTCGTATCCGTCAACGATGTATTTGAGTCCGTCTGGTGTCTCCATGGCCGCGATCTTGACTTCCAAGTGTGCTTTTCCACCGTTGCCTACTTTTCCACCTTCCTCGTTAATCTCTTGCGACTTTAAAGTGCGTTTAGGAAACGAAACTTGCAGTGATTCACCGCTGACACTTAAATCAAGCTCAGTGGAAAAGTGCATCTCTTTGAGCTCAACTTGAGATAGGGGAATGAGTGTAATAAGGGGTACGTTAACGGTTTGAACCGCAGGGCCTTGCTTGGTGACGGTGGGGTACTGCATCGCAACCATGCGGGGTTTGAGAATAGGAATATCGTCGTCATGAATACTGAAAGAGCTAGTATTACTCTCATTTGAAGTTATGCGATTAGGGGCGCTACTCTCGACCTGCCGATCAGATTGGCTGATGTTGGCCATATGTGCGATACCGTCATCGTCTTCATCGGCAGGTTCAAAGAAACGCTCGAGTAGACTGAGGTTTTTTTCAATGAGTGCCTCGCCGGCGGAGGCGGTCGCCACATGAATAGAATGGACAAATTCTTCAAGGTTAATCATTACGCAACTCCCTCTGGTTGTGTCCTTATTATTTGGCGTCGTTGGTTTTCAATATTGGTTTTATAGAGGATCTATTCGGAGAAAGAGAGGGATATTGCGTTAGTCCTTGATGAGTTGTTTTTATTATCAGCTTGATGAGTCAGTAGTGCCGACCGTACGTTTTCAGGTCGAGCTGAAGAGTCACTTACAAAGCTGCATCGACGAGTAGCTTGAATGGCGTGTTAAGTAGATAAAGCGTGATCACACCCAGCCAAGCCAGTATTAGTAAGTCTAAAAATCTCATGTTCCTTTCCTCATTCAATGAACTCGATATCGACCTAATCTAGCGGGTGAGCAGATTTTTTAATTGGGAGAAGCGATGCAATACTTTGGGTAACGGATTGATGTGGTGAGGTTATTCGAATTTCTTGGCCACTTCGGCCGCTTTGGCGCCGAGCTCAGCAAAGTTTGCCGTGCCTTTTTCCATAATTTTTTGTGCTTGTTCGATCACTTGGGCGTATTTGGGATCGCCCGTGGCAAGCAGCTCAGAGAGCGCGACACCAATGGCTGTTGTGCTGATGGTGTTGAGGTTACGTAGGTTGTCGGCTGCATCTTGAACGGCGATTGCCGTCGACTGTGCGACGGATTGCTTGGCTTTTGAGGTAGTCGTTTCGTTAGCCATAGCCGAAAATCATTTAGCCGCCTTGTTTTAGGATCAAAGCGCAGGCTGTTGAGGTGGCAGCGTTACTGACGGTTTGCATGCTTTGTTGATTGGTCACGGAGTTTTGCATATGTAACCCCATAGTATCGGACATGGAAGACTCAGTGAGTTGATTGATCATCTCGGTAACGGGTACCAGATCTTTCTCAGTAATTTTGTCACTCATTGTAAGTTACCTCGGGTTTTTTGGTTGAGTTGAGAGCTGACTGAATGACAGACAAAAAATGGCCAAGTGGGGGCTTGGCCATAAAAAAGGGCATAAACGTGTTCAAGCCTTAACCTTTTTCTACGACTTCTTCCGTTGCTCGACCCAACACTGCAGTACCCATTGCCGTTAATGAGTTAACGCCTTGTACGGTGGCGGTCTGCATTCCAATCTGAGCTTGCTGCTGAGCGCTGGTTGCGTTGTTGTTCATGTTCGACATCGCTAGGCCCATAGCGGTGTATAAGTTACCCATCGCATTAGATGGAGCGGAGCCGATAACTTGAGTATTGGTTTGAGTGATCGAGTCAGTGATCTGTTCGTTAACTTTCTTTGCCATGATAGCCTCACTTATTGTGATTGGTTAGGCAGCAGTGTTTGTAGCTGCTGGTTAATTTTGTTCATCTCTTGGTCAAGCTGAGATTCAATCCCTGAGATCATGTCAGAGACTTGATTGTATATTGCATTGCTGTCGACAGACGCATCTTTAGAAAAGTGACTATGACTTTCTTGAATCAGCTGTTTGACTTCTAATTGTTGATTCTGCGTAAAGCGTTCGATGTCTTTGAGCTGCTGCTCAACGTCAAACTGTAGGCTAGGAGCATCACTCATCATCGCCTCCTTTCTTACGTTTTAAGAAGTTCATCAAGTTGAAGCGTTTTTTAGCCTGAGGCTGTTCTTCCTCAGATGGTTGAGGCTGCTCTGCTGCTACCGCGGGTTCTTCTGCTTTTTCAGGCTTATCTTCATCAACCACCGGAGCTATGCCGCTCGGTTTCGCTTGGGTTTGCAGAAGCCTGGCGCAAGCGTTGGTTATGGAAGCCGCCGTAGTCATTTGTGATTGCTGCTGAGTCGTGACCGCATTGTGCATCGAGAGCCCAAGGGTGTCAGAAAGCGTGGTTTCCAATAAGCTGGTCGATTGATTGGAAAAGCTCTGAAGGGTATTAAAACTTTCAATAGCGTCGTTTGAAACCGGCTGTTCGAACTCGTTCTCAAACTGAATTTTGTTGTCTGCCATGTTCACTCCTGTGGTCGCGTCTAAACCTGTTCACAAGAGTGCCAAAATTTGGCCTTTCAAGGTTTAGCGGTCGCGCTTGGTGTCATTCGTTACGCGTGATCGTTAAGAACGGTCGCTACTTTTTCGCCAACCACGCCAAAGTTCTCGGCGCCATTGGTTACCACTTTTTGTGCTTGGTCGATGATGTTTAGGTACTTCGGATCACCAGTTTCAAGCAGTTGGCTAAACGCCGTACCAATTGCGGTTGTGCTTAACGTGTTTAAGTTTCTTAGGTTGTCAGTGGCATCAGCCAGAGCCATCGCTGTAGATTGAGCAACGGATTGGTTCGCGGCTTGGAACGCCGATTCCGCCGGATGAGGTGGAGCCTTTACGGTAGTCATATCGAGCCTTATTTCATTAAATCGTTAAACAATAGGGTGGGATTCTCCTTTGCCAGCGTCCTAGCAAAGGAGACAACGGATTAACCGTCTTTTTCGATAATGCCTTCAGCGCTTCGGCCAACCACCGATGAGCCGATAGACATTAGCGCATTTACGCCTTGAACCGTTGCAGCTTGCATCGTGATTTGAGCTTGCTGCTGAGCACTTGTCGCGTTGTGTGCTGCTGTACCTAGCGCTTGGCCTGTAGACATCAGAAGGTTGCCCATTGCCATTGCTGGTGTTTCGCCTACAACTTTCGTGTTTACTTGTGTTACTGAGTCAGTCACTTGTTCATTTACTGGCATGTTAATTTCCCTTTAGTAAGTTAAGGTAGAGATTAAAGACGGCTAGGAATTAGCCTTTTTCGATGATGGATTCTGCGCCACGTCCGATAACAGACGAGCCGATAGCCATCAATGAGTTCACACCCTGCACCGTGGCAGCTTGCATGGTGATTTGAGCTTGTTGTTGAGCGGCAGTTGCGTTGTGAGCAGCATTGCTTAGTGCGTGGCTGGTCGACATCAGTAGGTTACCCATCGCCATGGCAGGTGTTTCGCCAACAACCTTAGTATTTACTTGTGTTACCGAGTCAGTAACTTGTTCATTTACAGGCATAATATGCTCCTATTTTGGATTGTGATTACTTCTTACTTGGTTCAAGAACGAGTTCGATACTGCGGCCTAGTACTGCTGCTCCAGTGGAGAACAATGCATTGATCCCCTGTACCGTCGACGTTTGTAGGACGACTGTCCCTTGTTGGTTCGCACCCGTGCTGTTAAGTGATGACACACCTAACGCTTGGCTAGTTGATAGCAGGAGATTACCTCCTGCTAGCGCTGGCGTTTCACCGACAACATTGGTGTTTACTTGGGTTACCGAGTCTGTAACCGCATCATTTACTGGCATCTTCATGCTCCTTTGTGGTTATGGGGTGTCACTGTGAGACCCCAGATACCGTTCAAGCGCCTTTCGCCGCGATGGAATAAATTAGGCCAGAGCCCAATGCGGTATTAGTAACCATGATGGTTTGAATTTGCTGCTGAACCTGAGTCGCGTTCTGAGCCGATTTACCAAGCGATTCCGCAACAATATTCATCACCATGTTTCGTGACGCGGTAGGGCAGAACTGGTCCATCATGGTTTTAATATCCACTTCCATATTGCATTGCTCTTGTTTGTCTTGATGAGTCAATAATATTTAGTAATGTGGCTATGGACTCGGCGTTACTAATGAACAAAAAGGGCTAAATCCGTGAGTTAGTCGAGCAGCGCTTCTTTGTAAGCTTCACGCTGCTTTTGTCTATATTGTCTTGGTGTGCACTTCTCGTGGCGTTTAAACATCTTCTCGAAGTGGCTTAGGTCTCCAAAACCTGATTGCAAGCAAACGTCGGTGATCTTTGCCATTGGGTTATCATCGAGAATCGTTTTGGCGTAGCGAACACGAAGCTGAACCAATATCGACTTAAATGAGTTGTTGAGATACTGCCTAAACAAAAATGAAAGATGAGAAGGGCTGGTAAAGGAAGCATCGGCAACGGACTGGAGTGAAAGCTCATCCCGGTAGTGCGTGCTGATGTATAACAGAGATTTGTAAAGCGCTGGGTGCGTATTTTGGAATGCCTCCAAGTCTTCGTTGAGCAAACAACCGATGAGATCTTGCTTTACTGAAGGCTTGTTTGTGATACCGAGAGAGGACACATCTTTATCAGTGATTCGGTAAGGGTGCGATGAGACTAGCGTCATCATCACTTTCTGCAATTGAGCTACATTACCGGGCCAGTCAAATTGACAAAGCAGATCGCGAGCCTGTGGGCTGATTTTGGGTGGTTTTGATAATCCGAATAGCGTTAGGAAATGATCGATGTAAACAGAGATATCTTCTTGTCGTTCACAGAGGGGCGGAATATGAAGTTCTAAATGAGGAGCACTGCTGCCAAGTATCTTAGATAGGAACTGATGATTGTTGGTTAACGTTTGGGTACAAGAGACAACCAGTTGAACATTGTTTTGAGTGAGCTGGCGATAGATTTCTTCATTTGAGAAAAGGTAGGTCAGATAATCTTTGTGCTGGTCATTGAGCTTGTCGATTTCGGCAAGAAACAACATTCCATTAACCGCATTGCTAATGCTCACATCGAGATACTGTTTGTAATCATCAAGGTGGCTAGTTTCTGAAGAGACATAGATGAACTGGCCATCGGCGTTAGGTCTGTTTTGATGAATGTAGTGAGCCAGTGTTCGTTTTTCAGTTCCTGTTTCCCCGCTAATAAAAATGGGGATATTGATTTGAGAGGCGTAAATCAACTGTCTTTTGATTTTATTGATGGCATCACTGTTACCCAAAAGCGGAAAGGGTGACTCATTGTTAGGTATGTGAATATCCGACAAGCGTTCATGATTACTGAATTGTTTAGATAAAGCCGTATTGTATAACCCGTCCATAGTATTTTCCTTTTTATAGCCATTTGACGTTGAGGTTTATGCTATTCGGGATTACTTGGTATGAATCGGAGTGGATACCGTATTTTGCGGGGTTAACTGCCGAAATTTCATGCCTTTATCATAGTGTTCGGACTTTTTGCGAACCGAATCACGCTTGTATCGCGTTGCAATTACATCCTATTAAATTAGTACCTATCGACTTTTATTCGAACCAGTACCACATAAAGTTGTAATCACTTTGTTTGTCATTGTTTTGTAATATGAATCGATATTCCAAAATTTCCCCTTCGTCGCATACTGGTTTGGGGGGTGGGGAAATAAAAAATCCGATGTAATTTGCATCGGATTTTGGTCTGGTTGGTGTGAGTTGAACGTGGGAAGTTATAGCAACCTATGCGGTTAACTGGATAACTCTTCCGCTTGTCTGCGCATCTCGACACTATCAATAAAATAGACGGAATCAGTTGTGGCTTCGAGCAATGTGTGAGTCATGGCCTTGGCAACCATGCTCGCTCTGATGGGGATGTATTTAGCGAGTGGGCCACGCATGATTGGGCGAATTACGCGCATAACGGTTTGCAAAATTGCCTCATCGGTACGTGGGTTGTCACGCAGACCTTTTAAAGGTCCTGGCCTTGCAAATAAGACAGACGTAAAACCCATTCGGCTCAGTGTTGCTTCCATTTTTCCTTTCGTTCGTAGGTAATGGGAGAGTGAGCGAGGCGAAGCCCTAAACTAGAGACCACCGCGAGGTGTTCCACGCCCTTTGCTTTCATGTCTTTGGCAACTTGGCAAACGAGGTCGTAGTCAATTTTCGCTAGGTTTTCTTTTGAGCCTGCTTGCTTGAGGGTCGTCCCCAAACAGATGAAACCGAAAGTTGGTAATGGTTGATCCGAATTCAACGCAGGGATCTTAAGTTGTTTGTCTTTGAATTGCTCTAGTTTTGAGTGGAAGAATGGCAATTCCTTGCGCGTTAATGCGTAAACCTTACCGACGGAGTTTTCTTCGAGAAGCTCTTTGAGTACTTCCGTTCCTACTAACCCAGATGCGCCGGCGATAATAACTGCTTGGTCGGTATTTTTCATCTGAGGAATTCCTAGTACTAATGGGTAAAGTTTAGCCGCTTGCCCACGCCAATCAAGCATAGACAAGCGTGCGTCAGTGTAATCATAACTGAGGGTATTTTGGTGTGATTAACAACGAATTTCATTGACTGAATGCAACAAATTGAAGGTATTTGCGAAACGATTCTGAATTTCAGGCAATTATGCCCCTGTGATGAGTGAACATTGCAGCAGGGGCGTTGCCTTTATATGAGAATGTTAAGTCATTGAGAGTGGGACTTTCTTCGAGCGTTTGGATGAGTTATTGGGCTTATTTGACTTCGATTTTTGAGCTCTTTGATTAGCAAACATAAAACCTCCTCGATGTGACGATTTAGGGCTCAGTAAGCGTGTTGTTATTTTGGCTTAGCTTGCCCAGTAACACATTAATGCAGGATATGTACCGAATAGTAAGTATAGCTAACTTAGCTAAATTGATAGAAATATTGATAGCGCGGTATTGTGTTCTCAAAATGCGAGTCTAATTGGTAACACCAATACGCTAGAGAAATGAAGCGTTTAGCGATAGACTGGACAGTCTTCTAAACGTCCAAGGAAGTGATATGAACATTACGTTGAGTGAACTTGAAGCGAATCAGGTTTATCACCTTTTTACTCAAACAGTAACACCTCGCCCAGTGGCTTGGGTACTGACCGATTCAGGTTCAAAAAACTATAATCTTGCCCCTTTTTCTTACTTCACACCAATATCGAGTAACCCGCCTATCATGATGTTTTCTGTGGGTAAAAAGCCTAACGGAGATGTGAAAGATACGGTGAGAAATGTCAAAGAAAAACAGAAGCTCGTGATCCATATCGCTTCAGCCGATCATGCGAAGCTGGTGACTGAATCTGCCGCAACGCTTGATCATGGAGACTCTGAAGTAACGGCGAATGATATTGAACTTGTTCCATTCGACGATTTTGAACTGCCAAGAATAAAGGATTGTGCCGTGGCTTTTGCTTGCACCTTGTTCGAAGTGCAAGAGATAGGGGAAACACCTCAGTCGCTTGTGTTTGCGAAAGTGGAGAAGGTCTATGTTGCTGAGTCAATCAGCACTCAAAACGGTGATCGTATTACTATCGATGCGAAAGCACTGAATCCGCTTGCTCGTTTAGGTGGTGCTCAATACGCGATATTAGATGAACCTTTCTCTGTTCAACGTCCTAAGTAATACCACTAGAGCTGGAATTCCTATGTTAGATAAGCAATTTGAGACGGCGATTGCCCAACGAATAGACAACAAAACGAAACCGTTAGGTGCCCTTGGTCAACTAGAGCACGTGGCGGCGCAATTGGCTTGATTCAAAGCAAGGTAAGAGCGAAGCGGTGACGAGCATTTCAATTAGTCAGCCAACAGTGTTGGTGTTTGCCGGCGACCATGGCATTGCTGATAACGGCGTGAGCATTGCCCCAAGCGCAGTCACGCAGCAAATGGTGTTGAATTTCTTGGCGGGTGGTGCAGCGATTAACTGTTTTTGCCGTAGCAACGATGTCGCATTAAAAGTTATCGATACCGGCATTTTGCTGCCTGTTGAACAAGCGCATCCTCAGTTGGTTGTGCAACGCCTTGGCACACGAACAGAAGACTTGTCAAAGCGCGCAGCTATGTCTTTAGAGAAAGTCAATGAAGGCATTGAATTGGGTAAACGCATTGTTCAGCAAACTATTGAATCTGGCTCAAATCTGGTGATGTTTGGCGAGATGGGAATTGGCAATACCAGCAGTGCTGCGGCGATTTTGGCAGCGCTATCGGATCTCGCGGTTGAAGACTGTGTTGGTCTAGGTACAGGCATCAGCGAAGAGCAATACCAAACCAAAGTATCACTCGTTTCTCAAGGCGTGAAGCGATGCCAAGGCTCATCACCATTAGAAGTACTAAGCCAAGTAGGTGGCTTTGAAATTGTACAAATGGTTGGCGGCTTCATGGGTGCTTATGAGAAGAAAACCCCAATTGTTGTTGATGGGTTTATTGTGACGGCGGCGGCTTACGTGGCTGCGTTGATTGAGCCAAAGTGTCGTGATTACATGATCTTTGCTCATCAGTCTCAAGAATCTGCTCATAAGCATATGTTGAAAGCGCTCGATGCTAAGCCCTTGCTCGACCTCGGATTAAGATTAGGAGAAGGGACGGGCGCGGTATTGTCGGTTCCATTGATTCGCGCTGCAGCGGAGTTCTATAACTCGATGGCCAGCTTTGAAGACGCCGGAGTGACGGTGTAATGCTAAGCGGCATCAAGTACCAAATTGAACTGTTTTGGTTAGCGCTTGGGTTTTTCTCTCGTATCCCTATGCCATCAAGCACGCCATACTCGGAAGATAGAATGAACCGTGCAGGGCGTTACTTTTCTCTAGTGGGTTTGTTACTCGGTGCACTCTGTGCGCTTGTCTATTGGGGACTAAGTTTCGTTCTACCGACATCGATTGCACTGTTTCTCATGATGGTGTTTAGCCTATTACTTACAGGCGCTTTTCATGAAGATGGATTAACAGATATGGCGGATGGTATCGGTGGCGGTATGACGACCGAGCGCCGCTTAACCATCATGAAAGACAGTCGAATCGGTACTTATGGTGCGAGTGCCTTAATCATGGCGCTGCTCGGTAAGTATGCACTGTTAATCGAATTAGCAAATGGCGTTTCGGTTGTGATTGTCCTGCTGCTTAGCTACCCGTTAAGTCGCGCGGTAGCTGCGTCGCTCATCTATGATATGCCTTATGTGACCGACCCTGACTCCAGTAAAAGTAAGCCACTAGCGAACAAACAGACCCGCTTTGAGTTGCTGTTTTTGCTGCTGATAGGGGTATTGCCTGTTGCTATCTTTAACTGGCAATTTGCCATCGCGATTTGCGGGTTGTTAGCGTTAGTTGCTTCGCGTTAAAGGCTTGGCTTATGCGTCGAATTGGCGGATTCACGGGTGACTGTTTGGGTGCGGTTCAGCAAATTTCTGAGCTCGTGATTTATATTGGCTTCTCGTCATACTTGTATCTCGGCTTTGTTTTTTAGGCGTATCGATGTAAGCGATACTTCTATATCAAGCGGGGTGTGTTTGGAGTAAAAATGATTCATCTTATTTTGGGCGGAGCGCTCAGGAAAGTCCAGTTATGCCGAGGCTTGCGTTCAAGACTATGTTTCTGCTCTCCTAGAGACTAGTCATACGGAAACTGATCATATTGGTACTGTTCGCAGTGGAACGGGTTCATCTAAGAATTTTCCCCATTATGTCGCCACGGCAACAGCGTTTGATGATGAGATGGAAGCTCGGATTGCTCATCATCAGGACTCTCGCGGCTCAAAGTGGGTGACACACGAATGTCCAACTGAGTTAGCAAAGTTACTGCGCACGTTTGTTAGCGATGAGGTTGTTTTGGTCGATTGCTTAACCTTGTGGATGAACAACATTATCTACAATGATGGTTATCAGTTGAAGCAAAGTGATATACAGCAGCGCGTCGATGATTTGGTTGAAGCTATTGAGAGCTGCGAGGCTACGTTGGTCCTTGTTTCAAACGAAGTAGGGCTAGGAGTGGTGCCGATGGGCGAAGTGTCTCGCTTGTTTGTCGATAACGCAGGCTGGATGAATCAAGCCATCGCGCGGGTTGCAACGCGAGTTGATTTCGTTGCTGCGGGCTTACCTATGACGTTGAAAGGCGGAGATAAAAACTGATGACGGGTAACAGAGAGAAGTCATATGGAAACGTATAATCTTTACCTGCTACGCCATGGCAAAACTTTGGGGCCAGCGGCACTAAATGGTCAAACTGATGTTGGTGTTGAAGCTGAGTATCAAAAGCAGATTGCCGAGGAAACGGTTAAGCAGGGGTTCGCGGCTGAGGCTATCATCACTTCCCCTTTGGTTCGCTGCCACGATTTAGCGCTTAAAATCGCACAGATGCGAGAAAATCCAAACGTTACCATTTCTTCTAAACTTCAAGAGCTCAGCTTTGGAGATTATGACGGCAGAACTTTCGATGACCTTTCTGAACAGTGGGGAAACTTAGAAGCGTTTTGGCAATCACCCGCTGTGAGTACTTTGCCTAATGCGGAGCCGCTTCAAGATTTTCATGATAGGGTAACGAGAGAATGGCAATCACTTGTTGTTAATCTCAAAAGTGACAGTTTGATTGTGTGCCATGCGGGCACCATACGAATGATATTGGCCAATGTACTCAATGTTGATTGGGAGAATCCGAGCTGGTACTCGGCGCTGTCTATTGGCTATCACTCGATTACTCATATACAAATTACAAAAACTGAAGAGATTTTTACTAACGTCAAAATGATCTCCAAGCCCCTGTTTTGATAAGGATCGAGTTTGATACGGATCGACTTTGAAACGGATCGAATTTGATACAGATCGAATGGCGGCGCACATTCAATAACGACGACACATTCCGTATCAGCAATCGCTCTGATACGTAAGGATAAAGAATGACAACACCAAGTTGGAACCTTTCGGTCGCTTATCAAAGTTTGAACGACCCAAAAATTGAACAAGATATCGCGCTTGTCGAGCAATGCATCAACGTTTTGAACCTGCATGCTGATAAACGTGAAACGGTACTGGCGATGCAAAATGCTATTCAAACCTCAGAAGCTGCGGGTACCTTACTGTCTACTATTGGCACTTATGCCAACTGTGAATCTTCAGTTGACGCGACACACAGCCAAGCCAAGGCAATGATCGGGCGCGTGGCAAAATTGCGCTCAACCTTGACTCAGGCTTTCACCCCATACCAAGATACATTGGTGCATTCACCACAAGAGTTCATTGATCAAGTATTGGCTCATGATAGTGGCGATGTCTCAGGGCAGGGCTTTCTAATTGAATGTTCCCGTGAAGAAGCGCAAACTCAACTGAGCATTGCACAAGAGCAGCTTTTGTCAGCGATGCAGGTGGATGGCAGAGATGCTTGGGGACGTTTGTACGATAATCTCACTGGTGCACTTCAGGTCACTCTAAAACACGAAGATGGCAATGAAGAAACACTAGGTTTATCTCAAGCGGCGAGCCTGTTGTATGGCGCCGAATTTGATAAGCAAGAGCCTGCATGGAATGCGATTCAAGCGGCAATGAACACACACCAAGAGAGTTTTGCGTCAATTTTGAACGCGTTGTCGGGTTGGCGGTTGACCGAATATCAAATGCGTTCCAATGAGAAAGACGTACATTTCCTTGACCCAAGTTTAAGGCAGAGCCGCATCACAGCAGAAACATTGGACAGCATGCTGAGTGTGGCAAAAGCCAATCGCTCAGTTGGTCAAAAAGCCGGGCGGCTTATGGCTAAGGTTCATGGTTTAGATACTATGAAGCCATGGAATCATATGGCCGCGATGCCTTCACTCTCTGGTGAAGAGAAGACGTACGCCTTTGACGAAGCGATTGCCATCATCAGAGAAGCGTTTGCAGAGGTCCATCAAGAAATGGCCGATTTCGTTGATATGATGGTCGAAAATGGTTGGATTGATGCCAAACCGAGTGAGAATCGCCGATTAGGGGCATACTGTACAAAATTTGCGGCAACTCGTTCACCTTTGGTGTTCATGACTTGGGGCGGAAGTCGTTCAGATTTACTCACTCTTGCCCATGAGCTAGGCCATGCCTTCCACAACTGGGTAATGCGCGATATGCCTTTGTGTCAGACTCGTTACCCTATGACACTAGCGGAAACCGCGTCGATTTTTGCTGAAAACATTGTACGTGACAGCTTGCTGGCTAAAGCTAACTCTCGTGAAGAGAAGTTGGAAATGCTCTGGGAAGAGCTAACAAGCTGCTATGCGTTGATGGTTAATATTCCGGTACGCTTTGAATTTGAGAAAGCTTTTTATGAACAGCGTTCTCAAGGTGAACTTACCCCTGCGCAACTGTGTGACTTAATGGGTGAAAAGTGGGCAGACTGGTATGGTGATTCAATGTCACAAGCTGATCGCTACTTTTGGGCAAGCAAGCTCCATTTCAGTATCTCTGAAGTAAGTTTTTACAATTATCCTTACCTGTTTGGTTATCTGTTTAGTTTGGGCGTTTACTCTCAGCGAGAAGAAAAAGGTGCCCAGTTCTACAGTGATTACATTGCGTTGCTACGAGATACGGGCTCAATGAAGGCTGAGCAAGTGGTTGAAAAACACTTAGGCATGGATCTGACCAAAGCCGATTTTTGGCAACAGAGTATTGACCGAGTCAAAGAGAAAGTAGATGCTTTTGAAGTTTTACTCAATAGTGTCGAATAGGCACATGACCACTGTGGTTAAATCGAGTAGAATCAAGCATATAACAGTAGAAGCACTTCAATCTGTTTCAATCAATATCGCTTTATTGGACTAGATTGAAAAATTACGATCTAAGGCGGGATTTCCCTTCATAAGTGAGATCCCCTCAACATATTTCGTTTCTACAATTCATTAACATACCGCTGTGCAATAAAGGAGTCGAGCATGACGAAATCTCTCTTTCGCCAATCGTTTTTATTTGACAGCCTAGATCTATCTCAAGAAATGCCAAGTGGTGAGATCACGCTTGATAACGGCATTTCTGCGATCCTTCATGAGAGAGGCGTGCTGGAAGTGGTTCCTGCCACTCAATCTGAAGAGACAAAAAGTATTATTTTATCGTGTGGTATTCATGGAGATGAAACCGCACCCATGGAGCTGGTGGACAAGATTGTTGATGACATCTTCTCTGGCTTCCAACCGCTAGAACATCGCTGCCTGTTTATCATTGCTCATCCTGAAGCAACGAATCAGCATACGCGCTTTGTAGAAGAAAACCTAAATCGTTTGTTTGACGAACGCGCTCACAATCCAACGAAAGAAGTGGCAATTGCGGATAATCTCAAAGTCATCGTCAATCGCTTTTATGCGAGTGTAGAAGAGAGTTTGCGTTGGCACTTGGATTTACATTGTGCCATTCGTGGTTCGAAGCATTATACCTTTGCGGTCAGCCCTAAAACACGTCACCCAGTAAGAGGGCGTGAACTGTTTGACTTCTTATCGAGTGGTCACATTGAAGCTGTTTTACTGTCGAATGCGCCTTCAAGTACATTTAGCTGGTTTAGTGCGGAAAACTATGCGGCTCAAGCGTTGACGCTTGAATTAGGCCAAGTTGCCCGAATAGGCGAGAATAACCTGGAAAAGTTGATAGCGTTTGATCTTGCAATGCGCGATTTGATCGGTGGAACACAAGCAGAGCATTTGCCAAAAGCCACTAAGATGTATCGTGTGAGCCGCACTCTTGTGAGACTTCACGAAGAGTTCGACTTCCTGTTTGATGACGACGTAGAAAACTTTACGACATTTAAACATGGTGAGGTGTTTGGTCGAGATGGTGATAAACCTCTAATGGCGAAAAACGAAGACGAAGCGATTGTGTTTCCAAATCGTCGTGTCGCTGTAGGCCAACGCGCTGCTCTAATGGTGTGTGAAGTTAAAGTTCGTTACGATCATGGTCAACTTGTCTACGATTAATCGCGTTATTAGCATAAGCTTGTCGTAACGCTTTCTATTTCTATGGCTTAACGGTATCGTTAAGCCATTATTTTATCTGCGAAGACCATTTGGTCTAGGTTATGGATTTCAACCAGTTAGTCGTTCAAAAACGCCAAAGATGGCTTAAGTACACCATGTTAATCGTTGCCCTTCTTATCGCAATGAGTAGCTTATATCTCATGGTGGGCGAGATTTTTATTTCCCCTTTCTCTGAATGGTCCTCTCTGGAACAGCAACTTATCAGCCAGCTTCGCATGCCACGCTTACTTGCCACTATTGCCATTGGTGCATCGTTAGCACTTTCTGGGGCTGTACTTCAAGTATTACTCGGAAACGTCTTGGCTGAGCCCGGTGTCTTAGGGATATCCGGTGGTGCCAGCGTTATGATGGTGTTGGTGCTTTTCTTTTTCCCAATGGCTGCGACGCCAATCGGCTTTATGATCGCAGCGGTGATTGGCGCACTTATTTTCACTCTTATCTTAGTTTCCATGGCGAAGGCTTTGCATCTCACCACCACACGTTTATTGCTAGTGGGTGTCGCGTTGGGAATTTTGTCGAGCGCCATTGTGACTTGGGCATTCTATTTTAGTGATGACCTCAGTCTTCGTCAGTTAATGTATTGGTTGATGGGTAGTGTAGGGGGTACAAGCTGGTATCAGCATACGCTCACCTTAGTCATGTTGCCGATCGTTGTTTGGCTTTGTTTACAGGGCAAAACGCTCGACAAACTGATGATGGGTGAGGTTCACGCCAAACAACTGGGTGTTGATGTCGAATCTCATCGTCTAAAGCTCATCGGGGCTATCTCTATCTTGGTTGGTGGCGCGGTGGCTCTAGGTGGAATCATCGGCTTCGTTGGATTAGTTGTACCGCATTTACTTCGTTTAGCGTTTGGCACGGAGAATCGATACCTTCTTCCTATTTCAGCGCTTTCTGGTGCGTTATTGCTTGTTTTCGCAGACTTAATTGCCAGAACGGCAATGGATTCAGCTGAGCTGCCTTTGGGGGTTGTCACAACCAGTTTGGGTGCGCCTGTGTTTATTTGGATGTTGGTAAAGAATCATGATTCGCGTTAACAGTATACAAATGAACAGCCGTTTATTGCCGCTATCTTTTACCTGTCAGCATGGAGAAGTGCTTCATGTGATAGGGCCCAATGGAAGTGGGAAAAGTACCTTGCTAGCCGCAATTTCTGGGGTCATTGAGGCGAAAGGTGAGGTATTTATTGATGAGAAAGCGTTGCATGAAATGGACTTAGAGTCCCTCGCTATGTATCGCGCTTATTTATCGCAGTCTGCTCGTCCGGCTTTTAACATCGATGTGTACCAGTACTTATCTTTATCTGTTCCAGCTTGCAGCAAGTCCGAAAGTGAAACCCTAGTGAGTGTGGTGAATGAGCTGGCATCACTGGTGCAAATTGAAGATAAACTGCATCGTTCTATCCATCAGCTATCCGGCGGAGAATGGCAACGGGTGCGCTTAGCTGCTATCTGTTTACAAGTGTGGCCTGCGCTCAATCCTTATGCGAAAGTTCTTCTACTAGATGAACCCGCCGCACCATTGGATATTGGCCAAGAGGTGATGTTGTATCGATTAATCCGTCGCATCTCAGAGCTTGGTATTACGGTCATTATGGCCAACCATGATTTGAATAGAGCCTTGCGTCATGCCGATAGAGTACTGTTGTTGGATAAAGGCGTCTTACAGGCTTTTGGTAGCGCTGAAGAAGTCCTCACTGAAGAACAGTTGTCTGCAACGTTTAACACGAACGTGAAAAAGGTGCATGTGGAAGGAAAGCCACTTCTCTTTTTTGATGATGAGTGACCTCCTCAAACCCTCATCATTGGGACGTGCACAATAAATTACGACAGACCGAAAACATTCCACTAGTCTTAAAGTTAGGTTTCTACTAGGACTCACAGCATGAAATGGATTGCGACTTTAGCATTACTAGTGTGCATTACAGCGTCAGTACAGGCGAGTCCCCAAATAAACTTAATGACTGAAGAATTTCCTCCGTTTGGTTATTACGACGATAAAGGACGATTGGTCGGTGCGGGTGTTGAGATAGTTCAAGGGGTAATGGTAGAGCTAGGTTATACGACCAATATTTCTGTCGTGCCGTGGTCGAGGGGGATCAAATTACTCGATATGGAATCGAATCATGCTCTGTTTTGTATGGCTCGAACACCAGAACGTGAAGATAAGTACGAGTGGGTTGGGCCATTAATCTCAGATGGTGTATACCTTTATCAAAGTGCTGGAAGTGCCCCGTTGATCAGAAATGTTCAACAGGCCAAGGTATTAGATGATATTGCTGTTACCGCCAATTATCCTGAGCACTCACATCTGCAGGGTTTAGGCTTCAAAAATCTATTATTAACAGAGAAACCTTCTCGCAATATTCAAATGTTGATGCGCAATCGAATTGATGCGATTGCAGCGGGTGAGTTTGCCTTGCCCAACTTGCTAGAGAGTGAAGGGTTTACAGTCGACCAAGTTAGAAAAACAGAGGTGAAACTATTTGAGGTTGATCTCTATGTTGCTTTTTCAAAAGGAACGGATAAAAAGATTCTAGAGGATTGGCAGATAGCTTTTGAACGTTTCCAACAGACTAAAGAGTATCGAGAAATCATCGAGCGTTACACCGGAATGTAAAAGCCTATTTTTATCTTTGAGATAAACAAAAAAGGATGAGTTGTGGCTCATCCTTTTGTTCGTGTCTTTACGCCGCTTATTGCGTCAACGGAGCTAGGTCCGCTGGACGGTAGTAAACCGATTTTAGTACTTTACCCTGACGAATCGTTTTAGCTTCAGATACAAAATCTTCCGCGCATTTCGCAATAATGTAATCGCCTTTTTGAACAGCCATTAGCTTGATACCTTGTTCAGCATAGTGCGCTTCGGTTTCAGAATACTCTTGTTCTGTTCGGCACACTTTACTCATGTTGCTTGAATGCACTTCATCCCAACAAGGCAAGAACTCAATACCACGGTTAACAGCAACGTTGAGCAGCAGATCAATCAAGTAGCTAATGGCTAGGTTGTCTTCAACCTTGGCGTGACCTAGGTGAACTAAACGGCCCATAAGAACATAAACACTATCAATGATCGCATCCGCTTGCTCCATCTTGCTGTCTGCTTCGGCAAGCTCGGTCAGCTCTTCGATCGCTAGAGAGGTGTGCAAAGTGTCAGCCTTGTCATCTAAGCTCTCTGGGCTCGCTACTGGCAAGTCGAAAGTGCTACGAAATTCGGTGATGTCGCGGTAAAGGTGATCAAAGAGCTCTTGGGTCAGTTTAGATAAATGCATTATCAGGTCCGTTGTAAAATGATTGCGCCATTTTAGCAAAATCAAAATGGCTATGTTATGCAAAAATAAGTGTTAGATGAAAATAAGTTGACGCGAAAAGTGAACCTAGGCGAAAAGATAAGGAAACAGCTTTTTCCTCTCGTCTTCCGTCAAGTTAGACACTCTTTCAATATTGGTGTCTGGGATATCTTCCGGATTAGGGTAGTGGCGCAACACCTTTTCCATACTTTCTTCGCGAATGAGATGAAATATCGGGTATGGAGAGCGGTTAGTGAGGTTTTCATCATCTTCAGGGGCTGCACCACCGAAACAGTAGTTCGGGTGGAAGGTGGCCACTTGATAAATCCCTTGCCAATCTTGTTGTTTAATCAAAGCTTCGACCCAATCGATAAACGCATTGTAGTCGTAAAAGTCATCGAGCAAGTTAGGAACGACAACAAGCGTGGTCTCTAGCTCATCAGGAGTATGGTTCTCTAGGAGCATAAGCTCTTGAAGAATGTCTTCCAGTAATGTCTCTTCCGTGACAGCGTCACTCACAAAAGTTTTAATCTGTTCATTTCGCTGCGGCTTGGCGGCGAATGGGCATAAATTCAGCCCAATAACGACATCATTGAGCCACTGTTCAACTTGCTCTTGAACTTCAGAAGATGAGTATTGCTTCGTCATTGAAATCTCATAAATCTAAGGTGTTTATTGCCGTAGAGTCTAGCGTATTTCAACATTGGACAGAAAACTTTTCACAACCTCTAGGGCGTTTTTGTCGTTAAATCTTGCTCACCAATAGGCTCTAATTGGTACAGCTTATGGCATAGGAAGAAAATACCAGCAAAGAGCAATGAGCTGCCAACAATCACGTTAGACCATCCACCGGTTTGCCAACAGTAAATAAGCCAGAATCCTCCAGCGCTTCCACCAATATAGTAGTGAACTAAGTAGAGAGCGGTTGCGGTTGATTTTGCACTGACTGCTTTTTGACTTACCCATCCATAAGCGAGCGTGTGAGTGAAGAAAGCCCCAAAGCTTATGAGCATCAAGCCAAGTAGCATCAGTGGCATTTGCTCACTGACGGCGATGAGAGTCCCGAGTACCGTCACCAATGTGCCTGCCACCATACCGGATTGAGACGAGAAATGATGAGTCCACTGCCCAGTTAGTTTAGAGCTGACTGTTCCACCCAGATAACAGAGGAAAATCAGTGAAGCAGCGCCGACTGACAGGTTATGAGGGGCATCGGTGAGGCGAAAACCCATGACGGAGTATAGATTAACGAAGAGAGCAAAGTTGAGGCCACCAATGAGCATCGCACAATAAATCTTTGGGTTTTTAATGTGTTGGATTAAGGCGCGATTGTGGTGGAAGAACAAGCCCGATTGCGGCTTGAAGTTCTTCTGATGTGGCAGCAGAGTGATAACAACGCACGCGCCGACAAAGGTGAATATGGCAAGCAGCCCAACAGCATGTTGCCAACTTAATAAGTCAGTCAGGATGCCTCCAGCAATTCGTCCACAGATACCGCCTAATGAATTTGCTGCGATATAGCCCCCGATAGCGTACGAAAAAGCTTTAGGTGATAGCTCTTCTACCATATAAGCGACGGCAACGGCGGCAAATGCCGCGAGCGCCATTCCCATTAATGCGCGCGTAGCAATGAGAAATACGACGGACTCGCTCGTGAGCATGAGTAGCCCAATTAAGGGCATTGAGAATAAGCTGATAGCCATCGCTCGTCGTCGGCCAATAGATTCTGAAATGATCGCCCACGGTACAAGGCAAACCGACAATCCAAGGGTAGTAGCCGCGAATACCCAGTTAATTTGCGTATTGCTAAGGTGAAAGTAGTTCGCAAGAAGTGGCAGCATTGGCTGCATAAGGTAGAGATTACAAAATACAATAAAAGAGCCTAAGCCCAGAGCCCAAGTGATTTTTTTGTAGCCATCGGTGTGGTATTCGATCATGACTCAGTAAAGCTCTCTAAGGAAGTCGGTTAGTTGTGATCAAATTAGCAGTCGAAGTTAAATTAATAAAATATATTAAAATTATCATTGTAATATCATTTGGATATCAATATGGACAGCCGGCAGTTAAAGTACTTCGTATCTGTGGCCGATTACGGCCATTTCACTAAAGCTGCGAAGGCCCTGCGAATTGCTCAGCCAGCGCTCAGTATCGCAATAAAGAAGTTTGAAGCTCAGTTAGGGCTGCAATTATTCGAAAGGGGCGATAAACAAATTAGCCTTACTCAAGAGGGCAAAGTGCTTTATGGTCACGCGGTTGGAATTCTTCGCCAAATGAAAGATGCTGAGCTGGCGATGAATGAATTAATAGGGCTTGAGAAAGGGGAGGTTAGGCTAGGGGCTCCGAGCATGATGGGCTCTTACTTCTTTCCAGAGATACTAATGGCTTTTAAACACAAGTACCCCAACTTAAAGCTCACGCTGGTGGATGCAGGCACTCAATCTATTCGTTCGATGTTAATGAATGGGGAGCTCGATATTGGTGTTATCGTGAATCAAGATGTGCCAGATGATCTTGAAGTCGACCCGTTAATCTGCGCAGAAATGGTAGCGGTAGTCGGGCAAGAGCATCCGTTTGCGAATAAAGAATCGATACGAATTGAGGAGTTCCTCTCAGAAGAGTTGGTGATGTTTAAGCCGGGTTACTTTCACCGCGAGTTTGTCGATGAAGCGTCGAAGACACACCAAATCACCCCGCAATTTTCATTTGAAACCAATTTGCTGCCCATGATTCTAAATATTGTTAAACACGAGTATGCGATAACGGCACTACTGAAATTAGTGACAGACAATGAATCTGATGTTTGTGCCGTGTCATTTACTCCTAAGGTTGAGCTCGATCTAGCCCTCGCTTGGAGAAAGCACGGATATCAGTCAATCGCGGATAAGACCTTTATTGAGTTTATTAAAGAACATTCGAATGCTCAATAAACATGAGGTTCTACTAATTTCTGTCTAAATCCCATTCAGAGACACTTAGAACTTGATTGTGAAAATACCACGCTAAATGAACTGGTGATAAGAGTATTTTTTAATTCACACTGTAACCTTCCTATCTAAGTACTCAATGACAATGAAAAAATTATGCGCATATACATTAATGGGAAAGTGTATATTTACCTTTATTGTAATCATATTGACTAATTGGCCTGTCATTTTGAATGGTTCTTATTTTCCAATATACAACTAAGTTCGTTAATGTTAGTTTCGTTATGACAATAATCCACAAGTTTTTTAGTGGTTTAGGTGAGTGCGTCAATATGTTGTTCTATCGATTTAGAAAGGCTACAAGATTTATTGCTGCTCTAATCTAAATGATAATTAGCTGTTCGTTTTTATGAGTATTAGTGAAGTTTTGGCAATGCATACGGAAAGTATTGAAATAAAAAATGGAACCCTAGATATAAGTGTTCATAGTCAAAAATTAGCGCTCAATGAATTACTTGACTTTGCCTCTAGAGAAAATCCTAAAAGAGGTTTTTTGTTTGTTTCCAAAGTACTTGGTAAGCATATTCCTGTTAAGCCAAACATGATGCGTAAGACGTATGATTTATTAGCGTCAGATCTTTTTGAAGATGTATCTACCTTCATGGTTGGAATGGCAGAGACAGCGACTGGTTTGGGGGCTGGCGTAGCAGATAGCCTCGCTCGAAAACAAAAAAGAGATGTTTATTATCAGCATACGACTCGACATGAATGCAATAAACCGATCTGGTTTACATTGGATGAATCTCATAGTCACGCCGTGGATCATATCTTATACGAACCTGATTCAAGATTGTTTGGGCAGATTTTATCATGTGAAAGGTTAGTACTTGTAGACGACGAAATATCAACAGGAAGAACGCTAGGGCTACTGGGAACTAAGCTACTGAACAGGCTCCCGAATGTAAAAGAGGTTGTTATTGTTTCACTCGTAAACTGGTTAGGTGAAAAAGACCATTCACAGTATGCCGATTGGCGAGCCCAGTATCTTATGTTTCATTGCTTGAAGGTAAATTTACATTTGAATCAAAACCAGGCTTGAATCTTTCTCTCCCAAAGTCTGTCGATTCGGGTCTTGTTAGAAAAGGTTATAGGTCTGATTTAGGTAGATTTGCAATGCAGATGCCGTACAAGGGCCATGTGGCTGCCATCGATATAGATAAGCCGAGGACTGTTATCGGAGATGGTGAGTATTTATATTTGCCTTTCTTGATAGCAGAATTAGCGGAAAAGAGAGGTGGCGAAGTTCTTTTTCAGTCGACAACTCGGTCGCCGGTAATGGTTGGAAATGGAATACAAACGAAGAGATCTTTTAAAGTGGATCACCGGGATATAGAACACTATATCTATAATTTACAAGACTCGAATAGATTGCCGATACATCTTTTAGAAGACGAATCGTCGAGAAGCTCTAATGAGCTAGCTGTTTTGTTTTCGCCGCTGAAAGGTGAAGAGCTCTCATGAAGAAAATACTTTTCACCGATATTGATGATTGCTTTATTTCGACAGCGAATAAATTTAACAACGAAGAAGTATTAACTATTGCGGCAACGGATATAGATGGAAATGCTCGTTCCTTTATCTCTAAGAAACAACTGGCTTTACTAGATCTATTTGTGACTAGTGGGGTCGAAATTATTCCTGTTACAGGTCGAAGTTACAGCACATTGATGAGATTAACAGTAGGTTCATTGTTGAACTCTTGGAAAGTCGTGTCTCATGGCGCAATGATTGTAAAATCAAATGGGGATTATTGTGAGCAGTGGTTAGAATACCTGAATAGCAATTTTCCACTAGAAAACTGGTCAGAAACACTGTCTAGATTTAATCAAGTATTAAATTATTCGATCCGCCACTTAGGTGTCAGTGCCAAAAGCTATATTGTTTCAGAGCAAGGGGTGGATTGTTATATTTGTATAAAATGCGTTGAAGGAATTGACTACACTAATGTATTTGACGCGATATTAGGTCATTCTGAATTAGATCTCGATGATTTTAAAATACACAGAAATGGTAGAAATGTAGCATTACTCCCCCTTATGCAAGAAAGCAGTTAGCGGTTAAGTTCTTAAAAGAGAAAATTTGCGTCGAAGAAGAATGTCTTGCTCTTGGTATGGGTGATAGTTTATCCGATATTCCCTTTATGAAGCAGACAGATTTCTCCTTCATACCTAGTCAAAGTCAGATTGCGGGTACACTGTCATGGTGAAAAGTCAAATGACTCCGGTTTTATCACCGCTGAAGGGAAGCTATGAGCTTAATGATTGCCAGTTTTTATTAGAAGAGGTTAACTGCGAATACTCTACCATTGAAGAGAAGGAAATGCTGATTCAATCGGGTAAGCGCCATTATTCAGAGCTATTATCTCAGGAGGCGAAACCTACAGATGAATATCAAAAGCTCTTTTTTGATTTTACTGAGCGTTACAAAGTAAAACTCGCCAGCCATATTTATACACTCGCTAAACATATCAATGACAGCAAAATGGGGCCAATTGTTATTGTGTCGTTAGCACGTGCTGGTACGCCTATAGGAGTCTTAGTAAAGAAAGCACTGATTCACTTTTTTTCTCGTGACTGTGTTCACTACAGCATCAGTATAATCCGAGATCGTGGGATAGATGCAGTTGCCCTTGATTACATTGTGAAGATCAAAAGACATGACCCTGCTTCACTCTTGTTTTTAGATGGTTGGACAGCAAAAGGCGTGATCACGGAAGAGCTGAAACGTTCCATTATTAGATACAATGTATCGGAAGAAACTGAGATTTTACCTGAACTTTACGTTGTGTCAGATACTGGAGGCGTTGCGGATTACTGCGCTACTAGGGAAGATTATCCGATTCCGTCCTCCATGCTTAACTCCACTGTATCTGGCCTTATATCGAGAAGTATTTGGAAGGATCCTTACAAAGACGCGTTTCATGGATGTGTCATCAATACGCATTTAGAAAATGTAGACCATTCACAGTGGTTTGTAGATACAGTTTTCCAAACAATGAAACAAACTTCTTTGGATTGTCGAGAGGTCTGCGAACCTATGAGCAGGAAATGTTCTTCCAAAGACAAGATGTCTAACTTCATCGGGATGATAGCCAAAAAATACTCGGTCATCGAACTAAACCATATTAAACCAGGAATCGCAGAGTCAACCAGAGTAATGTTGAGAAGAGTGCCATCATTACTCTTAGTCAAATCACTGGATAACCAAAAAATTAGGCATTTACTGATGTTAGCGAAGGAGAAGAAGATCAGAGTATTAGAAGATCCTTCGCTGCTTTTTGAGGCTTGTGCTCTTATAAAAACACTCAACCTTGAGGAAGATAAATGATTCAATCGAGTTACTTTTCTCTCGGAGCCACGCTTTACACGCCATGTAACCATCGACATTTAAAAAAAATTGTACGAGATGGCATGGGTTCTAAGAGTATGGTCTTCTGTACAGAAGATTCGGTGTCGTTACATGATTTAAAATTTTCATTAAACAACCTACAGGAAGCCATTCAAGGACTCGATGAAGTTGGGCAACCATTCCGTCGATTCATTAGACCCAGGAACTCGAATATATTGTCCCAAATACTAGATTTTCAAGGGGTTGAAAATATAGACGGTTTCGTTTTGCCTAAGTTCGACTTGAAAACAAGTGTCGAATACAACAAGGTGCTTCAAGGACATGAACATAAGTTTAAGTTGATGCCTACTTTGGAATCACTAGATGTGATGAATCCGAATAAGTTGAATCACATAAGAGAATTGCTGCAAGGTATTAATGGTGAAGTTATTTGTTTACGGATCGGTGGAAATGACCTCTTTAATTTGCTGGGTATAAAGCGTATGCCAAGGCAAACAATTTATGAGACACCACTACGAACCATAATCGATAATTTGATTATCGCCTTTAGGCCTTATGGGTATGAATTGTCTGCTCCAGTTTTTGACATGCTTCATGACCAAGAAACCCTAATTAGAGAGCTTGAAATGGATGTCAGTTATGGATTTTTTGGAAAGACTGCTATCCATCCAACGCAAGTTAAGATCATTGAAGATTACTTCCATAATTATTCGTCAATTCATATTGACCAAGCTGAATCTGTACTGAGTGAACTTCCATCAGCTGTATTTAAAATGAATGGTCAAATGATGGAAGCTGCATGTCACGGCAATTGGGCGAGAAGAACAAAGAGTTTAGCAAACTCATACTGAATTAATGATAAATAAGAGTATAGATATAATCTTACCTTGTAACCTTCTATAGCAGTACATTTAACTATGGTAAAAACATTTCATAATAATAAGTCGATTAAAAAAGCCAGTATTGATCCTGTTTCACCACAAGCTAAGGGAAAGGAAAATAAACAATCTGTAAAAAAATTTACGCATGTTGAACCAACGGTCAATGTTGAAACAACTGTCGAAACAGAACAATATGTTGAGCGCAATAAAACGGGAAAAGGGAGTGTTAAGAAGTCACCCTCTGTATTATTTACCAATAAAATTAGCACCATACAGAGCGATATTGTTGAGGTCGATCCTAATATAAAAGCTAGTATCGATCGAGTAAGTGCTCGAGAGTTTAGAGATATTGAGTTGGATAATAGCGAGTATATTCTGGTAAATAATATTTACCAGACCATCGACTTTGATGATTTTGGATCTCAACTCGAGTTTGGTAATCAAGAATCTAGACGATTTCAAGATATCCAAGGTTTCTTATCGGATTACGCCAAGATTGGTAAAGTCGATAGGATATTGGAATTAGGTCAAAGTATAATTCATCTTGCTAAGAGTATTAATATCGATGTATTTAATCCAAATAAGCTTGGAACCAAAATATCGAGATTCTTAGGCAGCCATCAAGATAAAGTTAGAAAGATTAAATTCGAATTTGATAGCGCTAGTGATCGAATTGATGCGAGGATCAATAGAGTATTTGATAATACCTCTGAAATTCAGAGGACATTGTCTGAATTTCAATCGTTAAAAACAGAACTTCAGGGTCTACATAGAGGGATACAACTGAAGATGGTCGCATTATCAATGAAGATTGACTCTGAAGTTAGTCAAAGAAATTCCATGAAAGAAGGGAATAACACTGTCTTTGATGACAGTTTTAATGAACACAAAAGGCGCTGGGAACGGAAAAATCAAACTCTATTTTCTCTCAATCAATCGGTCAGTTTGACTTTTCCTCAAATCGATCTTTATACATCAAATCTTGTAGCGAGCTTTGAACGATTAGAGGAGATAAAAGTGAACATAATACAAGTATGGAAACAACAATTCTTGACAGTAATAGCGGTTGATGAGTCAAACGACTCGATTCTTTACTATGAGCTTAGTGATATTCAAGATAATTTGATTCGTAATATAGAGGGCTTGCGATAAATGGCATTTAAACCTAAAACTTTCAAAGCAAAAACAGTAGATTCAAATTTCAATACTAGTGATGTTGTCCCAAAGGCAGAATCATCCTCATTAGTAATAAATAGTCCTACGAGCGAGATTATCACAACAGGTCGCGGAGAAGTTCTTCCAGCAATTCAACCTTATGTAGAAGACGCTATAAACACATATAAACATGACCTGAATGAAGCAGATTTAAGTGAGCAAGACGTGCTTCGTCGTATCGTTGGGCAACTGAATCAAATCGATATTTATTCATCCAACGGTATCGCCACGTTGGGACAAGAGTCCGCAGAAATGATCTCTAAGTACTCGGATTCTATGCTAAGTCAGGTTAGGACCAAAGATCTTGAGGAAATGGGTGAGAATCTTAATCAAGTCGTTGGTTTAGCAAAAGGTGTCGATCTAAGCGGTCTGATTGGCAAAGAAAGCTTTTTTGGAAAGTTGGTCTCTAAGTTTAGGAATACCAAGGAAGCAATACTTGCACAATTCAATTCTGTAAGTACACAGCTTGAGAGAGTCGTTAAGGAAATTGACTCGCAACAAGGGCGTTTGCGGGAAAGGTCAGTTCAGTTAGAGACTGTGTTCACACAAAACATCGCTCAATATAAAGCCTTAACTGAAGCAATAGTTTACGGGGAAGCAAGAGGACTCTTGATCAATGAACGAATGTCGAGTTTGGAAGCACAATTAGTGAATGAAACATCGCCCTTAAAGATGCAAGAGCTGAGTGATCTCCAATCGACCCATAGTCGCATTGAAAAGCGTGTACACGATTTGAAGTCATTACAAATGTTAGCTCTGCAAACTGCCCCGATGATCAGGATGGTGCAGACAAACAACGTTACGCTGGTAGAGAAATTCGACAACATTAAAACGTTAACGATCCCAGCATGGAAGAAGCAGTTCACATTGGCGATTTCAATGCTCGAGCAAAAGAAATCATTGGAACTGGCTGGAAAAATTGATGATGCCACGAACGATTTAATTAGGAAAAACGCAGATCTCCTGAAACAAAATACCTTGCAATCAGCACGAGCAAACCAACGTTCAGTTGTTGATATTGAGACTTTAGAACATGTCCAGAACAGCTTGATTTCGACCCTCGAAGACGTAGTTTCCATTGAGCAAGAAGGGGCTCGAAACAGAAGAATTGCTGATGAAACCATGGTCAACATGAAAAATGAACTTTCTAACTTTATGAAAAAGAATAAGGAATAATTAATGGCAATTAATTTAGAAAAAGGCAGCACAATCAATCTTACTAAAGCTGAGCCAGCACTAAGCAAATTAAGGTTGGGGCTTGGATGGGACCTATTACCATCAGAGCCCCCGATAGATATTGATTGCTGTGTTTTTATCTGTAAGCACGATGCCCAAGAGCAACCTAAGTTGATTTCGGATCATCATTTTATTTTTTACAACAACCTAAAGTGCCCACAAGGTGCAGTTGTGCATCAAGGAGATAATCGTACTGGAGCGGGTGACGGCGATGACGAAGTCATTAACCTTGACCTTCAGTTAATTGATCCTGCTGCAGAGGAGTTGTCAATTTTCGTGACAATCCATAATGACACTCGTGGTTTTTCGCATGTGAGCACGAGTTACATTAGATTGTATAACGAAGCAAATGGTAATTTGATTGCTGAGTACAAGCTTGGCCAAGAATTTGCGAATGAGTCAGCGGTACAAGTTGGTTCATTAGTTAAAAATGCTAACGAATGGGAATTCCATGCAGTAGGGGCAGGGTACCAACTGGGTCTTGGCGATATTGTTGCTGGATATCAATAAGGAAGAGATTATGTCTATTAACTTGTCGAAAAACTCTACGATTTCCCTTACCAAAGAAGTAGAGAAACTCTCCAATATAACCGTAGGACTAGGTTGGGATGTCGCTAAAGCAAAGAACAAAGGCTTCTTTGCATCCTTGTTTAGCTCTAGCACCATTGATCTAGACGCATCATGTTTGCTTATTGATGAACATCGCCAAGTGTTAGATTCTGTTTGGTTTCGTCAGCTTAAATCCGAATGTTTGGCTGTGCAGCATCAGGGCGACAATACCACGGGAGAAGGTGACGGTGATGATGAACAGATTAAGATTAATTTGAAGAATCTACCTAAAGCGGTGAAGTACATTGCTATTACCGTCAACAGTTTTACAGGTCAAACGTTTGATAAAGTGGATAACGCTTTCTGTCGTGTTCTGGACCAATCTTCAAAGGAGATTTGTCGTGTGACTTTAAATGATCAAGGGAGCCACACAGGTATCTATATCGGACTATTGAGCCGAAATAATGAAGAGTGGAACTTTACTTCAAAAGCCATCACAACAAATGGTCAAAATGTAAAACAAATCGCAAGCACCGTAGTACAGCACATCTAGCACTTGAAGCAGTTAGTGGTGTAAATAATAAAAAACGTTCAATGTTATCATTGAGCGTTTTTTTATTAGCAAGGAGAGACCGGTGATAACTTAGGTAGATAACTCAGCTCAAAGTTGCTTGGATTCTAACGTTTCACCACGACGTCACCGATTTTCTATATCGGCCATGCGCCCGCTCCATGGGCATTCACCTTTCCATTATATAGTCGGCATTTAATGCCTTTTTCGTTGAAGTAAGGTAAACACGAGCACTTCGATGATGGTAAAACTATGATAGCAGCATTACAGGGCATTCTTATAACCCACAATCTTATCTAATTTGCGTCGGTTTACATTTCTCAACTTTCACTGAAATTACTTTTTTGAACTACTTCACTAATTGGATCAAAATTAGGCTAATTGGTTAAAGTTTGAAAACTGTGATTTTTGTGGCAGTTACCGTGTAGCTATATGCATTACTTCTGATTTGAATCAAGTTACCTTGCTTAATGTCCTAAAATATCAATAAATAACGCCCGTTTTTCGGGTTAATTTCCAGTTTACAAAAGTGAACTTCCTATTGTTCTACTACTAATTGGGTAGTAAAGTTTAATTATTGAGTTAACAATTTTAAACGAAAACTATGAAGCTGAAGCAAGTGACATTTACTCAACAAGATCGCGAGTTGCTCGATAACTATTTTCGAATTGCCGATACCATTGCCGATCTGATTGGGCCACATTGTGAAGTGGTGATTCATTCCTTTGAAAGCTTCGAAAGCTCAGTGGTGAAAATTGTTAATGGTCATCACACGGGGCGAGCTATCGGCTCACCCATCACCGATCTTGGTTTAAAGATGTGGAGTAACTTTGAGAAAACGGGTGAAGTGTCACCCAGCAGTTACTTTACAAACAGTAGTGAAGGCGCTCTGTTAAAGTCTACGACCTGTATATTAGCGGGTTCTGAAGGTAAAGCGATTGGCATGTTGTGCGTCAACATGAACCTCTCATTTCCATTTCCAGAAATTGTTAAAACGCTGATGCCGGATGTCTCGGCGGTCACGACTGTCGTGAATGAAAACTTCAGCACCAATGCTAGCGATGTGATTCAACAAGCACTTGATAGTGCCATTGATGACATCGAAAAAGACACGGCAATATCCCCTAAAAGTAAGAATAAAGCGATAACAAAGCGCCTTTTTGACAATGGCGTATTTGAACTGAAAGAGACCACAACTTTGGTTTCAGAACGTTTAAATATTACCCGTCAGGCGGTTTATAAATACCTGCGTGAGTTCAAAGCAGATCTGTGCGAAAACTAATTTTTATTAAATAAGGTGAAACAATGAAACACATAATCAATACCAAAGAAGCTCCAGAAGCGATTGGACCTTACTCTCAAGGCACAACGTTTTCGGATTTGGTGTTTACGTCTGGTCAATTGCCTCTGCATCCAGAAACGATGACTTTTGTTGAAGGTGGTATTACCGAACAGGCGCGTCAGTCGCTAGAAAATCTAAAAGCAGTCTTAGAAGCGAGTGGGGCGAGTATCGATACCGTTATCAAAACGACGTGTTTTTTGTCTGACATGGAAAACTTCGCGGCATTTAATGCGGTATATGCAGACGTATTTGGTACAGAGAATGCTCCAGCACGTTCATGTGTAGAAGCAGCAAGACTCCCAAAGGACGCATTGGTTGAAGTTGAAGCCATTGCATACAAGAAATAGCCAACATTGGCAAAACATGGGTATCAATAGGAGAGCCTCATGAGTATTTCATTTATTGGATTAAGCGTTCTGTTTTTTGGCTTCTATGCGATGCTAGCCAATTTCAAGAAACAGAAAAAAACATTTAACTTCCGTGTACTAAGTGCACTGGCTGCGGGCCTTTTATTCGGTGGTGCTATCCAACTGGTGTTTGGTGTTGGAACGGTAGCAACGGCAGGCTTTGAAGAGCTCATTTCTGTTTTCGGTAAAGGCTACATTAAGCTGCTACAAATGATTGTTATCCCGCTTGTTTTCGTGGCGATGATCTCTTCAATCATGAACGTTGATGGTGGAGGCGCGCTTTCACGCATTGCACCAAAAATCATTGGTATTTTACTTCTAACGTGTGCAATTTCTGCAGCAGTTGGTATCGCGAGTATCTACATGTTCGGCATTGATGCAAACGCGTTAGTAAGCACCATGGGTACCAACAGTGCTATCGAAGCACGCGGCGACTCACTGATCGCAACTCAAGATGCGATGGCAAGTAGCGGTCTGTCTGGCATGGCACTGTCTATCATTCCATCGAATATTTTTGACATGCTAACGGGTTCTCAACGTACTTCTACATTGTCTACTGTTCTGTTTGGTATGTTCCTTGGTTACAGCATTCTTCAAGTTAAGAAACGTAAACCAGAGAAAGTGCAAAGCTTTGTCGATTTCATCAACTCTGCGAAAGAAGTGGTGCTGTCGATGGTACGTGAAATCTTGAAGCTAACGCCATACGGTGTCTTTGCACTGATGACAACATTCATGATGACCAACGATCTGTTCGCACTGGCTGAAATGGGACGCTTCCTAGTCGCAAGTTACGTGGCGATTGGCATTATGTTCGCGATTCACTTCGTGATGGTTTCTATGTTTGGTTTGTCACCAATGAAGTTCATGAAAAAGACATGGCCAGTGTTAGTCTTCGGTTTTGGTTCTCGCTCAAGCATGGCAGCGATTCCACTGAACGTAGAAACACAAACACAGCGTTTGGGTGTTGATGAAGAAACGGCAAACATGTCAGCGACATTTGGTACCAGTATCGGTCAAAATGGTTGTGCCGGTATCTACCCTGCGATGCTTGCTATCATGGCGGCACAAGTGATGGGTATGCCAGTTGATATGAGCTTCATCCTGCAGTTGATTGCGGTGATTGCGATTGCCTCATTCGGTATCGCGGGTGTCGGTGGTGGTGCAACCTTTGCAGCGGTCGCTGTACTGACTATCATGGGCCTAGACATCACGGTTGTGGCGATTCTTGTCTCGATTGAAGCGTTAATCGATATGGCTCGTACTGCGCTTAACATCTCCGGTTCTATGTTGTCTGGTGTGTTGACCGCGAAGAAGAATGGCTCTCTTAATGAGCAAGAGTACAACGCAGATAATGCCGCGACACCTTCGAATGAAGCAACGGTATAAATCTGAGTTTTACAGCCAGTAATAAAGTAGGGCACTCCTTAGTGGGTGCTCTTTCCCATTTCCCTGAACATCAGGCTATTTAGGTACAAAAAGATGAAAGTTGTCGTTGTTGGCGGTAACGCCGCGGGTATGAGCTTCGCAGCAAAATATAAAAGAAATCAACCTTCTGATGAGATCGTCGTAATTGAGAAACGTGATTACATTTCGTTTGGTGGATGCGGTTTGCCTTACTTTGCTGCAGGCATGTTTGACGATACCAAACGTATGATTTCTCGCACTCCGGAGCAAGCGATTAAGTCTGGTTTAGATGTTCGAGTGAATACCGAAGTGGTAGCGGTAGACAGAGCAAGCCGACAGGTAACTGTGTCGCATCAAAATCAAGAAAGTACGATGGATTACGACATGCTTATCATTGCAACAGGCGCACGTCCTATGGTGCCGCTATTTGGGGAATATAACCCTGAACATGTTTATACGCTGACGAGCCAAGAAGATGGTTTAGCTGTAAAAAAAGCGTTTGAAGATACTAGCAAGCAGCGAGTATGCGTCATTGGTGGCGGGTTTATTGGCCTTGAGGTGTTTGATGCTGCCCATTTGCTGAGCAAAGATGTGACGATTATCGAACGCGAGCAACATGTTATGAGCCGTCAATTTAGCCCAGAGATGATAAAGGTGGTGGAAAGCGCTATCCGAGAATCGGGAGCGGAGCTAAAAACAGGCTGCAGTGTGTCTGCCATTCGCGATGCGAAGAGCGGCGGCTACCTTGTAGAGACGGATAATGGAACCGTTGAAGCGGATGTGGTTATCTTATCCCTTGGCTTTAAGCCAAATACAGAGATGTTTGATCTGCCAAAAGCCGCAAACGGTGCGCTGTTAGTGGACGAGTTTGGCGCGACTGAAGATGCACATATTTTCGCAGTAGGCGATTGTGCGGTGGTACACCACATGGCGCTTGGCCAATCCATTTATGTACCTTTGGCAACAACGGCAAACAAACAAGCTCGTATGATGGCAGATAAACTTGCGGGTAAAGACACTCATATGACGGGTTTCCTAGGGTCGTCTTGTTTGAAAGTTCTCGACTATGAACTGGCCTGCACTGGCGTTTCAGAGTTGTTGGCTCAAGAGCATGGTTTAGAGGTAAAAGTGTCGACCATTTCAGACAAGAACCAAACGGATTACTACCCGGGGCAAGAAGACATTAAGGTGAAGTTGGTGTATCACCCAGAAACCAAGGTGCTACTTGGCGGCGAAATTGTCGGTAAGAAAGGTGCGGTGGGGCGAATTAACGCGTTAGCTGTTGCGATTACCGCGAAACTGACGACTCAACAATTAGGCTATATGGACTTTTGTTATGCGCCACCGTTCGCACGCACGTGGGATGCATTAAACGTTGCCGGTAACGTTGCCAAATAGCGGTATTCGACAAGAATCAAAAAAGCCAACCGATGGGTTGGCTTTTTGCTTTCTGGAGTCTAGATGTGAGAATGAGTCGACAGGGGCGAATGATTACGAACGATAAATCTTATCGAAGTTACCTGGGTTCCAGCCGAGCATCACGCGATCACCAATCTTCAAAACTGGAACAGAGCGAGCACCCAGCGCATCTAATTCTTTACGACCACGCTGCATTTTGGCATTGCATAGTCGGTATTTAATGCCTTTTGAGTCTAAGTAACGCTGTGCGTCTTTGCAGTGTGGGCACTTATCTTTGATGTATAGGACAACTCGTTTCATTGCAAAGCTCTCTTAATAAAATAACGAAGTAGATAGCGGTACATTGGACCGCGCGGCAGTGTATCCCAAATGGTCAGGTGTTTAAAGATACACCTCGATTTTGGAATGAATCACAACGCCTTTTTCGCTACACTGTGCGCCTTAGAAATTCTTCACTTAGAGCTACATGCTTCATGCCGCAATCTAATCAATCTTCGATCCTGCGATATATACAAGGCTACCCAGAGAACATTGTGTCTCAAGTTGAACAGCTGATCACATCCAATCGGTTGGTAAATTGGTTTGAATCTCGATATCCGGAGAACCACACCATAAAAAGTGAAAAAGCGCTCTTTGAGTACACTATGGCGATCAAGAATCGTTATATGAAAAAGACCGCGCCACTGAGTAAAGTGTCTACGACAACAAAATACATTTGATCAATAATGCGCTCGGCCTGCACACGTACGTTAATCGCGTTCATGGTAATAAAGTGAAGACAAAGAATGAGATTAGAATTGCCAGTGTATTCAAAACGGCTCCGGAGCCGTTGCTTCGAATGTTGGTAGTTCACGAGTTGGCTCATATCAAAGAAAAAAATCACGACAAGGCCTTTTACCAACTGTGTTGTCATATGGAACCTGACTATCATCAGCTTGAGCTGGACGCTCGATTATTCATGATCTATCAAGAACTGAAAGACGCTTAACTCGCGCTTGGACAAACTCAATGAAGACAGAGAAACAACAAAAACCATCGTACAGGCCGGGCAAACCTAAAAAAAATCGAAATGCAGGCAGTAACAAACGCTCTTTAAAAAAAGCGGAGAATGATGCGATAGGCGAACATAACATCATGAAATTCGCTGTGGTGAAAAGTGTTGCTGGCTTGCACAAACGTAATAAGCACCAAGGCCGATATGACTTTAATGTTTTGACTGCGGCAACGCCGGAGTTGAAGGAGCAGCTGGTTAGGAACCCCAAAGGCGATAGCAGTATTGATTTTTCTAATTCCAAATCTGTTAAGTTGTTGAACAAAGCGCTGCTCGCTCATCATTACAATGTGAAAGAATGGGATATCCCTGATGGCTACTTATGCCCACCGATTCCAGGGCGTGCGGACTATATTCATCGAGCAGCCGACCTTTTGCTCACTGAAGGGAAAGGGCTGAAACATTCATTGGTGCGAATGCTAGATGTGGGTGTCGGGGCGAACTGTATTTATCCAATTGTTGCGGCAGTGGATTATGGTTGGCAGGTTAAAGCCAGTGATATCGATTCGGTTTCCGTGGAATGCGCAAACGAGATAGCACAGTCCAATTCCGTGCTGTCTGGCAAGATTGAATGCCATGTTCAATCTGACAGTCGCCATTTCTTCAAGCATATTATAAAGCCAGGTGAGCATTACGATATCACCACATGTAACCCACCATTTCATAAATCTCTCGAAGAGGCACAACAGGGAACGGACCGTAAGTTGGCAAACCTGAATGCTAATCGGAAGAAGCGTGGTAACGGTGAAACTCAACTCACTACGAAAGCGGGCTCGCCTAAATCAAGTGCTTTGAACTTTGGTGGCCAAAAAGCAGAACTGTGGTGCCCGGGCGGCGAAGCGGCTTTTATCAAAAATATGGCATTCGAAAGTCGTGATTTTGCGAACCAAGTGTTGTGGTTTTCAACGCTAATTTCTAAGAAAGAGAATGTTCGTTGGATGCGCAAGAATCTTGAAAAAGCAGGAGCATTGGAAGCGCGTGTGGTCGAGATGCAACAGGGACAAAAGATCAGCCGCTTCATCGCATGGACATTCAAAACTGAAGCCGAAAGAAGAAAGTGGCTGAGTTTAAAGTGCTAAGCTTAATTTAACATCAGTGTTTATTTGGAGGGCATATGGAGTTTGAAATCTATCTGCCTGTGAGCCCAAATGGATATGTGACAGTCTGAATGTTCTCTTTGCCTTCTTGCTATTTTCGGCTGCCTCGCTTTCGTTCGAATTGTTTATCTTGAATACAAGAAGGTAAACCGAGTTCGGCGCGCAAGAAGTCGCCGTCAGAAAAACTCAAAGCACACAGTAGACGACTGATTAACCTGTCTATGCCACCTTTACCATTCTCTAGGCTAAGCTATCGAGCTGCTTCTGATATTTCTCTTTCAACGCTTCATTGCCGGCTTGCTCTTCGAGTCGAATTAACAGCTGTAGAGAAGGTTTTTTCAATCCGTATCGTTGATGGAATTTCATGAGTCGAATACGGGCATCCGTATATTTCCCTTGTTCAATCTCTAGGTTAGCAATCTGCAGTATTGAACGAGCTCGGTTCGGGTCGTGATCGAGAGTGCGTTGAAAATAGGTATAAGCTTGTTCTTTGTTACCTGATTTTAAAGCGCAGAGTGCGGCATTCTCATAACTTGCAGACACCAAGTAGTAATAAGGCTGATCAATAGCTTGATTGAAGTAGCGGTCAGCTTGCGCATATTCCCCTTGCTTACACAAAAATGTTCCGTAATTGTTGAGTACATTGCCGTTTCGTGGATGTTGCTTCAATGCAGAACGATAGTATTGACGTGCCATATCGGGCTCGCCCACTTTTTCATAGTAATGCGCGATGGAAAGTTGAGAACGGTAGTAATTAGGTGCATGAGTCAGTGCTTTCTCTAAGTTTGCCCGCGCCTTCACCATGTTGCCTTGACCCATGTATCCAAGACCTAAAGCAATGCGTGATTCCGCCATTTCGATATCGCTTGATTGCGGAGCAGTGTCTACGGTCTCCGTCACTGTGACACAAGCAGACAGCGTTAATGCCAAGGTGATGGGTATGATTTTCATGGTTTCTTCCTCAAACGACTTTGCGACAACTCATAATAAGTGTGTTGATGTATATAAAAATAGTTAGAGACCAACGTTGCGACGTGGTTGGCAATTGGCCGAGTAATCAATGAGATAAGTCGTGTCGGTATAAAAAAGAGCCGCAATGGGCTCTTTTAAATACACTGTTTAGGAAGGCAATAAGCAATATGGGCTTAATCGTCTTTCGTGAAATGGTCTTCGCTGAAGTGTTCCAAATCGTAAGGTGTTTGCTGGTAAACACAGTAGTTTAACCAGTTAGAAAATAGCAAATGGCCATGACTTCGCCAGCTAGCGCATGGTTTATTGTCTGGGTTGTTATTCGGGTAGTAATTAATTGGAATTGCAGGTTCCATGCCTTCGCCTAAGTCACGTATGTACTCGTTGTGAAGTGTATGAGCATCGTATTCAGGGTGACCAGTAACGAACACGTTTCGCTTATCCTTGGTTGCTGCTAGATAAACACCCGCGACGTCAGAAGTCGCTAGAATGTCCAAATCGGTGTGCTCTTCTAAGTACTCAGGTGAAAAGTCAGCGTAACGCGAGTGAGGCGCTAGGAATGTATCATCAAAACCACGTAAAACAGGGTGGTAAGGTTGATGAATCTTATGATGATATACACCTGACAACTTCTCTTTTCTTGTACGTTTTGGTAAATCAAACAGAAGCTTTAAGCCCGCTTGCGCAGCCCAACACACGTAAAGTGTGGAAGTAACGTGCTGTTTTGCCCAGCTCATAATGGTTTGTAGGTGATCCCAATAAATCACATCTTCAAACTGCACCAAGCCAAGTGGCGCACCGGTGATAATCAATCCATCAAAGTTACGGTCTTTGACCATCTCAAACTGGCGGTAAAAGTTATCGAGGTGTTCTGTAGGGGTATTCTTACTTGGTCTGTTATCAATACGCAGAAGTTCCACATCCACTTGAAGTGGACTGTTCGATAGTAGACGTAAGAACTGAGTTTCAGTCTCAATTTTCTTTGGCATTAAGTTCAGGATCAATACCTTCAGAGGACGGATCTCCTGAGTTGAGGCGCGAGACTCCGGCATAATGAAGATGTTTTCATTACGAAGTACATCAGATGCAGGTAATTGATCAGGTATCTTAATTGGCACAGCTTTCTCCCTAAGCGTATAGACGTCTATACATCTAAAGCTAACGTAATCGGTTGGCATTGTCGATAGAAAAAACCAACTATTTTTCGTAACATGCCATCCTCACTCGATGTACGAGACTCAAATGACAGCAAAGCTCACCTTAATAAGGGGATTGCCTGGCTCTGGAAAGTCCACCTTGGCGAAAACATACACCGATGCGACGCATTTAGAAGCCGACATGTACTTTGTCGATAGGGATGGTGATTACCATTACGACGCATCTAAAGTAAGGCTAGCTCATAACTGGTGCCAAGAAGAAACTCAAGCGGCTCTATTAAGAGGAGAGAGTGTAGTTGTATCCAACACCTTTATTCGGTGCTGGGAAATGCAGTTTTATACTCAGCTTGCGAAACGGCTACAGATAGATCTCGAAGTGATTGAGTGCAATGGCGAATATCCAAACATACATGGTGTGAGTCATGAAACCATTAATCAAATGAAGAAGCGTTGGCAGAAATGGCGAAACGATCAGCAATCGTAGAAATGACGTCCTATGGCGTATATAGCACTTGGGATTCACGTTCAAAACAGCTTCCTAAGATCCAAGAATTTACAACTCAAGTGGTGGCCGATGAGGCGGTAGAATTTGGCTTTGTCGTAAATATCAAGAAAGGTAAAGGTGAAGTCATCCATTACCGAATAGAGCACCCAGGAGTACTTGGTAAAAAAGGCCAACTATTAGAGTCTTTTGAAGGAGAAGAACACATCGGCAACAACGATTGGGAGTTTTATCTCGGCGACACTATTCAACTTCTTTATCCTGATGGCGGCTTTGAATCCAACCTTGGTCCTTGGAGAATGGTTATCGAGATGGGTGGAAAGATTGTCGCGGAAAAACTTTTCACCTCTATGCAAGAGATGAAGGGCAGTTTTGGAAACAGCGCGGTTTTTAACGCCGCGCAATGTCAAAAAGTAAGATTAGACTTACGAACTATCTAGCGAAGTAGCTTTTTCAGTGCCTTGAGTGTCAACGGCTTGAAAAATAGGTACCCTTGGAGCAACTGCACGTTATGTTTGCTTAACAGCTCACTTTGTTCTTCAGTTTCAACCCCTTCAGCCACGATTGTCACGTTTAACTTGTGGCCCAGTTCAATGATAGTACTCAGCACTGGTGCGTTGACCGTATCGACGCCAATTGTGTCCACGAAGCACTTATCAATTTTTAGATAGTTAAACGGTGCATCATTGAGCAAAGACAGCGATGTTTGCCCGGTTCCGAAATCATCTATAGCAATAATTACCCCTTCACTGGCGAGTGCATCCAGCACTTTTATACCACTTTCATCGAGCGCCTGTCGCTCGGTGATTTCGATGCATAGGTGATAACCTGCATCGTTCATTGCATTGTGGTAGCGCTTTAATGTTTGTACACAATGCTTTTCTTCAAGGTAACTCGGTGGAATGTTTACACCAACATGGAGTGGTTTGTTGGGTTGAGTTGGTTGTAAGTCTGTCAGCGCTCTTTGCAAGACAACATCAGTGAGTTGATTGATAAGCCCTTGCTGTTCAGCAAGAGGAATGAAAATATCAGGTCTCACCAAACCAAGTTTTGGGTGTTCCCAGCGTACTAATGCTTCAACTCCTTCGACTTCATGGGACTGACTGTTGACAAGCGGTTGATATAACAAGAAAAGCTCATTCCTTTTTAGGCCTGATTTCAAATCATCCAAAAGAGAGTCGCGTTGGCGATATCTTCTCGTAAAACCATGAATGAGCAAAGAGAGTAGAAACGCTGTTGGAATGGTAATGATCGCGATAGATATTAGTTTGGAATACACGGTTACCGGGCGTGCTTCTACTAATATGTCATAGTCATACAGGAGCGAAGCATGAACATGGTGTAACCCATTGGAAGAGAAGGGTTGCTCTGGTGGGTACAACAAGTCCTTGAACTTAATAGAAACTCGACTTAATTGTGTGCTGGCATCTCGACGTAATGTTTCAATTAAATAGTTACGATTGACGAGCGCGACGATCCCACTGTTTTCTTTATCGGGGAAAGCATCAACAACGGCGAGAGAGCGTTGCGAAATATCATTGCCGTAGTCGAAGAGGTACTCGCCACTGTCAAACTCCCACTTTTGAAACACACTATTGATATCGACTTCTATGTTACCTCGCTTGGAAGAGCAGACGATCACTCCTTCATCTACGATAACAAGTTCACGAAGTTGGTTCTCATATAGGAGCTGTTCTTGCATAACTTCACACTGGTCTTCACTTTGTGCGATGAGCGCAGATTCTGCATGCAGCTCTGTGATGATGCTATCGATATAGTTGGCGTAGAAACGACTAATTGCTACTAATTCAGATTTAACGTCTTTCTGGGCGAAGTAGTAAGAGATTGGAATCGCGACGAGTATAGGGATGAGAAAAAGTGCCAAGAATGATTTAGTTTCAATAGTAATAGAGTGGCTTGTATTTGTCTGACCCATGCTTTGACTTGTATTTATAGTGTTGATGCTATCGTAATGATAGTGTTATTAGGGGAAAAAGTATCTTTTGCACTCAATAAATTACAAAAATATCACATAACACAAGTGTTTATCTCAATTATGAAATGTCACGGTTTGATTTATTGAGTAGATAAAAGGCGATACCTAGCCATAAAAGACTTTGAACCCAGAGTCTGATTACATGATCGACGATGGCATCTGCACTAGCACCCATGTGATTAACCTTTAGCAAGGCTGGGATGGCTTGGCCGCTCGGAAAAATGGATGACAGGCTTAGAAGCGGTGTTGGAATGCTCTCCACAGGCCATATGAAGCCTGAAGTAAATATTAGCGGCATGGATAGAAACAGTGCAATAACCGTGACTAGCTCTCTTCTTGGCACAGCCTGTCCCAGAACAACTCCAATAGCCGTGCTGCATACGAACATTGGGATAAAAATCGAGAATAGGTCAAATGCCGCCCCAAGTTGTGAAATGGCGTAGAAGTCTAAGCTAAACCCGAAATAGTACATGGCAAGTACAAGATAGATGACGCCCAGCACTGATACTCGTGTTAATAGAGTTGCTAATGGTCCTGCTTGGGTCCAGTAGTCGTTAGAGGTTCGCTGTGTCGCACCCATTAGGCCAGACGCATGATTAGTGTTTGTTGTAGTATCAATACGAACACAGCGGGTACGACATAGTTGAGATAGCCAATTTCAGGGTTGAATGTCGGTTTCATGTTTACGTGAAATGCTGCATATTGCTGTTCTGCCATTGACATTGGTACGCCTTCAGAGAGGAGTCTGACAACATTGACCTTTCCAGCAAGTGTCCCGCCGGCATGAGCTAAGCCTTCAACAATGGTGCCGTAAACCAGAAAATAGGAAGCGTCACCCGCAAACGCGAGGGTAGGACTTTTCTCCAACATTAAATCGCGATAGAAATGCTCTGGGATGACAAAAATGCCACTCACATCGCCATTTAGTAAATGCTCTTTTGCTTCTTCAATGCTGCCGCTACGCGCTACGATGTTGACCTGAGGGGTAGCATCGACCATTCGCTCAAGCTGGTAGCTTGCTTGGCTTTTGTCCAGGTTTACAACGGTTATCTCTTGCTCTGTAGGCGTTTGGTTGATGTAGGGGAGCGGGTACAAAAAGGAGTAAAAGATAACACCGCCGAAAACCGTGAGTGCGACAACCGGGTTAGTGAAAATCGCCTTAAACTCAGAGCGCAAAAGTTGAAAGAGTGACATCAATTGGTCTCCGTGTTAGCCGTATTTTGTGTGGCTCTTTTAATCAAATATCCGCAAGCCAGTGCTGGTATGAGATACCCAATCATAGGCGTGAGTTGATTAAGGCTATGCCAAATACTCGCTCCGTAGCTTGCCTGTCCAACTTGCATTTCAATATAGTGACTAATCGGCAGCAGTGATCGCCAGAATTGAGCTAGGCTGTTCATATCACTGACTGGGAAAGTAATGCCCATAAAAGCGAAACTCGGGGCAGTAAAAGCACCTGCAAAGCTCATGGCTCTCGCTGCATCCAATGACAAGAAATAGAACAAGGTAGCCATGATGAGACAACAAACAACGGTGACGACCTGCGCTATTGCGATAATCAACAGGCTGCCTTGCATTGGCCAGTTAAGAACCCCGTAGAACAGCCATAAAAATCCTATACCTTGCAAAAGATATAACGGTAGGTAAGGGAGTAATGTTCTGATCACATTGAGAAAAGGTTGTCTATTTAGCCATTGGTGAACGCCTCTTTCTCTGTTATTGGCAGATAAAGTCATTATGCCCGTTACAATGATACCTATTTGCCAAATGGCAGGAATAATGGCGCCCACTAGAAACTGAGCGTAATTGCTATTGAGATTAAACAGCGCAGTAATTTGAGTTTGAATCGGTAGAGCCTTACCAAGCGCAGCGGATAAGGTTGAGTTTCCTTGGCCCAAGTTATTCCCCATTGCCAACTTAGTATTAAGGGTGCCTTGTGCTTGCATAACGGCTGAGTTAATCAGCTTGCCGACAAGGATGTATTGGCTGTTGTAGAACACAGAGACCTGAGGTGAACGACCTAGCCTAACTTGCTTATCAAACTCGTGTGGAATCACGACGTATGCATAGATGTCGCTTTTTGTTAGGTCTCGTTTCGCTTCGGCTGCTGAGCTGTATTGTTGTGTAATGGCCAGTGTTGGTGTGGCTTCCAAGTGCCGAGTAAAACTGCGCGAAAGTTGGCTTTGATCCAAGTCGACGACACCAATAGGCAGGTTAGTCGCAATGCCTTGAGAAAATATCCACCAAATCGTAAGTGCCAGCGCAACTGGCACCCACGTAAGGGAAGATAGAAGCCAAATATCACGCTTGACGATACTAAGCTGTGTCTTAACGGCGTTTTCACTCATGCGATTGACCTACTTCGCTCTATTGATCTTCTGGCTGCTGTCTAGCTCAACCACAAGGCTCATGCCCATTCGAAGCTGAACACTTTTGTCGACGGGTTTTGCTTCGATCTCGAAAGTTCTCAAGTCAAAACCTTGTGATGAGTCGGTAGAACGCCATGTGGCGAAGTCACCCATCGGCGCAATATGACTCACGACGAATGGAATTGTTGAATCCAATGCAGGGAGATAAGCGTCAAACTGTGTGCCTTTTTCAAAATGCTTCAATCGATCTTCTCGTACGTTTAGAACCGCCCAAGAGTCATTGGTATCGATAATGGTGACGACAGGGAAGCCTTGAGGCGCAAGTTCGCCACTGTGCAGCAATACTTGGGAGACCTCACCGTTAAACCAACTCGAAATTCGAGTGTCATTGGCATAAGCTTCTACTTCAGCTACCGCACCTTCTGCCATACGGGCTTTTTCTGCTGCCGCAGTTTTAGTTTCACTTCGCGCACCTTCTTGCGTCATCTGATACATCTGATAAGCAGCACTTTCTGTGTATTGAGCCGCTTTCCATTGAGTTTTCGCTTCATCACGCTTCTGTTCTGATACGACGCCGTCTTTATATAAGTTGTTGACTCGTAGATAGGTTTTCTCCATCAGTTGAGCCGCTACTTGTGCTTTGAGCCATTGATCTTTTGCCGCTTGTATCTGCTGTTGTCTTGCGCCAGTTTCTGCTTCTTTCGCGATTGCACCAGCCGCTTTTTGGCCTGCGATCGCCTGCTCAAGTTTTGCATCAATCTCTGGAGTGTGAAGCGTGAATATCAAGTCCCCTTGCTGGACGTTGTCGCCTTTGCGAACCAGCACTTGATCGATTCGGCCTGGCACTTTAGACGAGATACTGTACTGCTGCGCTTCAATCTGTCCTTGTAAACGAATAGGTTGGGGTTGATGTGCTTGGTAAAATTGATAGCTAATCCAACCAGTTACACTAAGAGCCGCAACAGCTAGGGCGATGGGTTTAAGTTGTTTCATGTTAGATCCTTACTGGTTGCTCGAGGTGATTGAAGTGCGTTCATAGGTATCAAACGCATCCATTTGGCTAGATAACGCTAAAAGCTTGGTGAGCGAAAGTAGGTAATTGAACTTCGCCGCTGACTGTTGCGTTTTTATGCTGGCAAGGTAGAGCTCAGCATCGACGACATCCAGAGAAGTTGATAGGCCTTGCGCAAACGCTTTTTGACGAAGAGATAAGTTTTCGCTGGCCAGTGTAAGGCTCGATTCTAAACCGTTAACCTCTTGTTTTGCCTGCTGGGCTTCGAGGTAGGTCTTCTGGACCAGCACCGATAAGTCCTGTTTGGCTTGGGCTTTTAAATACTGAACCTGTGAGACTGCGCTGTGCGCGGCTTTGACCTTTTGGTTTCTACCGCCATTTTCTATCAGTGGCACACTTACCCCGATGCCGACCATCCAATCGGGTTTCATTTGGCTAGCCAGTGAGTCTTCTTCATACAGACTGTAATCTCCATACAAATAGACTTCAGGGTAATACTTACCTTTTTCAGCCTTAATCAGGCTGCTCGCTTGCTTCTCTTTGGCATCCAATAGGGCTAAGCCAGGGTAGGTGGATAGGGTTTGGTCGACAAACGCGCTGAGTGGTGGCAGAGACTGGTTGATAAACAAATTGCCATTAGGCTCAACCACTTGATTCTGATTAAGTATTTGATTTAAAGCCGTTTGGGTAATTTCTAATGTGGTTTGAGCCTTTTGGCGGTCGACAATCGCTTTATCTAGAGAAGCTTCGGCTTGAAGTCGTTCGATTTTGGCAATTTGCCCTTGCTCTTGGAGCTTGATGGCATTTTCCAGGTGATGTGTCAGTCCACTCTCAACACTTTGACGTGTAGCAAGAACATCTTGGGCAAGGAGTACACTAAAGTAATACTTACTTAAATCTTCGTACCTTGCCTGAACTTCCATCGCCAGTTGGCTAGCGGCTTCTTCGGTTTTACCTTGGGCTGCGGTTTGGGCAGCAGAAATTCGGCCACCAGTGAAGATAGGCCAGATAGCACGGATCGATGAAGTGAAGATATCGCGCTCGGTAACTGTTGACGTAATCGAGCCGAGTTCAGCAAGTACGGGGCTGAGGATAGGCGCTAAATTAGGCGGAAGATGAATACTTTGACCTGTGCTGTCGAATAACTGCTGACCAGACACGGTAACGTCACTGTCCAATCGGGTGTAGTTTGCACCAACTGATACAGAGGGCAGGTTCAAATTGGAGGTTGCATTTTGAAGGTGCTGTTGGCGTTCGACATTGGCGCGCTGTGCCGACAGAGAGTAGTTGTTTTGTTGAACCACTTCCCATGCTTGTGAAAAGCTAATCGGGGCAGAGAGTGCCATGCTGCTCGTAAAAAGGCCGATTGAGAGAGCAGTAATGACGTTTAACTTATTAGTCATCATGTGAGTACCCGTCGTTGCGAAGAAATTAGAGTATATACTCTAATTTTTGAGTGCTCAATCCGTTTACTGTGCAATTTTGCAACGAATTGCAAATAAGTGAGAAAAAGAGTTCTTATAAAGTTTAGATCTTACTGTCTGTATCTAAAGCCAATTATTGTGTATACCCAAGTGACTTCAAGATGCAGGATTCAGAGCGTTATCACTGGTTCAAGTTCAAGGCAAATGACGCAGCGGAATAACGGGTTCTTTCCGAGTCATTTAACATAGAAATTGAGCCAGTGATACGCTCCCAAAGGGCGAGTTTGCCTAGCTCGCCTACTTTGTTAACAACTCTCAATTTAGAACCACTAGATTTTCAACCGTTGCCGCGTATGCGAACTAGGCAATTCTCGCTGAACCACGCATATTGAGGTTACTTGGGTATATGTTAGTGAGTAAAAGCGCGCATTTTAAATAATGACTATTTTTCATAAAAATCGAGCTAGTTTGCTATTCACCACACCTGATACTCTCGAGTTATTGAATTAAACACACCTCTAAAGTAGTAGCAGGTACACGCCAATGAGTTGTTAGAGGGTGAACACTTAAAACTAAAAATGTAAACGAGGTAGAACATGTCTAATGCATTCTATATCCCATCTTTGAACCTTATGGGCGCAGGCTGTTTAAATGACGCTGTTGGCTCAATCAAGTCTCAAGGCTTTTCGAAAGCGCTGATCGTAACTGACCGTGTATTGAATGAACTTGGTGCGGTTGCCAAGCTAACCACTCTTCTAGACAAAGAAGGTGTTGAAGCGGTTGTGTTCGATGAGACCAAGCCAAACCCTACAATCGGTAACGTCGATGATGGCCTAGCACTACTTAAAGCAAATCAATGTGACTGTGTTATCTCGTTCGGTGGTGGTTCTCCACACGATTGTGCAAAAGGCATTGCGCTGCTTGCAACCAACGGTGGTGAAATCAAGGACTACGAAGGTGTTGATGTTTCTGCTAAACCACAGCTACCACTTATCGCGATCAATACTACGGCAGGTACTGCGTCTGAAATGACTCGCTTCTGCATCATTACTGATGAAGTTCGTCACATCAAGATGGCTATCGTAGACAAGAACGTAACGCCAATCATCTCGGTTAACGATCCTGAGTTGATGCTAGAGAAACCAGCATCTTTGACAGCGGCAACGGGTATGGATGCACTAACACACGCAATCGAAGCGTATGTGTCAGTTGCTGCAACACCAGTAACCGATGCGGTGGCAATTAAAGCCATTGAGATGATTCAAGCGAACCTACGTGAAGCAGTACAAAATGGGGACAACCTAGAAGCTCGCGATAACATGGCTTACGCACAGTTCATGGCAGGTATGGCATTCAATAACGCATCACTGGGTTATGTCCACGCGATTGCTCACCAGTTGGGTGGTTTCTACGACCTACCACACGGCGTATGTAACGCAATCTTGCTGCCTCACGTTCAAGACTACAATGCACAGGTGGCTCCTGCTCGTTTGGCTGACGTTGCTCGCGCAATGGGTGTGGATACTGCAGGCATGACAGACGAGCAAGCAACAAGCGCTGGTCTAGATGCTATTCGCCAACTTTCAAAAGACGTAAACATTCCGTCTGGCCTAGAAGAGCTTGGTGTGAAGCGCGACGATTTCGATGTGCTTGCTGAGAACGCACTAAAAGATGCATGTGGCTTCACTAACCCGAAACAAGCAACTCATGAAGAGATTGTAGAAATCTTGTCTGCAGCGCTTTAATTTGCTTCGTTAAGTTGACTGAGTGCAGGCCAAACGATTGCCTGCACTTTGTGAAAACTAAATCGAAAGTTTAGCCGAGTGAGATCAATGTTCACTCGGTTTTCTGTGCTTACTATGTCCCTACGTGTATTTTAAGTGGCACAGAAGCCTATGCATAAGATCAGTAGTTTTAGTCGAGTTGCGGAGCGCGAATATGCGTTGTCGACACAGGGTGTTAACCTGTTGTATTACGATCTACCGAAAGATTATTACGACGAATACCATTCTTACGAGCTTCCTCGTCTGTGCACCATCCTACAAGGTGCAAAGTCCATCAAAATCAATAATTCAGAAGAGTTGAGCTACCAGCGCGATCAATTTGTATTGCTGCCGCCTGAAACGAATGTCTTTATGAAGATGCCTGAGCATACCAAGGCGTTGGTGTATGAGTTCGATGACCATATGGTTGATCACGTCAGTCAACGGGTGCTTGATGTGTTGGAAACGGACATGACAGACATGCACGCGCCAAAAAGCTTTGCTGTTGAAGTCGTCGAGAACCGTATTGCCGCGCTTCACTCCCGAATGCAAGAGATATTGCTTGCAGAGGAAGCTGGACAAGAGTTTCTCGTTGATTTGACGGCGCAAGAGATGGTTTTCGAGCTACTAAGAAAGCAAACGTGCCAGAGGTTAATTGCGGGCAATAGTAATCATCCAATCCAAAAAGCCATGCGTATCTTGAATTCGCCAGCTGGAATGCAGATGACCCTGTCGCAAGTGGCCGAAGAAGTAGGGCTGTCACTGTCTAACTTTTCCCAAAAGTTTAAAGCGATGACAAACACAAGTCCGAAACACTACATCACACAGCGTCGCCTTCAGACATCAAAAACAAATCTCAAGAAAATGAACGTGACGGATGCGGCTTTGGAGTCGGGCTACGACAATATCTCACATTTCATTCGACTGTTTAAAAATGAATTTGGTATGACGCCTAAACAGTATCAAACGGGCTTACTAAACTAGATTTTTACGGCGATGTGTTGAACGAGAAAAAGGAGCGAAATCGCTCCTTTTTGGGGTTTATTGCTTTAGTTCTTCAGTTGTTTAGTTCTATTGGGACTGAACTTGTTCAGGTCGACCTTTCATGCGCTTAACCAATGAGACGACGATAGGGCTAATAAGGACTAATGCCGCAAGCACAGTGAAGGTCAGTGTGATAGGGCGTTCCCACAAGAAGCTCAGTTCACCATCACTGATCATCAATGCGCGGCGCAAATTCTCTTCCATTAACCCACCTAAGATGAAACCAAGTAACAGCGGGGCTAATGGGAAGTTAGCCAATCTCAATGCTATAGCAGCCATGGCGATGATCAACATGATGAACACATCCATGGTATTGAACGATACAAGGTAAACACCTGTGATAGAGAAGAACAAAATCATAGGCAGTAGTACCGTTCGTGGCACTGCTAGTAGCTTAGAGATGTACGGAATCAACGGTAGGTTTAGGATCACCAATACGATGTTGCCAATGTACATAGAGATGATAACCGACCAGAACACGTCCGGATGTTCAACAAACAGGCGCGGGCCCGGTTGAATGCCATAAGCAATGAGTGCACCAAGCATAATTGCAGTTGTACCAGAGCCTGGAATACCCAGTGTAAGCAGAGGAACAAGTGAGCCACTTGATGCGGCGTTGTTTGCTGACTCTGGTGCAACTAGGCCGCGAATACTGCCTTTGCCGAACTCTTCTTTTTTGTCTTTTGGCGCAAGGTTGCGCTCCATACCGTAACTAAGGAAAGCGGCGATCGTTGCCCCAGCGCCCGGAAGAACGCCCGTGAAGAAACCCAAGATTGAAGAGCGCAGTGAAACAGGAGCGACTTCTTTGATCTCTTCTTTGGTGACTTTCATGCTACCGATGTCGCTCATTTTCTCCTGCTCTTGCTTACTAGTGTCTGCGCTTGGCTTAAGAATGCCCATTAGGGTTTCACCCAATGCGAATGTCGCCATAGCTAAAAGCAAGAAACTAAATCCATCCATTAAATCAGTTAAGCCAAAAGTAAAGCGCTCAACGCCTACGCCTTTGTCGATACCAACCGTCGATAGCATTAAGCCCAAAACCGTCATCATCCATGCTTTGATTACCTGACCCGGGCCGGCAAATGCTGCAACCGCTGATAAGCCAAGCACCATCAATGCGAAGTAATCAGAAGACTGGAAGCTTAGCGAAACGCTCGCCAGAGCGGGCGCTGCCACGAGAAGCATAATGGCAGAAAGGGTACCACCAGTGAATGATGAGTATGCCGCCAACGCTAACGCTTTACCCGCTAGGCCTTTTTGGGCCATTGGGTAGCCGTCGAATGCGGTAACAACGGTAGAAGAACAACCTGGTGCATTAATCAGAATCGATGATGTTGATCCGCCAAATACGGCTCCGTAATACACACCCGCCATCAAAATTAGTCCCGAAGACGGGTCTAGACCGTAGGTGATTGGGATCATGAGAGCAATGGCCGAAATAGGGCCAAGACCCGGTAACATGCCAATAAAAGTACCAACAAAACAACCCACGACAACCATCATGATGTTGGTTGGCATCACTGCCGTCGACAGGCCTTGTAAAATTCCATCTAACATAATGAGTCCTACCAAAGAGTGAAGATGATTCCAGGCTCAAGATAGATATCTAAGCCTTCGGTGAGTAAAAGGAAAAAAACTAATACGAAAGGAAATGAGGCGCCGAAGAGCACTTTCTTTCTGCGCTCACCTAATAAGTAAAATCCGGCTAGTAAGAACAAGCTGGTGGCAATGACAAAGCCAAGGTAAGTCAGGCCGACGCCATAAAGCGCCATGAGTGCTAGAAAGCCACCGAGTAGCTTCCAATTGAAATCCATCACTGCGCCACTTTGAATGTCTGGTTGACCAGTCACCAACAGGATCAGAGCCAAAGCAATACCCGCAAATGTGAGTAATGTTGGTAATGTGCGTGCGGTGAAGGGTTCGTATTCATCTCCAGGGAATAGTGGGATTTGTGAGGTTTGGTAGCCATAGCAGAGACAGACGATCAAAAAAATCATCGCTCCAACTCTGTCGCGACTTAACAAGTTTTCCTTGCTGAAAAATGAATTTGTTGGCGAGTCCGACATATCCAACTCCATTTGCTTGAGGTTCAAAAGAGAAAAAAAGGCCGTATTTAAGAGGTTAATGAGTCAATGTCAGGGTATTCATTAACCAATGTAAGCGTGTTGCTGCTAGTCAATAGGCTTACTGTTCGTTCATAAACAGATAGCTTAAAAAGAGTGTTAAACAGTCAGTTCAATAAGCGTTCTGTTAAATAAACAAAGGAGTTTTTGGGGTTCTATCAAGTAGTGCAAGATAGAGTTCTTAAATACGGCGAAACATTAGGGTTTGTTGACCTTTCGAGGTCAAATTTTGTTCGAGATAAAATCGTTTTAGGCGCGGCGAAGACTTTGTAGCTAGTCATTCTAAGCAAATAGTCTTCAACAAAGCACAAAACGATTTTAGCCGAACCCTTCGGGCAGCCTTTGTGGCTCATTTCTACTGTGTTATCGGCTTTTCATGTAGGCTAGCTACACTTCAAACCCTCTGCCTAGTATAAATTTCCCACAAAGAGCTGCAAAAACTAGCTCGAAAGGTCAACAGACCCTAGACAGTGGGCTAGAGGGATTTAGCCCAGCTATCATTTAACTATTTAGAGCGATTGTTATTATTTTAAGAAACCCAGTTCACGCATTAGGTCGCCCATTTGCTTCTCTTGATCTTCAAGGAAGGCATAGAAGTCTTTGTCGGCTTTGTAGTTGTCGATCCAGCCATTGCGGTCGCGAACCACTTGCCACTGGTCAGTGGAGTACATCTTGGTAAGTGCTGCGTTCCACTCATCAATCTTCTCTTGGCTAGCACCAGGTGCTGCGAAGAAACCACGCCAGTTAGCGAAGACTGTTTCGTTACCATATTCCGTTAGAGTAGGGACATCTGGTGCTGCTTCAAGACGTTTAGGTGCAGTTACTGCAAGAATCTTGACTTGGCCAGACTTAGACATTTCTAGCACTTCGCCCAAGCCAGTTGAAAGCAGTTGCGTTTCGCCAGATAGAAGTGCAGCCATGGCCTTACCACCGGCATCGTACGCGATGTAACGAACTTTCTTAGCATCAAACCCTTCACCTTTGAAAGCCGCAGCGACGACTAGGTGGTCCATACTGCCTCGAGCAGAACCTCCCGCAATTTTTACTTTACGTGGGTTAGATTCAAACTCAGCAACTACATCTTCCCATGTGTTATACGGTGAGTCTGGAGACGTCACGATCGCACCGTAGTCGGCGATTGTAGCCGCTACAGGCGTTAAATCGCGGAATGATTGAGGAAAAATACCGGTTAGAGAACGAACGACGATAGGCGTCGAGTTCACCATTAATGTATCTTCTTGGCGTTTGGCAGTTTCGATTAGATGTGCGATGGCCTTACCGCCGCCACCACCAGATAAGTTTTGGAAAGAGACGTTTTCAACGATGTCTTCTTTAACTAGAACATCCCCTGTGCCACGAGCCGTCATATCCCAGCCACCACCTGCGCCACCAGGAATTAAGAAATGGATTTTTTCTACGTCTGCGGCGATTGCGCTCATTGAGAAAGACGCTGCAATAATTGATGCAGCCAGAGTTGGTTTTAGTACCTTAAACATGATTCACGTTCCTTATGTAGGCACACCCTGATTTGTTTGGGTGTTTATTGTTATCATTTATGGCTGAAGTAAGAAGCTTTCGTCACTTCAGATGCGTTTAAGGTTAAGAGAATGTTACAGACCTGTCTCTAATGCGTAGATAAAAACAATATTGAGCATTAAAGGGGTTTTGTTCATAAAGTTTATGGCAAGAGAGAGTTGTTGAAATGTGCCATTTTTACCTTTTAAAACAATGAGTTGGAGGTGGCTAACTGCTAGTGTACGCTTTTTGTATGATTCGTGCATAGCGAGCAGGGAGGTACTCAAGATTGGGCGTGACGTGCCTTTCTACAGCCATGTTAAGAGGAAGTTCTTGAAATGGATGCGCCCCTTGAAGATGACAGGCGATAGAAACGGCTAGGCCAAAATAATCATCGATTGAGCTCGCTTTGCCTTTACGATCTAGCACATTTTTTGTTGCGAAATAGCGGCTACCGCCGTGAAATGGGTTTTGTTCATAATGTGTTTTGATTGTAATGGATTGACCAAAGTCGATAAGCCAACCGATGCCTGATTGGTCAATAATGATATTACTCGGTTTGACATCGCCGTGGACGTAACCTGCCCGATGTAAAGCGGTAAGCTGACGTTCAACATTATGATGCCAGCCGTCGATTCCAGAATGAACTTCAGAATGATCCTGACTTAAAGCGATGGCTTTTAAATGGTCAGTCAGTGTTTGACCTTGAATCGCCTTTACTGCCATCAAAGCCCAGTGACTGGATTGCTGAAAATCAATCATTGGATTGACAGCCCACTCGGGTAGGGCTTCTCTGATATGAACTTCGTTTGAAAGCTGTTGAATCTTGGCTTTTGATTGCGCGATTTTGACAATGACGTCGTCATGGATTGGGTGGTGCGCCGAGAAAACATGCGAAGAAATACTCATCTTAAAGTTCGCATTGTCAACAATGTGTGATTTTAAATGAACTGAATGGACTAATTTTGATCTACTTTAGTCTAAATTGTCGACAGTTTGCTTGCGTGTTTGTTTTTTGATCAGCTAGAGTGATGGTTAACAAAGAAGTAAAAGTCGAGATGAAATCACTATGCCTAATTCTTCAACCTCAACCTCAGCGTCGGCTGTTAAAGATGCGAATGTTCTGCAGGATAAAGAGTCGACCAAATCTGAAAATCTGACTGAGCGTCTGGTTGAGGCCATTGTTCAGGGCGAGATATTGCCTGGAGATAAAATCTCCGAACCTGAGCTGGCAAAGCAGTACGAGGTGAGCCGTGGCCCTTTACGCGAAGCATCATGCGTGTGGAGGGGCTCGGACTCATTGAGCGAATTCCTCATGTCGGGGCGCGGGTAATTACGTTAACGCCAAGCAAACTGGTCGAACTCTATGCGGTGCGTGAAGCGTTAGAGGGAATGGCTGCCAGACTGGCTGCTCGTTTCATCAACGAAAAAGAGCTCAAAGAACTGAAACGGCTGCTAGATACGCATTCCTCTCACGTTGAAGAGGTCGATGGGGCTTCATACTTTCATCAGTACGGTGACTTCGATTTCCACTATCGAATCATTCAAGCCAGTCGCAATCAAAAACTCATCGGGTTGCTTTGCGATGAGCTCTACCATTTACTGCGAATGTACCGATACCAATCCCCCAAGCAGCACGCCAGACCCATCGAAGCACTAAGTGAACATAAATTTATCTATAAGGCGATTGAAGATGGGGATGAAGAATTAGCTGAGATGCTGATGAGAAGGCATATCTCAGGCAGTCGTAAACTTCTCGAGCAACGCATTGCTTCGGAATCTGATTAGAAAAGGACTAAACATGACAACACCTGGAATGAAGTTTCGCCAAGCCGTTGAGCAAAATGATCCATTGCAAATTGTCGGTACGGTGAACCCGTATTGCGCGATGATGGCAAAGAATATCGGGCATCAAGCCATTTATTTGTCGGGCGGTGGCGTGGCAAACGCTTCATACGGCTTACCCGACCTTGGTATCACAACTCTTAACGATGTTTTGGTGGATGTAGAAAGGATTACCAATGCTTGTGACCTTCCGTTACTCGTCGATATTGATACTGGATTTGGTGGTGCATTCAATATTGCTAGAACGATTAAGGCAATGGAGAAGGCAGGTGCAGCAGCCATACACATGGAAGATCAAGTGTCACAAAAGCGCTGTGGCCATAGACCAAACAAAGCCATTGTGAGTCAGCAAGAGATGGTAGACCGCATCAAAGCTGCCGTCGATGCCCGTACAGATGACAATTTTGTCTTAATGGCACGAACAGACGCGCTGGCTGTTGAAGGTTTCGACAGTGCGGTTGAGCGCGCGATTGCCTGTGTACAAGCGGGTGCCGACATGATTTTCCCAGAAGCAATGAACGAGTTGCAGCAGTATCAGCAGTTTTCCCATCGGCTGAATGAGGCTATTGGTCGTCACGTTCCTATCCTCGCCAACATTACTGAATTTGGAGCAACGCCTCTCTATGGTCGTGAGGAATTGGCTGGGGCAAATGTGGATATGGTCTTGTATCCATTGAGCGCATTCAGAGCCATGAATCAGGCGGCAGAGCGTGTTTATTCCCATCTCTTAAAGGAAGGTAATCAACGAGATGTGGTTGATCAAATGCAAACACGAAAAGAGCTTTATCAACACCTTAACTATCATGATTACGAAGACAAATTAGACAAGCTGTTCGAGCAAAAAAGTGAACAGAACTAACTGAACTTAAACAAAACTAATCCAATAACGTGAAAGATTCAGTCAGGTTCCAATCAAAAGCTCAAGCCCCGTTAGAGGGCTGCTAGGAAACTGATTTGAACATCAAGGAGCATATTATGGCGCAAAACATGTCGCAGAAACCGTTAGGTGGCGCGGGTCTTAGAGGCCAGAGCGCAGGGAGCACTGCACTATGTACTGTCGGAAAGTCGGGGACAGGATTAACCTATCGAGGTTACGATATTACAGACTTAGCTAACAACGCTGAGTTCGAAGAAGTGGCTCATTTGCTACTTCAAGGCCACCTGCCTACTCAGTCTGAACTGGATAACTATAAACGAAAACTTGTTCAGTTGCGCGGTTTACCGGAAGGGCTGAAATCTATCTTAGAACTCATTCCAGCCACAGCGCATCCTATGGATGTGATGCGAACGGGTTGTTCTTACCTTGGGAATATTGAACCTGAAGAGAGCTTTGAGCAGCAGCAAGCGGCTACCGAACGTATGCTCGCTCTGTTTCCTGCCATTATTTGTTATTGGTATCGCTACAGTCACGATGGCGTAAGAGTGGATACTTTTGATCAATCTGAATCTTGTATCGGTGGTTACTTCCTCAAGCTATTGACGGATAAAGCGCCAAGTGAATTGCATAAAAAAGTCATGCATTGCTCTCTTATCTTGTACGCGGAGCATGAGTTCAATGCATCAACATTTGCGGCAAGAGTATGTGCATCGACTCTATCTGACCTTCATTCTTGTATTACTGCTGCGATAGGTACATTACGTGGCCCGCTACACGGTGGCGCAAATGAAGCGGCGATGGCCATGATTGAACACTGGCAGACGCCGGATGAAGCAGAATCCAACATTATGCAAATGCTGGCCAACAAAGACAAAATCATGGGATTTGGCCACGCCGTTTATCGTGAAAGCGACCCGCGAAATGCTTTAATCAAACGTTGGTCCGAAGCGTTATCAGAAGGCGCTAACAACAGCCATCTTTATGATGTATCTGTGAGAGTGGAGTCAGTAATGAAGCGAGAAAAGGGCTTGTTCTGTAATGCTGACTTTTTCCATGCAACGGCGTATCACTTCATGGATATACCAACACCTTTGTTTACACCAATTTTTGTCATGAGCCGGCTCACTGGCTGGGCAGCACATGTTTATGAGCAGCGCGCTCACAACAGAATTATTCGCCCGAGTGCCGACTATACAGGCCCTGAACATCAAGATTGGCTGCCAATATCACAGCGTGGTTAGTACTTCTTTCCGTCAGTCAAACGGGTAGTAAACCATACCGGCAGTAAACCAAAGGACAAACGGCGCATCAGTTGTTTTGTAACATGCTTAAAGTGCAAGCTCAAAACAGAGCAAACAGGGTAGGTGCGCCCTAAAAAGGAGACCGTTATGAGTCGTAACAGTCGATATATATCTACATTGAAATCAACCAACCTCGAAAAAAATGAGATTGAGTATTTTGATGTTAAAGCAGCGGTTGAAGATATCGCTCCAGGAACTTATCAACACCTTCCCTATACAGCGAAAGTACTCGCTGAGCAGTTGGTTCGTAATTGTGATGAACACGAACTCAAAGACTATCTGACCTCCATTATATACGGCGCTAACAGTGCATTGCGCGAAGAAGCAGACACTTCAATAACAGAGTGCGACTTCCCTTGGTACCCAGCGCGAGTCGTTTGCCACGATATCTTAGGCCAAACTGCGTTGGTCGATTTAGCAGGACTCCGTGACGCCATTGCTGAGAAAGGTGGAGATCCAGCAAAAGTGAATCCGGTTGTCGAAACGCAGTTGATTGTTGATCACTCACTCGCCGTTGAGTATGGCGGGTTTCAGCAGGGAGCGTTTGAGAAAAATCGCGAAATAGAAGAACGCAGAAATGAAGACCGTTTTCACTTTATTGATTGGTGTAAAACTGCATTTAAGAATGTCAGCGTCATTCCTGCAGGCAATGGCATCATGCATCAAATCAACCTCGAGCATTTGTCGCCGGTGGTACAGCTTAAAGAGGGCGTCGCCTTTCCTGATACCTGTGTGGGCACAGACAGCCATACACCGCATGTTGATGCGCTTGGTGTGTTAGCAATTGGCGTCGGTGGTTTAGAGGCCGAGACTGTCATGCTAGGCAGACCTTCCATGATGCGGCTGCCTGAAATCGTGGGCGTAAAGCTCGTAGGTGAAAGGGCTCAGAATATTACCGCAACTGACATTGTGCTGAGCCTCACTGAATTTTTACGTGAGCAAAAAGTGGTGTCAGCGTACCTTGAATTCTTTGGTGATGGTGTGGACTCATTAACGATTGGCGACCGCGCCACCATCTCGAACATGACACCAGAGTACGGTGCCAGTGCGGGCATGTTCTATATCGATGAGCAAACGCTGAGATACTTAAAACTGACGGGACGCGAAGATAAGCAAGTCGATCTCGTTGAAGCGTATGCCAAGCAAATTGGACTGTGGAAAGATGAATTGAAGCAGGCCAAGTATAAGCGTGTGCTTGAGTTTGATTTGTCTTCAGTGACGCGAAATATGGCAGGGCCGTCTAATCCTCATCGAAGGCTACCGACATCTGCTCTTGTAGAGAGAGGCATTGCTAAGCCTGCGGAAATTAATGACAGTGAACTGCCTGATGGCGCAGTGATTATTGCTGCCATAACCTCTTGCACGAATACCAGCAACCCGCGAAATGTGGTTGCAGCAGGGTTGCTTGCGAAAAAAGCTAATCAGCTCGGGTTAGCTCGTCAGCCTTGGGTGAAGTCGTCATTTGCTCCTGGCTCAAAAGTAGCCAAGCTCTATCTTGAAGAGGCGGGCTTACTTGATGAGCTAGAAACTTTGGGTTTTGGCATTGTTGGCTATGCGTGTACCACCTGTAATGGCATGAGCGGCGCTTTAGACAAGAACATACAAGATGAAATCGTGAAGCACGATCTCTATACCACCGCGGTCTTATCGGGAAATCGAAACTTTGATGGTCGAATTCACCCTTATGCTAAACAAGCGTTTCTTGCGTCACCGCCACTCGTTGTGGCGTATGCGTTGGCAGGGACGATTCGGTTTGATATCGAGAAAGACCCGCTAGGACAAGATTCGTCAGGCAAACTGGTTTATTTAAGTGACCTATGGCCAACGGATCAGGAAATCGATGAGGTAGTGAATCGATGTGTGAAACCCGAGCAGTTCAAGCAGGTTTACATTCAAATGTTTGATTTGAGTGATACACAAGATCCAACGCCACCTCTTTATGATTGGCGTGCGAAGAGTACTTACATTCGTCGCCCTCCATATTGGGAAGGTGCGCTTGCGAAAGAGCGCACACTCAGCGGAATGCGTCCATTGGCCATCCTTGGTGACAACATCACCACCGATCACCTTTCTCCATCAAATGCGATTTTGCCAACCAGCGCGGCTGGTGAATATCTTGCCTCAATGGGGCTTCCGGAAGAGGACTTCAACTCTTACGCTACGCATCGTGGCGATCATTTAACTGCTCAACGTGCGACGTTTGCGAATCCTAAATTACTCAACGAAATGGTGTTTGAAGGTGCAGAGCTTAGCCAAAGAAAGGTTAAGCAAGGTTCATTGGCACGTGTTGAGCCCGAGGGTAAAACCATGCGTATGTGGGAGGCGATTGAGACCTATATGAATCGTAGCCAGCCTTTAGTGGTGATTGCTGGTGCCGACTATGGGCAAGGGTCATCACGTGATTGGGCGGCAAAAGGCGTGCGCCTCGCGGGGGTGGAAGCCATTGTTGCCGAGGGCTTTGAACGAATTCATCGCACGAATCTTGTCGGCATGGGCGTACTTCCTCTTCAATTTCAAAACGGTGATTCCCGTCATACGCTGGGGTTAGATGGTACCGAGACGTTTGATGTGATTGGGGAAATTCGAGCTGCAGGCTTGGTGACGTTAAGAGTGAATCGATCCACCGGAGAGAGCATAGAGTGCGAAGTGCTGTGCAGGCTCGATACTGAAGATGAAGTTATGGTTTATCAAGCTGGTGGCGTGTTGCAAAGATTCGCTCAGGACTTTTTGCAGAGTTCCTCAACGGTGAATGATTCTGAGCTAAAAACCGCATAAGGGGGCGGCATGACTAGACAAATAAGAGTGCCCGCCACCTATATGCGCGGAGGCACAAGCAAAGGAACGCTGTTCTGTCTAAATGAACTTCCATTGGAGGCTCAACAACCGGGTGAGTTTCGTGACGTCTTGTTAATGCGAATTGTTGGCAGCCCAGACCCTTATGGTAAGCATATCGATGGTATGGGTGGTGGAACATCAAGTACCAGTAAAGTGGCGATAGTAAGTGAAAGTCACCGAGCTGATCACGATGTTGAGTACCTTTTTGGGCAAGTGGCTATAGGCAAACAAGCGATTGATTGGTCGGGCAACTGTGGAAACTTATCCGCCGCGATTGGTCCTTTCGCTATAGAAAAAGGCTTGGTTCCAGATTCAAGATTGGTTGATAACGGCACCGTTACAGTACGAGTGTGGCAAGCGAACATTGGCAAAACGATTAACATCCAAGTCCCAATGACAAACGGTGAAGTCGAAGAATCGGGGGACTTTTATCTGGATGGTGTCGCTTTTCCGGCTCCCGAGCTAAACGTTGAGTTTATGTCACCGGCTGATGAAGGAGAGTCGATGTTCCCAACAGGGAATACGGTTGATTCTTTGGAAGTACCCAATGTGGGGACATTCAATGTCACTATGATAAGTGCAGGGATTCCGACTGTGTTTCTTGATGCCGAAGCTTTAGGTTACAAAGGCACTGAGCTTCAAGAGGATTTTAATCAAGATGAAGAAGCGCTGACGCGTTTTGAAACCATTCGCGCTCATGCCGCTTTGTGTATGGGTCTCATCGACAATATTGAGCAAGCGAAGGTACGTCAGCATACGCCTAAAATAGCCTTTGTCGCACCTTCTCAGAGTTATCAAACATCCAGTGGAAAAGCGGTATCGCCACAAGATTGTGATCTGCTGGTGAGAGCGCTTTCGATGGGGCAACTTCATCACGCGATGATGGGAACGGCGGCGGTCGCTATTGCCTGCTCAGTTGCGGTGCCGGGGACTGTGCCGAACATGGCTGCTGGTGGTGGAGAGCGAGACAGTGTCACTTTTGGTCATCCTTCGGGAACACTAAAAGTAGGCGCAGTTGCTAAGAAAAATGATTATGGATGGGTCGTCGATAAAGCGGTGATGAGTCGAAGTGCCGAATCCTTATGGAAGGCTTTGTGAGAGTGAACAAGCCCCATTATAAAAATTAGACCGATTGGAGGAAGCACTATGTCGGCGACGAGTACATCGAATTATCAAGAAGCTTATCAGTGGGCTCAGGAAGACCCTGCTGAATATTGGCAACAACAAGCCAAGAAACTCGACTGGTTCAAGCTGCCTACAGAGCCATTGAAGAAAGACGAGCATGGTATCGAACGCTGGTTTTCAGATGGCGTTATGAATACCTGTTGGATGGCGCTTGATTCACATTGTGTTAAGGGGCAAGGAGACAAAGTTGCGCTCATTTATGACTCGCCCGTAACAGGGACTAAACAGCAGTACACCTATCATGAGCTCAAAAGCGGAGTTGAAAGAACAGCGGGAATGATTGCGGCTCAAGGTGTAGGCAAAGGTGATCGCGTAGTTATCTACATGCCAATGATTCCGCAAGCCGCGATTGCGATGCTTGCCTGTGCAAGACTTGGTGCAATTCACTCTGTGGTGTTTGGAGGGTTTGCCCCTAATGAGCTGGCGGTAAGATTGGAGGATGCTGAGCCCAAGCTCGTGTTAACCGCCTCTTGTGGGATAGAGATAGATAGAGTCATCGAATACAAACCTCTGGTTGACCGCGCGATCATGGAAAGTCGTTGGAAGCCCAATAAAGTCATTGTCTATCAACGAGAGCAGTGCATGGCGAAACTTGTTGAACCACGAGATTTAGATTGGCAATCGACGTGTGAAATGGCAGAGCCTCACCCTTGTATTGAAGTCAAAGCTACCGACCCGTTATACATTCTTTATACGTCTGGTACCACGGGCAAGCCCAAAGGCGTCGTACGTGACAATGGCGGTCATGCTGTAGCGATGAAGTATTCCATGTCAGCTATCTATAACATTCCTGAAGATGGCGTTTTTTGGGCGGCTTCCGATGTGGGTTGGGTGGTGGGGCACTCTTATATTGTCTACGCACCATTAATCCACGGCTGCACCACGATATTATACGAAGGTAAACCGGTGAGAACCCCGGATCCCGGTGCATTTTGGCGAGTTTGTGAAGAGTATGATGTCGATGTGCTTTTCTCCGCGCCAACCGCGTTTAGAGCGATCAAAAAAGAAGACCCTGATGGCAGATTGATTAGTGATTACAACCTCAACAACTTAAAGTCCATTTTTATGGCGGGAGAGAGGCTTGACCCTCCAACTCTCGAATGGACCAAATCGAAAACGAACAAACCCGTTATCGACCACTGGTGGCAGACAGAGACAGGGTGGGCGATTGCGGCAAACCCTCTAGGCATTGAAGTCTTGCCTGTTAAGTCAGGGTCCGCTACCAAAGCGGTTCCCGGTTACAGTGTTGAGATCCTAAACGAACTTGGGGAGCCGGTAGAAGCGAATCAGCAGGGCTTTGTTGCTTTAAAACGACCACTACCTCCAAGCTGTTTACCCACTATTTGGCGTAATCATGACCGTTTTGAATCAGGATACCTGAGTCAGTTTGACGGTTATTATGTTTCTGGTGATGGTGGGTACCTAGACGAAGACGGATACTTGTTCATCATGGGACGTATCGATGATGTGATTAACGTTGCCGGTCACCGTCTGTCTACTGGTGAAATGGAAGAGATTGTCGGTGATCACCCAGCAGTTGCTGAATGTGCCGTGGTCGGCATTCATGACGATTTAAAAGGGCAGTTACCTCTTGGCCTAGTTGTACTCAAAGATGGCGTGAAACTCGACGAACAAACGATACAAGGAGAGCTTGTGGGTAAAGTTCGAAATGAAATAGGGGCCGTCGCCTGTTTCAAAAACACGCTAGTCGTAGAGAAGCTACCTAAAACACGTTCTGGAAAAATTCTGCGACGAACTATTCGTCAAATAGCAGATGGAGAGCAATATACGGTTCCTTCGACCATAGATGACCCTTCGAGTCTCAACGAAATCGAACAACTCTTAAACAGAAACATTTAAGCACACTCTAAAGCCCCAATTTTGGGGCTTTACTAGGGCGTGCATATCTTTCGATGTTAAATTTTGTTCGAGGTAAAATCGTTTTAGGCGCGGCAAAGATTCTGTAGCCTAGCATTCTAAGCAAAGACTCTTTAACAAAGCATAAAACGATTTTAACCGAACCCAAAAAGGCAGCGTTTGTGGCTCATTTCTACTGCGTTATCGTCTTTTCATTTGGAATAACCAAACATCAAATCCTCTGCCTTGTATAAATAACCCACAACCAGCTGCAAAAATCACATCAAAAGGTTTGCACGCCCTATTGCACTCCTAAGTATTTCAATTCAAACTGAGACTTTGTTTTCGACTCAAATTAAACCATACAGTGAACTACTCATTTCGTTCGGCCAACCCTAGAGATCTTGAAGCGCTTAATGAAGGCATGTTTATGCTTCATGATGAGCACCATGCGGCTTGCCCAGAACATTTCAAAACGGCCGAAGAGATAGAGCAAGAGAAAAGCATCGCTCGTTACTTGGATGACCCAGAGTGTTTTGTGTTGGTTGCCTGTTGTGATGAGCAAATTGTCGGGTTTATCACTGGCCATTTCTGTGAGTTGGTTTCAACGGTGAGTAAACCCGTTCAAATGGGCAGTATTGACGAGCTATATGTCTATCCAAAACATCGCCAAAATGGCCTAGCAAAGCAACTCATTACCAACCTCGAACAAAGATTTGAAGAGTATGGTGTTGAGCAAGTGTTTGTCGAGGTGTGGGCATTCAACCAGCAAGCTCAAGCGCTGTATAAGTCGATAAACTTCCAATCGCATATTAATTGGTTGCGCAAAGCGCTGCCTAAACAAAATTAACCGTATTCTATCTTTCAGGCGCTACTTGGCTTCCTGGATACATACATCAACATAAGGATTCATAGTGGTTGCCCGTATTGTGTTAGTAGTGATGAGCTTGATGTTGTCACTGATTTCATTCTCTTCTTTGGCGAATGGTGAGATTCGAGGAGCGCTTTGTGCCATCAAAGCTGACAACAAAATCGTTCTCGTTAATGAAATTCTTACCAAGAAACTGTCTTTGCCAGGAGGCACAATTGATGCGGGAGAACGTCCTCAAGATGCCGCGCAAAGAGAAACATGGGAAGAGACGGGCTTAGTTGTCACGGTTGGCCCAGAGTTAGGGCGCACAGAAACGGCGGTCGTTTATGATTGTGTTTCAGACTCCGATGTCATCGCATTTGATTTTCACAACGCGATGGATGGTAATGAACTTCCGGTTTGGTTTGCACCAGACTACGGAATAGAAATTTCGAGCGCTATGCTGATTTCTCCAAATGAGCTGACAAGTGAACAGTACCGTTATCCTAAGCAGTGGGATCAGGTTGTCGGTTTCTTTGGTAATGCAACGAATCAATCGGTCACCTATCTGGATCATCTGATTGAAGGTGCACCATTCTTCAACCAAGTGGAGTTGCATTGGATTGCAGCGCTTCAATATTGGGTTGGGACGTTACCTGACGGCGTCAGTAGCGCGATTAAGGGCTTTCTATTACTCGGCAATCAGCTAGCGCTGCCGTGGCTTACTCTCGTTTTATTTCCTTTGCTGTATTGGAAGTTTGGTAAGGATTTTAGTTACAAAGCATTTTTCGCCGTTGCGGTCACTTCTCTGCTGTGTCTAATCGGACAACAAGGCTTTTCGCTGCCTCGTCCTCACGTATATTTACCGATTATTGAACTCTCCCACAGCTACGGATTCAGCTTACCAAGTTTGCCATTTGCCGTGTGGTCTAGTGTTGCGACGCTAGTTTTCTATCGCATGGGTAAGCTTTCTATTAATAGACTGACACTGGTATTCGGCGCCGCCATGGTGTGGATGGGGCTTGCCAAGTTCTACAGTGCAGTGCATTCATTGTCGATATGTTAGCCGGTGCTGTCGTGGGTGGCTTGACAACGTGGCATATCATTCGATTGAAATTGAAACCAGAACTGGATGTGCAGGCCTTGTTAACGTCTCGAGGCGTATGGTTCTTCCTAACAGCTGTGTGCGCTGTACTTTCAGTCTTTTGGCCGATCCCGATTTTTACCGTTTGGCTAGCTATTTTAGTGACAGTGTCTGGTCTAATATTAACGCTGGATCGCAATCGAGAAATTGCGAGTGGACAAGCGGTTGTGACGATTATTGCAGTACTTTTGCTTCTTAACTTTGGTATCAGTTATTTGGCTACATTGGTTTCGTTTAGCAGTATGTATTCATTGATTGTTGAAGTGGCGCGCTATCCCGTTTTGATTTTGGCTTATGCGTTGTTTGTTCGACAGAAACAGCCGTCTTCGCCAAAAGCCTAACTACATACAAAATAACGCTGTATCAACAAAGGCTCGGTTTTTATCGAGCCTTTCTATTTGCAATAGCATCTGTAAAGTAAGTCGGGTGCATAGTCAGCCAGTTGTTCATGCCCAGCATTTCTAAGGTTGAATTTTTACTATGACTGCTTTAAGGTCTCCTCCCCAGTTTTACTGCTCGGCTATATTGAGGTTATGTTGTACAAGTTAAACGAAATGTTTGAGACCATTCAGGGTGAAGGTATTTTTACCGGTGCACCTGCTGTTTTTATTCGTCTGCAAGAATGCCCTGTGGGTTGTTCATGGTGCGACACTAAACAAACATGGGATGCAACACCTCAAGATGAATCGTCGTTAGAGAATATACTCGTTAAGACCGGAGACTCGCCAAATTGGGCCAAATGTTCATCGCAAGATCTTGTTCAAATCTATAAAGACCAAGGATACTCCGCGAAACACATTGTCATTACAGGCGGCGAGCCTTGCATTTATGACTTAACCGAATTGACTCAAGCGTTCGAAGAAATGGGGTGTCAGTGCCAAATTGAAACAAGTGGAACCTTTGAAGTTAAGGCTACCGACAACACTTGGGTGACAGTGTCACCAAAGGTGGCAATGAAAGGTAAACTTCCAGTATTAAAAAGTGCGCTGGAGCGAGCGAATGAGATTAAGCACCCTGTAGGCACTCAGAAAGATATCGACCATTTAGACGCTCTATTGGAAAATGCGGAAGTACCTTCGGCCACTGTCATTGCTTTGCAGCCAATTAGCCAGAAACCGCGCGCCACACAACTTTGTATCGATGTGTGTATACAACGTAACTGGCGCCTCTCTATTCAAACACATAAATATCTCAGCATAGCCTAAGGACCGAGCAATGAATAAAGCAATGAATAAAGCAATGAACAAAGCAGTAGTTGTGTTTAGTGGTGGACAAGATTCTACGACATGTTTGGTACAAGCTCTCCAGCAGTATGATGAAGTGCATGCAATCACCTTTGACTACGGCCAAAGACATAAGCTTGAGATCGAAGTTGCCCAAAGCCTTGCTAAAGAGCTTGGTGTAAAGGCTCATAAGGTGATGGATGTTGGTTTATTGAATGAACTGGCCATCAGCTCTTTGACTCGTGACGATATTCCAGTCTCTCATGAGCTAGGAGAAAACGGCTTACCGAATTCATTCGTTCCGGGTCGCAATATTTTATTCCTGACTTTAGCTGGCATTTACGCTTATCAAGTTGGCGCGCAAACGGTCATTACGGGAGTGTGCGAAACAGACTTCTCGGGCTACCCAGATTGTCGAGACGAATTTGTGAAGTCAATGAACCAAGCGTTAGTACAGGGTATGGATAGACAGTTAAAAATATCGACCCCTTTAATGTGGTTGAACAAAGCAGAAACTTGGGCGCTGGCAGACCAAAACGACGCGTTGGACTTAGTTCGTGAGAGTACACTGACTTGTTACAATGGCGTAATTGGTGATGGCTGCGGCGATTGTCCGGCGTGTGAGCTGCGTAAAGTGGGCCTGAACGATTACTTGAGTAATCGCGAAGCGGTTATAGGTGAACTGACACGTAAGCAGTCTTTGGAAGACTGATAGGGTCATTATAGGCATCTACAATGCAATCTCTTCCATTTTGCTTAGCCTGATACAGGGCTTGATCCAAGATTGAATAGAGTTCATCGAAGTCATCCAGAGGCTTCGATGTCGATAAAAATGAAAAGCTTGCAGTAATATGTATCGGCTGGTGGCTTTCAGTAAAAAATGGTTTTTCCGAGATAGCATTGTGAAGCTCTTCAACTCGATGCCTTACGTCCAATTCATCAACAGAACGAAGAAGCACGATAAATTCCTCTCCCCCAATCGACCTAATACATCTTCTTCAACTAAAAACTCGCTAATAATCGACGTAACATGCTTTAAAGCCTTGTCTCCCGAAGGGTGGCCATAAGCGTCATTGATGTTTTTGAACTTGTCGAGATCCAGCAATATCAAAACGTTTTTAATCGAGTGATTCTGATAGCCCATGGTCTGTTTGATGTGATTAATAATGGCCGCTCTATTTAGGGTGCCGGTCAAACCATCTCGTGAAGCTTTTTTGGCATCCACCTGCCTCGAAACCACAAGCCAGACCAAAACCCCAATCAGGACAAAAATGATAAGGTTGTACATGAGTCGTCGTTGCTTGGCTTTATTTAAAAGTGCACTTTGCTGCTGGTTCTGCTCTGTAAGCTGGGCCAGTTTTAGCTGCTGCTCAAACTCTACCGCGGCGTGGTCGATCGCTGATAAAGTGACCCGATTGACTTGGTTAAAGGTCGTTAGCTCAATGTTGGCATATTCTCGATAGGAGATTAGTGCTTGGTTAAGGTCACCCTTGGTTTCGTAAATCGAAGACAACGTTTTTAGCACTTGTGCCTGCATTTGAACATCGCCTGTTTGTTTTGCGATATCTAATGCTGAGTTTGCATTTTTTAGCGAGGCGCTGTAGAGCCGTCTGTCCAAATAGGTCTGAGCCAAAGTCAGAAAAATGTCACTTCGTATATGATTATTATTCTGCTGAGCGGCTGTATCTAATCCATTAAGAAGATAAGCCGTTGCCATCTCATAGCGTCCAAGGCCAATGTTGGCTTTACCTAGGCCAAGCTCAACATGGGTCAACCCGTACAAATGGTTGTGTTGTTTAAGAATTGTATAAGCGCTATTAAAATATTTAATGCTTGCTTCGTATTCCTCGAGCTGATCATCAAATCGCCAAGGCTGTGGTAGGTTTGAGCGAGCTCAAGCGGAGTACCGTTGGCTTTTCTTAGTTCTAGTGCTTTGTTGAGGAAATTTGAGCTCTGTTCAAGCTGGCTCATTCTTTTTAGTAGAAGCCCAACATCGTTGTATGTGCCTGAAGGATCTCGATAGGTTGGAGTGACCTCAAGAAGCTTCCTATAGGTTGCAAGGGCACCTTGGTAGTCACCAATAAACTCATAATTATTGGCAATCACTCGAAGTGACTTGTATTTAGGGAGCAAGGTGTAATCTTGTTCGGATAGAAGTTTCTCGAGTTCATTGCAGTGTAAGCTTGCTTGATAGTAGTGGCCCTGTTTATTAACCGAACGGCAGAGTTGATAACTGAGTAATTCCTGACCTTTCAGGCTTCCAATTTGACGGGCCTCGGCCAGAAGTTGCATGTATATTTCTATAGCCTCTTTGAAATTCAACTCATTTTCCAAGTTTAATGCTTGGATAAATTTGTCTTCTCTTTGCTTGTAATCATTATTGAAGAGGTTTGAACTGCCATGAAAAGGTTGGTTTCGTTTGTTCATGAAGTTGTAAAGCTTGGAGCTCATATACAACTTTTCGTAACCAATGGGAAGGGCACGATACTTTTGCTGTAAAAGGGCAAGGGCCTTGGATTCATTAACTTTCAGGGTTTGCTCATACAGGGCCTCCCAGCTTCGAAGTGGGTCCGGTTGAGCGAATGCAGTGCAACTCATTAGCAGTAAGCCAATGGTTGGAAGTCTAAAAAGTCGCAAACCTAATTCCAGCCTGATGAGTTAATGAGTTTCCAGTGTAAATCTGTATGGTTCGCTGCAGTAGCGGTTACTGTAACAGGCGTGATTGACATCAAATAAAAAAGCCCCTTGATGAAAACCATCAGGGACTTTTTCGATCAGCGTTATTTGGTGGTTAAAAACTATAGGTATAGTTTTGCAAGATCAGAAGGCTCAAGCTCTTTACCTTCAAGGTTCGCGTTCCAGTTAACGCCAACGAGTACACCATCTTCAGCAAGTGTTAGCAGCCAATCTTCTACAAAAATATCGAGTGGGATATGCAGTACTTCGAAGTCCGCCCATTCTTCAACATTGTGCGTTTTTGCGTCTTCTTCACTCGACCAAAATGGCATAACTTCACTGTTTTCAAATTCTGTTGAATCACATGCTAACCAACCTTCTTCGTTACGAAGGCCCCAAACCAGTTTAGATTGCTTTGACTCTTCGATGAATAAATCAAGGTTTGCCTGGATATCTGCGGTAAGTTTGCTCATTAGACAGTTCTCATAGTTGAATTCGGCGCTAGATTAGCAGTTTTCAAACAGTTTTCACATTGCTTTCAGCAATTAAAACCTAGTACGTAAAAAGGAGCTCTAAATGAGCTCCTTTGATTTGCAGTTATCTACTCATCTTAAACTTTCAATGTTACTTTGGAATAGTAGTAAAGATTGTCCATTCTTCATCAATGGATTCGTAACTGCCTACAACAGTGGCTTTCACCTTACGGTTTCGAGCATGACTAACTTCATCATTGCCGTAGTCCGCGAGTTTGGTATCACCAAACCCAACAATTTTGATTCGGCTTTCATCGATACCATTATTGAGCAAAGCTAAACGCACATTATCTGCTCGTCGTTTTGACAGCTTGAGATTGTATTTGGAATTACCCACTTTACTGGCGTAACCTTGCAGCTCGACAGAGGTCTCAGGATATTGAGTCAAAAAGTCAGACATGGTATCGATTTGCTGCTGAAACCCCGAATTTATTTCTGCAGAGTTATTGTTAAAAAGTATCAAGATAGATACTTCTTCACTAGCGCTGATTTTAGTTCCACAACCATCATTATCGATTTCCGCTGTTCTAGGAGTCTCTGCACACAAGTCACGAGCATTGATAACGCCATCGTTATCCTCGTCAAGGAGGTCGTCTATTTGATTTGCAACAGGTGTTTCGATGTATTCCAATGCTATTGATTGGATAGAAAAGGTTGTCATCATACCCGCTGATAAGGCTAGTGTGATCAGCTTCTTGTTCATCTTAGTACTCCACCGCTTCATGCCATTCTTCTGGCGTGTCGACACGCAATGCAGCAAGTAAGCCACCTGTTGCGTTCATCAATCGATACTTTGCATATTGCTCGTCATATTTGGCGTCTAAGTAACCCTTACGCGCTTCAAAGAGCTCATTTTCCGTGTTGAGTAGGTCTAGAAGTGTACGTTTGCCCAATCGATATTGCTTCTCGTAAGCGATTACCGTTTCTGAAGCTGAGTCCACGTGGTCGGCCAAAAACTCTTTTTGCTGAACAGTTAAATCTAAAGCGCTCCAAGAGAGCCTTAACCCCTCTTCGACGCTCCTAAACGTGCGGTCACGAAAATCTTTTGCTTTATTCAGTTGATAGGCCGCACTTTCCGTTCTATCTGCGTCAGATCCACCGTTAAATAGGTTGTAACGCATACGTAGCATCGCGGTGGTTTCATCAGTGCTCCCTTCGATACCACCTGCATCATCGCGCCATGTTTGAGCAGCTTCTAAAGAGAATGTCGGGTAATTGACCCCTTTAGTTTGCTGATACTGGAATTTTGCCGAATCGATATCCGCTTGAGCGATTTTAATAACAGGGTGTTCTTGGAAGGCGATGTTTAACGCATCATCAATGGTGTAAGGGATAGCATTTTGGTCAGCTCTCGGAAAGATGAGTCCCAATGGCGCTTGTCCTACGATACGTTTGAACTGAGTGTGTACATCAAACAGATTGTTTTGAGCCGCCAGCAAATTTCCGTGAGCCTTTGCGATACGTGCTTCAACCTGAGTCATGTCCGCAGTTGAACCTATGCCAGATTCGACACGTCGTTTAATATCCTTATAGATGTCTTTGTGCACGGCTAAGTTACTTTCTGAAAGTGCCAACACTTCATAAGCCTTAGTCGCGTCTAGATAGATCTTAGTGACTTCAAGCGCAATGTCTTGAGCATCGGCAAGTAATTGATAACGAACAGATTCAGCATCCGCGGAAGTTCTGTCCATATCGTTTAAAGTCGTTGAACCGTCCCATAATAACTGAGTAAGGGATAACGTGGCTTCTTTTCTAGTGAGATCGGTTTTATCGCCTTCAGCAGGGTTAATTCCTTCGTAGCCTATTCCTGCGTCGAGATCTAACTTAGGAAGGTAAGCCCCCGAAGCTGCCTCTGAATCATAACGTTTGCTAACGAATTCATTGTATGACGCTTTGATTTCAGGGTTGGTTTTGATGGTGTAAGCAACAGCTTGCTCTAAGGTTTGAGCATAGGTAGTGGAACTTATAATCATCGCCACACTGAGGACTTTTAATCGTGTGTGCATCACGTAGACACTCCTTGAACGTGTAATACTCTGCAGATATTAATCATTGCTTTGTCTCGCTGCTGAGACTAAAGAATAGATGACGTCAATAATTTAACGCATCAAGACAGAGCTGGCTTGTTTTTTTTTACATATTCACACAAAAGGTGCCGAAAAAATAACAATTTATGTGATTTGAGTGAGGTTTTTGACACTAAAGAATTAGAAGTTTTTAAAATAAAACCGCCTTAAAGTGTGATCTTAATTCCGAGACTTGGCGTGATTCATGTCACTTGTTACTTACATTGTTGAAGAAATGTAACCACTTTCCTTTGTTTGTAACCTGCAAGGTGGTAAATTATAAGGCGGGTAAATAATAAGAGTGCCAACATATTGACCTTAGGTCGGAAGGGTACTCAAGGAAGACTTTAGAGGCATTGTTATGGGAATCAAAACACTGATTGGTAGTGGCTTGGTAGTTGGGCAAATGATCGTCATTGACGTTAACGGAAATGTGCGAGTGCTTAAAGAAGGAGAAGCTCCTTTACCAGGTGAGGTACTGGTTACTCCCAATGGTGAAGATGGTCAATTGAACCCAAACGTTGAAATCGTACTGGAAGATGAGCAATTACAAGATATCACAGGCGAAATCGGCGACATCATAGCTGCATTAGAGGAGGGTGAAGACCCAACTCAATTAGGCGAAGAATTCGCAACAGCAGCAGGTGGTCAAACAGGCTCAAGCCCAACAGCAACTCCAACGCTAGAACGTGACGGTGATGAAACCATCGCCTCAACTGCTTTTTCTACAGCTGGCTTCCAGTCCCTAGGTCTTTCAGAAACTCAGAGCTTAACTCTCCTAGATCAATATCGCTTTGCACAAGTAGAACCACTATTTGTTGACGCGTCGGCTGTAGACATTGGCGAAGTGCTTTCATTATCTACGGAAGAAGATAATGCATTAACGGGTCAGCTTCTTGCTGAAGACGACAATAATGATCCCCTCACATTCACAGCAATTGCACAGCCGGAAAATGGCACAGTTGATCTCTCACGTGAAGGTTCATGGACTTATACTCCAAACGAAAACTACAACGGTCCAGACAGCTTCACAGTACAAGTATCAGATGGGCAGGGTGGTACTGACACTTTAGTGATCAATATCGATGTGACACCTGTTAATGACGCGCCTGTCTTTGTGGATCTAAATAATAATGATGCAGGTGATGGGACTAACGTTGTAACCAAAGAAGACGATCCCGTATCAGGTAAAGTCCAAGCCATAGATATTGATGGTGATGCTCTGACTTACTCTGTTTCAGGTCAACCCGAAAATGGCGCGGTTACAGTAGATGCTGATGGTAATTGGACCTATATCCCAGCTCAAGAGTATAACGGTTCAGATAGTTTTGAACTGACAGTATCAGATGGTCAGGGTGGGACAGACACATTTACTGTTGATGTTACTGTGTTACCAGTAGCTGAGATGACGGTGACAGCTGGTCAACCTGTTGTAGAAGATGATAACTCATATTTAGAATTCACCATTTCTTTAGATCAAGCGGTAACTGAAGATGTCACTCTTGATCTTACTCTCGGCGATGAAAGTGACACTGCAACAAAATCTGTAGATTATTTGGAAAATCTATTTGTATCGGACGGCGAAGGTGGGTACCGCCCTATTACCGAAGATGATCTGACTATTGCTTCAGGTGAGACTGAACTCAGAGTCTTTGTACAGATTATTGATGATGTTGAAACGGAAGAAACCGAGTCAATCACATTGATTGCATCTAGTGAGAGTGAGTTTGTTGAAGAGCCGACTGCTCAGGATACTGGCGAGGTTACAGATGACCGCGGTAC